>NZ_CP174165.1:0-811471 GCF_045276895.1 Mycoplasmopsis lipophila
ATAGATAAAAGCAATGTTTATAACTATGTTAATAAAATGTTAATATATTATTTTTAAACAAAATAAATATTTTTTTTATTTTGTTAAATGTAAGATTAAATAGCTATGGAAAAAATTGATAATGAAGAAACAAGAAAAAAAATAGAATTAAAGGCCACAACCTCTACTTTTTTAAACTCTCTAGCAATGGATATCAATGATCCAATGACTTTTAATAATTTTTTTAAATCATTATTTATTGTTAAAATTGGGAACAATAATGTTATTTATATAACATCTGATAAATTAAATTCTGCTATCATAGATTTTATTAATGGTTATTACAAAGAAGTTATTTTAAAAGCGTTAAAAGATACTTTTGAACAAACATATGATTACAAATTAGTAACTAATATAAAAGAAATAGATGATTTAGAAAAACCTATAACAGCAAAAATGTTAGTTAAAAGTGTTTCAACTTTTAAAAAACAAGAAAGTTCATCATTAAATAAAGATTTCACTTTCGATAACTATGTTGAATCAAAATTTAATGAATCGGTAATTCATTTAGGAAAATATATTGTTGATAATTCAAATTCAATTAATGATTACAAATTAATTTTTATTTATAGTAAATCTGGTTTAGGAAAAACACACTTTCTATATGCTGTGGGTAATGAATTAGATAAAAAAGGTTTAGTTGTTAAATATATAAATCCTGATATTTTTTCTAGAGAAATTGCTTCATTATTAAAAGAAAATGATCAAAATAAAATTAAGGCAATTCATGAAACTTTTCATAAAGCTGATGTGGTAATGTTTGATGATTTTCAAAGTTATGGAATTGGAAACAAAAAAGCTACTGTACAAACTATTTTTAATATTTTAGATTATAGAATAACAAATAATTTATTAACTATAGTTTGTGCTGATAAACCTATTAATTTATTATCAAATAATTTTGATTTAAGAATTGGGACAAGATTATCTCAAGGATTACAATTAGAAATTAAAACTCCTGATAATAATGATTGAATGAAAATATTGGACTTTATTTTAAATCAAAATGATATTAATCCAGATAATTGAGAAAAAGAAGCAAAAGCATTTTTAACAAGAAACTATTCAACATCAATAAGAGCATTATTAGGGGCAATTAAAAGAGTAAAATTCTATGGTGAATTTGTTAAGCAAACTAATTCAAAATATACGTTAGCGGTTCTTAATTCTATTTTTAAAGACATCGCTCAAAATAAAGAAAATATTACTCCAGAATCAGTTATTGAACATGTTGCTAAATATTACAAAATTAGTAGAAAAGAAATACTAGGTAAAAGTAGAAATAAAGATATAGTTTTAGCAAGACATATAGCTATTTTTATAATTAGAACTCAATTAGAAATATCATTAGAACAAATTGGAAAAATTTTTGGTAATCGTGACCACTCTACAATTATTAATGCTATTAAAAAAATAGAAAAAGAAGCAGAAGAGCCAGATAAATCAATTACAAAAACAATTAATATATTAAGTAATGATATCTACAAAGTAAAATAGATTTATTAACATTTTAAAAGCATTAAAAAGTTGAAAAAACAACGAAAAAAATAATAAAATATACATTTTTTATGTTTTTCCACAAAATAACAAAATATATTATTTATATAAGGAAAATATTAAGAAAGAAGGAAATATGCATTTCAAAATTCAAAAAAATTTATTAGATAAAACATTAGAAATTGTTTCAAAATATACAGATCCAATTAATGCTTATTATGCATTAAGATGTGTTTTAATAAAAATAACAGATGAAAAAATATATTTAATTGCTTCAAATGGAACCCAAAGTATTCAAAAAGAATTAGAAGTTGATGAAAAATATATTGAAATATATGAAGAAGGTATATTTTTAATACAAGCTCAAATATTTAAAAATAGTATTAAAAAACTTTCTGGATTAATCGATATCAAACTAGTTAATAATACTAACCTTGAAATTACAGAGGGTTTTACAAATTACTCATTAACAACTATTGACGTTGAAACATTTTTACCTATTGATTTTGAATATACAGGGAAAACAATTGAAATACCATCTGAGCAATTTAAAAAAGGAATTAAAGATGTCGAAAAAGTTGTTAGCTCAGATATGCAAATAATTTATAAATGTATTAATTTAAAAATAGAAGATAATAAAATGATTTTTGGTGCTACTGACACTTATCGTTTAGCTTACGAAACATTTTGATTAAAAAATAAAAATCAAGAAATTAAAAATTTTGACTTTTCATTAGAAAATAATTATTTTAAAGATTTATTACCTTCTGATGTTCCTTCTTCATTTCAACTTTATTATGATAATTTAAAAATAGGTATTATTTATAAAAACACAAAAATTATTTCTCGTTTTGTTGATATGGAATTTTATAACTTAACTAAAGTTATTCCAACAAATTTTAAATATAAAATAACAATTAATAAAGCTGAACTTATGAATTTAATTGATAAAGTTGCAGTTGTTACAAATGAAAAACAAAATAGAATAGAAGTTAAAATAACTAATAAAGAATTTGAATTAAAAACTTTTGTAAAAGAAATAGGAACTTCAATTGCAAAAACAAATAAATTTAAATTAGATGAAGGTTCTTCTTTAGAATTTGATTTAAATTTTGTTTTCTTAAAAGATGCTATAAATGTTTTTGAAGGTGATATTACTCTGAACATAGATGAAAAAATTTCAAAAATATTAATTCTTTCAGAAAAAGATCCTAACTTAATTCAATTAATTACTCCAAAAAGAAGATAAAAATGAATATAAAAATAAAAGGTGAATTTATAAAATTAGGACAATTTTTAAAAAAAATTGGTTTTATTGATAGTTGTGGGGCTGCTAAAATAATTTTAAATAATACAAAAATCTTAATAAATGGAAAACCTCCTATTGGTAGAAGTTCAAAAATAAAAATTGGTGATACAGTTTGGGTAAATGATAAAGTTTATTTTATTCAAGCGATAAATGAATAAAATAAAAACAATATTAACTGTTTCACTAATATTTCCTTTACCTTTAGTTTTTGTTAGTTGTAAAGTTAACCAAAAAAATATTAACCAGGATTTAAATAAAATTAATATTCAATTTAAAAACCTCAATAATAAGACTATTAATCAAATTAATATTGACAATTTTGTAATACATAACAAAATTAAGAAATACAATTTTTTTTATTCAATAACCAAAGATGAAGATAAAAAAATTATTTATTTTAAATATTGATATGAATACAAAAATTTAATTTCTAAAAAAATAATAAAAGAATTTAAAGCATAATAAAAATCCGCAAAAGCGGATTTTTAATAATTTTTTTTATTTAGCATGTCCAATAGCATAAATAACTATTGCTATAAAATAAGGTAACATAGTTGTTCATACTAAACACATAACAGCAATTCCAAATCCTTTAGCAGCCCCACCTGATATAGCACCAAAAATAATTAAAAAAGTATAAATTAATAATAAAACTATAAATACAAAAGCAATAGTCATTAATATTAAAATAACTCTTGCTCAAGTGTTATTTAATTTTGCTCTTGTATAAATTGGATTAAAGAAATAACCTATAAATATTTGAATCATTAATGCAAATGAAAGAGGACCTATTGCTATAGCAAAATCTCTTATTTGTTTCCCAATAATAACTCAAATAAAACCTCATAATGCTAAAGCAAAAACAATTCCACTATAAAGAATAGATTGAGCAATATATGCTCTTTGTGTTTTGTTCATATATCTCCTTTATATATTAAATAATAATCATATTATATAGTTATTTAATATATAATTATTTAGCAAATTTTATTAGTAGCATTCTTGAATAAAAAGGTGCTTTTTTATTCCCTTTTTATAAACAAAAATGTAAACACAAAGGAGAAAAAATGAAAAAAACAACTTTTGATACAGAAGAATATTTAAAAAAAGTTGATGCTTGATTTAGAGCAGCTAATTATTTATCGGTAGCACAAATTTATTTAAGAAATAATCCTTTATTAGAAACTCCTCTTTCTAAAGATGATGTAAAAATATACCCAATTGGGCATTGAGGAACTATTCCTGGACAAAATTTTATTTATGCACATTTAAATAGAGTAATTAATAAATATGATTTAAATATGTTTTATATTGAAGGCCCTGGACATGGTGGACAAGTTATGATTTCAAATTCATATCTTGATAAAAGTTATACAGAATTATTTCCACACATAACTCAAGATAAAAAAGGTTTAGCTTTTATGTTTAAAAACTTTTCATTTCCAGGAGGAACTGCATCTCACGCTGCTCCAGAAACTCCAGGTTCTATTCATGAAGGTGGTGAATTAGGTTATTCACTTTCACATGCAACAGGTATGATTTTAGATAATCCAGAAGTTATTGCAGCTACAGTAGTTGGAGATGGAGAAGCTGAAACAGGACCTTTAGCAACAGGTTGGTTTTCAAATACTTTTATTAATCCTGTTACAGATGGAGCAGTTTTACCTATTTTGCATTTAAATGGCGGGAAAATATCTAATCCTACAATTCTAGCAAGAAGAACTAATGAAGAATTGGAAATGTATTTTAAAGGAATGGGATGAGAACCTTTATTTGTTGAAGGTCATGAATTTGAAATAATGCATAAACAAATGTCAGAAATAATGGATTATGCTATTGAAAAAATTAAAAAAATTCAAGAGCAAGCTAGAAAAAAAGATGCTACTTTAGCTAAAAGACCAGTTTGACCTATGATTATTTTAAAAACCCTTAAAGGATGAACAGGCCCAAAAAAATGAAATGATGAATCAATTGAAGGAAGCTTTAGAGCTCACCAAGTTCCTATTCCTGTAAGTGCTGAAAAAATGGAACATATTGATGAATTAGAAAAATGATTACTTTCATATAAACCTTCTGAATTATTTGATAAGGATGGAAAATTAAAAAACGAATTTGCTGAAATTGCTCCTAAAGGAAATAGAAGAATGGGAATGAATCCAGTAGCAAATGGTGGTTTAAACCCTAAAGAATTAAATTTAGGAAATTGAAAAGAATTTGCTTTAGATATTCAAAAACCTGGTGAAAAAATAGCACAAGATATGGTGGAATTAGGGACATATTTTGCAGATTTGGTTGTTAAAAACCCAACAAACTTTAGAGTTTTTGGACCTGATGAAACTAAATCAAATAGACTTTATAATATGTTTAAAGTAACTAATCGTCAATGGCTAGATAAGATTGATAAAAAATTAGATGAGTTTATGTCTCCTTCAGGAAGAATAATTGATTCACAATTATCAGAACACCAAGCAGAAGGATTTTTAGAAGGATATGTTTTGACAGGAAGACATGGTATTTTTGCTTCATATGAATCATTTTTAAGAGTTGTAGATTCAATGCTTACTCAACATATGAAATGAGTAAAAAAAGCTAAAGAAGTTTCTTGAAGAAAAGATTACCCATCTTTAAATTTAATTGCTACTTCAAATGCTTTTCAACAAGACCATAATGGTTATACACACCAAGATCCTGGACTTATAGGACATTTAGCAGATAAAAGACCTGAACTTATTAGAGAATATTTACCTGCTGATACTAATACATTATTAGCTACAATGGCTAAATCATTAAAAGAAAGAAATGTTATTAATTTAATTATTGCTTCAAAACAACCAAGATATCAATTCTTTAATATACAAGAAGCAGAAGAATTAGTAGAAAAAGGTCTAAAAATTATTGATTGAGCTTCAAATTGTAAAACGAATGAAACTCCTGATTTAGTAATGGTTGCTTCTGGTACAGAGTCTACTATTGAGTCGTTAGCAGCTATTTCTTTATTACATAAAGAATATCCAGAATTAAAAATTAGATTTGTTAATGTATTAGATTTATTAAAATTAAGACATCCTTCAGTTGATCCTAGAGGTCTTTCAGATGAAGAATTTGATAAAATCTTTACCAAAGATAAACCAATTGTTTTTGCTTTTCATGGCTATGAAGGAATATTAAGAGACATCTTTTTCTTAAGAAATAATCATAATTTAGTACTTCACGGATATCGTGAAAATGGTGATATTACTACTTCATTTGATATTCGTCAATTAAGCCATATGGATAGATTCCATATAGCTAGTGATGCTGCTAAAATTGTTTATAAAGAACAAGCAGAATTATTTATGAAAACAATGGAAGAAAAAATAGAGTTCCATAATAAATATATTAGAGAATATGGAACTGATATTCCCGAAGTTAAAGAATGAAAATGAGAAAACATTAATAAATAACAAGAACAAAAAAACATATTACGCTATAAACAACTGTAATATGTTTTTTTGTTTAATTTAAATTTAGTAAAAAATCTATAATCCCTCAAACAATTATTCCATTTTCTAATTTCATTTTTTGTATAGGTCTATTAACTAAAATGATTTTAATATTAGAATCGCGAATAAATTTAAAAGGAGTTATTTCTCTTAATTTTAAATTTTCTTCATCTATATTATCGGTTACTTGTAAATATAAAGTATCAGTTCCTTTTGTAGCATAGAAATCTACTTCATAAGTTTTTAATATGCTTTTATTGTTATTTTTTTCTACTTGATTAAAAGTTCCTACTTTTACATTATAGTTATGAATTAGTAATTCTTTATAGATAACATTTTCTAATATTTGTCCTATATCTAATGAAGTAAAATTAAGCCTTGCATTTCTAAGTCCGGTATCTAAAAAATAATATTTTCTAGTTGAACCAATTGTTGAATTTCCTTTTATATCATATCTTTTTGCTTCTGAAATTATGTATGCTTCTTCAAAAGATTTAATATATTTATCAATGGTTTCTTTACCAATATTTTCTTTTTTTCTACTTTTAAAAATGTTGGAAATTTTTTGTGTATTTAAAAGTTGACCTGTAGAAAAACTTATAATGTCACATAATTCATCTAAAAATTCATTTTTTTTAAATTTGTTATATTCAATAACATCATTTATATATGTTGTTTTAAAAAGTTCTTTTAAATATTTTTCTTTTTCGAAATTATTATTTTTTAATACAGATAGTGGCATACCCCCATAAATCATATAGTTGTAGAATCTTTCATATTTATCGCCATTTAAATAATCATAATATTCTTTAAAAGAAAGAGGATAAAGATGAATATTAGTTGCTTTATCCCGAAATTGTGTGAGAATATTTTTAGATAATAATTTAGAATTACTTCCAGTAACATATAAATCTACATTTTTTAATTTAGAAATAGCGAGAACAACATCGACAAAGGAAATAGAATTTTCATCCGTTTCCTTAGCTAATATTTTTTGATTATTTGTAAAAACAGGATTTATTATTGTGTTAACAAGTTGTATTTCATCAATAAAAATATAATATTGTTCTTCTTTATTTTTTAATTTATCTAATAAAAAATTTCATAAAGCAAAAGGTTCTCTTAAATTAGCATTAGAAATATCATCTAATTCTATAATTATTATATTATCAGCATTTGTTCCACTTTCAATTAAATGTTTATAAAATATATTTTTTAATAAATATGATTTACCTACTCTTCTAATTCCAGTAATAACCTTGCAAAACCCATTGTGTTTAGCATTAATTAGTTGTTGCAAATATATATCTCTTTTTATCATATTACCAACTTTTTTATAGAATTCTATATTTTTTACGATTTAATTATATAAAAATAATCATTTATTTGGTTTTATAATCTTGTTTTTTATAGAATTCTATATTTTTTACGATTATAATTAAATATTTTTTCATATTTTTAATTTACTTTATACTTATAAAGTTATGGAAAATAAAAATATAGAATATGCTATTGAAATAGAACATTTATCAAAAAAATATAAAAATAAAACAGTTATCGAAGATTTATCTTTCAAGGTGAAGAAAGGAAATGTATTTTGTTATTTAGGATTAAATGGTGCAGGAAAATCTACTACCATAAATATCCTTTGCCAAGTTTTAGAAAGAACTTCTGGTGATATTAAAGTTTTAGGTAAAGATATTGATAAGAATAGTTTAGATATTAAAAAAGAAATAGGCATTGTATTCCAAAATTCTTGTCTAGATAAAGAACTCTCTGTATATCAAAATTTAAAAATTAAAGCTTTATTATTTGGAATATCTAAATCATTGTTTAAAGAAAAATTAACTTATTTAGATGAACTACTTGATTTAAAACCCATTTTAAAATCTAAATATCAAAAATTATCAGGTGGTCAAAAAAGAAGAGTTGATATTGCTTATGGACTAATTAATGAACCTAAGTTATTATTTTTGGATGAACCAACTACAGGATTAGATCCTATAAATAGAGAAAAAGTTTGGAATGCAATTAAAACCTTAATTGATAAAGAAAATATTACTATTTTTTTGACAACACATTATATGGAAGAAGCAGAATTAGCAGATGACATTATTTTTATTAAAGAAGGTAAGATAATAGCACAAGGGACACCAAATGAATTAAAAAATAAATTTTCATCTAATATTTTGAAAATTTATAAAAAATTTAATCAAGAAGATAATCAAAAACTTAAAAAATATTTTAATAATGTTGATTATAAAAACAATTGTTACTTAGTAAAAATTAATAATATTAGCAACATAATAGAAAATAATAATGATATTAAAGATTTATTGCAAGATATTGAAATTATTAAAGGTAACATGCAAGATGTATTTCTTAATGTAGCATATGGAGAAGAAAAATGAAATTAGATTTTATACAATTATTCCATTTAAGTAAAAGACATTTTTTAAGTTTTATAAAAGATAAATTTACTTTATTATTTTCTTTGATTTCTCCTTTAATTGTTTTATTACTTTTTATTTTATTTTTAAAAAATGTGCAAATATCAAATTTTACTAATAATTTTACCGAAGGGATTTTTAAACAACATGCTAGTGATGTTCAAACACTAGCTACACAGATATCCTTGAATTGAATGTTTAGTGGACTAATGTCAGTTTCTATTATTACTATTACTTTAGGAATTGCTGGAAAAAGTGTTGATGATAAAATTTCTGGTATAGATTATACTTTTAAAGCTGCACCAATTAAAAAACATATTCTTCTTGCTAGTTATATTCTTTCTACTATATTTACTTCTATGATAATTAATACAATTCTATACTTTGTAATTATTATTTATTTAGTTATTGCTAAAGCATATTTTATAAGTGTTTTATATTTATTTTATGGATTGTTAGTTATATTAGTTTCAGTTATTTCTGCATCCACAATATTTATTTTAATTGTTAGTTTTTTAACAAAAAATTCACAAGTTTCAATATTTAATACAGTAATAGGAGTAGTTGCTGGTTTTGTTGTGGGAGCTTATATTCCTTTATCATTATTACCTAATTTTGTTCAAAAATCCACTTTATTTATACCCGGAACTTATTCTGTAGGATTATTTAAAAAAATCTTTATGCAAAGTACTATTGACCATGTTAAATCTTTTGTAGATTCTTGAGATGAATATAGCAAAAGAAGAATGATAAACATTTTAGTTACTTATTATGGATCAGATACCTTTTTCTTTGGATATAAATTAAAAGATTATGTAATGTTTTTAGTTTTATTAGGAAGTTCAATTTTATTTTTTAGTTTATTTATTACATTAAAACATAAATCTTTTGGAATAACTAATAAGCAAAAACAAATTATTAAAAATAAAAAATAATATTTATTGTAAATTCTACAAAGGAATTTACAATTTTTATATAAGTAATTTTAAAGGTATGGAGAAAAAATGGAAGAAAAAATAAATATTTCAGAAATACAAGAAGTGGAAATATTAGATATAGCAGATATAAAAACAAGAGTAACAAAAATTATTTATAAAGCGATAAATATTTATATTGCAAAATTAAAATATGGTTATCTTGAACCGGAAAAAGAAGCTACATTTCAACATAATTTAGCAAAAATAATAGATGATTTATTGCAAAGTGAAATATATGCTATAGGTGAAAAATTTATAGTTTCTCTTGAATATAACATTCCTTTAGTTGATAAAAATAATAATCGGCATAACAATTATGTTGATATTGTTATTAGATATTTTAATAATAATGAGGAGTTACTATTCCCTATAGAATTAAAATTTAAAAATATATATCAAAATAATTTTGTGTATACAGAAAATGTAAATATATATTTTGATTTACAAACTTTGAACAATTTAATGGATAGAAGTGAAATAGCTAAAAGTTTTTTTATTTTCTTTACAAATGACGAAAAATACACCAATCAAGCTAAACCTCATTCAGGCCAATTATATGCTACACATATGTTTAAAATTTATAAAAAAAGTAAATATGATATTTCTAATAATGAAACTAAAAAATGATTAGAAGAAACTAAAAATTGAAAAAAAGAATGATTACCATTTGTGTTTGATTATGATTTTTCTATTTTTTATAAAACTTTTGAAATCAAAAAATTAGATAAATCAGAAAGATATTGATATTTTATTAATGAATTTGACAAATAAAATTACATATATTTTTAAGATATAGCCATAGCAAATGGCTTTATTTTTTACATTTTTTTAGTAAAAAAATAAGAATTTATTATAAATTTTTAATATAATTTTTATCTTTATTGCCCTATGATATAGAACAATATGGAGAAAATGGAAATAAATTAATAAAATAATATTTACTTTTAATTAATTTGTATATTTAATATATATAATATATTTCTCAAAAATGGGGGGGATATTAGTTGTTATGACACTCCATATATATATATATATATTAAAGAGGTGCTTATGAAATTTTTTAATAAAAGAAAAAACAAAATATTATTAATGACATTAGGTGGAATAGTTTCTACTTCAACACTTGTTAGTGTAATTTTTTATAATACAAGTAATCAAAATTCAAATAGATATTTTTCAAGAAGAACTAACGCAAAACCTAATTTAATTCCAAAAGATAATTTAGATTATACAGGTGCTGATCCTTCTATTACTGATAATAATTTAAGAGAATTACCTAAACCCACTCCTAGTCCTGTTCCAACTCCAGAACCAGAACCTACTCCAACCCCCACCCCCACCCCTAAACCAACACCTCAACCTAAACCAGAACCAGCTCCTATTCCTAAACCATCTCCTGGTACTGTAACCAAAAAAATATATATAAATGGTGTTTTAGTAGATGCAGAGGTTGAAGAACCAGCTCCAAGACAAACATTTGAATATGATAAAGAAAATGGATTACAAAATCCTAATCCTTATACTAATCAAACTGTTGGAAAAATTAAAAACGTTCATGTAACAGAAGAATTAAGACAAAAAAGTTTAGGAATTGCTAAAGGTGGATTAACCCCTTCTTGATTAAGTGGATCCGTTAATGATTTATTAAGGGATATAGAAGATGCTAAATCAGATGAAGAAGCAGAAAGCATCGGAAGAAATAATAGATATTGATATGATAGAATTTGACAAAAATTCCAAAGATTATTTGATTCTCCTAATGTTGTAAACTTTTTAAAAGAACCAGCTAAATCAGAATTTCCTAACAAAAAATTTAGAACAAAAGATCACAAGTATGCTTGATTGTATAAAAATTTAGATTTCGATAAATTTACAAAATTATCAGCTGGTGCTGATAAATACCTTAAAGAAGGTTTAACTCCTGATCCAGATAATGCTTACATTAATGAAAACGGTGAAATAGATTCTTATGCCGCTTCTCCTCCTGATGGATATAATGGTGTAACTTCAAGAATTGCTAATGATAATAAAAATCGTAGAGTATTTAACTATGAAGGAACCCAAACTAGAACTCCTTGACAAGCTCAACATGGTGAATATCCAGGATGAAAGAAAACTGATGCAACTTCAGAATTTCACAAATATGGTGTTGAAAATGGAGATGGTATCACAGTTAATAAATTAACTAGAGAAAAACCTGAAGATGGTCAAATGAATGAAGGTTATATAGTTGATATTGATGCTGGAAATAATAAAGGTTATGAAAAAGCTAAAGAATTAATTAAAAAATTAAAAGATGCTAATGTAAACATTACAGGTTACAGAATAAGAAATATGGGTAAATTTGATTCAAATCAAAGATTTGAACAAATCTTAGAAGAAATGCCTGACAAATTACCATTATTAGAATTATTCTTTCATGCGGGTGCTGCTAATACTTCTTCACTTATTGCTCTTCAAAAGAAAAAGATTAAAGAATTAGGACTTTATACTTTAGGTAATTCATTATTAGATGAATGATCAATTAATCCTAATGCTTTAAGAAATGTAGAATGAATTAATAACAATGATTACAATGTAAGCTTCGACTATAAACCAGGTTCAAATATAGCTACAAGAATTACTTTTGATACTTTAGCATTTGATGAAGTTGATTACAATTTAAATGGTGCTACTTTAGCAGATAAGTTAAAAAGAATTAATGATGGTTTAAGAATGGTTTATTGAGTAAGAAATAATGAACCAATTTTCCAAGGCGGATTTGGTCCTGGATTAGATCCTGACCATAAAGAAACGGGTAATAGTTATCCACAAGGTTTAGATTTAAGTAGAGTAAAAGAACTTAGATCATTAAGAGGTTTAGAATTTCATGATAAATTAAAATCTTCTAATTCAAAACCAAGAAAATTAAGAAGATTAAAACTTTATAGTAGTGGGACAGCTTTTGATATTTCATCAGAAGATTTAAATGAAGCTGGATTTAATAGACATTTAGTATTAAATGAACCTACCCCACCAAAAACTAAAATTTTATTTAGTAATGGGAATTTAACTTCAAAAGTTAAAATTACAGGAAAAACTAGATTAACAAGTGATGGATTATCAAACTTAAATATTTTATTTAATTATGCTGAATCTTTAAGAAATAGAGAAGTTATTGTTGATGAAGATGCTACAGAATTAAAAGCGCAATTGCAAAATGCAGGATTTAATGTTTCATCTGGCGAATCATTAGATTTTACTTAGGAAGGAGAAAATATAATGAAAAATAAAAAAATATTATTTCCTTTATTTTTAGCTAGTGTTTCATTAGTGCCTGCTTTATCTCTTAAATGTGAAAAAAATGAAGTAGAAAAAGCTAAAGAAAAAGAACCAAAAGATGAAAATAATAATCTTAACAAACCAAATAATCCTAGCAATCCATCAAATCCTCAAACTCAACAGGATAAAAATTTTAGTGATTTAAAAGATTTAACTACTGAATTTCAAAATATTGTTAATAATGTTGAATTTAAAAAAACTTTTGATTTTAAATTGAAGGCACATCATTTAGCTGATAAAGAATATAGTAAATTATTACCCACTCAAGTTAAAAATAACTTTGATAAAGGCATTGACGTTATTGTTAAAGAACATAAAAATGAGTTAGATATTGAAGTTTTAGACGTTATTGTTGACTATAACACTTGTAATAAAACAGGTCAATTTAAGTTATCTTTAAAACTTATAGACAAGAAAACAAAACAAATCTACAATAAGGTTGTTAGTCTTTCTGGTTTTGCTACAAGTCCCTATGGAGCAGATGAAAACGGAAAAATTCCAGGTTGTTCTGCTGATACTTTAAAACCTGACAGTGTTCAAGAATATGTTAACGCAGATCAACAAAAAAGATATGATTTAGATAATAAAAAATATTTACAAGCTTTACAAGCACAACAAATGAATAAACCATTAGATGAAGTTAGAACGGATTTGAAATCTAAATATAATCAAAAGGGTATTAATAATTTTAATGAAAAAGCAAAAACTTTAAATCAAGATAGTTATGAAAGTGCTGCTAGAAAAGGTTATACTGTTCCTACTTATGATTCAGATGGCAATTTTAAAGGTTTAGCAATGGCTTCTGAAGAAACTATTAAAGGACCTTCATGAGTTGATTCTTTAGGTGGTAGAAATCCATTCCAAATTAATGGTTTAGCTAGAACTTTACCAAACAAAAATTATTTAAGAACAGCACGTCAAACTTTTGGTGTAACTATAACCAATGAAGAAAATAAAGCTGAAAGAAAATATAGAACCACTTCTGGTACTATGTGAGTAATGGATTATGAAAAACGTGCAGATGGCAAATATCCTACTAAATGATATTTTGGCACTAACTTACATGTTGCTGATGCTTTGAATGATAAAACCACAGTATTATCATTCTTAAAATTAATGAATACTGCCCGTGAAAAAACAACATTTAGATTAACTAATTTAGATGATAATTTTAACACCTTCTCTTTTGTAAGAAAAGATCAACCAGAAGGCTATATGAAAGACAATGGTGTAAAAACCATTTATTCAGCTAGAAACTTTTTAAGTACTAAACCTAGTGATTATCTAAATGATGAACAAAAAGAAAAATATAAAGATACTGAAGAATTTTTAGATTTTTCTATCTTTGAAGTTGATTTTGAAAAAATGACTTTATCAAGTGTGACCGGAAATATTAATGGTAGTGTAAATAGTGCTCAATATAAAAATATGAACCCACATGAATTAGCTAAAATGATGACTAATGGTTATGCAGAAGATGCTAATAAAGGTGATAGAGTTAAATTTAAATCTACTTCATATTTAAAAGATTATTCAAAAATTGATTATCCTTTAACTACACCAAAAGATAATCCTGAATGATACAAACAAAAGGATGAACTTTTTGCTGTTGGTTATCCTAATTCAACAGGAGATTATTTCTTAAGACAATATATTGATGAAGATCAAATTAAGTATCGTACTCAATATAATTTCTCTTTATGAACTAACTCTGATTATCGTTTCTATAATCAACTAACAGGAAATACTTGACCTGAATCCAAGACTGAAAGAGGTAATTATTTATCTTATGCTTTAGGATATCGTTCATTTACAGATAAACCTGGATTAGTAGATGCATTTATTTCAGCTCCGCATACTGGTAATTCTTTATATAAATCTAATGACAATAAAGAATATATAGCTATGGGGCTTGAATATGCAATTAGACATTATGCTCCTGTTGGTGGAGCATCTGGTTCTAGTGTAAGAACTCAAAACAATGAGTTAGTTGGTGTTTATCATGTTTCAAACAGTTCAGCGCATACAGGTTTAGCAGCTGCCTTTAGATCAGAAGGTTATGATTATAATGGACTATATGGACAATATAATTTACCTCAATATGATTTAATTTATGGTGGTGGACAAAACCAAACAACTTCTTACCGTAAAGCATTATTAGATGCTTATGGAAAAGATTATAAAACTGGATTATTTGAAGACGGTGTAGAAAACATTCCTGAAGAATATAAATTTAATTAATATAATTAATAAAAGCGGGAAACATTTCGCTTTTATTTTTATGTAAGGGGGCATATGGAACAAAAAATTAATTCATTTTCTGAGCGTATTATTTATGAAGATGAAGAGACAATTAAAGGAAACGCAAATAATTCTTTAATTAAAAATATTTTAAATTATTCATTGTTAGGAATTACGGTTTTATTAACAACAATTTTATTAATACTTATGAATAAATCTATTTTTCCTGTAAAAATGCTTATTCCAAGTAATTTAAGATATTTATTTAATTTTCAAAGTCAATCTTTAGAACAATTAAATGCTTTAATAATTTTTAGATTTTTAGTGATAGGTTTTGTTTATTTTTATTCTATTGTTAAGAATTACAATAATTTATATTTAAACAAAGCAATTATTAAAAAATATATTCCTTGGTATTTTATCTATTTATCTATTACTATTATAAGTTTTGGTTTATTTTTTGGTTATTTTGAAATATACCCTAGCAAAATAGTTAATTTAATTAATTTATTAGTTGCTTTGTTTGCAATAAATACAGCATATACTATTACAAATTATTTTAATAAAAGAAAAAATGAACCAATTTTGTATAAACATATAACTATTGTTATTGTTCCCATTATTGCTCAATTACTTTTGTTAGTTTTAGTAATTACTTTATCTTATATATGAGTTCATTCAGGAACTTCAAAAAATGTTTTATTTTATGAAAATAAATTTTTTAATTGAATAAGAAATTTATTTACTATAAAAGCAGTTGGAAATTTATTATTACTTCTTTTATTTTTTGCTGTTTTATTTACTTTAATAATAGCAACAAATTATGAAATGATATTTTTTATCATATATAAAAAATATAATGCTCCATATCTAAAAAATAAATTTTATTTAATTTTTACTTTTATTGTTTCATTATTGATTTGATTTATCAAAGTATTTACTTATAAACATAATTTAAACAATATTTTTGGTATTAAAGTTAAAAAAGAATATTTATATTTTTTAGAAATATTCTTTGTATTGGTTATAACAGCACTTTATATTTTTGTTAATTTCTTTCATAAAATTAAAATTAATGGTAATTTAAATAATTTATTTTTATTTATTTCAACTCAATTATTGATTTGAACTTCATTATTAGTTACTGGAATTTTAAATGAAGATTCATTAGTTTTAACTATAAATACTTTTTTTGCTTCCTTATCATCTCTTGCTGTATTTTTTATTTTTTGGTTAAAGAACAAAAAAATAGATTTATATATTTTAATAATGTTTATTTTTATCTTATTGTTTATTTGTTTAACATTATTTGTTTTTGGATTAAATTATGTTTTAACTTCAAGTAAATATGGTAATTATTTCTTTATGACCATTGTTTATAGATTAACTGTTGTACAAATATTATTGGTTCTTAATATATCAATATTAATAGCATTAGAATTTATAATGATAGCTAAATTATTATTTATTATTATAAAAACTAATAAAGAAAAGGAGAAAAATGAAAAAATCATTGGGAATAAATAACTACTTTGATGTTTATCAAGTGTATGAACAAGCAAAAATGTCAACTAATTTTATATCTTATGACAAATTTATGTCTTCATTATTATTTAATAATAATTTAGGCTTTGAATCAGATATTTATAAAAGATTTTTTAATGAATTTTCATCAGCTTTTTTAGAAAAAAAAGATGTAATTTTTTCTAAATTCATAATTACTTTTAACGTAAATTTAAAATTTTCTTCTAATGCTTTAGTTCCTATGATAGTTTATAATGAAACTTCAAATAATGAATCAATAGTATTTTCAAAATCAAATGATGAGCAATATAATAATTTTTTAACTTCTCTTAATAAAGAAATAGAACAAAATGTATTACAGTGAAAATGTTTAGAAATTTTTCCAAATGTAATTATTTTTATTTCTCCACAAACAAATACTTTAATAATTGTTTTTGATAAATCAATTTGTGCTTATATTCCAGAAGAAAAAACTAAAAAGGATAAATAATGCATTTAAAGAAAATAGAACAAAAGATAAATAGTTTAAATAATTTAGTTTTGAAAGTAAATAATGAAAAAAATATTTTCTTGATTCAAATAATGAAATTGAATCAACAACTATCTTTTTTTACTAAAAATGCTATTTTGAATAAAAGAATTATTTTATCTATTCAAAAACAATACAATGTAAAAAATGATTTATTAAATGAAAGAACAATATTTAATAAACTTAATTTTTTAACAAAAAAAATGAATAAAAATTTATGAGTTTATATAACAGAAGAACAAAAATATAATACTGATTCGTATTCAAGATATGAAAAAAATATTATTCAAAACAACTATAAAAAAAGAGACGATTTTATAGTTATAGGAAATCATGCAAAAGAATTTTGTGAAAAAAACCAATTTAATATTTTGAAGTATTTTCCTAATGATAACAAATATAAATTTTTGTCAAATGAATTAGTCACTATTACCAAAATACTTTTTGCTTCAGGTGTATATGCCAATGTAAGGTTTGTAATTAATTCAAATAAAAATTATGATGGATTTTTTACCGTTTTGCCTATAAATAAGTTTGATATAGATAAATTTGTTAATGCTAATTATAAAGATTTAACTTCTATTATGGATATTTCAAAATATAAAATATATCCTAATATTAATGATTTTATAAATACTGAAATAAATATATTTTTGGAAAATTCTATTAATGCTTTAATATGTGAATCATCATTTTATAGCTCTAAAAATGGGTTAGTTACAACTAACAAAATTATTAAACAAGTTGATGATGAAAAAACAAAATTACATAAACAAATTTCTAGAATTAAAAGTGAAAAACAAATTGAAGAAATTACTCTTTTGACTAGAAGTAAAAGAGATATCTAAGATAACAAAGAAAGGATATTTATGAATGAAGATTTTTTAAAAATAAACATTTCTTTTTTATCTAGTGGAGAACACTTTATACCAAAAGCCAAAATGTTTGTTAATGTAAATGATGAAGATGAATTTCATGAATTAAAAAACAATACTATTTGTAGTTATGAAAAAATTCTTATTAAAATTATTGATATTCAAATGAATAAAGAATATTTCTTATTTTTAAAAAATTCAAACATTTTAATTAAAAATAATATAGCTAATATTGATACTTTTTCTACTAAACAATTTTATGTTTCCTTATTAAGAAAAACTATTGA
This sequence comes from Mycoplasmopsis lipophila, assembly GCF_045276895.1. Taxonomy (NCBI): domain Bacteria; kingdom Bacillati; phylum Mycoplasmatota; order Mycoplasmoidales; family Metamycoplasmataceae; genus Mycoplasmopsis; species Mycoplasmopsis lipophila. Next base: position 18,532 of record NZ_CP174165.1, read on the forward strand.
TGAAGTTGAATTTAAAAAACTAAAAAAGAAAATTGGCAAAATGGAAATAAAAAAAGATATTGGACTTTCAATTGATGAAATTTTATTATTAGAACAATTAAAATATGAAGAATATATAATGAGGATGAAAAAAATGTTTAATTTAATGGAGGATAATTAATATGAAAAAAAAGTTTAAATTTATATTAACTTTATCTTCTACAGCATTGATTTCTACTTTACCTATTGTTTCTTCAGTTAGCGCTGAAACTAATAATAAAGAAAAAGATAAAAAACCTACTTTAGATCCTGAATTTGGACAATTTGAACCAGCTGCTAAGAAAGAAATGGAAGAAATGATGGATAAAGTTATAGCTGAAGCTATAAACTTTATTAAATCTAAATATCAAGAATTATTAGAAAATCAAAGTGGAAATTTTAAAGATAGAATTCAAAACTTATTTTATTTTAATGAATTATTAAAATATTTTGAAGATCACAAACAATATATTAAAAAAGAACCTGAAAGATATGGTTTTCATATAGTTTTTCCTTATGTTATTTCTAAAAATAAAAAATATAACTATGGTGATATAGACTACAACGGAAAAGTTTATAAAGAAGTAAAAATAGGGAATCAAGCTCCTTTAGATTATTCTTTTGCTATTGAACCAAAAGGAAAGAAAAAAATTACTCAAAAAGATCAAGTAAATGGGTTTACAAAGGCAAAATTTTTAGCATCTATTAAAAAATATTCTAATGAACTTATTAAAAAATTAAAATCAATTATTTTTGATGAATCTGATGTTCCACAAATTGATAAAGATGTTAAATTACAAAAAGATGTATATGGAAAATTATCTATTACTCTCCCTCAAGGTTTTAACAGTTGAAGAGATTATATATATAGTAAAATTAGACCAAGATATGTTGATTTTGATTTAACTCAAAATCAAGAATCAGAAGAGCCTAAACAACAAGAAGAAAAACCAAATCATCCTCCTTCAATTCCTCCATTAGTTCCAGGTGATACTAATGTTCCAGGAATCAAAGATTTAGAAGAAAAAATTCAAAGTCTTCCAACTTTAGCGCCTTACACCACAAAAGATTATTCAACTTATGGTTCTGCTCTTTTAAAAAGTTTATTTGATGGTGGAGATGAAATAAAAAAATCTAAAATGTTTTATTTTAATAATCCAATAAACACAAGATATGAATATAAAGTTTTTGGTTTTGATTCTAATGGAGAAAATAATATTGCTAATATGATTGTCCATATTACTGATAGGGTTAATCCAAAATTAACAAGAAGTTATACATTAGGTGATGTTAAATTAAATCATTTAGCTGATTGAAATGCATTAAAACAAAATCAAATTAAAGCTACTAAAGAAACCTTTTCAAAATTATTTAGTGCTTTAGGAATTGATGACAAAATTGATTATGGAAAAATTAAAAATCAATTTATTCAAAACGCTTTATTTAATTTAGTTGAATCTGCTACCAAAATGACTTTATCTCGTAAAGAAAATTCATTTGAAAAAATAGAGAATAAAAAAATTGATGAAAATTTTAAAAATATTAAATCAAACAAAAATATTTTTTATGAGATGACAAATAGCACTATATATAATTTATTGTCTACATTATCAAGTTTAAAAATTAATTCAAGTATTTTTTGGCAATTGCTTCCACAAGCTTTTGAAGCAGTTCATGATCAATTCCAAGAAGTTATTAAGTTTAATAAAAAATATCTCGCACAAAATGTAAAATCAGTTAATGGTTCAGTAGATAACATTGTTAATTTATTTGAAATGAATAAAAAGGATATTTTTAAACTTAATGCTTTAATTAGCTCAAGAACTTTTGATTTATTTAAATGATATGATGAGTATTTAGCTCTTACTAAAAAAATTGTAAATACCTTTAATATTTTTTCAAATATCGCTATAAATAAGAGCATTACAACAGATAAAACCTTAAAAGATAACTTTATAAAATCTTATGAATTAGCTAAAGAAATTCTTAATGAAACAGAGAAACAAAATGTTAAAGTTAAGAAAAATATTGCTATTGCTTTATTAACTATTGGAGTAGTTTTATTGATTGTGAGTGGATTAGCATTTGGATGAAAATTCAAAGATAAAAACGCTAAATATTTACTTATTGTTAGTTTAATTATCCTTGCTATTGCTTTAGGTTTATTAACTGCTGGAAGCATTTTATTAGCAGGAGTGAAAGGAATTTAATATGGAAAAAACAACAAAATTAAATCCGAAAATAGAAGCCATATTTGATTATGTAGTCAAAGTAAGTGGAGAATATATTTATAAACAAAATCAAATTTTTAAGTTAAAAAGAGATGCTAATATTAAATTCTTTTTGATTAGTTCTACCGATAAAGAAGCATATCTTTTAACTAATAAAAATAATTTTTCTTTAAAAATTGGAGAAGAGATTATTGAATCTAATGAAGAAACTTTAATTTTAACAAAGGAAAATTATTTTGGAAAAATCATTGATATATATGGAAATATTATTTGACCATATGCTAATGGTGAACAAAAAAATGATAAAGAATTAACTACTAAACATCCTATTTTTGGTTTAGCTCATAATTTAATGACCGTTAAACCATTAAATGAACAACTTTATACAGGGGTTATTTCTATTGATTTATTAATTCCCATTGGTAAAGGACAAAGAGAATTAATTATTGGTGATCGTCAAACAGGAAAGACTCACATTGCAATTAATACTATTATTAATCAAGCAAAAAACAATGTTAAATGTGTTTATGTTGCTATAGGTCAAAAAAGAGAAACATTAACTAAATTGTATGAAACTTTAAAACAATATAATGCTTTACAAAATACTATTATTTTAGATGCTTCATCTTCTAGTGCTTATGAACAATATTTAGCTCCTTATATAGGAATGGCTCATGCTGAAAATATTTCACAAAATGATGATGTCTTGATTGTTTTCGATGATTTAACAAAACATTCAAATATTTTTAGAGAAATAGCTTTATTAACTGATAAACCAGTAGGAAAAGAAGCTATGCCTGGAGATATGTTCTTTGCTCACTCTTCACTTTTAGAAAGATCAGGTTCATTCGTTAATAGAAAAACTATTACAGCTTTACCTATTATTCAAACAGTAGATGGTGATATTACCAGTTTAATTTCTTCTAATGTTATTTCTATTACTGATGGACAAATAGTTACAAGTACCGACTTATTTGCCGCTGGTAAATTACCAGCTATAAATATTGATTTATCTGTTTCTAGAACTGGTTCAAGTGTACAAACTAGAACTATTACTAAAGTAGCGGGAGAAATTGGGAAAATCTTTAGAAAATATAAACATCATTTGAAATTAGCTATGTTAGATTATGAACTTAATAAAGAAACAGCTTCATTATTGCGTCGTGGAAAAATTATAGATAAAATGTTTTTACAAAAGGGTTATTCTTTATATTCATATAATTTTGTTTTATTTATGACTAAGTTGATTTCTTGAGATATTTTTAAAGGAATTAAAGATGAACAAAGAGCTTTAGTGTTTCTAGATAATTTAATTAATTATTATCCTGAAGCGAATAAAGCTTTTGAAACCATTAAATTAAATCAACCATATGATGATAAATTGATGAAAGATTATTTTGCTTTTGCTTTACAACAATATTCCGATTATTTAAATTTAGGTTGAAAAGTGGATTATGCTCACAGCTTTATTCCTTTTACAGAAAATATTCTTTTAGAATTAGCTAAAAAGGTAGGTGATAGATAATGACTGAAACAGGAAAAATAACAAAAATTTGATCTGATATTGTGGAAATTAAATTTGTTAAAAATAATTTGCCTTCTATTAATCATTTATTAACCTTACATAATAAGCAAACCTTTTTATTAGTTAAAAGAATTGTTGATCAAGAAAGTATTAGAGCCATTATTGTTTATGCTAGCAAACCTTTAGCAATAGATGATGTAGTTGAAAACACTGGGAAAAGTTTTATGGTTCCAGTAGGAAAAGAATCAAAAAACAATATTTATAATTTTTGAGGGAATCCTTTATTAGAAAATAGAGGAACAAAACCAAAATATATAGAAATGAATTCTATTATTAATAGTTCACGTTATTTAGATTCAAGTACTGAAATTATTGAAACTGGAATTAAAGCGATTGACTTTTTTATGCCTATTATAAAAGGTTACAAATTAGGTATCTTTGGTGGCGCTGGAGTTGGTAAAACTGTTTTAATGAAAGAAATTATTTTTAACATTAACAGAAAATATACTTCTACTTCAAATATTTTTATTGGTTCAGGTGAACGTTCACGGGAAGGTATTGAATTATTTAATGAATTAGAACAATCTAATTTAATGAAAAATTCTGTTATGTATATTTCTAAAATGAATGAATCACCTGGGGCAAGAACTTCAATTGTTCCTATTGGAGTTACAGCCGCTGAATATTTACGTGATTATGAAAAAGAAGATGTTTTATTATTTATAGATAACATTTATCGTTTTGTTCAGGCAGAAAATGAAGTTAGTGCTTCTTTAGGTAAAAAACCTTCTATTGGTGGTTATCAATCGACTTTAGAAAGTGATGTATCTAATATTGAAGATCGTTTATTTAAAAATGAAAATGGTTCAATTACTTCTTTTCAAACAATCTTTTTACCAATGGATGATTTAAGTGATCCATCTGCAGTTGCTGTATTTAATCACTTGAATGGAAATTTAGTTTTATCTAGAAATCAATCAGCTAAAAATATTTTTCCAGCCTTTGATCCATTAGCCAGTTCATCTAACTCTGTAGATGAAAAAATTATAGGTAAAAGACATTTTGATGCAATTATAGAAACCAAAAGAATTTTAAAAGCATATAAAGATTTAGAAGATGTTATTTTAATTCTTGGATTTGACGAATTAGACCAAGAAAGTAAAATCACAGTTAAAAAAGCTTTACAATTAGAAAGTTTTTTCACACAAAATTTCTTTATGACAGAACATTTTACCAAATCAAAAGGTGTATATGTTCCTTTACAAGAAACAGTAGAAAGTGTTATTAAAATTTTAGAAGGTAAATATATTAAACAAAGTCCTGAAATATTTTCTTATGTAGGTTCTAATAAAGAAATACCAACTGATGAAGAATTGGGGATATAAAAAAATCAAGGATGTCCTTGATTTTTTATATTTACCTATTTTATAGACGAATAAGTTAATTTTCAAAATATTTAAAAAGATCTTTGATATTTAAAATATAGTTATGTTTATTTGCTATTAAATTGTCAGGTATTTCAAGATCGATTTGTTGATTTAATTCATCTATTTCACTACCGCCCAAAAAATAAAAATCACCTTGATTTTCATAACATATTAAAAATGTATATTTTAATCCTTTATCTTTATTTGAAATTGTTTTTTCTTCTTTTGTTTTTTTGTTGTTATTTATATATTTTTTATAACTTTCTAATAATTGTTTTGTTTTTTCTGGGTCATAATCACTTTTAAGACTTTTTACTTCAATGTAAACTATATGTGTATTTTTATCACTTTCAAATTTAAAAATAAAATCTGGAAATGAGTTTTTAATTTCATAATCGGAATTAAAATATTGTAATTTTAGTCCATGAAAAACAGGGTTTTTAGTATATATTTTTACATTTTGATTATCAGAAAGTAAATTTTTAATAGAAAAAATAAAATTAAATTCAGGTGTTGAATCAAATCAATGATTTATATTTTTTGGATTTTGATAAGCATATTTTTTTATATTATTTAGTGATAAAGAATTTCTATCACTTCTATCCTTGTCATGAACTAGAATTTCATTTAATTCAGGTAATTTTATATTTTTATGTATTTCATACATACTAGTATCATTATTGATGGTTGTTTTTATACAAAGTGTATATATTTCTTTAAATTGATCGAAATATTTTTTTATTAAAATATATCAATACATATTTATGCTTATTTTATTGTTTTGATTATTTCCAAAATTTTGTTCATAAAAATTATTTATTACATTTTCAATTTCTTTAAGTAAAAATAATTTGTTTATTTGTTTAGATTTTTCTACAAACAATTCTAGTTCTATTGAGTTACAAATTCATGTGTATACCCTTGTTTTATTTTCTATTTTTTTATTAGCCTCTTCACCAATTAATTTATCATTATGTAATTCTCTATATGTTTCAAAATATTTAATTATTTGTTCCTTATTTAAAGTTTCCCAAATTTTTTCAGTATATTTTTCTTTATCTAATAATTTTTTAATAATTGTTTCGTTTATTGTTCCATAAGGAAATTCTTCATTTTTAAATTCTTCCTTTAATACAAGAGATTGTCTAAATGTATCCTCAGAAACAAGATTAGAATAAACATAATAATTATCACTTATAGAGTTTGACGGTATAAAATTTTTTTCAAAAGAAGGATTAGGGAATCTTTTGATTCTACCTAATGTTTGGATAGATAAATTTTTTGATGAAACATTTCTTAATTGTACTAACATACAAGCTCTAGGAATGTTTCAACCTGTAGCAGGTCCTATTTTAAAAAGGATAACATCACAATTTGCATCATTTTTTGATATTTCTTTTAAATTTATTTTTTTATTTTCTTCTTTATTTATTAGAGAAGAAGATTCTATTTTTTCATTCGAAAAATATTTAACTCAATTTAAATTGTGTTCATTTAATATTTGAATTATCTTTTCTATATTGTTTTCAAATTCTATATATTCATTAGGATGTTTCTTTTTATCAGGGGCGTTTTCTACTTGAATAAGCATTGCTGGTCTTATATTTTTTAATTCATAATTATTTTCAGCATATTCTTTTCTAACTTTTTTAAATGTTTTACATGCTTGCTCTAAAAGAACAAAATCATCTATTTCATCTTCTTTAGAATTTTTAATTCCTTCATTATAGATATGATTATTTTTTAATAGTTTTATAGAATCGTTTTCTAAATCTTGTTCATTTATGCAAATTAATTGATTTTTTCCTTTTGGAGTAGCAGTCATTTTAATAATAAAATCAGCTGCTTCTTGTATTTGGTATTCAAATCTTCCTTCTGTTTTTAATGAATTAAGTTTTTTATTATCTTCTTCATAGTCTTGAAATTTATTAGTTTTGTCTACATTTCCACCATGGTGTGCTTCATCTCTAATATATATTAATTTATAGTTTTGGGTTTTAATTTGATCTAAAAATCCTTGAAACAAGCCATATTCTGTTAAAATTCTACCTTTTCCAAATGATGAAGAACCAAATATAATAACTTTATTTTCTTCGGGATCTAAATGATAAACACTATCTTTATTTTTAATTTGTGATGTAGATGGAGATTCTTTTCTTTCTATTGAATATAAACAACCATTTATATGTTGTTTATATTCAATTAAATTTTGTTCCATTTGTATTGGTAAATCAGCCGATGATAATGTTGTTATTACAAAAACTAATTTATTATTAGTGGTTTGATTTTCTTGAATAATTCTATTTATTGTATTTGCAATTATAAAAGTTTTTCCACTCCCGGTTGGTGCTTGAAAATCAATAATTGTTTTTTTATTTTTTTGATTTGCTTGAATATATTCGTTTACTAATTTTTCAACAGCTTCACTTTGAGTTTTTGTTAATTCCATATTTATTTATCCTCTTTTTGTGGTTTTAATGAGGTTAAATTTAACAACAATTCTTTATTATTCATTGTGTAATAATTATCCCTATTAAAAATATTAAAATTATTTAATTCATTGATAAATGTTTCTTTTATTATTGTGTTGTCGGCACAATAAATATCAGTGTTAAAATATTCTATTTTAAAAACATCTAAATTTTGTTTATAAGGATCATTATTCTTTAATCAATCAAAATCTTTTTCTTTATTTGTTCCTTCACCATTGTTAATTCTAAATAAACGTTCATAGCATACGTTTTCACCAATTTCATTTTCATTATTTGTTACTAATGTATATGTTCTGTTACCACCGTCTTCTCTATTAAGTTCTAAAACAGCATGGCCAGTAGTTCCTGAACCGGCAAAGAAATCTAAGACACGAGCATTTTTGTTATTAATTAAATTTATTATGTATTTAAGAAGATTTAAAGGTTTGGGATGATCAAACACTTTTATATTAGAAAAAATTGTTTTTTGTTCAGATGTTCCTTGAGTACCATGAAAATTTAGAATCAAATTAGAAAATTTTGATTTTCTTATGATAATTTCATTATCATTATTAACAAATTGATATTGTTTTGTATAAATTTTATTATTTTTAAATTCTATAAAACCATTATCAATTCCTCATTTAACTTTTTCATTGCTTCATCTTCACTGCCAATCTTTAATAGTATGATTTCCTTGTTTCCTTTTTTCTCAATTTTCTTTTGAACCACCAGCATAATATCTATTTCCATTATGTTCAATTACATAATCTAGATTTTTTGACCAAGTCAAAGAAGCAAAATCTAATTGTTTTAGTTTATACATTCCTCTTGTTTGATAATGTTCATCAATTAGATTATAAGAATGATCATTAATTTCTTTTATTAAGTCATTTGTTGATAATTTATTTATGTTTTTGGAATACATTAATACATATTCAGTAAGACTTTTAATATATTTGCTATCATCAGCGGAACCTTCATTTTTCTTTTGCCATATCAAATTACATACAAAATTCTCTTCCCCAAATATTTCATCCATTAATATTTTTAAATAAGCTTGTTCATTGTCATCAATTGATACAAAAATTACACCATCATCTTTTAGGAGTTGGTGTGCTAATTTTAATCTTTCATTCATCATATTTAGTCAACCATTTCGACTAAATTTATCACGATAAATAAATTTTGAAGATGAAACTTCATCTTTTTCTGAAAAATTATTTCCATCTGAACTAGCAGATTCAGTGTTATAAGGAGGATCAATATAGATTAAATCATAATTAGATTCGATCCCGTCTCTCTCTCTCTCTCTCTCTCTCTCTATTACTATTAAATTCTTAAGAGCATCATAATTTTCTCCAATTATCAAAACATTTTGGTCTTGTTTGCTTAATGGATTATTAACAAAAGATAATTTTTCATCTTTTTTAAGTGAAGAAACCGATGTTGTATTTAAACTCGGAGCTGCATCAAAAGTAAAACCTATTTTTACTTTTTGAATCAATAATTGGAATACAGCATCTAAATTTTCTTTCTTTGTATGGATTAATATATTTTTTATTAAATCTTTTTGATCTTGATTTAATAAACTTTTTGACATTTCATCAATGTCTGTTAAATAACTATTTAAATCCTTCATATTTTCTCCTTATAAAATTACATCTTTAATTATATATTTATCTACATTTAAAAAATAATTTAAAGAAAAATAAGATTATATTCATTTTTTTATAAAATAAAAAAATTTCCTAATAACACTTATTTATAGTGTTATTAGGAAATCATAATTTTAAAATTACATATCTTCCAAGTTTTTTATTACTTGTTTAAATTTTTCATAATCAGGAGATTTAATAAAGTTTTGGAATATTGCTTCTACTCTTTCAGGAGTGATAGGATTGCTTTTTTTAATTTTCATATTTGTTTTATTCATATTTAATCCTTGTTATTTATTTTAATTTTTGAAATTAATTTGGTGAAGATTTCATTGCATTTAATTTGTAATTTTTTAATATCAAGATTAACAAATTTTCTATTTTCATAAATAATTTCACCATCAATAATTGTTGTTAAAACATCTTTACCAGATGTGGAATAAACTAAAGAAGCAGGAATATCTATTTCAGGTGTATGGTTAATATTATTTAATTCAACAATAATTAAATCTGCTAAATAATCTTTTTCTATTCTCCCAAGTTCTTTTTCTTTACCTAAGGCTTTGGCACCATTTAATGTTGCCATTCGGATTGTTGCTATAGCATTTAAATTTTTGGGATTTAAAGCAGTTCCTTTTGCTAGTAAAGAAGCAAATTTCATTTCTTCAAACATATCTAAAGTATTATTTGAAGCCACACCATCTGTTCCTAAAGCAACAATTAAACCTTTATCTAAATTTTCTTGAACATTCATAATTCCACTTGATAATTTAAGATTAGAAACGGGGTTATGTACTAAAACAACATTTTTATTTTTAGCAATTTCTTTTTCTTTTTCTGATAGTCAAACACAATGAGCAGCAACTAAATGTTGGTTAGTCATTTGTAATGAATCAACAAGCTCTAATGGACTTTTATTAAAAGTTTTTAAAGAGTTTTCTACTTCTGTTTTGGATTCATTTAAATGCATATTCATTCCAATTTTTAATTCTTTAGCTAGATTAATAGCTTTTGTTAAATCATTAATATCATTAGTATAAACAGCATGTGGAGCAATCATTGTTTGAATTCTTCCATTACATTTGTTATGTCATTTATTGTAAAATTCTTTAGCTATTTTTAAATCTTTTTCAATTGAAAAATGAGTAATACCTTGAGTTATTATTCCTCTCATTTTCATTTTTTCAGCAGCTTTAGCTATTTCATCGATAAAAAAATACATATCAACAAAAGAAGTTGTTCCAGTTGAAATCATTTCAGCCATTGATAATAAAGATGAATAATAGACATCTTCTGCAGTTAATTTTTCTTCTATAGGAAATATAAAATCATATAGTCATTTTTCTAAACTAACATCATTTCCATAATTTCTAAATACACCCATTCCTATATGTGTATGAGCATTTATTAAACCTGGCATCACTAGATTATTTTTAGCATCTATTTCTTTATCAATTGATAAATTTTGTTTTTCATTTCCAACATAAAATATTTTATTATCTTTAATGTAAACATTAGCATTATTCAAAATATCAAAATTTTTGTTGTTAGTTAAAACTTTTGCGTTTTTAATTAATATATTCATTTTATTTCCTTTCAACTATTAAAAAACACCATAAAGGTGCTTTTTACTATTTTCTTGCTTCTCTTCTTTTAGCGCGAGCAAGTTCAAGAGCTAATTTATGTTTTCTTTTTTCAGCTCTAACTTTATTTCTTTCTCTAACGATTTTTCTCATAAAATCCTTTTCATAAAATTGTTGCAAAATATAATTAACTTCGAAAATAATAGAAGTATTTTTATTTTAATATTTTAACAAAATTTAAAATAATATTTTTTGCATATTTTTGATTTTCATTATTTTTTTGATAAATTTCTTTTAATTCTTTATAAAGAGCATTTAATTCGTTTAAGTAATTATTTTTTTTCTTATTAAATTCTTCTTGATTAAATATACCGGAATCAATTTTTACAAAACTAATCCATTCAGGAACGCTAGAAGGATCAGAAATTTTTAATCCTTTAAAATCTTCTATATTTTTTAGAAAAGATTTTATTATATTTTGATTAAGGTTTTCTATTTTTTTTAAATTAGATTCTAAATCAGATTCCTTAAAATTAATATTTTTGGTTATTTCTCAAAAAAGATTGTTTGATAATGCATAAAAAGTTCCTAGAGCATAAATGGCTTCACTATATTTAAAATTAGGTTGTTCCTTTTTAAGAATGCTTTTGGCATATTCAAAAAAAGTAAATTGAGTTTTGGAATAAGTATTTTTAGTTTTTAAAAATAAAGGATTTTTATCTATTTTTAAATTAGTGTTTAAATAAGGATTCAATATTGAAATTATATTTTGATAACTTTTTATAAGTTCATCATAAATTGCGCTTTTGCTTTCTTGCATTTTTTCATTATTTTTGGTTTTAGCAACAATTGTATTAATAAAAGAAAAATATTCAATTTTTATTTTATTTGTAAAATTTTCTTTTAAAAATGTATTGATTTCTTTTTCATTTTTAAAAGTTTTGGTTAATGGAACAATTTGATTTTCAAAATATTTATATGTATCTATAAGATTAGTTGCATATTTTCAAGCAACACTTTTTATAAAATTAAAATTTTTAGTGTCTAAAAAATTAGCACCTTGATTATTCAAAAATAATTGATTAGAATTTTTAAACTCTTTTTTTAAATCATTTATTTCTTCTTTTAAAATACTTTTTTGATTACATGAAGCAGATAAAGATAAAGGAATAATAAATGTTAATGAAGGAAAAGAACAAAATATTTTTTTGTTAATTTTCATATATTCTCCTTATTTATAGACATATAAGAAAATTTTATATTTAATATTGTCTATAATTTTTGATTACTTAATTATTTTAAGTTAATTAAAATTATTTATTTAATATTTTTTTAATTGCTTCTACTTTATTTAATTGTTCTCAAGGTAAATTTAAATCATCTCTACCAAAATGTCCGAAATAAGAAGTTTGAGCAAAAATGGGTTTTCTTAAATCTAATTCTTTAATAATTGCATAGGGGCGTAAATCAAAAACTTTATTGATAATTTTCAAAATAATTTCATTACTATATTTTGAAGTATTAAAAGTATTAACCGATATAGAAATAGGTTTGGCTACACCAATTGCATAAGAAACTTGTATTTCTAATTTAGAAGCTATTCCTGCAGCAACCAAATTTTTTGCTATTCATCTGGATACATATGCAGCAGAACGATCTACTTTTGTAGCATCCTTACCACTAAAAGCACCACCACCATGATGAGCAGATCCACCATATGTGTCAACAATAATTTTTCTACCAGTTAATCCTGTATCTCCAATAGGCCCTCCTATTACAAAACGACCTGTAGGATTAATATAAATATTTTTAGGAATATTTAAACCATATCTCTCACAAACAGGCTTAAATATTTGTTCCTTAATGTAAGTTTTAAATTCATTTTCATTAAAATGTTCATCATGTTGACATGAAAATAATATAGTGTCAATTTGCGTTTTATTTAAATTAGAATAATCAATTGTAACTTGAGATTTCATATCAGCTTTAGCTCATTTAAATTCTCCGCTAATTCTTTTTTTATCAGCTAATTTAACAATTTCATGGGCTAGAGTTATAGCTAAAGGCATATAATTAGGTGTTTCATTAGTTGCATAACCAAACATAATTCCTTGATCACCAGCACCTATTTCATTATCATTTAATATAACTCCTTGTGCTATATCAGTACTTTGCGGTTTTAAATCAATGATAATTTCTAAATCTTCTTGATAATAATTCAATTTTTTTAAAACATTAATAGCAATTTCTTTTACATTCACATTTTTAGCTTTTGAACTATATTCTCCCGCTATAACTAATTTATTACCTGTAGCTACAGTTTCAATAGCGGTTCTAGAATATGGATCTTCTTTTAAAAAACTATCTAAAATTGTGTCAGAAATTTGATCACAAATTTTATCAGGATGTCCTTGCCCTACAGATTCACTTGTAAATAAGATTTTTTGCATAAAAAAACTCCTTTTGTATGGTTAAACAAAAAGAGAAGAACTAGATAACATATATAACATGTTGATCTTAATAAAGATCCTTACCATCCACCATAATTAAAAATTTGGTTGGCATGCGTCATAGTTGGTTAAACTCAGCAACTCTTTATGTTTTTTGCTTAACTATTATATATAAAATTACACTTATGTTTTAGTTAAAATGAATTTATAAATTGGTTATATTTTTTGTTATAAAATAAAGTTTATGAATATAAATAACGATAAAAATAAACAATTTTTAGATGTAAATGAACAAATTGAATTATTAAAAGAGAGAAATTTAAACTTTATTACAGTGGATAAAAAAAATATAGAATCAAAATTTAAAAGTTATTTGTTATGTCATAATTATCAAAATTTTGTAAATGGATATAATGATTATTTTTTTAAGAATTTTAATAGAAACACAAATGATTATGCAAAAAACAATGCTGATGGAATAATATCATTATTTAATTTTGATAGAAGAATGTCACAATTAGTATTGTCAAATATTTTAAATATAGAAAGGCATTTTTCAAATTGTTTTATTACAGCTGTTTGTAAATTTAAAAGAAATTATATGGATGGTAAAATTTTTGCATTAAAAAAGAATGATTTTGATTTACTTTTTGATTTATCGAGTGAAGAAAATAAAATTAAATATAACTACATTAAAGAAAAATGAAATCAACCATTTGAAAAAAATTTAAATAATAATTTAATAAAAAAATATCTAAATAATAAAAATGAAATACCTTTATGATCTATCTGTATATTTTGATCATTTGATTTTTTGATGAATTTTTTTCAAATTTTAAATATAAAAATAAAAAACAATATATTAAAAATAATGTTTTCAAATAAAATTAAAATCAATGTTAGTCAATTTTATAGCATTATGGTAGTTATAAAAAACATTAGAAATAGAATTTGTCATAATAATGTTTTTTATAATTTTAAATGTAGAAGCAAAGAATTATCAAATTTTTTACAAGCAAATGGTTTAAATAGTTCTAGAATAAGAATTTTTGAAATTATTTATATTATAGAAAAATTCAATTTTAAAATTTCATTAGCGGAAAGTAAATTATTAGAATTGATAAAAAATGAATTATTTAATAAAATTGAAAATAATCCAAATATTTTAGAAAAAATTAAGTCAAAAATTTTGTTATCTTTAGGTTTTAAAAAATATAATAAAAAATTAATTAATAGTGTAAAATATAAAGCGTAAAGTCGCGTTAGATATGTCTTATGAAGTCTCTTTTAGAGCAACGCCGGCGTGGGTAAACCACTAAAAAAATCTTCATTACCGGTTTTAGATGAAGATTTTTTTATTTCATTTAATTAAAATGAAATCATAGAACTCTATAATTAGAACATATAAGGAGAATATTATGAAAATAACAATAAAAGAAGCTATTAAAAAAATATCTTTGTTGGAATCACAATTAAAAGTATTGAATGATACAGAAGATAAAGAATGTTATGTAATATATTTAAAAGATGAAACACCAGAAAAATCAAATTATTCATATGAAAAATTTGAAAAGTTGAGAGAAAAATTAAATGGTGAAATTTTAAATTTAAAAATATCAATTCAAAAAGCAAACATTGTAACTAAAACAGAATATAAAAATTTAACAATTGCTGAATTGTTAGTTTTATTAGCACAAAAAACTTTAAATGTTAGAAGACAAGAAAGCTTTGCTAATAGAAAACAAAAAATTAGAAAAACGACAAATGATGGCCAAATAGAATATTTTGAATATCTTTATGATATAGAAAAAGTTAAAAAACAATCTATGTTAACACAAGAAGAAATCGTTTCTATTCAAGTAGCTATTGATAAAGCAAATTTAGAAACATATATAGAAATTAAATAATTTACCTTTCCATAATAAATTTTGTTTTTATTTTTTAGCATTGAAAATATTATATTCACTACAAGAAATATTAGTTATTGAGAGTGTTTTAATTGTTTTTAGTTAAAGATTATTTGTTTTTTTATTTATAGTTTTAGTTTTATAGTTATTGTTTATAAACAAAAATTATTTAAAAAACAAATTTTATTAAAAAACTGTAGTTGCCTAGTATTGGTTAGAAGCACTAATCCACAAGATTTTTTCTTGTGGGTTTTTAGTTATTTTAATAATTGATATTCTTCTAATTTAGGTTCTATAAATTCAGAATAAAAATCTTTTAATTTGCTTTTTAAAGTTCTAATAGAAGAATTTAATTCCGGATATAAATATTCCCTTATTTCCTTACCAAATCTATCCTTTGAATTTTTTGTTTTAACATTAAATTCTTTAATAATTTGTTTTAAACCATATTTTCAATGAGGATAAATGCTAGATAAACAAAATTTTCTAAAATTTTTATCTAAATCATTTCAAAGATTAATTAATTCGTTTTGTTTATTTTCGAATAAATTTTTATCTAATTTTTCTGTTGCGATACCACTATAACAAATTTCATTTAATATATCTTCGTTTGAATAGCATTGGTTTTGATCTGTTAAAAGAGTTCAAAGCAAACAATCATTCATAAATTTCTTATCGTTTCATGCTTGTTCTTGTAAATCAAAAGATTTCATTATTGTTAATGAATCTTTTGTGTAATCCTTTCCTCTTCAAGCATTTAAAGCATTTAAAACAGCAATTTGTAAAATATTTTCATTGGAAACATAAAATTTTTTATTTGATAGCCCTTTATTTATGTTTGTTAATATATTTCCTTCCGGAACAAACATATTACCTATGGAAAAAGCAGCATATGAATTTTCTTTTTTTATTGTATCAATCTTTAGATCGGCGACCCTCTTCTTAATTTGTTTTAATTTAATTTTATTTTTAGATGAATCATATTCTAATTCAATTTCATTTGTTTTTTTACTATCGTTTTTTCTTCATCTAATTATGGGTAATCCGCCAGTAGTAGCATTATATTTTTTTCTGTTTGAAAGATATCCTTCAATAAATTCAAAATTAATATCATTTCATTTTCAATATTTTATAGGTGATATTAAACAATATTCATCATTTTCTCGCATAAAATATTTTTTAGCACTCCAAATAAATTGAAAACTTAAATCTCTAATTGTTCCATTTTGATAGCTTTTTTCTTTTAGCAAGTTATTATATACAAAACTAGAAGTAATGGTATGGCCTTTTCCATGACTATTTGCTGTTTCATCTCTAAAAGGAGGATTTTCAAAAAAAACTATTTTGCCATTTGGGAAATTATTTCTTCATTCAGCTAAATATTCTATTAGTCATTTGTTAAATTCTTTTGATAATGCATTTCCATTTTCCATTGCATTTTCATTTATATAAACATCTATCAATTGAGCATTTGTATAAGGCGGTTTAATAAGTTTTACCTTATTGTGAAAATTATGTCCTAAATTTATTCATTCACAAAACTCATACGTATTTAAAATAAATTTTTTTAAAATATTATCAGGTAAATTTTTTTCTAATTGTCCTGTACCCGCGCATCTATCAATGATTAAAATTTCTTTATTTTTATTTTCTTGAATTATATGAAATAAATATTCTTGCATTTTTTTAGCATATTCATTTGGGGTAAAAAATGCTCCTCTATCTTTTCTATAATTTTTTCCACCAACATGATCTCATTTTTCTGAAATTATTTCTTTTAATTCATCTATAAAAATTGGTTCTACTTAATATAATATTTTTTCTTAATTGTTTAATTTTTCCAATGAATTTTTCAATTTTTCCAATATGTTTTTATCAGTGGTTGAATTTATTTTTGCAATACAATCATTTATATTTATTTTTTTTGCTAATTCTTTTATAAACTCTTCAGGTTTTCCATTTTCATTATTTTGAATTTCATAAAAATAATCATTTATTTTATTGATATTTTTAATATTTAATTTTGTTAACAAATATTTTTTATTTTCATTGTTAGGAGTTACTTTTTCTATTAAATCTTTAGGATTTGTTCATTCTAATGAATTACTATCATTATCCTTTAATATTACATATTTAGCACTAGATGGTTTTATTTCATCTCCATCTCCATCTCCATCTTCTTTTGTATAAATAAATTCTTTATATTTAGAAGCATCTATTAATCAATAATTTTTAGGACAAAATGTAGCTATACAAATTCATCTTGGAATTTGTATTAATCCATCATTATTAAATTTTCTTAGGTAAGCCAAAGCTTCTCCAAATGCTTTTGGTAAGGTTTGATTTTCATCAAAACGTTTTTTAAATTCAAATAAAACATCTTCATTTATTCCATCGGTTCCGTGAATTATTTTTTCTTCATAATATGGTTTATCTAAAATTGTATGTGTTTTGTCTTCATACACACCTTTTAGATAATAGCTTCAAAAAGCTTTTTGGCAAACAGTTTCAGGATATTCGTTTCAATTAAAAATAATTTTATCATTTAGATCAAGTGAATTCTCTCTCTCTCTCTCTCTCTCTCTCTTATCTATATCATTCATAAATAACCTCTCATTTAATAAATAAACATTAAATACCAAATTATATTTTCTTTTCTAAAATTACCAATACTTCAATATGTGAAGTTTGTGGAAACATATCAAAAGGAGTTAAATTTATTATTTTGAATGTTTTTTCTAATATTTTTAAATCTCTAATTAAAGTATGATAGTTACAACTAACATAAGCTATTTTTTCTATATTAGACTTATTTATCATTTCTAGTGTTTCTTTAGAAACTCCTGATCTTGGTGGATCTAACACTAAAACATTATATTTATCAAAAATATTATTTGATAATTTATCAGCATTTAAACAATAAAATTCAATGTTTTTAATTTTATTTAATTCCATATTTTTTTTAGCGTTTTCTATTGCCTTTTCAATTATTTCAATACCCCTAACTTTTTCAACATATTTTGTAAGAAAAAGTCCTATTGATCCCACCCCACAAAAAAGATCTATTACCTTATCTTTTTTGTTAAGTTTTAATTCTTCATATATTTTTTTATACAAGATATTTGTTTGTCAAAAATTAACTTGGAAAAAAGATTCGGGACTAACAATATATTTAATTTCATTGATTTTTTGGATTAAATTTTCTTTTTTATATAAATTTATAGTATTAAAAATTTTTTCTTTTTTAACTATAAATAAGGAAATTTCAACAATATTATTAAATTTATTTTTTAGGTAATTTATAAAATTATTATCTATTTCTATTTTGTTTTCTGAATAAAAAGATAATTGTAATGAATCATTAAAATTACTTATTCTAATAGACAATTTAGTAATTTTTTTTAAACTATTTAAATCAAAATTATTTATATTATTTTGAATATCTATTATTAAATTTGATATTTTTTCATCAACTAAATCATATGAATTTTGAGTTACTAAATTGTGAGAATTTTTTTCATATAAACCAATATATATTTTTTCATTTTTATATTCAAAAAATACGGTAATTTTATTTCTATAATTTCATATTTTAGGAGAAGGTAAAATTTGAAAAATTTTTGTATTTGGAAGATTTCATTTTGTAAATTTTTGTATTATTTCATTTTTTCATTTTAATTGTTCTTCATATGCTAAATTAGATAAAGGAGCAGAACCTGAAATTAATAAATCAGAATTTTTAGGTTTAATTCTTAATGGACTTTTATGAATTATATTTTGAACTTTACCATATATTACTTTTGTGGTTTTTTTAATTATTTTAATATTAGCAATTTCATTAGGAAGAAAGTTATCTATAAGATAAAGAAAATCATTTTTTCTAAAAGTCCCATAACCTTCATAGCTTAATTCTTCACATTTAACATTTTTTATTATTTCAAATTTTTCCATAGTATATTACCAATCAAAATTATTTTCATATATTCTTCTAAGAGATTCCATTTTATCTAATGTATTTATTTCGGTCCCATTAGCAATGATTTTACCTTTATAAATAAAAACAGTATATGGAACTCTTAATAAATATTTTTTAGCTCCCATTGAATTTAAAATGCTTAACATTAAATGATAAATTTTTTGTTGATTAGAATTTGTTTCTAAATCAAAATAAACAAATTTATCATTTGTATATTTTTTTTGATATTGTGGAGCTATTTCTTTTTTAAATCTATTACAATCGGGGCATCATTTTTTAATGAAAGAAACAACCATACATTTTGAATTACTTTCTTCTATTATTTTATTAATTTGATTTTTAGCTTCATTTCATTTTTCTTTTTCATTTAAATCTTTTCAAAAATTCATTTGTATAAATAATTTATATATACCAGAACCAGGGTTATTTTTAAAATCGTCATCATTGTCAAATGAGCCACGAAATTCATTGTATTTATTTTCCTTTATTATGTTTTCTATAAAAGAAGTTGCAGTAGGTAATAAAAAAATATTTTTTGTTAGTTCTATAGCATTAAGATATTTTTCTATTAATGAATTATTTGATAAAAAATCATTTGAACCAGAATTTTTTAATTGTTTAAAAATTTTTATTAATTTAAATTCATTATTTTCTTTTTCTATCATTTCTATAAAAAAATTATATGAGTCTATTACATTTTGATATTTCCTTTTTAAATTTTCGTCATTTAAAATTTGGTTTTTAATATTTTGATATTCCTGTATTTGTTTTTTTAATTTATTTTTATTATCATTTAGACTTAATTCATTATTAATTTTATTTAATAATTGGTCTATATTTTTTTCAATGTTTTTATATTTATCATCAATGGTTTTTACTTTTATTTCTTTTTTATAAATTGGAGAATATATCATTGTTTTTTTGTTAAAAATTTGATAATTATAGAAAACATTATTTTCTGAAAAAGTAAAATATAGTTTTTTTATTAAAAAATGTTTTTCTAATTCTTTTGAAGAAAATTCAAAATCAAAATCAGAATCAACGTCCAATTGGTTTCAATAAAAATCTTGTGTGTTATTTGATTTAATAAATTGCAATTTTAGTTGGTTATTTATAGAATTAAATTCTTTCAAAAAATTATTTTTTTCTTTATTAAAATTACATTTAGAAGATAAATTATAAATTGTGAAAAAAGGAATTATTATTGCAAAAGAAAACAATGATATTTTTTTATTCATATTGTTAATTATAAATGTTATTAAATATAATTAAAATCAATATGCAAAATAACACAGAGAAAATAAAATTAATAATTGTAAAAAATGAAAATAGTAATATTTATTCTGAAAAAGATATTTCACTATGATTAAAAGAATATTTTTTCTATAAATATAATAAAAATAAAAATGTTGAATTTAACTATAAAAAAGGAAAATATGGAAAACCATATTTTGAAAATATAAAAGAAAAATTTAATATTTCACATTCTAAAGAAATTTCAATACTTGCTATTTCTAATGAAGAAATTGGTATAGATATTCAATATAAAAAAGAGATTTCTAACAATATAACTAATTTTTTATATTCAAAAAAAGAGCAAGATATAATTAAATCTCTTGAATTAGATAATTTAAAAATATGAACAATTAAAGAATCTTTTTCTAAATTATTAGGAACTGGAATTGATTGTTTTTTTAATAATTATGAAATTTTAAGTGAACATAAAATAAAGGATTTGAAAAGTAATAAAATTGGTTATTTTAAATTATGAGAATATAAAGAAAATTATTATGTTTCTGTTTGTTCTTTTAATGAAAATATTATAGATAAATTTGAAAGTGATTTTTTATCTTCTAAACAATTAGAATTAATTATCAAAAGAAAAAAGAAAAAACTTTTTGCTTTTGATTTAGATGGAACTTTATTAAATTATCAAAATAAAGTTCATCCTATTACACAAAAAGCTTTAAATAAATCAAATAAAATGGGAAATATAAATGTTATTTCAACAGGTAGGGGATTATTAAAAGTTATACCTTTATTAGAAGAAATTCCTAATATAGATTATTGTATTTGTTCAAATGGAACTTTAATATATGATGTTAAAAATAAAAAAACATATATTCAAGGAAAAATTAAATCAGAAGTCTTTGATTTCTTATATGATTTTGCTCAAAAAAATAATTTAATTCTAACTTTAGATACACCAATTTTTAATGGAACTTGATTACCAAATAATAATTTTCCTAAGTGAATGAATAAACAACAAATTATGGATATGAATATAAGAAAAATATGTTCATATGAAGAATTAAATAAGATTGCACATCAAAGCAACGATATAACACAAATAGCCTTAAGAAACCCTAAAAATATTGCTTTAGAAAATACAACTTTTATTAGAGAAAAATTAAAAGATTATGATGTTTTTTTAACTAATCAAATTTACACTGATGTAAATCCAAAAGGTATTTCTAAATATTTGGGTATCCAAAAGGTTATTGAAATGTTAGATTTGTATCCGTATTGTGTATATGCTTTTGGCGATTCTGGTAATGACATTGAAATGTTAAAAAATGCTTATAAATCTTTTGCTATGTCTAATGGAACTAACGAAATTAAAGAAATAGCTTCTAAAGTTATAGGTGATTGTAATTCAGCAGCAATTGGAGAAGAAATGTTAGAAATTCTAAATAAATAAGTCATATTAACTAATATGACTATATTAATATAATTTATAATTATAAAAATTAATAACTATTTGTAAGAATAATTTGCTAAACAGGAGAAAAAATGAAAACAATAATTGATGTTGCTATTGAAGTAATTAAAGAAAAATGTGCTAATTATGAATATATTGAATTTAAAGAAATTTTTGATATTGTTGAATCAGAATTAAAAGATCTTTGATTAGAAAAAGCAGAAAAACAAGGTATTGATTATAAAGATATTCTTGAATTAAAAATGGGAGAGTTATATAAAATAATGACTCTTGACTCTCGTTTTGTAAGAAATGAAGAAGGTCTTTGAACTAAAAAAAGAGGATTTGAATAAGAGGTTACAATGTCTGAATATAAATTAGTAAATGCTAAAGAAATGATAAAAAAAGCAGTTGAAGGAAAATATGCAATTCCACATATAAATATTAATAATTTAGAGTGAGCTAAAAACGTTTTATTAACTGCCCAAGAAGAAAAATCGCCAATTATAATTGCTACTTCTGAAGGTGCCATCAAATATATGGGTGGTATGAAAGTTGTAGTTAATTTAGTTAAATCTTTAGTAGAAGATTTAAAAATTGCAGTTCCTGTAGCTTTACATTTAGATCACGGAACATATGAAGGTGTTAAAAAAGCAATAGAATTAGGTTTTACTTCTGTAATGTTTGATGGTTCACATTTTCCATTTGAAGAAAATTATGCTAAAACCAAAGAACTTTTAGCTTTAGCTAAAAAGAAAAATATTTCTTTTGAAGCGGAAGTGGGAACTATTGGTGGTGAAGAAGATGGGGTAGTTGGATTGGGAGAATTCGCTAGTGCTGAAGAAGCATCTAAAATGTCTTCATTAGGTATTGATATTTTAGCAGCCGGGATTGGTAATATTCATGGTCCTTATCCTACTAATTGAAAATCATTAAATTTTGATAAATTAGTTGAAATCAAACAAGCAGCTAAAATTGGCATTGTTTTACATGGAGGTTCTGGGATTCCAACTGAACAAGTTAAAAAAGCTATTAGTTTAGGAGTAGCAAAAGTTAATGTTAATACAGAATTACAAATTGCTTTTGCTCAAGCAACTTGAAAATTTGTTGAATCTGGAAAAGCAAAAGAAGGCAAAAATTATGATCCAAGAAAACTTTTGGCCCCTGGTTGTGTTGCAATGTGTGATATTACTAGAGAAAAAATAAGAGATTTTGGTTCAAATAACAAGGCATAAAAAATAATTCCTTCTTTGAAGGAATTTATTTAATTTTTGTAATAAAGGAAATTTATGAACAAAAAAAGATTAATAAGTGGAATTAAACCGACAGGAAATATAACATTAGGAAATTATATTGGTGCTATTTTGAATTTTAAAAAATACCAAGATGATTATGAATGTTTATATTTTGTAGCCGATTTGCATTCATTAACAACAAATGAAATTGCTCCTGATGAATTAAAAAGAACACGTAAAGAAATTATTGCTTGATATTTAGCAGCAGGTATAGATCCTAAAAAAACAACTATTTTTTATCAATCAGATATTTTAGAATTAGGTTTAGCACAATGAATAATTTCTAATGAAACCACTTTGGGTGAGTTAAATAGAATGACTCAATTTAAAGATAAAACACAAAAAATGGTTAAAATGGAAAATGGTACAGAAAAAATTCCTACTGGTTTGTTATTTTATCCTACTTTAATGGCTACTGATATCCTACTTTATGATGCACATTTAGTTCCTGTGGGTGAAGATCAAATACAACATTTAGAACTTGCAAGAACCATTGGGAATAGGATAAACAAAAAATATAAAATGAATTTTATTATTCCAAAAGGTATTGTTCCTGAAGTTGGGGCAAGAATTAAATCATTATCCAATCCTTTAGAAAAAATGTCAAAAAGCGATAAAAGTGCCAAAGGAACAATTTATTTAAATGATGATCCAAATTTTGCTTATGACAAAATAATGAAAGCTATTACAGATAGTGAAAATAAAGTTTATGCTTCTGAAAATAAACCTGGTGTAACCAATTTATTAAATATTTATGCTTCTTTAAAATCTTTAACATTAAAACAAGCAGAAGAATATTTTGAAGATAAAAATTATGCTGAATTCAAAAAAGAAATTGCTGAATTAGTTAAAAATTTACTCATCAATTTACAAACAAACTTTAAAAAATATTTACCTATGGTAGATGAAATTGCAGAAGAAAATGCTAAAAAAGCAAGAGAAATAGTTAAACCAATTTTTAATAAGCTTTTAAAATTAAGAGGATTTGAGAAATAATCTAGAGGTGAAAAATGAAAATATTAGCTAACAAAAAATTAAATCATACTACAAGTCATTTATTAGCGGTAGCTGTAGAAAGATTATACCCAGGTGTTAAAATGGGGTTTGGTCCTGCTACTGATGAAGGATTTTATTATGATTTTGAATTCCCAGAATATTTTAGTGTAGAAGAATTACCGAAAATAGAAAGAACAATGAAACAATTAGCATCTAGAAATTTAGTAATGATTCAAGTAGATGCTAAAGCATATAATTTTGACAAAAAACCCTATAAAAAAGAGTTATATGATGAATTTGTTTTGCAAGGAAAAGAAGTAACTTTTTATGGATTGCAAGATCCCCAAAATAAAGAAATGATTTTTGTTGACTTATGTGCTGGTAATCATATTGAATCAACAAAAGTTATTAAAAACTTTAAATTACTTTCTATAGCTGGTGCTTATTGAAGAGGAGATAGCAATAATAAACAATTAACTAGAATTTATGGAACTTCATGAGAAACCAAAGAAGAACTAGATAAATATTTAGAAGTACTTAAGGAAAGAAAAGAAAGAGATCATCGTAAAATAGGAAAAGAATTAGGATATTTTGCTTTTAGTCCATTAGTTGGACAAGGTTTTCCTATTTGATTAGAAGATGGAATGTATGTTCATAATTCTATAAGAAATCTAGTTTTGCAATTGGATAAAAAATATGGTTTTACTGAAGTGTTAACTCCTCATTTTGGAGCAGAAGAGTTATATAAAACTTCTGGTCATTTAGCTCACTATAAGGATGATATGTTTCCGGCAATGAAACTTGAAAATGAAAGATTGATTCCAAGACCAATGACTTGTCCTCATCATATTGTTTGTTATAAATTAAATAAACATTCTTACCGTGATTTACCAATTAGATATTCTGAACAATCACAATTGTATCGTTATGAAAAATCAGGCGCTTTAACAGGACTTGAAAGAGTAAGAGGTATGCTTTTAACTGAAGGACATTTATTTGTTAGACCAGATCAAATTAAAGATGAAATTAAAAGAATGTATTCTCAAATTAAAGAAATTTTAGAAATTTTTAAAATAGATATTTCTTATATTTCGTTATCTTTAAGAGATAAAGAAGACAAGGAAAAATATTTCAGTAATGATAAAATGTGGAATGAAGCTGAAGATATGTTGAGAGAAGCACTAGATGATTTAAAAATTAAATATACTTCTGTTATAGGTGAAGCTGCTTTTTATGGTCCAAAAATTGATATCCAAATAGATACTGCTTTAGGTCACGAAATTACCGTTTCTACTATTCAATTAGATTTCTTACAACCAGAAAAATTTGGATTAGATTACATAGATTCCAATAATGAAGAAGTAAGACCAGTAATGATTCATAGAGGTTTAATAGGAACATACGAAAGGTTTGTAGCTATTTTATTAGAACAAACAAAAGGCGTTTTACCATTTTGAATTTCTCCTAAACAAATAACTATTATTCCCGTTAATTTAGAAGAGAACCTAAAATATTGCTTAAAAGTACAAGAAAAATTATTTGCAGCAGGTTTTAGGGTCAAAATAGATGATCGTGATGAAAGATTAAACAAAAAAATTAGAGAAGCACAAATTTCAAAATCTAAATTCAATCTCATTTTAGGTGCTAATGAAACCAAAGATAAAGTTATTTCTTATCGAAAATATGGTGAAGAAAAAACTTATACATTAAAATTATCAGAATTTATTAAAGAATTAAAAACAATGGTTAAGAATTATGAATAAAAAAAAAGAAAATAAAAAAATAGTTAGTTTAAGACCTTTTATATTAACCATTTTTTTATCTTTATTTGTGATTTTGCCTAATATTATTTGATGGTTATTTGCTACTCCAGATGCAAAAAATCAATTAATTAAAACCACTTGAATGATTTATACAATTCCAATTATTTGAATGATTTTTATTTATGGATTATCTAGTCTTTTTGTTTATTTTAAAGTTTTGAGTATTAAAAGTTTAAATTGAATTATTCCATTAGAGTTAGTTTTATTAACTTTAATTATTTCATTTAAAATAAATAGTTTATATTTGCGTATTGGAATTATTATTATAGTAGTATTATTAACAGCAACAATTTCTAATTTTATGATTAATGGTTTATTAGATTATTTTGAAAAGAAAGTTGAAAAACAAAACAATCAAAAAGTTTTATAAATAATCACTTTATTGTGGTTATTTTGTTTTATTAATTTAATTTATTAAGGATTTATATTATGCAAAAAAATGAAAAAATAAATATTCAAGCAGCAGCAGAAATTTTAAAAGTTTCTATTGCTACTATTAAGAATTGAGTTAAAAATGGCAGTTTACAAAAAACTACTAATAATGATTTTTTATTAGTTGACGTTTTAGATTTAAAGGAAAAAATTGAATTAGGAAAAATAGAACGATTAAACTCTAGAAGAAATAAATTAGCAATCAAAGGAATAAGATTAAATAAAAAATATTTGCTCAATAATGATTTATATAATATAGCTTATAAAATTGTTAATTCAATTAATTTTTCTTTAACTAGTGAAGAAATAAAAATTATATTATGCGAATATTCGTTAAAAATTATTGTTTTTTTAAATAAATTTGATTTAAAAGAAGAAATTTATTTGAAAAATATAAAAAAACTTAAAAATTATTTTAATAATTTAACTAGTTTTAAAGTAGCTATGTCTTTTTTGGAAGACATTAATAATTTTGAAGAAAAAATAGAAAAAATAAAAAATATTTTAATATTTGAATTACCTAAAATTAATTATTTAGATGATTTTATAGGTTTATTGTATATGGGGCTTAAATCTTTAAAAGAAAGAAAAACTTTTGGAGTTTATTATACTCCCACTAAAATTGTTAATACAATGTTAGAAAAAATACAATCCAAAATGTATAATAATCCAACTATTATTGATATTTGTTGTGGTTCAGGAAATTTTTTATTATCGGCTTTAAAAATAGGGTTTAAATATAAAAATATTTATGGAATAGATATAGATGAAATATCTATAAAAATAGCAAGGTTAAATATCGCTTTAAATTTTAAAAACACTGATTATAATGTTTTATTAAAAAATTTAATTTCTTCTAATAGTTTAGAATATAACAAAAAACAATTTGATTTTTGTATTGGGAATCCTCCATGAGGCTCTATTTTGGATAAAAATGAAAATTTAAATTTAGAAACATTAAACCAAAAAAACGTTGATTCATTTGACTTATTTTTAGAGAAAGGCATAGATGTTTTAAAAAATGAAGGAATTTTATATTATGTAGTTCCTGAGGCATTAATTAATGTAGTTTCGCATAAATATATAAGACAAATTTTAGAAAAAAAATCTAAATTATTAAATGTAATTTTTTGAGGAGAAATATTTGATGGAGTACAAACTCCTGCTATTTCTATAATGGTTCAAAAAGAAAAGTTCAAAACTAATAATGATTTTGAATTGAATGCTGAAATACAAATACAAGATAATAAATTTTTAATATCAAAGAAAAGAAAATCAAATAATTGAATAATAAAAATATCTGATGATGAATATTCTATTTTAGAAACGATAAACAATAGCAATAATTATTTTTATTTAAAAAATAATGCAATTTTTGCTATGGGATTAGTAACTGGAAATAATAAAAAATTTCTTTTTAGTAAACCATTTTCTACTACAAAAAGCATTATAAAAGGTTCGAATATTTTTAAATATAAAATCGCAAAAGAAAATTTATATTTAGACTTTAAACCCAATGAATTTCATCAAATCGCAAAAGAAAATTTATATTTAGCAAAAGAAAAACTAATTTATAGATTTATTTCTAACACATTGGTTTTTGCTTATGATGATAAACAAAGATTATCTCTAAATAGTGCAAATATTTTGATTCCTAATAACAAAGAATTTAATATCAAGTATATTTTAGCTATATTAAATTCTTCTTTTGCACATTTCTTTTTTAAAAAAACATTTAATTCTATAAAAGTATTACGAAATCATATTGAAAATATTCCTATTCCAATTGTTTCTAAAGACAAACAAAACAAAATAATTGGAATTGTTAATGATTTACTTGATGAAAAAAATAATAATAGGTTAGAAATTTATAATAAATTAGATGAAATTATTTTAGATTTATATAAATTAACGAAAGAAGAAAAAAATATTATAAAGAAAAATTTACCTAAGAATATATTTTTAGATTTTTAAAAAAATTCCTATTTTTAAAATTAATTAAAATTTTTTTGACTTTTTTGCAAAAAATAGACATATATAAGTGTAAGTATTTATTTGCTTGCAGAAAGTTACCTATTATAAATATGATTGAAAAAATAAAAATAACAAAATCTAAAATGTTAAAAGAAATATCTAGATTTAATAATTTAGAATATATTATGATTAATGATAAAGAACAAGAAAAAACTATTTTAATGGTTGAATGTGATTGAAATCAATTAAAAGTTGTTCCTGAAATACCAATAAATGGAGGAAATGATATGAATGATTTTAATAAATTTGATTGAAACCGTATGGAACAAATGATAAGAAGAATAGTTGAAGAAGTTGTTGATAAAAAATTAGAAGAAAAATTAGAAGAAAAGCTTGAGAAAAAACTTAATGAGAAGTTAAAACCAATATATGACCGTTTAGATGCTATTGAAAGAAGACTTGATATTATTGAGGAAGACATAAGAATGTTAAAATCTTTTCATGTAGAAGATATTAAAAGATATAAAGCAAATTTAAAGAATAACAATAATAAATAATATTAATCTATTATTATGAAACATAAAACCTAAAAGCTATTTTTGGGTTTTATTTTTTTTAATTAATTTTAAAAAATTCCTATTTTTAAAATTAATTAAAATTTTTTTGACTTTTTGACAAAAAATAGACATATATTAATGGAGAACAATTTATGAAATTTAAAAAGATTTTTACTTTTTCTATATTTTTATCAATTTATTTACCTATTTTTACTTTTTCTACTTTTTCTTGTAAATTTGTTAAAGCAACAAATAAAAATGAAGAAAAAATTATCATTAAAAAAGTAATTGATGGAGATACTGTTGTCGTTAAATTAAATAATAAAGATACTATTATTAGACTATATGGTGTAGATACTCCAGAGATAAATAAAGATAATGTTATTGATAAAAATATATCAAAATTAGAAGACCATTATGGTCTATTAGCTAAAAAATTTTTAGAAAAATTATTATATAAATATGGAACTTCAGCTATTTTTATAAAACAAAATGTTGATAAATATAAGAGGTTAGTAGGAATTTTGAAACTAAATAATATTGATATTGGGAAAGAACTTTTAAAAAATGGGTTTGCTAGAAAAGCATATATTTCTATTAACAAAAATAGTTATGATTATAAATTTTATGGAACTAAAAATGCTTTTCAAAAAAATTATTACAATGAATTAGAACAAGTGGAAAATTATGCAAAAAAGTATCAAAAAGGTTTTTGAAAAGAGCAAGATATTAAACAAATTTTTCATAAATGAAAATAAATTTTTTATTGCATTTAATAAATTAACTTTTTTGGCAAAACTTAAAAAAGTTAATTTTTCATATGTTTTTGATATAAATTTAAACTTTTTTATAAAATTATTTTTTTTATAAAAAAATAAATAATTATGCTATAAGCAAATACAAAAAATTATGTTTTTGGTAAAATTGTAATGCTTTATTAAATATTAATATTAATCTAATGAATTTATCTTAGGTTAATATTAATTATTTTTTTAGTTTTTTAAAGCAACTAAACATTATTTTACTATATTTTTAAAAAATGTAAATGAAGGGACTAAGGATGGCATACACAAATAAATATCCATACAAAATTCGTAAATACGGCCCTATAACAGAAAGAAGAGATTATTCTGTTACTAAAAAAACTTTAGAAGTTTCAGATTTTTTAGAAACCCCTAAAGCATCATTTAAATGATTCATTAAAGAAGGAATTGAAGAAGTTTTAAAAGAACATTTTCCTATTACTTCAACAAATAAGAAAGTTTCTTTACATTATAAACCACATTCATTTGTTCTTGAATATGATAAAAATGAATTTGATCAAATTAAAGAAGCCAAAAATAAAGGTATAAATTATGCAGCTAGATTAAAAGCTAATTTTTATACTGAAATTATTGAAAGCGGTGAACAAAAAGAAGACACTGTTTTATTAGGTGAAATTCCTTTAATAACATCAGGAGCAAGTTTCATTATTAACGGTAGTGAAAAAGTTATTGTTTCTCAATTGATTCGTTCTCCTGGTGCTTATTTTGGACGTAATGTTCGTAATAAACAATCAGATGACTTATTCAACAAAGTTGAAATTTTACCTCGTTTAGGTTCATGAGTAGAAATTTATCATAAGGTAACTACTCAAACTGCTGATGTAGTTAAGATCAAAATTGACAAAAATAAAAATGTTAATTTAATGACTTTTTTAGGAGCATTAGGTATTGATGCCGCTGATGCTAAAAAATTATTTGGTAATTCTGAAATTTTAAATGTAACTATTAAACGTGAAAAAAAATTAGAATTAAACAAAACCAAAGAAGAATTAATTAAAGCTTGTCAAGAAGATTTATTTAGAACCTTACGTCGTGGAGATCGTGTGACTGATGAAGCTGTTGCTAACTTAATTTCAGGAATGTTATTCCATAGAAAAAGATATGATTTATCAGCTACTGGTAGACATATGCTTAATCATAAATTAAATTTAGTAGACCGTATTTCAGGAACATATTTAGCAGAAGACTTGAAAAACAAAGATGAAATATTCTTTACTCAAGGTACTTATATTGATCATCCTACTGCCCTTAAAATTCAAGAATTATTTGATAATGGACAATTAAGTTCAGAAAATATTGATGGAATTAAAGCCGAAGTTGTTTATGCAAAACTTCTTGAAGATGAAGCTAATAACAAAGATCTAAAAAGACGTGTAAAAATTATTAAAATTAAAGTCTTTCCAAATAGAAAATGAATGGAATCAGATAAAGAACCAGTTTTAGTAATTGGTAATGATCCAAAATCAAAAGAACAACATTTATTGGTTTCAGATATTATTGCTACTATTGGATATTACTTTAATTTATTAGATGGAATTGGACAAGATGATGATCCAGATTCATTGGTTAATAAACGTATTGTTTCAGTTGGGGAATTATTACAAAACCAATTTGTTTTAGGAGTTAATAAATTAGAAAAAACCACCCGTGAAAGAATGGGAGCTAAAGAACCTGATAAGATTAGTCCTAAAAATGTTATTAACAATAAAATGATTTCTAACCAAATGAAAACTTTCTTTAATTCATCTAAATTATCACAATTTATGGATCAAATTAATCCACTAGCTGAAATTTCAAATGAAAGAAGAATCACTTCTCTAGGACCTGGTGGTTTAAATCGTGATACTGCTCAATTCGAAGTTCGGGACGTTCATGCTACTCACTATGGAAGAATTTGTCCTATTGAAACACCCGAAGGTCAAAATATTGGGTTAATTTTAAACTTTGCAACTTATACAAAAGTAAATAAATATGGTTTATTACAAACTCCATATTACAAAGTAAATAATGGTGTAGTTGACTATGAAAATGTTCAATATTTAACCGCCGCGCAAGAAATAGGGTTTAATATAGCTCAATTTACTACTAAAATAGATGAAAATAACAGAATTATTGATGATAAATTAACTGTTAGACATGATTACAACTATGTTGTAGCTTTATCAAAAGATGTAGATTATATTGAAGTTGCTTCTAAACAAATGACTTCTATAGCTGCAGGTGCTATTCCTTTCTTAGAAAATGATGATGCTAACCGTGCTTTAATGGGTGCTAATATGCAACGTCAAGCAGTGCCACTTATTCAAACTGAAGCTCCTTTTGTCGCTACTGGTATTGAAGCAGATATTGCTAAATATTCTTCTTCTAACTTAGTTGCAGAAACTGCTGGGGTTGTTGAATATGTAGATGGAAGCAAAATCAAAATTAGAAAAGATAATGATGTTGTTTCTACATACAAATTAAGAATTTTTCAACGTTCAAATCAAGGAACTGTTATTTCACAAAAACCTATTGTTAAAGTAGGACAAAGAGTTGAAAAAGGTGATTTATTAGTTGATGGACCTTCATTTAAAGATGGTGAATTAGCTTTAGGTAAAAATGTTTTAGTTGCTTTTACTACTTATCATGGTTATAACTATGAAGATGCAGTTATTTTGAATGAAAGATTAGTAAAAGATGATGTATTTACATCAATTCATATCGAAGAACAAATTATTCAATTTAGAACTTCAAGAGCTGGTGATGATAAATTAACCGCAGATATTCCAAATGTTTCTAAATATGCTATTAGAAATTTAGATGAACATGGAATAGTTAAAATTGGTTCAGAAGTTGTTCCAGGTGATGTTTTAGTTGGACGTACTTCTCCAAAAGGTGATGACAACCCTTCTCAAGAAGAAAAGTTACTTTCTGCAATCTTACAACAAAGACCAATGAATGTTAAAGATACTTCTTTAAAAGTTAAAAATGGTCATAATGGAACTGTTATTAACATTGAAATTTTGGATAGAAAAAATGGTGATGCTTTAGAAGATGATATTGACAAAATTGTGAAAGTCTTTATAGCTCAAAAAAGAAAGATTAAAGTTGGAGATAAAATGTCAGGAAGACATGGGAACAAAGGTGTTGTTTCTATAGTTTTACCTGAAGAAGATATGCCATATTTAGAAGATGGAACACCAGTTGATGTTATGCTTAATCCTCAAGGGGTTCCTTCACGTATGAACATAGGTCAAATTTTAGAATTACATTTAGGTATGGCTGCTAAAAAATTAAATTGTAAATATGTAACTCCTGTTTTTGATGGGGTTAAAAAAGAAGAAATTGCTGATGCTTTAGAAGAAGCAGGAATTAACCCTACCGGAAAACAATATTTAATCGATCCTATTACTGGTAGAAAAATTGATAAACCTGTATCAGTTGGGGTTATGTATATGCTTAAACTTAACCATATGGTTGACGATAAAATGCATGCTCGTTCAGTTGGACCTTATTCATTAATTACCCAACAACCATTAGGAGGGAAATCTCAAAATGGTGGACAAAGATTTGGAGAAATGGAAACTTGAGCACTTGAATCTTATGGGGCAACAAATGTTTTACAAGAAATCCTTACTTATAAATCCGATGATATTAATGGAAGAAACCAACTTTATGCTGCTTTAGCTTCTGGTAAAGAATTACCAAATCCTGGTATTCCTGAATCATTTAATGTTTTAAGTTATGAATTAAAAGGTTTAGGTATGAAATTATTAACTGAAGAAGTTGATGATAAAAATAATCTTGAAGATGAACAATATTTTGATAGCCCAAGAGATGGGGGAATAGATGAAGAATAATGATACAAACGCAAAAGCTATTAATAAAATTACTTTATTATTAGCAACTCAAAAAGATGTTCTCCAATGATCTTGTGGAGAAGTTACTAAACCTGAAACTATCAACTATAAAAGTTATAAACCTGAAAAAGATGGTTTATTTGATGAATTAATTTTTGGACCAACAACAGATTACAAATGTCCAGTTTGTGGTACCAAATATAAAAGAAGTGATGAAAATTCTAAATGTGTAAAAACCTATGCTTGTGCACAAAATAATGTAGTTATTTTACCTAAAATTTCTCGTCGTAGCAGAATGGGTCATATTCATTTAAAACATCCAGTTGTTCATTTTTGATTTTTTAAAATTGATCACTCAATTATTTCTAAATTATTAGGTTTAAGAGTAGCAAATAAAAATAAAGCTGTAACTAAAGCTGATTTAGAAAAACTTATTTACTACAAAAGTCATATTGTTTTGGAAGATGGTGGTCTTAAATCTCTTGATAAAAACTCAATTATTGATATTTCAGAAGCTGCTGTTATTTATCAAGATGCTTTAATTGAATTAAAAGAACGTTTTGCTCCTGAAAGTGAAGAATATGAATTAATTTCAGAAGCTTTAGAAGAATTGCAAGAATATGCTACTTCTAAAATGGGTAAAGATTATGGTATTGATTTCTATGAATATAATGATATTATTCATGAATTTTCAGATGCTAAAATTTCAACTGGTTCAGAAGCTATTGAATATTTATTAAAAAATATTGACTTAGAAAAAGAAGCTCAAGCAGTTCAAGATGAAATTAATCTTATTAATAAATCTGTTAAAAGTGAAGAAGATGATTTATCAACTTCTAAAACTCAAGAAAGAACAAAATTATATAAACGTTTAGCAGTTATAAACGCATTTATTAAGTCAGGACAAGCTCCTACTGATATGCTTATTTATGATTTACCAGTTATCCCTGCTGATTTACGTCCATTAGTGCAACTTGATGGTGGTAGACACTCAACTAGTGATATTAATGAACTTTATCGTCGTATTATTATTAGAAATAATCGTGCTGGTAAATGAGATGAAACTGATGCTCCTATGCTTATTAAACAAAATGAATTTCGTATGATTCAAGAAGCAGTGGATTCATTAATTGATAACGCTAGAAAAAAACCAAATCCTGTAACTTCTAAAGATTCTCGTTTATTGAAATCTATTTCAGACGCTTTAACAGGTAAAAAAGGTAGATTCCGTCAAAATTTATTGGGAAAACGTGTTGATTATTCAGGGCGTTCAGTTATTGTTGTAGGACCTAAACTTAAAATGTATCAAGTTGGTGTTCCTAGAGAAATGGCTGCAAAATTATTTGAACCATGAATTATTAAGGCTTTAATAGAAGATCAAAATAATAATATAAATTCAATTAAAGCAGGTAAAAAAGCTATTGAAAACTTAGATCCAATTATTTGACCTTATGTTGAAAGAGCTATCCAAACTAGACCTGTACTTTTAAATCGTGCTCCTACATTACACCGTTTATCAATTCAAGCTTTCGAACCTGTTTTAATTAGGGGAAAAGCCATTAAATTACACCCATTAGTATGTACTGCTTTTAATGCTGACTTTGATGGGGACCAAATGGCTATTCACGTTCCTATTAGTGATGAAGCAGTTAGAGAAGCAAGAGAATTAATGCTAGCTTCTAAAAACATTTTAGGACCTAAAGATGGTGATCCTATTATCAATCCTTCTCAAGATATGATTTTAGGTATTTACTATCTAACTATGGAAAAAGACTTAGCTCATGGGGCTAAAGGTGAAGGTAGATATTTTAGTTCATATGATGAAATGTTAAGAGCGTATGAAGAAAATATTATTACCTTACATACAAGAGTAGTTCTCCCTATTGAAGCAATTAATAAAGATGATTTAATTGCTACTTCTAAAAATCCAAACAAAGCAAAATATATTGTTTCAACTCCAGGTAAATTCATTTTAAACAATGTTTTCCCTAATACATTTGCCTTTATTTTTGGAAAATATGTTGATAGAAAAATTGATTATGAAAAAGATGGAGTAACAGTTAAAAAAATAACTGAAAAAGAAGTTATTCATACTTCTGATAGTTCTAAAGATTTAGAACACTATTTACTCCCTATGGGTGTAGATTTTCCTAAAGTTATTGCTAATATGCCTTTAAATTTAGCTTTAACCAAAAAAGACGTTGCTAAAATTATTCGTCAAGTTTATGACCACTATGTAGCAGTTATTACCAAAGAGGATATTGCTAAAATTATTTATAGTATGGATCATACTAACTATATGAATCAAGAAGAAGCTTGTTCAAAATTATTAGACTATGCCGGAAATAAAATTCAATATTCTCATAAAATTATTTTGAATAAATTCTTAACTGAAGAATATGAAAAAATTCTTGCTCGTTTAATGAAGGATGCAAATACCACTCAAAAAGATGTATCTTGATTTATTGAAGATTATGCAGAATTATTAGAAAATGTTTGATTCAGATATACACATATAGTTGCCGATATTCTTGACCAAATTAAAGATTTAGGTTATGAATTTTCAACTAGATCAGGAACTACTATTTCTATTCACGATATTAATATTGATTCTAGAGAAATTAAAGAAAAAATTGCTCAAGGTGATAAATATATTGATGAATTAAAAAGCTACTTTAATAAAGGTTGATTAACCGATGATGAAAGATATACTTTAACCATTAGTAAATGATCTTCTATTAAAGATGGTATTGAAAATCAATTAAAACAAATTACTAAATCTGATTTAGATAACCCATTATTTATGATGTTTACATCAGGTGCTCGTGGTAATTCATCTAACTTTGTTCAGTTAGCTGGTATGCGGGGACTTATGAATAACAACACTAAAACATTAAAAGCCGATGCTTCTAATGACCGTGTGGTTCGTTCAACTGTTGAAATTCCTGTTAAATCTTCTTTTCTTGATGGGCTCACTGCTTATGAATTCTATTCATCAACTCACGGGGCTCGTAAAGGGCTTACCGATACAGCTTTAAACACTGCTAAATCTGGTTATTTAACTCGTCGTTTAGTTGATGTGGCTCAAGGTATTGTTGTTAGAGAAGAAGATTGTGGAACTGATTTTGGAGTTGTAGTTAAAGATATAGTAGATATTCAAACTAATTCTGTAATTGAAGGATTAAGAGAAAGAATTGAAGGACGTTTTGCTAATAAAGACATTTTTGATAAAAATGGAAAAATTATTATTAAAGCTGATGAATTAATTACCCCAGCTATTGCTGATAAAATAGTTTCTCAAGGTATTAAAACTGTAGAAATTCGTTCTGTTTTATCTTGTCATACTAGAAATGGAGTATGTAAAAAATGTTATGGTAAAGATTTAGCAGCTAACCGTGTAGTTAATATTGGTGAAGCTGTTGGTATAGTTGCGGCCCAATCTATTGGTGAACCTGGTACTCAGCTTACTATGCGTACTTTCCATACTGGAGGGGTTGCTGGTGTTGAAGATATTACTGGTGGTTTTGGTCGGTTAATAGAATTAATTGATGCGTATGATGCTCCTTGAGGTAAACCAGCTATTATTTCTGATGTTTATGGAACTGTAACAAGTATTAATAATCAAACTTCTAAAGTAAATTCTTTAATTGAATTTACTTTAGTAAATGTTGAATATTTAAATGAACAAAATGAAAAGCAAACCAAAACTTTTGCCTTTAAATCTGATCGTCGTCCAAGAGTAAAAGTTGGCGATAAAGTTATTCCAGGTCAAAAAATTGTTAATGGGCCTATTATCCTTAATGAATTATTAAAAGTTGCCGATTCAAGAGCTGTTCAAAATTATTTATTAAAAGAAATTCAAAGATTATATCGTTTACAAGGTATCACTATTTCTGATAAATATATTGAAATTATTATTCGTCAATTATTATCTAAAATTTTAATTACCGATCCAGGAGATTCTAAATTCTTCTCAGGTTCATTAGTAGACATTTTAACCTATCAAAATGAATCTGCTAAATTATTAGCACAAGGAAAACGTCCACCATATGGAGAAGTAAAAATTAAAGGTGCTAAACAAATTCCTTTATTGTCAAGTTCATTTTTAGCTGCTGCTTCTTATCAAGAAACACCAAAAATTTTAGTTAACTCATCAATTTCCGGTAGAACTGATTACTTAGAAGGACTTAAAGAAAATATTATTTTAGGACATAAAATTCCTGCTGGAACAAATACTGAATTTGAACTAAAAGGAAAATATGATATTCGTGATCCAAAAAGTTATTTCTTTGGCAAAACTTCAAGAAAAATTACCGTTGATGATGAACCTAATATTCCTCCTTCATTAGATGACGCCCAAATAGAAATGTTTGCTGGTGGAATTATGGATGAAATTGGTGATTTTATGGCTGAACCAAATTATGATGATTCAGAAGAAGATGACAACTATAATGACATTGATGAATAAGCAAATTAATTACAATTATTTGAAAATAAGGTCTTATTGGCCTTATTTTTTGATTATTTGCCCTGTCATTAAATTGCTAAATTAATTTTTCCCCTCAATAAAATTTTTATAAACAAACATTTCTTATTCTTCATAAAACTATAAAAAGTCAAAAAATACCTTAAAAAAGTTCAAAAAATTAACTTTTTGTTTTTCTATGTAAAAAATAGGTAAAAATTATAATTGTTCTAATTCATTTATAATAAAGCGTGTTAATAAGACTTTCTTATATATTATTAATTAATATTTATATATTAATATAAGAAACTTAATATATATAGGAATCATTATGGAGGTTATTATGAAAGATTCTAATAACAAAAAGAAAAAAATTATTATTTTATCAACTCTATTTTCTTTGTTGGGAATAGGAGGGTTAGCAACTGGACTAAGCTTTGTTCCTTGAAAGAAAAAAAGCATTCCAAATAACCCTGAAAACCCTCAAGTTCAACCTGATCCTGGAAAAAATCCTGGGGAAGTAGATCCTACCCCACCTACCCCACCTGTGAATCCTGAACCAGGCGAACCTGAACCTAAACCAGAAGATCCAGATAATGACATTACTCAAGAAAGAAATGTCTCTAAAAACTTTATTAAAAAACAAGATAAAGTTAAATACCTTGCTTTAGGTGATTCTATTTCTGCAGGTTTTTCTGGTGAATTAGATAAAGATTATGCTGGTGAATTTAAAGATGGTAAAGTTTCAGGAACTTCTTTTCCCGCTTATGTAGCTCATTTGATTAATAAACTTCAAGATGGAAAATTAGAAAGTTTCCATAATTTTGCTTCTTCAGGTTCTACTATTGTTGATTGAATGGAATTATTCAATATTGAATATAAAAAATCTAAAACTGAAGAAAAATATTTTGATACTGGTAAAACTAATATGTTAGAACCTTTAATTCAAAAATTTGGTTCAAAAGAAAAAGCAAAAGAAGAAATTGAAAAACAAATTAAAAATGCTAATTTAATTTCTTTAACTTTAGGAGCTAATGATGTAATCAAATTGTTAGTTTCTTTACTTACTGAATTCGATTTTGCAAAATATCTAAATGATTATTTGAATGGTAATCAAATTAACTTTGCAGAATTAGGAACTAAATTTTTAGATTTAATTGGTGTAGTAAGAAATGTTTTAGAAAGTCGTTTAGAAGCTTTTGGTAAATGAATTAAAGCAGTTAATCCTAATGCTAATATTGTTTTTGGTAGTTATCCAATGCCAATGCAAAGATTACTTTTAATGGTAAATGAATTACTACCTAATTTTTCTCCTAACTTAAATATTAATTTTTTATTTAATAACATAATGATTCAAAAAATTCAAGATGCTGTTGCTAGAAAAGCAGGTCTTAATTTTGTTAATTTATATGATGATAATTTCTGAAGTGAACATCAAGAAAAATTAACTAATATGATTTTTGATATTCACCCATCAACTTATGGTTATAAAAAAATGGCTGCTGAATTTTTAATGAAAATTTCAGCTGGTAAAACCTTTACATATGCTACTGCTAAAAAATATGGTTTTTCAAAAGAACACTTTGTTGAAAAAGATGAAACTAAAAAAGATATTAGCAATTATATAATGGAACTTCCTGATAAAGATGCTGATGTTACTTATAAAAAATTATTTGGCGATGATTTCTTAAAATATCTTTATGGTGAAGATGAATTAAGAACGCCATTAAAAGATAAATTTAGCGAAGATAATTTTGGTAAAAGAATGAATGATGATTCTGTATTAGGACTTTTTGTTGGTTTAAAATCAACTATTGTAACTATTTTTGAAAGTCAAAAATATAAAGAAATTGATCCAGAAGGTCATTTATCAAAATTCTTTACCAAAGATAACGGTAAAAATGCCGCTTTATTAGTTGATTGATTAAAAGGAAGTGGTTATTTAGCTAAAATTTTAAACAAAGCACAAAAACTTTTGACTACAAAAGATTGAGATAATGATGGTAAACCAGGTGCTAAAAAACTTAAACCTGAATATTTAAAACAAGCTTTTGGTGAAATTTTTACTATTAATGAATTATTTAATTTTATTAAAGAAATGTTAGCTTCTGATTTTGCCACTCAAGGACATAATGATTTTTCAGATGCTTTATCAAATTTCTTAGGTTCATTGGTAAAAAATCCAAAAGTTGAAGAATTATTAACTTTTGCTATTGAAAAATATTTACCTGCTAGTGTAAGTGAATATATAAGTAAAAAAGATTTAAAAACATTATTGTTAAAAACAATAAAATCAAATGAAATTCCTAAAATTTTAAAATCATTAATTGATGCCTTCTTGTCATTAAAAAATCAAAAACCAGATGCATTTAAGCAAATATCTAATTTTCAAGATTTATTGAAATTAGTTTTTGCTAATTTTGATAATTTTCCCGAATTAACTACCAATTTAAAAGCTCTTATATTAGAACTTCTTAGAGACAATGAAGTTAAACCTGTTTTAGTTAGAACAGTTCAAGATATAGTTACTAAAAAATATCCTGAATTTATTAAAGATATTGAAAATGATAAATTTAAACAATTGGTAATGGGACTTATTAATTTATCTCCAACCATTATTGAAAAAATAGATCTTTTCCCGACTTTATTTCAAACTTTTTTCCAAGAATTAGCAAATAATGGTTTGAATTTTAATTTAAATACCTTTACATCAAAATTGCTAACTAAAATTAAAGAAAAATTACATCAACTTGATTTAGGTCAATCTATTTTAGAAGTTGGTAAAGCAATTGCTAATAGTCAAGAATTAAAAGAATCGGCACCAACTTTCAAAAAATTAGGTTCTAATGTTCTTAATTTAACTATTAGTAAATTTGATGCTAAAAATAAATTGATTGAAGTTTTAAAACAAAATACTTCTAAATTTTTAACTGAAGAAGAAATTAAACTTTTAGCAGATATCACTTTTAAATCAGAAAATATTGATACTTTAATTGATTATTTAACAAACTTAACTGTTAATAATACTGATATTTACAATAATGCAAATTCATTTGAAGATTTAGTAAATAAACTATTTGATAAATCAAATAATACTAGTGTTAATAAATTTTTAGAAAAATTAAGCAAACAAATTCTTTCATATGAAGAAACACAAAAATTGTTACTTTCTTTAGCTAAAAAATACAATTTAAACAAAGACATTCAAGATGAAGAATTTAAAGCATTAATTACTAATTTATTTGACTTTATTTTTGAACAAGATAATAATTATGATTTATTAAGTACTTTAGTAAAAACTAGTTTAACTTCATTAGTGCAAGATAAATTTACTAAATTTGATTTTTCTAAATTACAAGAAGCTTTAAAAATTAAATTTGCTAATTTAACTCAAGTAGAAGAACAAATTAAATTGGTTAAAAATGTTTTAACCAATGATAAATTAAGAAATAAACCAGAAGTATTATCTAAATTTATCAGCAATATTTATGATTTTGTTTTATCACAAGAATCATTAAAACAACAAATTACTAATGGAATTGGTTCTGTTTCATATGACAAAGTTAAAGAATATATATCTAAAGATAATTTTGATAAAGTAGTTAATTTATTATTAAATAATCAAGATTTAAAATCAATTTTACAAAAAGCAATTAAAGATATTCTTTCATTAGAAAAATCTAAAATTGAAGCAATTAATAACTATAATGATTTAATAAAATTATTATTTAGTGACGTAAATATTCAAAATGAATTAAAAGATTTTGTTAAGAAATTTACTTTAGATTTAATTAAAAATCCTGTAGCACAAGAAGTTATTTTTGAAATTCTTTATGCTCAAGGACAAAACATTAATTTATTTAATAATGTAACTAAAGACAATGCTAAATTAGCTTTTGCCGCTTTATTTAATAAAATTGAAACTTTAAATAATAAATTAGGAATTTATAGCGTTGTTTTTGATGCTTTAATGAAACAATTAAAAACAAATGGAATGTCAATTAATTTTGAAGAGGTTCAAAAAGAAATTTTTGCTTCTTTAAAAACTAAATTCGCTGATTTTAATGCAATTAAACAAACAAGTTTTGATTTATTGCAATTACTTGTTAACAATCCAGCATTAGCTAGTCAAGCAGATACAATTAAAACCATCTTAAATAATGGTTTAGATTTTGCTATTACCCAATTTGAATTGAAAACAAAATCTTTTGATATGCTTAAACCTAAATTATCAAATTATTTAGAAGAAAGTCAAATATCTAATTTAAATGAAATTTTATTTAAGAAAGATTTAAGAGAAACTTTAATTAGTTATTTAGCCGATGTTCTAATTAAAAGAGGTAATAAATATGCTTCTGCTACAAATTTAAAGGATTTAGTAGAAAAAATTCTTAATGATTCAGAAAATGATTTTAATACTTTATTAAATAATTTATTTAGTAAAGTTACCAAATATGATGAAACTAAATCAATAGTAAAAGCTTTATTAACTAAACAAGGTTTAATAACTAATTTATCTGATGAAGAAATTAATAAATTGACAGAAGCATTAGTATCATTTGTTTTTGAATTTGATAAAAAAGAGCAAATTATTAATCCTTCATTAAAGAAAATTTTATTAGGATATTCAGAACAAGGAACAAATTTTGATGTTAAAAATGCTTTAACTGAATTATTAAATTCATTTAAAGAAAAATTTAATAAAGAAGAAAAAATAGTTGATTTTACTAAATTTGTTTTATCTAATGATTCGCTAAAACAAAATGTTCAAGCAATAACAAAATTTACTTCTAATTTATATGATAAATATTTATCTCAAGGAGATATTAAAACTAAGATTAAAGCATTAATAAATGAAAAAGTTTTACCTTTAGCACAAGGCTATGTAGATCAAAATCAATTAGAAAAATTAACTGAAATTTTATTACAAGAAAATAAAGTTAAAGATTTATTAGTTAAAACATTAGAATTATCTATTTCTTCATTTACAAAAGAAGAATTGAAAGATGTAAAAACTTATTCTGATTTGATTAAAACTACTTTAGGTAAAAATAATATTCAAACTGAACTTTCAACTAAAGTAAATGAATTGTTCCAATCATTATTAGCAAAAGATGAAGTTAAAGAAATTTTAGTAAATGTTATTTACAAAACTCTTAAAGAAAAATATGCTGATGTATTAAGTTCAACAGATGAAACCAAAGTAAAAACATTATTAAAAGCTTTCTTAAAAGATTTTCACCAATTAGAAAATAAATTGCAAGTTGTTTCATTATTAACAAGCACAACAATGAAAAATATTTCTAAAAATGGGGTTGCTTTTAATTTTAATGAATTTAAAAATGAATTGGTTAATGGATTACAAACAAAATTTGCTAACAAAGAATTTACAAAAGACTTTATATTATCAACATTTAAATTAGTTGCAAAAGACAATGAGTTACAAACTGAAAAAGATACTTTAAAAACTATTTTAACCAATGTTACAAAAATGATGATTACTAAATTTGATGTAGAAGATGTGGTTATCCAAAAACTTAAAGGTATAGCTTCATCTTATTTAGAAGATGAACAAATTACCAAATTAGTTAAAGCAATTTTAGAAGAAAATAATTATAAAGAACTTATTGATTTTGTATTAAAAGCATTAATTACAAATGCTTCACAATATGAAAATGTAAATGCTTTACAAGAATTGATTTCTAAAGTGTTTGAACACAACAATATTTATGAATTAATTGAAAAAATAGTTTCAAACTTAACAAATAAACAAGAAATTAAAGATATTATTGTTGCTTTAATGAAAAAATTCAAATTAGATACAGACATAACCGAAGATAAATTAGCTCCTTTAGCAACTAATTTAGTTTTAGGTATTGTTGAATTTGATAAAGATCTAGATAATAATTTCTTAGCTAAGTTTTTAAAATCAGTTTTAAATTCTTTTGTAGAAAATGGAAAAGATATTGACTTTACTTCTGCTATTCAAGAATTAATTACTAATGTAAAATCAAAAGTTTCTTCAATTGAAGATGGTATTAAACTATTAAAAGTTTTAACATCAAAACCACATATGAAACAAACTGCTGATGAATTACCAACTTTAATCAAAAATATCATTGTTTTATTAAATGAAAAATTAAATTTTGCTTCTAAAGTTTACGGTAAATTACCAGAGGTAGTTAAAGAATATTTAAGCGAAGATAACTTAAAAACTATTCTTTCTAAATTAGTTTCAGAACCTAATTTATATGCAATTGTCGACCCATTAATAAAAGATTTATTAGAACATAATGAATATTATGTTTCAGCTAAAAACATTCAAGATTTACTAAAAATCTTTTTAGAAAAAAACACTACATTTAATTTAAATGACAAAATTAAAACTTTAATTAAAACTATTTGTGAATATGATGAAGTTGGAGAAACTGTTTCATCAGCAATTATTAAATTTATTAAAGGTTATGGATTTGATTTTGATGATGGACAAAACAAAAAATTATTTAAAGATTTAACAAAAGATGTTCCAAATGTTTTAAATATTTTTGGTATTACAGATAAAGTAGTTGATACAGTTAAAAATAGTATTAATAGTTTAGATGCATTTTCTGAAATGATTACTAAAATAAAAGCTTTATTACCTAATTTATTTGATTATAAAGATTACAAAAAAATTATTCAATTGTTAGGAATAGATGCAATTAAAAATAATAAAGATACTGTTAAAGCAGATTTAACAAAAGTTGCTAATACTTTAAAATCAAAACCCGATACTATTGATAAATTAATTGAAAAATTCCATTTAGCAGATAAATTTAATCATATTCCAAGTG
Organism: Mycoplasmopsis lipophila; assembly: GCF_045276895.1. Classification (NCBI taxonomy): domain Bacteria; kingdom Bacillati; phylum Mycoplasmatota; order Mycoplasmoidales; family Metamycoplasmataceae; genus Mycoplasmopsis; species Mycoplasmopsis lipophila. The sequence goes on from NZ_CP174165.1 coordinate 63,517, forward strand.
CTAAAGAAGAAATGTCCAAATTATTAAAAGCAATTACTTCTAGCGATCATTTAGAACAAGTATTGTTAGCGTTTTTTGAAGAATTAATCAATAAAAATGATGAATATTTATCTAAAGATTTATGATCACAGGCTTTACATAAATTCTTTAATTCTGATTTAGGAAAACAAGCAATTCCTAATGCTATGAAACATATAGTTCCTAAAGCATTAAGTGAATCCAAATTTTTAGGATTGATGTTAGGTTATCAATTACCAGATTCATTTAGTTCTATGGGTATTGGAGCGGAACCTATTACAAATATCAAACCATATTTTGCCACTTTGATAGATTCTTTCTTAAAAGGAATAACAAAAACTGATTTAATAGATGTTATTAGTACAAATATTTTTGACGCTATAAAATCATTAGATCCAAAACAAAAGAATTTAGAAGCATATCTATCAGATTTAAAAGTTTCTGCTATTGAAGGAGCAATTAAATTTATAGCAGATGGACAAACCATTAAATTAGATAAATTATTAAGTGGATTAAAGGAAAATAACAGAATTCAAAAAATATTTGATGAAGTAAATCCGGAAGCATTTGCTAGAGTAATTAATTTTATGTTTAGATATACTCATATTCATGATTTTCAAGGTGTTTACAAAATTTTGTTCCAAACAGCTAAACATAAATCAGAAATTGGAAAACACATTGAAGAACTTAAAAAACTAGATGAAGAAAATAAAGCTTGAAAAATGAGATCAACTAGTTTGTCTAATAATATTTTAGATTTAGCAAGACAAGTTCAAAATCCTGTTTCAACACCTGCTGAAAAGAAATTAGAAATTAAATTTGAAATGGGAGATATTTTAAGTTTAGTAAAGGGATTAGATAAAATAAAAAGTATTATTCAGGCGTTATTCACTCCTTTAAGCAAAGCATATTGAGAAACTATTTCTAATAATAAATTTACTGATTTAAAACAAGTTAAAATGACTTATTCATATCAAGCTTTTGTTAGAATGCAAGCATTTATTTGTCAAATAGCAATGTTTAATATAGACCAAAATATTAATTTTGGTGCTAGTGCTGCAATGTCAGTTGCTGTTAATAATTTATTTAGTGCTATAGAAGATTCATTAAATTCTGCTTTATCAAGTGAAATAAAAGATAAAATTAAAGCAAATTATGATTCTTTATTGTTTAAAACTATTGGAATTAATAATGGTAATAATTTAACTGCCAATAAATATTTCTTTAGTGGAATTAAAGGCGCAAGAAATTCATCATATAATAATTGATCTCATAATAGATATGAATCTGATTGATGAGGTTACTATATGTATTATTCAAATTTAACTGGTTCTAAAAATCCAAAATATAGTGATGGTGCCCAAATTTCAAACATTGTAATGATTGCTAAATTATTTAAAGAAGGGTATTTAGATTAATCTATAAAACTAAAAACTAAAATCACAAAACATTTTTAAACCACATATGTTTTGTGATTTTATATATAAAAAAATAATTTAGCACTTTTATTGGTAGAGTGCTAAAATGTGGTATATTTATATAGTATAAATTTATAAAAATTTTTGTTATAAGGAGATTACATGGCAAAAGAAGTTATTTTAGGTATTGACTTAGGAACTACTAACTCTTGTGTTTCTGTTATTGAAAACGGTCAACCTATTGTTTTAGAAAACTTGAATGGTAAAAGAACTACTCCATCAGTTGTAAGTTTTAAAAATGGTGAAGTTACAGTTGGTGAAGTTGCTAAAAGACAAATTGAAACCAACCCTGATGCTATAGCATCTATTAAAAGATTAATGGGTACAAGTAAAACTGTACATGCTAATGGAAGAGATTACAAACCAGAAGAAATTTCTGCTTTAATTCTTCAACATTTAAAAGAATATGCAGAAAAGAAAATTGGTAAAACTGTGAACAAAGCAGTTATTACTGTTCCTGCATACTTTGATAATGCAGAACGTGAAGCTACCAAAAATGCCGGACGTATTGCTGGATTAGAAGTTATGCGTATTATTAATGAACCTACTGCTGCCGCTTTATCTTTTGGTATTGATAAAATTTCTGATAAAGCATCTAAGGTTCTTGTATATGACCTTGGTGGTGGTACATTCGATGTTTCTATTCTTGAATTAGAAGGTGGAACTTTTGAAGTTCTTTCAACCTCAGGAGATAACCACTTAGGTGGAGATGATTGAGATAATGAAATTGTTAAATGATTAATCGAAAAAATTAAAGATGAATTTAAATATGATGCTTCTAAAAATAAAATGTCTATGGCTAGATTAAAAGAAGCTGCTGAAAAAGCTAAAATTGATCTTTCTTCACAATCAGTTACTACTATTTCACTTCCTTTCTTAGCTGTTGCTGAATCAGGAGAACCAATTAACGTTGAATTAGAATTAAAACGTAGTGAATTTGAAAAAATGACTGCACCTTTAGTAGAAAGAACTAAAAAACCTATTATTGATGCTTTAAAAGAAGCTAAATTAAAAATCGGTGACATTCAAGAAGTATTACTTGTTGGTGGATCAACTCGTATTCCAGCAGTTCAAGAATTAGTTGAAAAAGTTATTGGTAAAAAACCTAACCATACAGTTAACCCTGATGAAGTTGTTGCTATGGGTGCTGCTATCCAAGGTGGGGTTTTAGCTGGTGATGTTAAAGATATTCTTTTATTAGATGTTACTCCTTTAACATTAGGTATTGAAACTGCTGGTGGTGTTTCAACTCCTTTAATTGATAGAAATACAACTATTCCCGTTACAAAATCACAAATTTTCACTACTGCTGCAGATTTCCAAACAGAAGTTACTATTCGTGTAGTTCAAGGTGAAAGACCTATGGCAAGAGATAATAAATTATTAGGTCAATTTAATTTAGGTGGAATTAGACGTGCTCGTCGTGGAGAACCACAAATCGAAGTAAGTTTTAGCATTGATGCTAACGGTATTACTAAAGTTACTGCAAAAGATGTAGATACTGGTAAAGAACAAACTATTACTATTAAGAATTCATCAAAACTTTCAGAAGCTGAAATCCAAAGAATGATTAAAGATGCTGAAGTTAACCGTGAAGCTGATGAAAAACGTAAAGAAGAAGTTGAAATTATTGTTCGTGCTGAATCATTGGTTAACCAAATGGAAAAAATGATAAAAGAATATGATGATAAATTAACAGATGAACAAAAAGAAGAAGCTAAAAAAGAACTTGATGACATTAAAGCACTTATTAAAAGTAAATCTATTGATGAATTAAGGGATAAAATTTCTCAATTTGAAAGCTTAATTGCTACTATGGCAGATGCTGCTGAAAACCCTTCTTCTTCAATGGATGAAGAACCAGTTCAAGAAGAACCAACTTCTGATGATGAAGAAGTAATTATTGAATAATAAATAATTGCTAATTATAAAAATCTATACTAAAAATAATACTTACAATCATTTTAGATTGTAAGTTTTTTAATTAATTTAAAAAAATTCCTAAAATTAAAATTAATTAAAAATTTTTTGACTTTTTTACAAAAAATAGACATATATAAGTGGGATAAAACATATCCTAGAAAGGAGGCAAAATTGCTAATAGACAATGAAACCGAAGAAATTATTGTTACTAAACAAAAATTTTATAAAAAAATTGGTGAATTTGTAAATCCACAGTTTACAATTAAATATATAAAAGATTTAAAATTAGTGGAATGCAAGGCACTTTGTGATTTGAGAAATTTAAAAGTTCCTAAACCACCAAAGGAACCCAATATGAATACTCTTGGAAATATAACAATCAAACAACTAACTGATATTATTAGTGACATTTTTGATAAAAAATTTGATGAAAAAATCAAACCCATTGAAAATAGATTAGATGCTATTGAAAATGATATAAAAGAAATAAAAGCAGATATCAAAATGCTTAAATCATTTCACACTAAAGACATTAAAAAATATAAATCTCAATAATTTAATATATGAAAACTATAACTAAATTTAGTTATAGTTTTTTATTTATAAAAATTATTTAATGAATAAAAAATTTAAAAATTTTATATAAACTGAGCCATTATAAAATTTTTATCATAATTATTAAAAATGTTTATAATTTTATTATTATGTTAGCAAAAAGAAATTGAATGAACATTTGTTTTAATAAAAATATCATCGCTAAAAATATTATTTCGATGATTATTTTTCATTAAACCTGTTTATTTAATTTGAATATTATAAAAGCAGGTGTTAATGTAATGAACCTGCTTTTAATCTATAGAGGAGCTTTTGAAAAAAGTATATAGTGGAGCAGGCATGCGATAAAACTATAAAAAGGTTACAAAAGCCGAGTTGTTAATTATGCAAAGATTAACGACGGTAGTAAAACATAAAAGATTACTACTCAATAGATTTATCTATTGGTGCTATAGGAAATGAATTTAATAATAATTATTAATTTATAAGACTATAGCTTTCTATAGTCTTGTTTTATATAAGGGAGATTTTATGAAAGTTAAGCAATTTAAAAAATATGAAGAAGTTCCGGAACAGTATAGATTTGATTTAGAAAATATCCTTGAAGGAAAAAACATAGATGATTTAATAAATGAATATAAAAATTTATATGAAATTATGATTCAAAATAAATTTTCTAAGTATGAAACTATTGAAAAATATTTGGAAGATATAGAAATTAATAAAAAAATAACTATTATTAGTAATCGGATTTCAAATTATCTTTCAAACAAACATAATGCAAATTTAATTGATCCTGAAATTCTAGCTTTAATACAAAAATTTGAATTAATTGATAATGAATTATCAATAAGGTATGGTTCTGATATTAATAGGTTTTATCAAAATATTGAAAAAATAAAAATTTGAAAAGAAGATCCTAGATTAAAAACTTATAAGATTCAAATTGAAAATAATATCAAAGAATATGAACATAAATTAGATGATAAAGTTGAAGAATATTTAATTGAATCAGCTATTGGTGTTCCTGATTTAGAATCCATTTTTGAAATAATTACTGATAGTGAGATGGATTATGGCTTTCCATTAGATTCTAAAAAGAAAAAACATCCATTAAATCGCGCTAACCGAATTTCATTAATGAAATCTAATGATAAAGTTTTAAGAAAAAATGTTAGACATAATTGAATTAAAGCAATTTATGATCATCGAGAAAGTTTAGCACAAATTCTTTATCAACATTTTAATTATTTGGTAACTATTGCTAAAACTAGAAAATATCCTTCTACTGTAGAAATGCTAACTAAAGAAGACGAAGTATCAAAAGAGTTATTGCAAAAATTGTTTAACAATGTCTCTAAGCAAAAAATAATTTTTAAAAAATTTAATCAATATTACAAAGTTTTTTATAGTAAAAAATATAAAGAAAAATATGATGAAAAAACTGATGCATATAGGGACTTAACTAAAATTAAATCTTCTTATACCATTGAAGAGATGCAAAACATTGTTATTGAAGCATTAAAACCATATGGTCAAGAATATAGCGAAAAAATAAAAGAAGCTATCAATAATAGGTGAATAGATTATATGAGTGTCGATCATAAACAATCTGGCGCTTATTCTATTGGTGAAAGTTATGGTCTTAATAAAAAATATATATTAATGAATTTTGATGGTGATTTAAGATCGGTAGAAACTTTAGCTCATGAATTAGGGCATTCAATGCATTCTTATTTTTCTGATAAAAACCAACCAATAGAAAATTCACAATATCCAATTTTTTTAGCTGAAATTGCTTCTATTTATAATGAACTTATGCTATATGATTATTTGTTAAAAACCTCAAAAGATGATCATTTTAAGTTTAAAATTTTAACTTCAATGATCGAAGGGTTTATGGGTACAGTAATGAGACAAGTTGAATGAGCAAATTATGAATTTGATTTATATAAGGCCATAGAAAAAGGCGAACCCGCTTCTTCTTATGATGCTATTAGCAAAATATATTTTGAAAATGCTAAAAAATATTCAAATAAAAAGATAATATACAAACCTTTTGAATTAATTGCTTCTATTGATGTTCCACATTATTATTATCATTTTTATGTTTATAAATATGCAATTGGACAATTAAGCGCTAATTATTTTTTTATGAAATATAAAGAAAATGATAATTTCTTACAAGAATATATTCATAATTTTTTATCCGCTGGTTGTTCACAAAAACCACTTGATATTTTAAAAAATAATGGAATTGATTTAAATGATGAAACATATTATGAAAATGGATTTAAATTTGTTGATGAGTTAATTAATCAATGAATAAATCTAGGTAAAAAGATTTTTAAAATCAAATAATTTTAGTTAGTGGAAAAATTATTTCTACTTAATTCATATTAATATAATAAATTATAATTTTTATATAAATCTATTTAGATGTTTTATTTAAGTAGATGAAAGGAAAAAATGAAAAAAGCAAAAGTATTATTTACTTTAAGTTCTCTAACTTCTGTTGCTATGTTAACAGGATTTGTTGGATTATCTTCAAGATGTTATAACAAAAACAGTATTGTTACTGATTATCAACAAAAGAAATTAACTGTATCATATAATTCTCCTCTTTCTCCAAGAGCTTTTGAATATGATAACTCAGCTGGTTATGGTTCACAAGAAACTTTACATCAAGAAGGACGTTCTACTGTTGAAACTTTGATTAGAACTAAAGTTGAAGGAAAATCTGAAGTTGTATATGATTTAAAAACTAAAAAACATGTTGTTAAGAAACCTACTCAATGATTTAGAAAGTTGGGTTTAGCAGATGGTATTTTAGTTGAAAAAAAAGATGGAACTCAAGAAGTTTTTGATAATGACAAACATGAAATCGCTCCTGAAAAAGGTGCTGATGGATATTATTCATTAACCTCTATGCAAGCATTTTCAAATGATGAAAAATCAATTAACAGTAAAAAATTTGAAGAATTATTAACTAGTGGTCAAGTTAAATCAATTAAATTTTTAGTTAGACAAAATGTTAATTGAGTAAATGCTAAAAATGAAAAAACTAAATATAAAGTAACTGCTAAAGATTTTTACTACTCATGATGAAGAACTAGATTATTAACTAAATCTGTTAGATTAAGTAATGGGGGAACTGAAGATATAGATAAAGCAATTGGTAAAGTTTTAGAACCTAAATCTACTTTATTTACTGCAAAACATTCATTTCCTAATGCTTATTTATTTTCATTAGCTAATGTTGATGCTGATAAATTTGACAAAGAAGAAGAATTTACTGGTAAATCAACTGTTAATGGTGTAGAAAGAGAAACCGTTAATTTTGTTCAAAAATCAGAATCAAGGGCTTCTGACTGAATAACTTTATTAGATAAAATTATTAGTAATTCACAAGAATTTATTCCTGCTCCTAGTGAATATATTAAAGAACATGCTGATAATCCATTAGATGTACAAAAAATTGGTGGAACTAATGAAGATTTAGCTAAAGCTAATGAAGAAATTAAAAAAGCAACAGGTAAAGCAAAAGAATTTGGTGCTTATTGATATGGTAACCATTTAGGAACTACTTTATTTAGTGGAGCATATATTTATGATGCTTCTAAAACTAATTTAAAAGAACAAACTTTAACTTATAATAAACATTTTTGAGATAAAGAATTTCTTAAAAGAGAAGACAAAATTGAAACTATTTCAGTAAAACATACTTCTTCTATTCTTGATCCTAAAATCTATGATAAACAACAATGAGATGACTATGAAAAAGGTTTAACAGCATTTTATAGATATGCCGCTTTAACCGATGCTCAAAAACAATTAGTTAATGCTAATCCAGAAAAATATGGTTTAGGTTATGGAAAAGAATATAACACAAGTTCATTTTTAAATGAATATGCTTTATTACCTACACCAGCTCCATTTGTTGATGCAAATAAAAACCAAGAAATTATTACTGATCCCAAATTGTATGGATACAATGATAATTATGTTAAATTGTTATATGGAAAATCTTTAACTGATGTTATTTCAGGTAATATTTCTTCTATTTCAAAAGAATTTTTAGGTGGTAAAGGTTTAAGATTCAGAACTTTAGTTAATGCTGGAATTAACTTTAATTATTTAGCTCGTACAGTAAACCCTAAATATGAAGCTTGATTAGCAAAAGTTGCTACCCATTCAAAAATTAACAAAGGACCTCAAACTCCTAAAGAAGTAGATGAACAAATTAACAGATACTATGGAATTAAAAATGATTATTCACAAACAGAAGCTATAACTAATAAAACTTCTTCTGAATATATTCAAAACCACGCTGATAATCCATGAAGAACTCCTATTTTTAATACTGTAAAAGAAGAACTTAAAAAATTATTGGATGATTTCTATACAGAAAATAACTTAGATGCAAACCAAAAAATTGAATGATCAGTTTATTGACCATATTCAAATATTTCAACTAATTATGCACAAATGTATGCTAACTATATTAAAGCAGTACAAGATTTAGATCCAAGATTAAAAGTTAACTTTTTACAATCAACTCAAAGAAATGATATTTTCAACTATAGATTTTATGGTAAAGTAAATTATAACTATTCAGGTTGAGGATATGACTATAACGGTATTAGTTCAGGTCTTGATGGAATGTCATGAAACTTAGGTCATTTAATGCCAACATTATCTTATTTAATTGCTAACAAAGATAGTGAAGAAGTTAAAAATCTATATAAAGCTTTCCCTACTATTAAAACTTTAGCTGATTATTTAGAAAAATGATATGAAGATAACACTAATGGAAAAGGCTTGAAATTTACTCCAAATCTTGATTTAAAATACTGACATTTATTGCCAAATAAATATGTTAATGATTATGCTGATTATTTATCTAAGGCTAAATATGAAAATGGTAAAGTTGTAGTTAATGAATCAGCAAGCCAAACTTTTGATCCTATGGAATTTTCTTCAAACTTCTGATTCGCATATCAAAGTGCACATAAAAATGATCATTTAATTAAATTAACTCAAGAATTATCAAACTACATTGGTTTTACACCTGATACTAAATTCTTTACTTCTCCTGGTTTTACAGAAAAATTAATTAATCCACATTATGAAATCCCTACTTCACCTAGTGATTCTACTTTAACATTTGAAGATGCAAAAATTCTTAAATAATAGTTATTAGTTATGTTTAAATATTTAGGTAAAAGAATTGCATTTGCATTTCTTGCTCTGCTAGTTATAATTATTTTTGTTTATACACTAGTTTATAAATTTGCTCCCAACCCAGTTAAAGCAGCTAATTTAGATAACTGAACTAAATATAGTCCTGAGGAGCAAAAACAAAAATTACTAGATGCTGGTTTTGGACAACCAGTTTTAGTTGCTTTTTTCAAATATTTAAAAAATGTGTTTTCAGGTGATTGAGGTCAAACTTGAACATTTCAAAGTAGTGAAGCAAAAACTATTCCAGAATTGTTTTTTAAGCCTTTGAAATATTCAATTATTATTTCTCTTCCTGCTTTTATTATTTCAGCTATTTTTGGAATTGCTTTAGGAACCTTTTCGGGTTATAAAAGAGGAAAAATTATTGATACCTCAATTAATACTTTTATTTTAATTTTTATTGCATTACCTTCATTTGTTATAGCTCCTATTTTTATTAACATTGGTAAAAAAATAGGATTGCCTCATAAAGTTTTTGACTTTTATGATAAGAATAATAACCAACCTATTACTACAATTATTCTTTCATTGATTAACCCTATTTTAGTTATTACTTTAGGATCATTAGCTGGTTATACTATTTACACTAGAAACCAAGTTATTACTGTTTTAACTTCTAATTATGTTTTAATTGCTAAAACCAAGGGTTTATCTAATACAACTATTTTCTTTAAATATGTGTTAAGAAACATTTCTATTCCTTTAGCGGCAATGTTGATACCTTCTTATATAGGTCTCCTTTCAGGAAGTATTATTATAGAAATTTATTGACAAGTACCAGGTACTTCTACCATACTTTCTCAATCATTTCCTAATGGGGAAATTAATTTAATTATGTTTTCAACTATTTTTTTTACCACTTTATCTTTATTTACTGAAATCTTGGTTGATGTTTCATATGTTATCCTTGATCCAAGAATTAAATATGCTGAAAATAGTGGAAATAACTTAAAACTTTGACTTACTGCTTATTTATATAGAAAAAAATTATTTAAAAAAATAGCATTAGAAAATACCCAAGCACAACAAGGAGGTAATAATGAATAGTGAACAGTTTAATAAAAAATATTCATTATCTCCTAAACTTACTAAATTCTTAAAAAGAAAAAACAATAATGGTGATTTTAAAACTGCTATTGCTGGTGAACCTAAAAAAATGTGAAAAGAAGCAACTAAAAGATTTTTTAAAAATCCAGTTTCTTCTATTTCAGTAATCTTATTTTTTACTATTATACTAATGGGTATTATTGTTCCTTTATTAAGTCCTTACTTAGCGAAAAAAGTTATCTATGATGGTAATATAGCTAATATTAAAGACTTACCTCCTTTTTATGTTAAAACTAAAGTTTTAACTTTAACCCCTGCTGAATTAGCAGATAATGAATATTACAAAAATATTAATACTTGGATTTCAGACCCTATTTATGGAGATTATTTTAAATCCTTGTTAAATTATGAAGAAAAGATGTTAAATGCTAATACATATCGAATTAGCTATGATTATGTAAATTATTTTAAGATTTCTAAAGTTTGACAACAAATTATAGAAGCTAAAGAACAAGGACAAAACTTAAGTTTAGATCAAGTAACTCAAATATTTAATGGAATTGTTTTCAAAAGACCTATTTTAGGTACTGATGAAAATGGACATGATATATGAACTACTTCTTGATATTCAACATGAAATTCAATTAAAATTGCTTTAATTGTCGCTACATTTGAAACCATTATTGGGGTAGCAGTTGGTGCGTTTTTAGGTTTTCATGCTGGAAAATGAATTGATACAGTTGTAATGAGAATTATTGAAATATTCTTATCACCTCCATCAATTGTTTGATTATTATTATTTGTAACTATTTTAGGAACAAGTGATTTAACATTAATTATTTCTTTAATTTTTGTTGGATGAGCTGGCCCTGTAAGTAGAACTAGAATGTTTATTATTACTGTAAAAGATGAAGAATATATTATTGCTTCTAAATCAGTGGGTGCTAGAAAAGGAAGATTAATCTTCCTTCATGCTTTACCTGCTATTTTAGGAAAAATAGCTACTAGTTATGTAAGAAGTATTCCTACTATTATAATGTCAGTTGCTTCATTAAGCTTTTTAGGATTTTTCAAATCAGATAGTGCTAATTTAGGCCAAGTATTAATTGATGCAAATTCATCTGCTGAAAATAATATTTGAACCTTAGCCTTACCTTGTTTCATTTTATTATCAATTTCATTATCATTACACTTTATTTCATTAGGTGTTCATGATTCACTTGACCCTAGAGTTATGACGAACAAAAAATAATTATTAAGGAATTTTATGGATATAAATATAACTGATATTAAAGAAAGTAAAAATCGTATTTTAGATACTGATTTAACATTAAAACCTGAAAATGAAGATTTTTTACTAACAGTTAAAAACCTTCAAGTAAGTTTTAAAATGTCAAAAAATAATTATTTAACTATTGTTCGTGGAATTGATTTATTTATTAAAAAAGCTGAAATAGTTGGTCTAGTAGGTGAATCAGGTTCTGGTAAATCAGTGACTTCTAAAGCGTTAATTAACGTTAATACAAATACTTTAACTAAAGCTGATCAAATGATAATTGATGGTGAAGATTTAACTAAATGTAAAAAAGAAAAGGATTGATTAAAAATAAGAGGCCATAAAATTGGATATATTCCTCAAGATCCTTTAACTTCTTTAAATCCAACAAGAAAAATAGGTAAGCAACTTTTAGATGCTTTAAATATAAACCCTGAATGAAAAAACCGTTCATATGTTGAAAAAAGAGAATATTTAATTTCTCTTTTAAAACAATTTGGAATAAGAGATGCAGATCAAATTTTCTATCGTTATCCACACACCTTATCTGGTGGAATGAAACAAAGAGTAGTTATTACTATGGTTGTTGCCTTAAAACCAAGTTTAATTATTGCGGATGAACCAACTACTGCTTTAGACCCAACTGTTCAAGCTTCTGTTTTAGCTTTATTTGAAGAAATCAGAAGTAAAATGGGAATATCTATTATTTTAATATCTCATAATATTTCAGTTGTTGCTAAGTTTTGTGATTACATATATGTAATGTATGCTGGTAAAATAGTTGAAAGAGGGACCAAAAAAGATATTTTTGCTTATCCGGCTCATCCTTATACTTGAGCTTTGATTTCAGCTATTCCAGAAAATAGAGAAGATAAACTTTATTCTATTAAAGGGACTCCTCCTGATATGTCTAATTTACCATTAGGTGATCCTTTTGCCCCAAGAAATGAATATGCTTTAGAAATTGATTTTCATAAAGAACCTCCTTTAGTGGAAATTTCAAATTCACATGCTGCCGCCACTTGATTGCTACACCCTGATGCTCCCAAAATTGAATTAGATCCTAACCTTCAAAATAAATTAGAATTATTTAGGAAAGTGTTTGAAAATGAAAAATAAAAAACCTATATTGCAAATTGAAAATTTAAAAAAATACTTTATTAATAATGGTTTTATTAATAAAGCTGTTCATAATGTTTCTTTTAATGTTAATGAAGGTGAAATAGTAGGTTTAATTGGTGAATCAGGTTCAGGTAAAACAACAGTTGGTAGATCTTTGATGAGACTTTATGAAGACTATAATGGTTTTGTAAAATTAGATAACAAAATTATTAGTGGTAAAAAAATATCTTCTGATAATAGAAAATTTTTAAGAAAAAACATTCAAATGATTTTTCAAGATCCTCATGCTGCTTTAAATGGACAAAAAAATATTTATTCTATTCTTGCTGAACCTTTGATTGTAAACAAAATTATTTCTAAACAAATTAAAGATATTTTTGTTGATTGAAGTGAAGTTAAAGATATGTTTCACTATACCTTTTATGAAAAAGTACTTAGATTAGAATTTGAAAATTTAAATATTATCAATGATTTATCAAAAGAATTTTTTGGTGAATGAGAAGAAAAATTTAAAAATTTTCAATATGATGAAGCATTAAATTATGAAGATAATTTTAATAATTTGTATGATTATTTAGAAGAAAAACAAAATATAGAATCTGAAATTATCAATAATATGTACTCAAACATAAATAAAATTATTAATTTTTATTTTGAAAATCAAAAATCATATAGAGAAAAAAATCTTGATATAGATGAAACTCAATTATTGCAAAAAACTGAAGAATATAATAAAGTCTATAAGTTGACTTTAATGTCTAAAACAACTTATGAAGCTTTTCAGGAAATAGATATTTTAGTTAAAGACTTTAAAGAGTTAAAAAAAGAAAAAAATGAATTTTTAATCACTAATAAAAGTGCTTTTTTCAATTACATTAATGAATATTTAAATGAAATAAAATTAAATAATATTTCAAAGAATTCATCTTTTAATTTAGATTATTGATTTTTTAATTTAAAACAAAAAATTTTAAATATAGAACTTTTAAAAGTTATTAAAACAGCTAGAAAGAATTTTAAATTTTTATCTCTTGAACAAATCAAAGAATTTATTAAAGATTTAGAAAAATATAAAGAAGATTTTTATAAAGAATTTTTTAATATTCCACTATCAAATAGCAAAATTGGTAAAAAATTAAAACAAATTGTAAAAGAAAAATTTGCTTTTGATTCTAATAAATATTTAGTATTAAATTTAGAAAATAATAATTATTTTGAAGAAAAAATAGAAAACTATAAAAAACAAATTTTAGAAAAACAATTATTAGCAAAGAATTTTAATCAACCAGGTGCTACTAAAGAAGATTTAGAAATAGCAGAAACAGAATTAGAAGAAGCTGCTAAAAAGCATAAAGATGCTTTAACAAAGTTTATTTCTCAACAAAAAGATAGCATTTCTAATTTAAAAGATCAAATAGAAGAAGCACATAAACTTTATGAAAATTTAAAATCTAAACAAACTTTTACTAACCAAGGATTTGAACAAGGTTTTAAAGATTTTATTTCTCATTTATCAGAAAAATATGAAGAATTAAAAAAAGAAAAAGACAAATCGAAAATTAAAGAAATGAAAATTTTGATTAATCAATATAAAGAAAGAGTTAGTCAAAAACAAAAAACTTTATTATATTTTAATTATGAAAATAAATATTTAAAACAAGATATTAAAGTTCTTAAATTTTTATTGGGTATTCAAGGTAATAAATTTATTAAATTTATTGTTAAATTACCTCATAAATTTATTAAAAACTTTTTACTTAAATTAATAATTAGAAAAAAATTATTTAATTTATTAACTAAAACAAAAATTTATAAATCTTTAGAAGAAGTTGGATTATTAAAACAATTTGCTTACCGTTATCCTCATGAGTTTTCAGGTGGACAACGTCAAAGAATTGTTATTGCTAGAGCATTAATAACTGAACCTAAAGTTATTGTAGCTGATGAACCTATAGCTTCATTAGACATTTCTATTCAAGCTCAAGTTGTTAATTTACTTAAAAAATTATGTAAAGAAAAAAATATTGGTATGGTATTTATTGCGCATGATTTAAGTATGATTGAATATATAGCAGATAGAGTAGAAATTATGCATTTAGGTAAAATAGTTGAAAGTGGAGAAACTGAAACTATTTATAGCAATCCAGTTCATCCATACACTATTAATTTATTTAAAGCAATTCCTAAAATTTCTAATGCTAATGAAAAATTTGAAAATATTAATTTTGAATTAGATTATTTAAATGAACAAATATTCCCTAACATTCCATATTATTTCAAAATTGAAACTAATCATTATGTTTATGGAACAGAAAAACAAGTAGAAGAATGAACTAAAAATGATAGAGAAAAATTCAAAATTGAAAGAATAAATCCTAATGATATAGATAAAGATTTGATTGATAAACATCTTCCTTATGATGGGGGAACAAATCTTTCTAATGATGATGTTGATTATACACAAGTATTAGATTTAGGTAAAACTGTCGCTATGGAAATAAATGATTTTAATTTTGAAGATTTAGAAAAACCAAAAACTAAAAAATCTACAAAGAAAACAACAAAAAAATAAAATGAATTTTAAGTTATATTTAAAAGAAAGTTTTAATATAAAAGCAATTATTGTGTATATTTTAAACGCAATAATTGCTTTAGTTTTTGGAATAGTTGCTTTTTTTGTAGAAAAAAAAGTTTCTAATTTAATTAAAAAAGCAAGAGTAGATGCAATTTCCATACCCGGGATTTATTTAATTCTCGTTTATGTTTTAATATTGATTTATCAATCGGGTTTTTTTAATCCTTTAAGAAGTAAAAAAAAGGAAAATAAAATTCAAATATCCAAAGCAAGATATAATCAAAAAATTGCGTTAGCAGTTAAACCAAAAGAAAAAGAAGAATTAAGAAAAAAACAAGATTTAGAAATAAAACTAATAGAAAAAAAATATGAAAATAAATATGTTACAAAAGCAAATTTTTTAACATATTTATCAATTTTTATTGGTTTGATTCTCATTACTGTTAGTTTAATAGTTTGGTTTATTTAATATAAAAATAATAAATAATTCTTTGTTAACTTTCCAAGTTAAAAATTTAAAAATAACATTTCTCCCTATTTTATAGGTAAATAAGGAAAAATGTTATTTTTTATTACATACCATTTTTATGGTTGAATAAATATTTTTGAAATATAAAAATAAGCCGAAGCTCATTTTTTTAGTCATCATTTTTAACTTGGATATTTCTTCTTTTGATTATTTCATCTGAGATAGATTTAGGACATTTTTCATAGTGATCAAATTGCATTTGATAAGTTCCACGTCCAGCAGTCATACTTCTTAAATCAGTAGCATAACCGAACATTTGAGCCAATGGAACTAATGATTTAATAACATGTGCTCCATCTGAACGAGTTTCATTATCAGTTATTTGTCCACGACGACGGTTTAAATCACCCATAACATCACCAAAGTAATCTTCAGGAATAACAACAGAAACTTCCATAATAGGTTCTAATAAAACAGTACCTAAATCATCTTTTGCTTTAGTTAAGGCTTTAGAAGCAGCAATTTTATATGCTAATTCTGAAGAGTCGACTTCATGGTAAGAACCATCAAATAAAGTTGCTTTAATATCAATCATAGGATATCCTGCTAAAATACCAGCAGCCATTTTTTCTTCAAGACCTTTTTGAATTGGTTTAATGTATTCTTTAGGAATTTTTCCACCAACAATTTTATCTACAAATTCAAAACCTTTATCATGGTTAGGTTCAAATTTAATTCAAACATGTCCATATTGACCTTTACCACCAGATTGTTTAATGTGTTTACCTTCAACTTCTGCAGTTTTAGTAATGGTTTCACGATATGAAACTTGAGGAGCACCAACTTTAGCTTTAACATTAAATTCACGTTTTAAACGATCAACAATAATATCAAGGTGTAATTCACCCATACCAGCAATAATGGTTTGTCCTGTTTCTTCATCTGTTCAAGTTCTAAAAGTAGGATCTTCAGCAGCTAATTTTTGCAAGCCTAAACTTAATTTTTCAACTGCATCTTTTGATTCAGGTTCTAAAGCTTGTGAAATAACAGGTTCTGGGAATACCATTTTTTCTAAAATAAATTTAGGCGATTTTTCAGCAACTAAAGTATCACCGGTGGTAGTACTTTTTAATCCAACGGCAGCAGCTATATCACCAGCAAAACATTCATCAATTTCATTTCTTGAATTAGCATGCATTTGAATTAAACGACCAATACGTTCTTTTGTATCTTTAGTTGAGTTATATACATAACTACCTTTTTGTAAAACCCCAGCATAAACACGGAAGAAAGTTAAAGAACCAACAAATGGGTCGGTCATAACTTTAAATGCTAAAGCAGCAAAGTTATGATCATCTGTAGAAGGAATTTCAATAACTTTATCATCTAGATGAGCTTTAATAGGAGGAACATCTAAAGGAGATGGTAAATAATCAACAACTGCATCAAGCATTTTCTTAACGCCTTTGTTTTTGAATGATGTACCACAAACTGCTGGGAAAAAGTCAGCGGTTAAGGTTGCTTTACGGATAGCAGCTTTTAATTCAGGAATTGATACTTCTTTTCCTTCAAGAACTTTCATCATTAATTCATCATCATAAGTAGCAACTGCTTCTAATAATTCTTGACGTCTTAGTTTAGCTTCATCTTGTAAATCAGTAGGAATACCAATTTCTTTAGCATTTTCTTCTGGTTTTCCATCATATTCAAAAGCTCTCATTTCAACAAGGTCAACAATACCTCTAAAATGTGCTTCTGAACCAATTGGAATTTGGATAGCAACAGCATTAGCATTTAAACGGCTGTGGCATGATTTAACAGCAGCAAAGAAATCTGCCCCTGCTTTATCCATCTTGTTTACATAAACAATACGTGGAACTTTATAATTGGTTGCTTGTCTTCAAACAGTTTCGGTTTGAGGTTCAACCCCTGATTGAGCATCAAGAACTGCAACAGCTCCATCTAAAACTCTTAATGAACGTTCAACTTCAACGGTAAAGTCAACGTGTCCTGGGGTATCAATAATATTTATTCTTTTATTATTTCAAAAAGCTGTGGTAGCAGCAGAAGTAATGGTAATACCACGTTCTTGTTCTTGTTCCATTCAGTCCATTTGACTAGCACCATCATGGGTTTCACCTAATTTATGAATTTTACCTGTATGTAACAAAATACGTTCAGTAGTTGTAGTTTTACCTGCATCAATGTGAGCCATAATACCGATATTACGGTAATCTTTTAATAAAAATTGTCTACTCATAAATAATTTCTATTATCAACGGAAGTGAGCAAAAGCACGGTTTGCTTCAGCCATTTTATGAGTATCTTCACGTTTTTTAATAGCTCCACCTGTTTTGTTTGATGCATCAATAATTTCGTTTGCTAAACGAACTTCCATAGTTTTTTCATTTCTTAAACGAGCATATTGTACTAATCATCTTAATGATAATGATTGTTGTCTACGTTTAGAAACTTCTGTAGGAACTTGGTAGTTAGTTCCACCAATTCTTCTTGTTCTAACTTCTAATTGTGGGGTAACGTTTTCAATAGCTTGCATGAAAACATCGATAGCTTTTTTGTTAGTTTTTTCTTCAACAATTTGGAATGCTTTATATAAGATTTCTTGAGCAATAGATTTTTTACCATCTAACATTATTGTATTAATTAATTTAGTAATAAGTGTTGATGAAAAGATTGGGTCTGATAAAACTTCTCTAATAGGTGCACTCTTTTTTCTTGACATAATTTTCTCCTTAAGTAATTTTTTAATTAAATTAGCAAGTTATTATTAGTTCTTTGGTTTTTTAGCACCGTATAAGCTACGACCTTGCATTCTTTTAGCAACACCAGCTGTATCTTGAGTACCACGAACAATGTGATATCTCATACCAGGAAGATCCTTAACACGTCCTCCACGAATTAATACAACAGAGTGTTCTTGAAGGTTGTGACCTTCTCCACCAATATAAGCATTTACTTCCATTCCATTCGATAACTTAACACGAGCGTATTTACGCAATGCTGAGTTAGGTTTTTTTGGGGTTAATGTACCCACACGAGTACATACACCACGTTTAAATGGCGAAGCCATACGACGTGGTTCTTTTAGTAAAGTATTGTAAGAAAAACTTAATGCAGGAGCATTTTGTTTTTTAACTTTATTTTGACGACCTTTACTAATCAATTGATTTGTTGTAGGCATATCAATAAATTCCTTTCATTTTGTTATTTTTGATGACTATATATTATTAATATAAAACAAATAAAAAATATAGTGGTTTTATTATATAGCAATTTGTCCGTGTGTATTTAATTTTGATAATTTTTTTAAATAGAAATTTAAATTTAAAAAATAGGAATTAAAAAATATTTTCAAATATCAAAATATAAAAATAAAATGATTTTTTAATACATATAATTAAAAAGATTATGGAAAGAAATAAGAAGATATTTAAAAAATTTTGTGATGAAATTAAATTTAAAAAAACAGAAACAATGATTGATGCAGAAATGTCAGCATTAGAAAATAAAAATGAAAAAAATGATATTACTTTTTTAATAACTTTTAAATCTATACCAAATGTTAATGATTTTTTTGATTTATTATGAACTATTAAAAATCAAACTAATTATGATATAAAAGTTAAATTTCTATTTAATGTTATTGCTTATGATAAACAATTAGTTATTTCATATTTAAAATTTTTGTTTCAAAATAAAACAAAATATAGAAAGTTAAATAGTTTTGATTTTGAAACAAATTTAGCAATTGAAAATGGTATAAATTTAGTTTTCCATTTACCTATGGATGAATTAAAAAATGATTTAATAGATTTAATTCCTTCAATTGAAAAAAATTTAAAAAAATATGGTTTTACCAAAATAAATGTTTCTTATGTAAATATTGAAATGATTGAAAATAACTATAAAATAGAAGAAAAAGAAAAAAAAGATATCTCAAATATTGAAATTAAAAATCATTTAAACAATGTATTATCTCCAACAAAAGAAACTAATTTTTCAAAGTTTACAAATTCTTTAAATAATAAAATTAACAAATCAAAATTAAGAAATATAGCATACATAGAAAGAAAAATAAATGATATTGATAGTATGTATGAAAATGATTATGTAGTTATTAAAGGTATTGTTTTTAAACAAGAAATAATAACTACTAAAAGTCAATGATTTATTAGAAAAATTAGTATTACAGATAATGCTAATGCTATTGATTGTCAACAATTTTCTAATACAAAATTTGAAGAAAATGAATTACCAGATGGGATTAGTTTAAAAGTTTTTGGAAAAATAATTGTTACTAGAAATGGAGAAAAACAATTAAATATTGACAAAATAGAAAAAATTGATGATTTATTTCCTATTAAAGATGATCTATCTAAAAAAGGTAGATATGAATTTCATATTTCTTCAAAAATGAATACAATGGATGGTTTGATAGAGCCACAAGATTTAATAAATGCTTCTGAACATTACAAAATTTTGGGCGGAGCTATTGTTGATTTAAATGGTGTACATTCTTTTCCTAAATTTTATAATGAAGCAAAAAATAACAAAAATTTTAAAGCAATATTTGGAGCTACTTTTTCAACCATTTCAAAAAATAACCAATCAGTTTATGGAAATATAAATGACATAGATTTTTCCCAAATTGAATTTGTTTCTTTTGATTTAGAAACTACAAGCTTATCACCAAGATATGGAGATATTATAGAATTTGGTTCACAAGCAATATTTAATAGTAAATTAAAAGAAGTTCATCAATTCTTTTTAAAAACGGATCATAAATTAAGCGATTTCACTATTAATTTAACAAATATTACTGATGAAATTTTGCAAAAAAAAGGTTTAACACAAGTTGAAGGCCTTAAAAAAATATATGAAATTTTGAATAACAAAGTTGCTATTGCCCATAATGCTAATTTTGATATGAATTGATTAATAGAAAAATATAGTCAATATGGATTAGAAGCACCAAACACAATTTATGTTGATTCTCTTATTGTTGGTAGAATGATTTTTGATGATGCAAGAAGATTTAGATTACAAAATTTAGCTAATCGTTTTAGTATAGAATATACAGAAAATGAAGCACACCGTGCTGATTATGATGCTAAAGTTTTAGCACAAGTTTGAGTTTCCTTACAAGGCAGATTAAGAACAAAATTAAATATTAGTAATCTTAAAAAATTAAGTGAATATAAAAGCAACAGTTTATATGAAAGAGCCTTTTCTGATGAATATGCAATTATTGCTAAAAATCAAAATGGATTAAAAAAATTATTTCAAATAGTATCTAATTCTTTAACTACTAATTATTTTGATGGCCCAAAGGTTTTTGTTGAGGATTTACCTATTAATGATCCAGATTTATTGATAGGTTCTTCAACTTTAAGAGGTGCATTGTTAGAAGCGTTTTTCTTTAGATCAAAAGTTAAATTTTTAGAAATTTTAAAAAAAGTTGATTATGTTGAAATTCCTCATCCCGGTGCTTTTAAACACATTTTAGATAATGATATTACTATTGAAACAATCCATCAAGGAATTAAAGAATTAATTGATTATGCTAGCAAATACAACAAAATAGTTGTTGCGGTTTCGGATGCAAAATATATTAGTAAAATTGATGAAATTGCTTATAAGATTTTAGTTTACTCCAAAGGGGTAAAAGGAATAAGACACTATTTATTTAATTATGAAAAAGCTAAGTCCAATTCTTTAGTTTTACCAGAAGCACATTTACTTTCAACTAGTGAAATGAAAGAAGCTTTTAGTTTCTTAAAAGATGAAAAATTAATAGATGATATAGTTGTTGAAAACACCTATAAATTAGCAGAATTAGTCGAAGATATACAAGTGGTAAAAGATAAATTATATACCCCAACCTTAGATAATTCTAAAGATAAATTATATGAATTAGTTTATAAAACAGCACATGAAAAATATGGTGAAAATTTGCCAACCATAATTACAGAAAGAATTGAAAAAGAAATTCAACCTATTATGAAATATGGTTATGATGTTATTTATTGAATAAGCCATAAGATTGTTCAAAAGACTGAAAATGATGGTTATATTGTAGGTTCTAGGGGTTCTGTAGGTTCATCTTTTGTGGCAACTATGGCCGGAATTACAGAAGTTAATCCTTTAGTTCCTCACTATCTTTGTTCAAAATGTAAGTATTTTGAAATAGCTAATATTCCTGAAATAACTTCTGGATTTGACTTACCAGATAAAAAATGTCCAAAATGCAATACTCTTTTAATTAAAGAAGGACAAGGAATTCCTTTTGAAACTTTTTTAGGATTTAATGCAGATAAGGTTCCTGATATTGATTTAAATTTTCCTGGTGAATATCAAAAAGAAGTTCATAATGAACTAAAAAGATTATTTGGGGAAAAACATACATTTAGAGCCGGGACTATTTCTACAATTGCAGAAAAAACAGGGTTTGGTTATGCGAAAGCTTATGCTGATGAAACCCATGAATTTATATCAAATACTTATGCTGATTATTTAGGTAAAAAATTACAAGGTATTAAAAGAACTACTGGTAAACATGCAGGAGGAGTAATTATTATTCCAAATGAATATGATGTTTTTGATTTTACTCCTATAAATTATGCAGCTAATGATACTGAAGATGATTGATTAACTACTCATTTTGAATTTAGATCTATTCACGATAATGTCTTAAAATTTGATATTTTAGGACACGATGATCCGACCGCTTTAATTATGCTTGAAAGATTAACAAATGTTCATTCTAAGGATATTCCACATCAAGATCCAAAAGTTATTAGTTTATTTTCTTCAACAGAAGCTCTTAATATTCAACCTAAAGATATAGATGGAGAATCAACAGGAGCTTTAGGACTACCAGAATTTGGTACTGATTTTGTTAGAAATATGTTAAAGGCCACTAAACCTAAAACTTTTGCTGATTTAATTTCTTTATCTGGTATTAGTCATGGGACCAATGTTTGAAATAATAATGCTGAATATTTAATTTCTAAAAAAGGATTAACAATTAAAGATGTTATTTCATGTAGGGATGATATTATGATTACCTTAATAAAATACGGTATTGATGCAGCACTTGCTTTTAAAATTATGGAAAAAGTAAGAAAAGGTAAAGGTGTTACTGATGAAGAAGCAGATATTTTATTAAAAAACAATGTTCCTATGTGATACATAGAAAGTATGAGAAAAATAGAATATATGTTTCCTAAAGCTCATGCTACTGCTTATGTATTAATGGCTTGAAGAATAGGATGATTTAAAATTTATTATCCGTTAGAATACTATGCCACCTTTTTCTCAACTAGATCAACTGATTTTGATTTAGAAAATATGATTGATATTAAGTATGGTAAAAAAGTCACTAATAGAATTCATGAATTAGAAAATAAGAAAAAAATTGAAAAGTTATCTACTAAAGAAGAAAACTATATTTCCATTTTAAAATTGGCTCAAGAATTTTATGCTAGGGGTTTTTATATAGAAAATATTGATTTAGAAAATTCATTAGCAAAAGAATGATTAGTAAATAAGAAAAATAAATCTTTAATACCTCCTTTTTCAGCATTATCTGGTTTAGGAGAAATTGCTGCTGAAAAAATTGTTCAAGCAAGAAATGAAAAAATGTTTATTTCTAAAGAAGATTTTATAAAAAGAACTTCTACTAATAGTACTTTAATTAAAGAAATGGAAAGAATGAATATTTTTAAAAATATTGATGAAACTGACCAAATGAAATTATTTTAATTTTATTTATAATTAAAAAAATATGAATAAAGATAAAAGTAATAAAAAACATAAATATTTTTTATTAGGAATAGCAACTCTTGGAGTTGTTCCTTTTTTATTACAAAAAACTATTATTCCAAATGATTCATCTAAATTAAAAGATATTCAATATGATAAAAACATTCAATTAAAATATTTAGAAAATATTTCATTAGCTAATTTATATAAAGATATTGATTCTAGTTTAGAAGAATTTACCTATGAAAATATTGAAGATTTAAAGCAAATTCAAAAAATGGATTCTATAGGAAAATTCATTGTAGAAAAAATTGGAAGAAAAATAAAAGAAAAAAGGTTAAAAAATATTCAAGAACAAGATAATTTAACATTTTTTAAATTATTTAATTTTAGAAAAAAATATCTTGAAGAAAGAATTTTTACAGCATTAAAAAATAATATAGATGAAACTACTAAATATAGTTTAGAAACGTTTTTAGAATCAATTAAAAAATTTAATTTAAATGAAAAATATGATTTTTCAAAAGAAAAATACAATCAATTAATAAATCAAATAATAAATTTTGATGATAATGCCCTTGAGTATTTAATACATCCTATTAAATTCTTATCTTTAATTAAAAACCTTTATGCTTCTGCTGAAAACCAATTTGTTAATCAAAGTATTAAAAATGAAGTAAATAAAATGTTTAAACAATTAAAAAAAGAAGTTGAAAATGAAAATAAAATTGATTTTAAAACTTTTACTATTTTTAAAAATCATTTAGTTGAAAATATTAATCAAGGAAATCAAGAAATAGATCAAGAAATAATAAATAAAAATAATATAGATATATTTAATAATTTAGTTAAATTAGGGTTAGAAGTAGAAAATTTAAAAAAAGATTTATTTTTCACTAATAATCTTTGAAAGCAATGATCTTTGAATACAAAAGATTGAATAAAAAATAAAGAATTAACTAAAAATAGGGAATTATGTCAATTTTTTTATTTTTTATTTAAAGAAGAATTTAAACAACTAAACATTACTAATGAATTGAATAATTTATACAGAATAGCATATGCAAAAATATATTCCAACATTAAATTTAATAAAGAATATAAAAACCAATTTGAAAATTATTTAATAATGGCGAAAAGAAATTATGATTCTTTTAATTACAATATCAATCAAAAGAAAATAAATTCTTATTTTTTTAATGATGCTTACATCAAAAAAAATAGTTTAGAAAAAATCGATTGAAATTTATTTAAAACAAATAAAAAAACTTTTTTTAATAAATATTTTTTAAAAGATGATTTTAATTATGCTAGTAAAAATTTTGATGATTTTTTAAATCAAAAAGAAGATTTATTTACTTTTTTAATTAATAATTCTTACTATGAAAGTAAGAAGAAAATTAAACATGAAATAGAAGAATCTAATTTTAATATTACAAAAGAAATTTTTGTTCTCTTAATTGTTTATTTAAATATTCAAAAAGAAACAAATATATTTTCTAAATTAGATTTTAATTTTAATAAAGATGAAATAGAATATATAAATTATATTTTTAAAAAAATACAAGATGGAAATTTAAATTTTACAAATCAAGCTGAAGTAGAAAAATTTAAAACATATATTTTTAAAATATTGGAAATTATAAAAAATAAAAAACTTGAATTTTATTCAAGAATTAAAGACAAAAATCAAGTTAAATATTTAAATTTTATTTCTAATAAGACAAAAATCAATGAAGAATATTTATCTAATATTCCTAATGAAAATTTAATTTTTAACTATGATGTTTTAAGTAAAAATAATTTTTCATTTTACTTTTTAACCTATTTTATAGGTAAAAACAAAAATAATAATGAATATAAAATAAAAGACAAATTAACTTATTTAGACAATTTAAATAAACAAAATTCTATAAATTTTAATTCTAAAATAGATGGTATTTTTACATATTGGGATATATTTTTAAATTTACAAAATAATAATTTAAAAGCTTCAAGCTTACTAAAAATTAAATGAACTTATTCATTAAAAATAACAGAAAATTTTTATACTTCACATATGAAACAAGTTTTAAAAATTTTAAAATTTGCTGAAGAAAAAAATTATGAAAATATAATAAATTTCATCGTTAAAGAATTTCTTAATATTTCTCCAAATGATTGATTACCCTTAAAAATTCAAGAACTAGAAAAATTATATTTAGAAGCTATTTCTAATATTGAAGATGATAATGAATTAAAAAATATAAGGAAAGAAATTAGTAATTTATTTGAAAATAATGAATTTTTAGTAAAAATACATACACCTTACTTATATGATTATTTAAAAAATTCTTTTTTTAAATTAAATGATTTTTATGAACAAAATAATATAGATAATTCTAATTTTTTTATTAAAAGAAAATTTTATGAAGAATATAAAAATATTCTTGATTTTTTAAGAAATATTACATCAAAAACAATTCCTCTTTTAGCAACAAAAAATAATAAAGAAATAGAAGAATTAAAATTGTTAACATTAAAATTAAAATCTGATCAATTAAAAAAATCTATTAATAAAAAAATAGAATTGTATGCTAATCAATTAAATACTTTGGATAAAAATTTTGTTGATTTGTTTTATAAAATTATTGATTTAAAGTATGAAATTTTATTATCCTTAGCAAAGGAAAAACAAGAAAATTTTAGTTTTAATTTTGTTAATAGTAAAAATATTTTTACTAGCAAATTTTCATTTAAAAATTTATTCGCAAATGAAAATTTAAATATTATTCATTATTACATAAATAATAATGAAATTGCCTTTGTATATAAATTTATTGTTGAAAACCATATTTTTTATGGCTTATATAAAATGAATAATTTTAGTAGACCACATCAAGAAACATTAAATGAAAATAAATTTAATGAAATTGCACAATATGCAAATAATACCTTTTATTTAGAAGAAGGAGATATAAATATATCTGATTCAATAGATGAACAAACGGTTTTAAATTACTTAGAAAAACATTTTATAGATAAAAATATTTTTAAATATTTGAGAATAAATAACTTTTATAAAGATAAATTTTTAGATTATTTAAAAATGGAATTTGATTTGTTTTATGGGGACAAGAAAAAACATATCAAAATGATTTTTCAAAATGTTATAAATTATAATCATTCTCAAGTGTGATTAAATAATGAAGTTAAAAAATCATTAAAAGATATTTATATAGACAAAGAAGTTTTTACAAATGAAAGTAACCTTACAAAAGAAAATATTGTTAAAAATATTTTAATTAGAAATCCAAAATTAAAAATATTTATAGATAAGGATTCTATAAATATTGATAAAGCTAATAAAAAAATTATTTTTAATTTAAAAATTTATGAATATGATTCAACTTTATTAACAGAAAAAGATTATTTAAATAAAGAAAAAATATTTTCTAAAGAAGAACAATTTGAATATTCATATAACTAATAACATTATGTTCATGCTATTTTTTTTATTTAATCAATAATTACATATTATTTATAATATTTTTTGATAAAAAATAAGAAAATCAAAAAAATTATTTTTTAATTCTTTACCTATTTATTAGTTAATAGTATTTTTATTTCTACTTCATATGTTATAAATAAAGATAATTTAGATAAAAAAGTAAAAAATAATAAATCAAAAAATAATTTAACTTCAAATGAGAATAAAAACAAAAAACCACAAATTGAAGAAAATAAACCAAAAAAAGAAAATAATGGCGAACAAACAAAACCAGAAGAAAATAACCAAAACAAAGATAAAAATAATTCTCAACAAAATGAGAATAATGGTAATATCCCAAAAAATGAACCCAATCAAAACAATGAGAACAATAATCCTAATACCATAATGCAATTGATACAGAAGATGCGGTATTAGAAAAAATAAATAAAAGAATTGGTAATATTGAAAAAAATTCTTCTAATGAACAAAAAAATTTATATGAAAAAATTCATACTGTTTTTAATAGATTGAAAAATATTTTTAAATATAACTATGATTTTTATAAATCATCAGCTGATGCAAAATATTATCATTTAAGTCTTAATGAATTTTTGAATCAACAAGAAGGCTTATATTCTAATGGAATAACAGATATATATTTTAAGGATTTATTTTTGCATATTAATAATGTGAATTCTACTATTGCAAATGATTATAATACTAGCTCAGGTGTAATAAAATTTGCTAAACAAAAAATGGATGAAGTTATAAGATTCATAAATTATCAACTAAGTGGTAGAGATTTAGTTTTTGATTCTAGTGAAGCTTATACCTTAAATTCCGATGATGATTTACTTTATGTAAAAGAAGCAAAGAATGATGATATAAAATCTATAAGAAAAACTCTTCTAAGAGCAGGTTATGCGAATATTGATTTTAAAAAATAAGAACGTGCTGAATATTATAGAAATGTATACAAAGTAATTAATGAAAATATTAAAGATGGAAATGATGAAGAATCAAAAATTTTTGCTTCTTACTATAAATTTTCAACTGATTATTTAAGATGGTGAGGATTTTTTAGTTCATCAGCAAATTCCAATACTGAAAAAATTTTGGATGGCTTATTATTCTAAAATCATTATTTTGAAGTAAACGGTAAATATAATTAAACTTATAAAAATAAATATGTAGAAACAAATAATAAAAATCAAACTTTATTAAAATCAATGAATACTCCTAATAGATATGAAAAAGAACAATATGCTTCTATTAGAAAAATGGTTGTTGAAAATTTAACTAAAATTATTTTTAAAAAATTTTCAACTAAAAGAAAAGTAAGAGCTATTTTTAATTGAATAATGCATAGAATTAATTACGTTTGAGAAGAATATTATCAAGATAAAAATCAAACTAATTGAAATATTAGAAATCCTTATGCTTTGACAGAAGAAATAGTTAATGATTCAACACTTAAACAATTTAAAGATAAAGGGGTTTGCGAAACATATGCAATATTATTTTTATTGTTTGCAATGTTTGCAAATATAAAATCTGGTTATATTATGGGTAATGTAGGTCAAGAGTAGCATGCTTGAAATAATGTTTATGATGAAGAAAATAAAGCTTTAAAATATGTTGATTTAATTTGAACAGATAATATTAAATATGAAGAAGCAAAATTAAATAATATAAAAATTAGCGAAATGTATTCTGATAAGATTCTCCCCTTTCATCATAGCAATTTAATTTATACAGATTTAAATACTATTAAAGATAGAATTATTACTTTATATATTAGATATATTAATTATGTTAGAAATATGTTTAATGATGATTACTTCCCTTTGCCAGAACATATTCTTACACAAGAAAATTTAAATAATACTAATTATAATTTTGTGCCTCATAAATATATTGATGAAATTAGAGAAAGATTTAGAAATCAAGGTTAAAAAATAGTCCTTTTTATTGAGGACTATTTTTCTTTATTTGTCTATTTTATAGGGTTGAAAAGAAAATAAAGAAGATAGTAAAGAAAACAAAAATATGACTATCTAATCTATCTAAAATACCACCATGACCTTTTAAAATTCTTGAATAATCTTTAATAAAATTAATTCTTTTTAGTAGAGAAAAATATAAATCTCCATACATTGAAACAATAGGTAAAAGCAATGAAGCCAGAACAATTGCAATATGGTTATTATTAAAAAAAGAAAAAGTGTTATCACCTTTTATAGATGCATACATAAATGTAATTGCAAAAATAAAAGTAATAATGTAGCCTCCTATAGCCCCTTCTCATGATTTTTTAGGAGAGATTTTTGGGGCAAAGTCCACTTTTATAAATTTTCTTCCTAATTTCATTCCAAAGATATAAGCAGCAATATCGCATATAGCAGAAAGCAATATTCCAAAAATTCAATATGTGTAATGGAAAATGGTAAAGTACAATAATGCCCTTGTAGCTATGGAAATAAAATATAGAGTAAATAAAATAAATAAGAACCTATTGATTTTATCTTTTTTAGTGTTATAAAAATTTGTTGTTAATTCAATAATAAAAAAGATTAAAGCAAATATTAAAATAAAAATTAATCCTTGATAATCTGTAGCAACTTTTTGAACAAAATATTTAAGATAAAAATCATCTTTTATATGTAAATTAGATAAATTAAAATAATTTTCAATATTATCAAAAGGTGCAAAAACAATCATTGAAAAAGGGATAGCTAACATTCAGGAATATCTTTTTTTAATACCAAAAGCATAAAATAATTCATATACCAAGCAAGATATAGTAAACATCATAGCAACAATAAGAATAATTCTAAATGTTAATCCAGTATTATCTAATTTATTGCCAAAAAAAGAAGATGGAACGAATATTGCTAATCAAACAAATCCAAAAATTAGTCCAGGAATAATTCTTTCTTTTCAAAGTTTCATAACATTAATTTTATCAAAATATAAAGGTAGAAAATAAGCAGTTATATATAATTTAATTTATGGAACAACTTAATTATTCAAATGAGACCTGTTATGATTTTATTTATGAAAAAGAATATGAACAAATTTTTGATTCTTTTAAACAATTTTTTAATCTAAATAAAGATGTTTTAGTAGATATAACCTTTGTAGATCCTGAAGAAATACAAAAGTTAAATAAAGAATATCGTCATAAAGATTATGTAACTGATATTTTATCTTTTGATTTTGGACATGAAGATATTTATGAAGATATACCTTTTTTACCACTTGGTGAATTAGTTATTTGTCCTGAAAAAATTATTCAACAAGCAAAAGAATTTAATCATTCAGAAAGAAGAGAATATTCATATTTGTTCACTCATGGTCTTGTTCATTTAATGGGATATGATCATGAAAGTGAAGATGAAAGAATAGAGATGAATAATATAGTTGACAAAATTTTAGAACCATTAAATATCACTAGGGAGAATTAATTATGGAAATTAAAAAATTACAAGATTTATTAAAATATTCATATGCACCTTGATCACATTTTAAAGTAGCAGCTATCGCTATAGACAGTGAAGGTAAAGAACATTATGGAGTTAATGTAGAAAACGCTGCTTTTCCATCAGGTTTATGTGCTGAAAGATCTGCGTTATTTGGATCAGTAGCTTACGGAGCTAAAGTAGGAAATTTTAAAGAAATTCATATTATTTCATCAGGTGAAGGTATTATTTCGCCTTGTGCTGGTTGTAGACAAGTTATGACAGAATTTATGCAAGATAATGCGAAAATTTATCAATATTCAGGTGATGGTAAAACCATTAGAGTTAATACTGTTGCAGAGTTAATACCTTTTGCTATTCGTGGAGAACAAATTAAATAATGAAAGTTTGTTTTGTTTCTATTCTTGGCAGACCAAATGTAGGTAAATCATCTTTATTAAATAACATTTTAAATTACAATGTTGCTATTGTTTCTAATGTAGCACAAACTACAAGAGATCAAATAGTAGGTGTTTACAATGAAGAGGGATATCAAATAATTTTTACTGATACTCCTGGAATTCATAAACCTGAATCAGAATTAGGTCAAATTTTGAATAAAAATGCTTACTCTTCTACAAAAGATACAGATTTAATTTTGTTTTTGAGTCCAGTGAATGAAATGATTAGTACTGGTGATCAAATGATTATTGAAAAAATAAAAAATTTTAAAAATAAAATTGGTCTTATTACCAAATTAGATTTAGTTAAAGATCCCAAAATTTTATTAGATAAACAAGAAGAGTTAAAAAAATATGGTTTTGAAAAAGTTTTAGGAGTTTCTACTAAAAATTCTAAATCTATAGATGATTTAATTACTTATATTAAAACTTATGCTTATGAATCTAATCCTTATTATGATGAGGATTCTTTAACAGATAAATCAATGAGATTTTTAGCAAAAGAAATTATTCGTCAAGCTGCTATTAATGAATTATTTGAAGAATTACCCCATTCAATTGCTATTGAAATTGAAAGATTTAGTGAGGATGATGATTTAATAGAAATTGAATCAACGATATTTGTAAAAAAAGCTTCGCAAAAAGGAATGGTAATTGGAGCTAACGGTTCTAAAATAAAGAAAATAGGAATGGAAGCAAGAAAATTAATGAATGTCCAATTTGGTAAAAAAATCAATTTATTTACAAAAGTAAAGATTGCTCCAAAATGAATTGATGATAAAAAAACTTTAAAAAAATTTGGTTATGAATAATCTAAAAACTTGTAATTTAGTTATAGGTTTTTTTATTTTAATTATCTATAAATAAGTATAAAATAACAACTTATTGTATAACTTATTTAGTTGTTATTTTATTAAAATTATATTAGTTTATTTTTAACTAAAACAAAGGAGAAAAATGTTTGTAAATAATCAAGAAAGAGATGAATTACATAAATCCATTTGAAACATTGCTAATGAATTACGTGGCGCTGTTGATGGATGAGATTTTAAACAATATATTTTAATCATAATGTTTTATAGATATATTTCTGAAAATCTAACAGTTTATATCAATAAAGGTGAACATAAATTGGGAAATAAGGAATTTGATTATGCACTTGTTTCAGATGAAGAAGCAAACAAGATAAAAAATGACTTAATTGAGGAAAAAGGTTTTTTTATTTTACCTTCAGAATTATTTGTTAATGTTCAAAAAAATGCTTATCAAAATGAAAATTTGAATGAAACTTTAGGACGAATATTTAATAATATTGAACAATCTGCAAGAGGCCATTTAAGTGAAAATGATTTTACTGGTCTTTTTAATGATATCGATGTTAATTCTAATAGACTAGGATCTACTGTTGATAAAAGAAATAAAAAATTAGCAATTATATTAACTAAAATAGCATCTATGAAATTGGGAAATTATGAAGAAAATTCTATAGATGCTTTTGGTGATGCTTATGAATATTTAATGAGTATGTATGCATCAAATGCTGGAAAAGTAGCGGGAGAATTTTTCACTCCTCAAGAAGTTTCTGAATTACTTACAAGAATTGCAGTTTTAGGTAAAAAAGAAGTTAATAAAGTTTATGACCCTGCTTGTGGTTCCGGTTCATTGCTTTTGCAAGCAATAAAAGTTTTAGGTAAGGAAAATATTAAACAAGGTTTTTATGGACAAGAAAAAAATTTAACTACATTTAATCTTTGTAGAATAAATATGTTTTTAAATAACATTGATTTTGATAAATTTAAAATTGAATGTGAAGATACCTTAATTTCTCCCAAACACTGAGATGATGAACCTTTTGATGTTATTGTTTCTAATCCACCTTATTCTATAAAATGAGAAGGTGATGATAATCCATTATTAATAAATGATTCAAGATTTTCTCCAGCTGGAGTTTTAGCTCCAAAATCTTATGCAGATTTAGCCTTTATAATGCATTCTCTTTCTTGATTATCACCTAATGGAGTTGCTTCTATTGTTTGTGCCAATGGGATTATGTTTAGAGGTAGTGATGAACAAAAAATCAGACAATATCTAGTTGAAAATAATTTTGTAGATTCAATTATTCAACTACCTAAAAATTTATTTTTTAAAACTCAAATTTCAACTTGCATTATGGTATTGAAAAAATCAAAAACTAATAATGATGTTTTATTTATAGATGCTTCTAAAGAATATTTAAAATCAACCAACAACAATAAATTAAGTGAGAAAAATATTTTAAATATTGTTAATTATTATGAACAAAGAAAAAATATTGAATATATTAGCAAATTAGCAAACATTGATCAAATTAAGGAAAATGATTTTAATCTTTCAGTTTCTACATATTTAAAAACTGAAAATACAAAAGAAATTATTGATATTAAAGTACTTAACAAACAAATAGGAGATATTGTTGCTAAAAATGATATTTTGAGAAAAGAAATTGATTTAATTATTAAGGATATTGAAAATGAATAAGATTAATGAATTGATTCAAAAATTATGTCCTGATGGTGTTGAGTATAAAAAAATATGAGAAGTAACTTATTTAGATAAAAAATTTAAAAATGTAGAAAAATTTAAACAACCTACAGTAGTTAAGTTTCATCATATTTCTGCTAATGAATTAAAATTATTAAATAAAAATGATGGAAATGTTAAATTATTATCAACCGGTGATTTTGATGGAAGAACAAATGAAGAAAATGTTTTGGACATTCTTAACAATGATGAAGTTATAGCTATACCTTCTGGAGGATCAGCAAAGTTAAAATATTACTATGGAAAATTTGTTGATAGTTTAAATATTTTATGTATTTCCTCTAATTTGGAAAAATATAATTTAAAATTTATTTATTATTTTTTGTTAACAAAAATTGATTTTATTCAAACTTGTTATAGAGGAGCAGGTGTTAAACATCCAGATATGTCTAAGATTTTAGAAATTGAAGTCCCAATTCCTCCGTTAGAAATTCAAAATGAAATAGTAAAAATATTAGATAAATTTTCAGAGCTTACAGCAGAGCTTACAGCAGAGCTTACAGCAGAGCTTACAGCAAGAGATAAACAATTTGATTACTATAAAAGTAAACTTTTAGATTTTTCTAATAATAAAAATTTATTAGAAAAACTAATGAATAGTAATAATAAAAAAATTGAATATAAAAAAATAAAGGATGTTTGTATTTATCAAAATGGGAAAGGTCATGAGAAATTTGTTAATAAATTAGGAAAATATATTTTAATTAATGCAAAATTTATTTCTTCAAATGGAAATGATTATAAATTTGTAAATAAATGTCTAATAACAGCAAATAAAAATGAAATTGCAATGGTTTTAAGTGATTTGCCTAATGGCAAAGCACTTGCTAAATGTTTTTTAATAAATGAAAATGATAGATATGCAATAAATCAACGAATTTGTAAGTTATCTATTATTGATTTAAACAAAATTAATCCAAAATATTTGTTTTATGTATTGAATAGGAATTTGAATTTACTTAAATATGATGATTTAATTAATCAAACAAATTTATCGAAAGAACAAGTTGAAAATTTATTAATCCCCATCCCATCGCTTGAAATTCAACAAAAAATTGTCAACATTCTTGATAAATTAGAAAATTATTCAAAAGATATCAAAACCGGACTTCCTCTTGAAATTGAACAAAGGCAAAAACAATATGAATATTACAGAAATATGTTATTAGACTTTGAAAAATTCCGGGGGGGGATTTAGATAAAAATTATATTAATTTACTAAATGAATTAGAAGAAAAATTATTATTTACTATTGAATATAAAAAAATAAAGGATGTTTGTACCATTTCTAGAGGTAAAGCATATACAAAATCATATATAAAAGAACATAAAGGAGAATATCCACTTTATTCTTCACAAACATTGAATAATGGTGAATTAGGAAAAATTAATACATATGATTATGATGGCGAATATGTAACTTGGACAACAGATGGAATTTATGCTGGAACAACATTTTATAGAAAAGGAAAATTTTCTATTACAACACATTGTGGAATTTTAAATTCAAATAATTCAAATTTATTACTAAATAAATTTTTATATTTTTTATTATCAACAAATAGAATAAAAAATATTGATAAGAATCAAACAATTCCTATGTTTACAACTACTTTAATGGAACAAATTGAAATCCCCATCCCATCTCTTGAAGTTCAACAAAAAATTGTTAACATTCTCGACAAATTAGAAAATTATTCAAAAGATATCAAAACCGGACTTCCTCTTGAAATTGAACAAAGGCAAAAACAATATGAATATTACAGAAATATGTTATTAGACTTTGAAAAATTCCGGGGGGGGATTTAGATAAAAATTATATTAATTTACTAAATGAATTAAAACAAATATTACTATTTTCTATTGATATTAAATCAATAAATGAAATTCTTATTTTTGATAAAAAATTTAAAAATGTAAAAAAAGATAAACAAAAAGAAATAGTAAATTTTAAACATATTTCAGCTAAACAATTAAAAATGTATCAAAACATTAAAGATGGAGAAGTTAAATTACTTTCAACAGGTAATTATGATGGTTTTACCAATTATGTTAAAAATGACAAAAATATAAATTATGGAGAAATTATTTCTATTCCAACAGGTGGTTCTCCAATAATAAAATATTGAAATGGTTATTTTATAGATAGTTTAAATATTTTAATGGTTTCAAAAAATATTAATCTTTATAACTTAAAATTTATTTTTTATTCATTAATGAATATCAAAACAAAAATAGAAGAACACTATATAGGTTCATCTATTAAACACCCAAATATGAAAAATATTTTAGATATTCAAATCCCCATCCCATCTCTTGAAGTTCAACAAAAAATTGTTAACATTCTTGATAAATTAGAAAATTATTCAAAAGATATAAAAACAGGACTTCCTCTTGAAATTGAACAAAGACAAAAACAATATGAATATTATAAAAATAAACTTTTAACCTTTGATAAGGAGAAATAAATTGTTATGAACAAAACATCAATTAGGTTTTTTGAAAATATTCCAATACGTGCAGTTTGAAATAATGATAATTCTAGATGATATTTTTGTGCTTCTGATATAGTTGAAGCAATTATAAAACCTAGTAATGCAAGAAAATATTGAAATAATTTAAAATTAAGAAAAAAAGAGTTGTCTTCAATTTGTAGACAACTGAA
Organism: Mycoplasmopsis lipophila; assembly: GCF_045276895.1. Taxonomy (NCBI): domain Bacteria; kingdom Bacillati; phylum Mycoplasmatota; order Mycoplasmoidales; family Metamycoplasmataceae; genus Mycoplasmopsis; species Mycoplasmopsis lipophila. Next base: position 99,648 of record NZ_CP174165.1, read on the forward strand.
ATCAAAAGCACGAGATGGAAAATTTTATGAGACTGATGTAATTGATGAAAATGGTTTAAATATTCTTTTACTTATTATTTCTAGCAATAAAAGTGAAATATTTTTAAAATGAATAAAAAATATGAAAACTTCACTTGATGAAAAAAGTAAATTAAAGGCATATGAATTATTTGAAACGGGATTTATTGAAAATATAGAAGTTGGAACAGTTAAAGGTTTACAACAAATTCATAGTTATATTTTTGGTGGATTATATGATTTTGCAGGAAAAATTAGAACTTTAAATATTTCGAAAGGTGATTTTGTTTTTGCCCCTGTTAAATATTTACAAGAAAATTTGAGTAAAATAGAAAAAATGTCTGAAAACTCACTAGAACAAATAATAAATAAATATATTGAAATGAATATAGTACATCCATTTATGGAAGGAAATGGCAGAAGTACAAGAATTTGATTGGATCAAATATTAAAAAAGAATTTAAATCTTTGTGTAGATTGAAGCAAAATAAATAAACAAGATTATTTTGATGCTATGATAACTAGCCCAAATAATCCAACTAAAATATTAAATTTAATTAAATTATCATTATCTAATGATACAAATAATAGAGAAATAATAATGAAAGGCATTGATTATTCTTATTATTATGAACAAATTGATGAATATTAGTAGAGGAGAAAAATGAAAGATTTTAGTGTTATAGCAGAAACTAATGATGAAACAGTTGTTTCAGAATATAAACCACTTCTAAACAAATCTACCGCATATCAATCTGAACAAGATTTAGAAAAAGAATTTATAAAAATGTTAAAAGAACAATCATATGAATATGTGAATATTCATAATGAAGAAGACTTAATTTTGAATTTAAGAAAACAACTAGAACAATTAAATAAAATGAAGTTTAGTGATAAAGAATGAAAAGTATTTTTTCATAATAAAATTGCTAACCCTAATTTTTCAATTGAAGAAAAAACAAGAATTATTCAGGAAGATTACCGTCAACTTTTAGAAAGAGAAGATGGATCAATTAAAAATATTACTTTAATTGATAAAACTAATATTCATAATAATAAACTTCAAGTTATAAATCAATATGAAGAAGAAAATGGAAAATACAAAAATAGATATGATGTAACCATTTTGGTAAATGGTTTACCTCTAGTCCATGTTGAATTAAAAAGAAGAGGAATAGCAATTAAAGAAGCTTTTAATCAAATAAATAGATACCAAAATGATTCATTTTGAGCAAGTAATGGTCTATATGATTATGTCCAAATATTTGTAATTTCAAATGGAACTCATACAAAATATTATTCAAATACCACAAGATTTTATCATATTAAAAAAACCTATAATACAAGTAATAACACTAAAAAAAGTAATTCTTTTGAATTTACTAATTTTTGGGCTGATGCAAAAAATATAATTATTTCTGATTTAATTGATTTCACAAGAACTTTTTTCTCAAAACACACAATTTTAAATATTTTGAGTAAATATTGTGTTTTTACTTCTGAAAAAATGTTATTGGTTATGAGACCTTATCAAATTGTTGCAACAGAAAAAGTTATTAACAAGATAAAAATTGCTAATAATTATAAAAAATATGGTTCTATTGAAGCTGGCGGATATGTATGACATACAACTGGAAGTGGTAAAACTTTAACTTCTTTTAAAACAGCTAAATTAGCAACTTCATTATCTTTTATTGATAAAGTTATTTTTGTAGTTGATAGAAAAGATTTAGATTATCAAACAATGAGAGAATATGACAAATTTGAAAAAGGCGCAGCTAATTCTAATAAATCAATTCATGTGTTAGAAAAACAATTAAAAGATGATAAAAGCAAAATTATTATTACTACTATTCAAAAATTATCTTTATTTATAAATAAAAACAAAGGTCATAGTACTTTTGCTAAACATATTGTACTTATTTTTGATGAATGTCATCGTTCACAATTTGGGGTTATGCATGATGCTATAGTTAAAAATTTTAAAAATTATTATATTTTTGGTTTTACAGGTACACCTATTTTTGCCATTAATAAAAGTCATAATAAAGGTATAACCAAAACAACAGAACAAACTTTTGGGCAAAAATTACATACTTATACAATAGTAAATGCAATTCAAGATAAAAATGTTTTACCTTTTAAATTTGACTATGTAAAAACCATTGATTTACCAAGTTATATTAAAGATGAAATGGTTTGAGATATTGATAGAGAAAGTGTGTTTTTAGATCCAAGAAGAATTGAATTAGTTACCAAATATATATTGGAACATTTTAATCAAAAAACATATAGAAATGATAAAACTAGAATTTATAGACATTTGGTATTAAGTAGCATTAATTCAGTGGTTGCAAATAAATCTAATTACAATTTTAAAGAAATTAAAGAACACAAAAATATCAATGGATTTAATTCTATTTTTGCAGTTTCTTCTATTGAAATGGCAAAAAAATATTATTTAGAATTTAAAAAACAAATTGCAGCCAATTCAGAACATAATCTAAAAGTAGGATTAATTTATTCATATGGAGTTAATGAAGAAGATTTTGATGGTCTTTTAGATGAAGAAAATAGTGATGATACCGAAGCTTTAGATAAATCAAGTAGAGAATTTTTAGATGAAGCAATCAAAGATTACAATAAAATGTTTAATACTTCATATGATACTTCTGCTGAAAGATTTCAAAACTACTATAAAGATGTTTCATTAAGATTAAAAAATAAAGAACTTGATATTCTCATAGTAGTAAATATGTTTTTAACAGGGTTTGATGCTCAAGTTTTAAATACTTTATGAGTAGATAAAAATTTAAAAGAACATGGTCTTATTCAAGCTTTTTCCAGAACTAATAGAATTTTAAATTCTATTAAAACACATGGGAATATTGTTTGTTTTAGAAACTTAGAAAAAAATACCAAAGATGCTATATCCATTTTTGGAGATAGTGAAGCAAGTGGTCTTATTTTAATAAGAAATTTTAAAGAATATTACAACGGATATTATGATTTACTTAAAGTTTATCATACTGGTTATAAAGAATATATATCTCAATTAACTAAAAAATTTCCTTTATCTAATTGAAATCTTAAAATTAAAAGTGAAACAGAAAATAAGAATTTTATTCATTTGTTTAGTCAAATTTTAAAATTAAGAAATATTCTTTTATCTTTTGATGAATTTGAAGGTAAAGAAATTTTGACTATGAGAGAATTTCAAGATTATTCAAGTAAATATCAAGATATAAAAGATGAAATTAAAAATTATGAAAAAAGTGAATTAGTTACCATTAATGAAGATGTTGTTTTTGAAACTGAATTATTGAAACAAATGGAAGTTAATATAGACTATATTTTGATGTTAATTGAAGAAATGCATGACAAAAATACTAAAGATGTAGAAATTTTAGAAAAAGACATATGATTTGCTATTTCTTCTTCACCTGAATTAAGAAGTAAAAAACAATTAATTTTAAATTTTATTAAACGTATTGATAATAAAGAAGTTAATGTTTTAGATGAATGGAAAGCATTTTATACAGAAGAAAAAGAAGAAAAATTAAATGAAATTATTGATACCGAAAAATTGAATAAAGAATTAACATTAAAATTTATGCAGGATTCTTTTGAAAGAGGGGAAATAAAAAGAACAGGTACAGAAATAGCAAACATTTTGCCTCCAATTTCAAGATTTTCTGGTGCAGGTGAAGATAGAGCAATCAAAAAACAAAATGTTTTAAATAAATTAGAGGAATTTTTTAAAAACTTTTATATTTAATTTTATTAAAAATCAATATATCTAGTAAAGTAGGCATATTGATTTTTAAATCTTTAAATTTATGACGATGTTAGGCATTTTATTTTGTTTAATATTTCTAAATTTGCAATATCTTTATTTTTTGAAAATGAAGAGACATATAGAAAGAAATTTGTTTTGTTACTAAATAATTCAAAATGAAGAATTAATTTAATTTTTTATTTCAAAATATTTAGAATTTTGTTTGTATAAAATAATTTCTTTTATTTTGTAATAAAAATCATAAATTATTACTAGTAAATGAAAGTGAGACATAAATAAACACATATTACCTGTGTTAATTACTTCAATATAATTTGTTTTTTCCACAATAATAAATATTAAAAATCAAGATAATTTTCATATCAAATTTAAGGATATAAATATAGAAATATTTATTTTATTAGTTTTTGAAATATTGGAAATTCAAATAAATCAATAATAAAAACTAAAACCAAAAATTAAATATGTACTTTCATATACTCGGTCTATAGCGATGCTTATAAATATAAATTTTAAATTGTATTTTTTGGTTTCACTAAATTTGAATAGCATTCACATAAAAAATAATAGCAAACACCATAACAAAACAAAAGATGATGTTTTCTATTCATTTTTTAGTTGTGTATTTCATATTTTTCTTTCATAGCTTTAACTTTTTTACACCATATAAATTTTACTCTATATATGTGAAACATTTCCATTTTAACAATTAAAATATAAATTTGGTAATGTTTCCATTTTCCTTATTAGCATATGAATATATAATATTAATTAAGATAACTTATTAATTTATTTAATATGTTATCTATATATTTATTTATTTTGAAAGGTACTTAAATATGAATAAAATTAATGTTTATAGTGAAATAGGTAAACTTAAAGAAGTCCTAGTTCACACCCCTGGAGACGAAATCAGGCGTGTTGCGCCGGCTCGTTTAGATGAATTGCTTTTCTCAGCTATTTTGGAAGCTGATGAAGCTATAGAAGAACACAAAAGATTTGTTCAAATTTTATTAGATAAAGGTATTAAAGTTATTCAGCTAGATGATTTAGTTGTTGAAACTTGAAAAAAAGCTACTGAAGAACAAAGAGATGCTTTTATTGAAAAATGATTAGATGAAGCAGAACCAGTTTTAACTGATGAACTTCGTAAAAAAGTAAAAGCATTTTTACTTTCACAAAAAACTACCAAAAAAATGATCAGAATAATGATGGCAGGTATTTTAAAAACTGAATTAGGAGTTGAATTAGACCGTGATTTAGTTGTTGATCCAATGCCTAACTTATACTTTACTCGTGATCCATTTGCTTCAGCTGGAAATGGTATTTCATTAAATAATATGAAATATGTAACAAGAAAAAGAGAAACTATTTTCTCTGAATTTGTTTTTAAGATACATCCCAATTACAAAGATACTCCACACTGATTTGATAGATTAGATAATGGAAATATTGAAGGTGGTGATGTATTTATTTACAATAAAAAAACCTTAGTATTAGGTGTTAGTGAAAGAACAAATAAAGAAGCTATTTTAACAATTGCTAACAAAATTAAAAATAATGATCAAGCAAAATTTGAAAGAATAGTTGCTATTAATGTTCCTCCAATGCCTAACTTAATGCATTTAGATACTTGATTGACAATGATGGATAAAGATAAATTCTTATATTCACCAAATATGATGAAAGTATTGAAATTCTGAGAAATTGATTTAACCAAAGATATTGAAATGGTTGAATGTGAAAAATCTTTACCAGAAATGCTAAAAAGTATTACAGGATTAGATCCTATCTTAATTCCTATTGCTGGTGAAGGTGCTTCACAATTAAGCATCGATATTGAAACACACTTTGATGGTACAAATTATTTAACCATTGAACCAGGTGTTGTAGTTGGTTATTCAAGAAATGTATTAACTGAAAAAGCTCTAGAAAAAGCTGGTGTAAAAGTTCTTTCTTTCAAAGGTAACCAACTTTCTTTAGGTATGGGATCAGCAAGATGTATGTCTATGCCTTTAGTAAGAGAAGATTTAGAATAAAACAAAATTATTTAATTAAAAATTTAAATTAAATTTCATTTTTTTTATTAACAAAGGAGAATTATGCCAAGAAATTTAAAAGGACGTAGTTTAGATTCAGCTTTAAACTTTACAACTGATGAAATTAACTACTTAATTGATTTAGCTTTAGAATTAAAAAAATCTAAAATGCAAGGATTACATACTAACAATAGACCTTTAGTAGGAAAAAATATTGCTATTATGTTCCAAAAAGATTCAACAAGAACTCGTTGTTCTTTTGAAGTGGCTGCTGCTGATTTAGGAGCAAGTTGTACATATATAGGGCCTGCAGGTTCTAACTTTGGTAAAAAAGAATCAATAGAAGATACTGCTATGGTTTTAGGACAATTTTATGATGGTATTGAATTTAGAGGATTTAAACAATCTGATGTTGATGCCCTTGTAAAATATTCTGGTGTTCCTGTATGAAATGGTTTAACAGATGATGAACATCCAACCCAAATGTTAGCTGATTACATGACCATTAAAGAATTTAAAGGCGACCTAAAAGGCAAAAAAATTGTTTTTGCTGGTGATATTAAAAATAATGTTGCTCGTTCAATTATGATTGGTGCAGCATTTACAGGTATGCATGTAGTATTATGTGGACCAAAAGCACAAGCTGAATTAGTAAAAACCGGAAAAGGTTATAAAGAAGTTTATGATGCTTGTCAAAAACTATTTAAACAAAATGGTGGTTCAGTAAGCTTTTCAGATGACAAAATTAAAGCTGCTAAAGATGCTGATGCCATTTATACCGATGTTTGAGTATCATTAGGTGAAGACTTTTCATTGTTTGAACCAAGAATTAAAGAATTAGGTGCATATCAAGTTGATATGGAAATGATTAAAGCTGCTAAAGATGATGTATTATTCTTGCATTGTTTACCAGCTTTCCATGATGACCATACTCAATTTTCAGCTGAAATTAAAGAAAAATTTGGTAAAAAATATCCAGTTGTTGCTACCGGTGCTATGGAAGTAACAGATGAAGTATTCCAATCAAAATATAATAAATCTATAGAACAAGCAGGAAATAGAATGCACTCAATTAAAGCAGTTATTCTTGCTACCTTAGGATACTAATAATCTAAGAAAAGAGAAATATGGCTAAAATTGTTGTTGCATTAGGTGGGAATGCTTTAGGTAATAACCCACAAGAACAAAAAGAATTAGTAAAATTACCTGCTCAAAAAATTGCTCAATTAGTTAAAGAAGGACATGAAGTTTTAGTAGGTCATGGTAATGGACCACAAGTTGGAATGATTTACAATGCATTTGCTGACGCTAAAAAAATTAATGCTAAAACTCCAATGGTTCCTTTTGCTGAAGCTGGTGGGATGTCACAAGGTTATATTGGATATCATATGTTAACAGCTTTAACTAATGAATTTACAAATAATAAAATTGATAAAGATGTTATCTATTTATTAACTCAAACTATAGTTGATAAAAATGATAAAGCTTTTAAAAACCCAACTAAACCTGTTGGACCTTTCTATACCACAAAAGAAGAAGCAGAATTAAATAATCCAAATTCAACTATTATTGAAGATGCTGGAAGAGGATTTAGAAAAGTTGTTCCTTCTCCATTACCATTAGACTTTGTAGGAATTAATTCTATTAAAAGGAATTTTGATAATGGTACCATTGTGATTGTAGGTGGTGGTGGTGGAATTCCTACCATTGTAGAAAATAATCAAATTCAAGGTGTTGATGGAGTTATTGATAAAGACTTTGCTTTATCAAAATTAGCTTCAAAAGTTAACGCTAATATCTTTATTGTATTAACCGCAGTTGAATATGCTTATGTTAACTACAATAAACCAAATCAAAAGAAACTAGAAACAGTTTCAATCAAAGAATTAGAACAATACATTGAAGAAAAACAATTTGCTCCTGGAAGTATGCTTCCTAAGGTTCAAGCTGCTATCAACTTTGTAAAAGAAAATCCTAAAAACATTGCTATTATTGCTAGTTTAGACAAACTTGCAGAAGCGGTTGCAGGAAAAAGTGGAACAAGAGTTGTTGCTAAATAGTAATTAACTATTTAAAAATCAAGGAGAAAAAACATGGAAGAAGAACAAAAACAAGTTCAATCTAACATGGATAGTAAAAAGAAAATTTCCTTTATTTCTGCCTTATTAATTGTTATTGGTGGATCTATTGGTGCTGGAATTTTCTTTAAAGCTGCTGCTGTTCAAGAAAATTCACAAGGTAGTATGCTTTTAGCTATTCTATGTTGAATCATTGCTTCAGTTGCCGTTATTGCAATGGCTTTAGCATTGATTGAAATCTCATCTGTTCGTAATGATAACTTATCATTAATTGGATGAAACAAAGTTTTTAATAGTCGTTTCATAGCTAAGGCTTCTAAAAACTTTATGGTTTATGTATATTTACCATTAACTTATTTATTTATGCCATTATATGTGCTTATGTCTCTTCAAGATGCATTAGCTTCATTAGTTCCAAGTGGTAAAAATACCTTTGGTGCTGTTGTAAATGGTACTAATATTGACTGAATTATTTGATCAGTTATTTGTTTAGCTATGTCAATTTACTTTTTAACAATTCCTACTTTATGATCAAAAGTTGGGGATTGACATAATAAAGTAATTTTAGGAATTAAATTTATCCCTATTGTTTTAGTTATTGTTTTAGGATTAGCAATTGCTTTTTCAGGAAACAGTAACGCAAAAGATTTATCATGAGGAAAAATTACTACTGATAAAACTTCTTTTGCTGATTCAATTAAACAAGGTAAAGGAATTGCAGAAATTTATGGTTTAGGAGCAGGTTTAGGTATGTTCCTTGCAGTTGCTGCTATCTTCTTTGCTTATGACGGTTTCTATGTTGCTTCTGGTATTCAATCAGAAATGAAAGAACCTAAAAAAACTCCTATTGCTTTATTTATAGGTTTAGGAATTACTACTATTATTTACTTATTAATTGCTATTTCATTATCAATTAATGGTGGTGATGTTTTCGGTATGGCTGAAAACTTAGAAAAATTATTTAAAGATAAAAAAGCTGCTAATATTACATTAGGTATTATGAACTTAATGATTGCTATTGGGGTATTAGGAATTATTAATGGTTTTTCAATGTGAGCTCCTCGTTATGTAGAAGATTTATTAGCAGAAGGTGAATTACCTTTCTGAAGAAAAGTAAAAGGTAAATTAAATGCTAACTTCCCAATTGTTGGTGTTATTTACTCATTAGCAATTACTGTTCCAGTTGTTATTATCTTTACTTTAATTGGTGCTTTAGGTTATGTTGGTAAAGAAAGTTATTTAGTTAACTATGGTTCAATAGGAATGGCTAAACTATATAATTTTGCTGACTTAATGGCTAACTGAACTGCTGTATTCACCTTTGGATTTATAGCAGCTGCTATTTTAGGTGGAATTATTAATAGAAAGAAAAACTTTGTTGAAGTTAAAGATAAAAAATCTTACTTCTTACCAATGGCTTGAATTTCTGTTATCACAGTATTTGTATCAATGGCTATTACTATCTTAGTTCCTGTTATCGATTTATTCTTATTAGCAGGCGCTGATAAATCTGTGTTAGTTAAAGAGCTTGTAGTTCCAAGAGTAATGCTTATTATTACATTATTAATCTTTGCTGGATTATCATTCTTACCAACTGTATTTGAAGATCTTTATGCTAAAAAGAAATATGGTTCAGTTGCTGCTTATGATCAATACAAAAAAGAACAATTAGCACAATAAACTAATAAAAAATGAATATGGGTAGCAATACCCATATTTTTAATTTATTAATTAAAATTAATATAGCTTCAATTCGAAGGAGATATTATGGCTAAATATTTAGCATATAATGAAAAAGACTTATCAAAAATTTTAAATGATAAAGATCAACATAAAAATTGTGATGAAGATGATTTACGTTATTACAAAACAGAAGAAAATGATTATAATATGTCTATTTTTTGCAAATAAGTTAAAAAAATTTAATTAATTTTAATTTTGGGAATTTTTTTATTTTTTATCAAAAATATTAGTTTTTGCTCATTTAGGTTTTATAAAATTTTAAAAATATAATGATATTATTTTAAGGATATGAAAAATATTGTAGAAATGAAAGTAGAAATTCAAAAGAATTCTAGAATTAAATATGAATATAATAGAGCTACTGGAAATATTGAAGTAGACAGAATATTAAGAGGAGATTTTGTTTACCCTTGTGTGTATGGTTTCGTACCTAATGCTTTAGATTGAGATGGTGATGAGTTAGATGTGCTTCTCTATACTGAAGAACAATTTCAACCTGGAGTTATTTTAAAAGCAAAAATTATTGGTGCTATGAAAATGATTGATTCTGGTGAAACTGACACTAAATTAATAGCAGTTCATGCTGATGATTACCGTTTAGATAAAATTGAAAAATTAGAAGATTTACCAAAAGAATGAATTAATTCAGTAGAACATTTCTTTTCACATTATAAAGATTGAAAAAAACCTGGAATTACAAAAGTAGAAGGTTTTGAAGGTTTAGAATGATCTAATAAAGAATTAGAAGAATGTATTGAATTAATGAATAAATATGGTAAATTACCAAAAGAAAAATTTTTAGAAAAAATGAAAAAAGAACATCCAGATAAATATGAATGTTAACAAAAAAATGACCATTTAATTAAATATAAGATGGTCATTTTTTTGTTATTTTATTGGCTAATTTAGTTTAATTAATATAAAATAAATATAAATATTTATTTAATATTAGGAGACATATGGATTGTAGTGATTATAGCTTGTTAAAGCTTAAATATTTTTCAAAAATTATGCAATTCATAGTTTTGAAAAAGAAATAATTTGCCAATCCATTTGTATTAAGGAGAGAATTATGAAAAAAACAATCATTAATACAAATGAAATAAAAAATAGATTAATTAATGCTTCTAATGCTACTAATGAAGAATTATTTTCTTTATATAATTCTAATCTTAATGGTATTTTAACAGATGAGATTATTGAAGAAAATAAAGAAAAATATGGGTCTAATAAATTAGACAAAAAAAGTAAAAATGGTGTTTGAAAAAGAATAATTAGTTCATTTTTTAATCCTTTTTCTCTTATTCTAATTATTCTTTCTTTAGTTTCTTTTGCTTTAGATGTTTTATATCCCATAATAGCAAAACCTAAAGATAAATCTCCTGATCCAATTACATTAATTATTATTATGTCTATGGTCATTATTTCTGGAATAGTACATTTTGTTCAGGAATCAAAAAGTAATTCTAGTGCTGAAAAGTTAGTTAAAATGATTGAAACAACAACTAGAATTAAAAGAAATGGTATTGCCTATGAGATTCCTTTAAATGAAGTTGTAGTTGGAGATATAGTTGAATTAGCGGCAGGAGATATAATTCCTGCTGATGTAAAAATTTTAAGTGCAAAAGATTTGTTTGTTTCTCAATCTTCTTTAACCGGTGAATCTGATGCTATAGAAAAATATGCTTATCTTGATACTAGAAGTAATTTCGATAATATTACGGATAGAAATAATTTAGCATTTATGGGTAGCAATATTATTTCAGGATCAGCTCAAGCAATGGTTATAGTAACTGGTAATAGTACTTACATAGGTCAAATAGCTAACAAAATAAATGAAAAACCTATTAAAACTGATTTTGAAAAAGGTATTAGTTCAATTTCATGACTATTAATTAAATTAATGTGTGTTATGGTACCTTTAGTTTTATTAATTTCTATTTTAAAACCTTTTATTTTAAAAAATCATGCAAATGTTAAAGATATAAATTATTGATTAGATGCTATTTTCTTTGCAATTAGTATTGCAATTGGACTTACCCCTGAAATGTTGCCAATGATTATTACTTCTACTTTAGCAAAAGGTGCTGTTTCTATGTCAAAGAAACAAACAATTGTTAAAAATATTAATTCAATACAAAACTTTGGAGCAATGAATATTTTTTGCACTGATAAAACAGGAACCTTAACTTTAGATAAAGTTGTTTTAGAAAAACATTTAAATATTCAGGGCAAAGAAGATTCAAGAGTTTTAAAATATGCCTTTTTAAATAGTTGATATCAAACAGGATTAAAAAATTTACTTGATAAATCTATTATTGAAAAAACAGAAGAACTTTCAGATTTAGAAAAAGATTTAAGAAATTTAGATTTAAATTATGAAAAAATAGATGAAATACCTTTTGATTTTGAAAGAAAAAGAATGTCTGTATTAGTAAGGGGAAAATCAAAAAAATTACAAATGATAACAAAAGGAGCAGTAGAAGAAGTTTTATCCATTTGTGATCGTATTGAATTAAAAGAAGGCGATGTTCAACCAATTAATGAAAATTATATAAAAGAAGTTTTAGAAAAAGTTGATAACTTAAATGATGAAGGAATGAGAGTAATAGCTGTGGCTAGAAAATCTAATCCTTCAGGTGAAGGTAAATTTGGAGTTAAAGATGAACATGGAATGGTATTAATTGGTTATTTAGCGTTTCTTGATCCTCCAAAAGAATCTACTAAAAAAGCTATTGAAAATTTACACAATCTTGGAGTAGAAGTAAAAATTTTAACCGGAGATAATGCCAGAGTAACTAAAGCAATTTGTAAAAAAGTAGGAATTGTTTCAGATAATATTTTATTAGGTAAAGACATTTTGGAAATGAATGATGAACAATTAGATGAAGCAGTTAAACATACAAATATTTTTGCTAAATTAAGTCCTGATCAAAAATCAAGAATAATTTTATCTTTAAGAAAACAAGGTAATGTTGTTGGTTATATGGGGGATGGAATTAATGATGCTCCTGCTATGAAAGTAGCAGATGTATCAATTTCTGTTGATACAGCTGTTGATATAGCAAAAGAATCAGCTAATATTATTTTGCTGGAAAAAGATTTGAGTGTTCTTGCTACTGGAATCATTGAAGGTAGAAAAACATATTCAAATATGAATAAATATGTCAAAATGACAGCAAGTAGTAATTTAGGTAATATTTTTAGCATGGTAGTAGCAACTATTTTATTGCCTTTTATTCCAATGTTAGCAGTTCAATTATTGATAATGAATTTAATATATGATTTTACTTGTGGAGCCATACCATGAGATAAAGTTGATGAAGAACAAATTCTAAAACCAAGAAAATGGCAACCAAAATCAGTACGTAATTTTATGTTTTGATTTGCTCCAGTTTCTTCAATAGTGGATATTTTAGCTTTTATTATTTTAAGATACGCAATTATTCCAACTATAATTACTGATGTTGATTCTCAATTATTTAAACAAACTTTTTGAGCAGGATGATTAGTAATTTCAATGTGAACTCAAAGTTTAGTAATTCATTTTATTAGGACTCAAAAAATTCCTTTTATTCAATCTAGAGCTTCTTGACCAGTTACTTTGTTTTCCTTATTAGGGATTGCAATTATAAATACTTTACCTTATATACCGGTTTTAAATAATGCTTTACATCTTTCTCCTTTACCAGCAATCTTTTATGCTTGATTAGCATTATTATTATTTATTTATATTGGATTTATATCATTAATAAAATATCTTTATATCAAGAGATATAAAGAATTGCTTTAAAAAATATTAGGCGAATAATGAGCCTAATATTTTTATTATTTATTAATTTTTAATGAAACTCCAATAGCCAAAGCTTTAGGACCTGTATGAATAGCAATAATTCCACTAGAAAAATCTTCAGAAGTAAAATTGATGTTATTTTTTTGTGCTATTTCTCTTGCTATATTATTATTTGTTTCATCTGTTCCATGGATTAATCTAAAATCATATTTATCAATATTTTCTTTTCCCCCTATAAAAAGAAGAATCTTTTGAATAATTTTATTGATAGAATGTTGTTTACTTGTTGCAAGTCCAGCAAAAGAAACTTTGCCTTCATATTTTACAATAGGAAAAATTCTAAGTTTTTGTAAACCCGATATAAGGAATTTTTTCAATCCTTTCATTCTTCCACCATGTACAAGGTATTCAGAAGAAAAAGGAGTAATAAAAATAGTGGTTTGTTTAATATATTTATCTAATTCTTTTAATGTTAAGTTAATATCATTATTTACTTCATAAAAATTTTGGATATATAGAGCAATGTCTAAAAACATTTTTCCACAAAAATTATTTTGAACAATGTGAACATTAGGATAGTTTTTTGCAATAGTACTTGCAGTTGTTGTTGAAGAAGAAAGATTTTCATTTATTCCTAAATAAATAACATGTTCATATTTTTTTGACATTGATTCTATAGTTTCTTCAATATGACTTAAAATGGGTAATGAAGTTCTAATTTCTTTAGCACCTTCAATTTGATTAATTAATTCTTCATATGAAATATCAACACCATCTAAATATGTTTTGTTATCTATAATACTTTGCAAAGACAAAAAACCAATTTCATATTCATCAGCAGTTTTTTTATCTATACAAGAAAATGAATCTAAAATAATACCAAGTTTTTTCATAATTTCTCCTTCATATATGTAATTTATTATAGTTTATTTATTGTTAACAGTGTATTTTATGTCTAATTTTTCAATAATGTATGGATCAATGTTATTAGGCAAATTTTCATAAATAATTTCTATATTTTTACTTATACCATTCCTTAAATTTAATAATCTTAAATATGTTTCTGAATTTGAAGTTAAGTTTTTAGATAAATTATTACCAATCATTATTAAATTGAATAGTTTAGTAGTTTTAATAAAGCTAATCATTCTATTAGAAATTTCATTTAAATATAAACCTATACCAATTTCATTTTTGCTTAGTTCATTAATTGTTTTGTAAATTTTTTTGATATTAAAATCTTTTTCTACATTAGCAATTAAAAAAGTAAGATTTGAAGTATTATCAAATTTAAATTTTGAAAAATCTAAATTTGAAGATTTAATTAATGTAACATCATTTTTATTTATGTTTTGTAATAAATATTTTACCCAAGAATATTCATATCTATTTTTTAAATAAGGAACATTTTTAAAAAAATTAAAGTCATTTTTATTAAAACTATTAAGATGAATTTTTAATAGTTTTAAGTTTGAAATATGTTTATTACTTTTATTAATAATATTTATAGGAATTATTTCTGAAATAAAATCTTCATTTTTATTTCTTTTTTCAAATTCATCTATTTTAATGTTAAATTCATCAAATTCTTTTTTGAATTCATAATCATTAATACCCCAATAAAAATAATTTTTATTAGTTAAAGAATTGCTTAAATTAGCATTTAAAAAACATATTTTGGATATAAAATTATTTACATCATTATTATTAAAAAATTTATTTTCTTCAATAATAGAAACACTTTCAATATATTCATTAAAAATAAATTTGCTATTTAAATGATTTAATTTTTTGATTAATTTTCTACTGGTTTCTTTTAAAGATAATAAAGTATTTCTATTAAAAATAATTAATAGTATATTTTCATATTTAGTAAGAATAACTTTTCTACTAGAAATTTTTAGAAAAGACAAAATATTAAAATAAATTTGATTTAATTCATAATTATTTTCAATATCTAAAATATTTTCATTTATATTAACAACAAGTGAAGAGAAAAATCTAGAATTAAGATTTTTAAGATCTTTTATATCTTCTAATTTATTTAATTCATAATTTTTGTTATTTAAAATATTGTTATGATAATGAATAGTACATCAAAAATTATTATCAGAGATTTTATATATTTTTAACAATAAAGAAAAATTTTTCAAATTAAAATCACTATTAATTTTTTTTAAATTTTTTAGAATTTCTAATGATTCAACAAAATTAAAGTTAATATTGTACCTATTTTTAGTAGGATTATTAAAATATTTAACAATATTTTCTTTATGTTTTTCATTTATTACATTAAGAAAATTCTCAACATTAGTAAAAATATTTTTTTTAAGTTTATTTTTTCCTATATCTCAAGGCAAATTTTTGCTCAAAAAATTATTTGTTTCTCTAATGATCTTTTTATTTTTTCAATCAATATTAACAACTATTAGACCAGAATTATCAGTGTAATTTTTAGTTTTAACTTTTGTATATAAAAATATAAATATTAAAGATATTAGGAAAAATATTATTCCTAAAACAATAAATAAAGCTAAAACATAATTAAAGTTATTCATTTATATCTTTTTTATTTCTTCATATTGTTCTGGAGATAAAAGTGTTTTTAAATCTAATTGATGAAAGAATTTTTCTATAAATATAAGTCTTTTATTTGTGACTATGGTTTTAATGAAATGATCTACTAATTTAGTTTGAGCACCATCTTTATTTTGTTTAACGAAATCAAAATATTTATTAACTCTTCTAATAGCTTTATCTTTATCATTGTCGGTTAAACCTAAAATGTTATCAGGGTCATTTATGTAATGTTTCTTATTTTTAATACCATCTAGTTTGTATAATAATAATTTTTCGGCAAGAAGATTTACATATTCTTTATCATTTATAAAACTCATTAATAATTTTTCTATATTAGCCTTAAATGTAGAATTAATAGTTGAATCTTGTATCATAGTTGCAATTACATCATGAAAACTATTTTTTTCTAATAAAGCATCATTATTATCATTTTTAATTAAATATTCAATAATATTCATTAAGAAAACATTGATATTTTTATTATTAAATACTTTTAAAAAGTATTTTTTAGCATTATCCTTTTTCATTGAAAAAGGATCATTTTCGTTATAAATAAAATCAAAGTATAAATCAATAATATTTCTAATGAATTTAGAACCTTGGTCATTAAATTTATTAAATAAAGCACTGACAATTTTTATTCATTCATTTTTGTTTTGTTTATATAAATCACTTTTTAAAAATGGAGCAATAAGATTTTTATAATTATTTTCTCCATCTAAAATAGTAACTAAAAAATGTTTAAAGAAACTATTTTTGTCAATTTCTTTTCAAATAGGTTCTCCATCTAAACCAACATGATCAAAATATTCTTGGAAATTATTTAAAAGATTTTCAATAAAACTTTTTCCTGGAACATCAAATAATTCTCTAAATAATTCTTTATTATCTTTACCGTTTGTCTTACCACTCATTAATTTTTTAAATGAGTTTTCATTATCTGCCAATTGTTTAAAAATTTCTCATGAATCAAGATTTTCTAAAACTTTATCTATTGTTCATTTGTAAGTATGAGATTTTAATCTTTTACCAGTTTGTTTATATGTATATATATCTCTTATTTTTTTACCAGTTTTATGTCTAATTATTTGGCCATTTTTTCATTCTAATTCAACTTCATCACCATTAAATATTGGATCATCTTCTTCTTTTAAACTATATAGAAATTCTTCATAATTTTTCTTTTTGAAGGTTTGATAGACGATTTCTGAATATGATTTAGTTGTATCTATAACTTTTTGTGCTTCATCTTCTTTAACAAAATCTTGTGATCAAGGTAGTTTATGGAATATACCTTCTAGGTCATATTGTTCATAATCAAATTGCTCTTTAGATGTGTAACCTGTGGTTAATTTTAAATAAGCATCCATTGCCATTTTTTTTCATCCATATAGAGTTGGGTGAATATCAATAACTGATTTACTTAATTTGCTTTGATTAAGATTTCAATATTCTTGGTCATAAACATTTAAAAATTGGACACCGTTTTGTAAAGCAGCAGCTTTAATTATTTGTTGATTTAAAATGTTAATAGCTGAGTTACTAATTCCAGAAAGACCCAAAATAATTGAATCAATAACCTTAGTTAGACGATTAAAAGGCATAGGATAAGAAACCATCATTATGTTTGCTTTATTATTAATTTTTTTAATTTCGGTAAGTAAAGTATCAATTCTATTCTTTATTTCATCAGTAATCTCACCCATTAAGTATCAAATATTAAAAATTGCTTTTGCTTTATCGTTTTTAAAATCATCTAATAGGGTTTTATATCTATCTTGTTTTAATAAAGTTTCTAAGATTTCAAAGAAATCATTAGCACCAAAACTAATAGAAATTAAATTTGCTTTTTTAACTGCTTCAATAATTTGTTCTTTCATTGCAGCAAAATCTTTTTTAGGACCTCCATCAGTAGGAGTTATATTGTGTTTTGGTAAATAATTTCAATTAAAAGCAGAAATAAATTCATGACTAGTAGCCCCTGAAATGGCAAAATTTTTATATGAAGCCAATCTTTCAGGATTTTCATTTTTTATTAATTGAGCTAAATATGAAGGAAAACTAGCACCAGTTATATTACCATTTTCATCCATATCCCCAGGATGATCACTAGGCAAAAAGTTGGTATATCCAGCGGAAATAGAATCACCTAAGGCTACGTAATTAATTTTTTCATTATATTTAATCATATTTTTTGCTTCAATAACATTAGGTTTTGTAGTTTTTTTTATTTCATCTGATTGATATTTTTTACTTTTATGCATAAAATAAATTGTTGTATAAGTGATAGCAGAAGATAAAATAGCAGTTCCTAAAATCGAACCAGTAATGATAAGAGCTTTTTGTTTTTTATTCATATCTAACCTTTCCTAGGTAAAATTTGTTAAATAGTTCAAATATTACTAATAAATAAAATAATATATATAATAATAAATTATAAATAAATAAAAAATTGATAAAAAATAACCAATAGTTTAGGAGAAAAATGAAGAAAAATAAAATTTTATTTTTATCTTTAGTTAGTGTTCCTATAGCAGGAACTGTAGCATTTTTATCAGCAAGCTGTGGTAATACAGAAGTTAAAAAATGAAAGCAAGATAATTTAAGTAGAATTGATAATGTTTTGGGAGATACAGAAAAAAATGATTCTGTTATTTCAGATCAATCTTTTGATCAAAAACAAAGACAAAATTTAAAGAAATTAATTGATGAAATTAAAAATAAAAAACAAGAAATAGAAAAATCTAAAAAAGCAAAAGAAGAATTAGAAAAAGAAATTAAAAAACAAGAAGAAGAGTATAAAAAAATTCTTAAAGAATATGATGAAAATCTTAAAAAGAAATCTATTGAAGAAGTTAAAACTTTAAAGGAAATGTTTTTTAATAAAGCATATTGAGATTTTGCTAAAGACCAAAAGATTTTTAATGAAGCAAAAGAAAAAGAAATTAATAATCTTTTTAATGATTTATACACAAAACAAATTCTTCCTATTGTATCCGAAATAGAAAAAGGGAATAAGGTTTTTGAAAATCATAAAGTATTAATCTCTTTGATAACAAAATACAAAAATTCTATCAATAATAATTTAAAACTTGTTTATGAAAATTTTGTTAAAAATGAAAATAAAATTTTAGAGGATCTTTCTAAGAAATTTGAAATTGAACAAATCAAAAAAGAATTAGTAGAAGAACATTCATCTTCATTAAAGGCTTCTTTTGATGAATTAACTGCTAAATTTAAAGAATATTTATTATTTATTAAAAGCAATAATTTAGTAACAAATAATGAAAATGATCTTTCTATTAATGGAGAAAGTTTTGTAAAAGAATTTACAAATGTTATTAATTTATATCATTCATTTTTAGAAGCAATGTCTTCATCTATTTTAACTACTAAAATAGATAAAGCTAAAGAAATTGTTAAAAAATATAATGAATTTATTGATAAAAAAGAATCAATTCAATCAGACAAATTAAAAGAATTGTTTAAGAAATTTTCAGAAAATACTGATGAAAATCAAGTAGAAACTTTATATAAAGAATTTACATTAGAACTTAAAAATTTTGCTGCTTCTTATGTTTTAGTAGAACAACAAAAAACTTTAATTAAAACTTATTTATCAAAAATTGAAAGTGAAAAAATTGTTGAATTAGCCCATAAAATAGGCTATAACGACAAAAATATTTCTGAACAAATAGATAAAATTAAAGCTTCTTATAAAGAAGAAAAAAACTTTGTTTTCTTAATTTCGAAATTAAATAAATTAAATGAAATCTATAAAAATGTAACTTATGTTAATGAATTAAATGAAATTAATGAAATTATTTCTAATTCAGAAAATAAAATAACTTACATCATTAAAAAATCAAATCATGAACCTGTTAAAACATTAGCTCCTGATTTTTATGCTAAATATCTTGAATATACTAAAAACAAAAGAGATGTTTTTACTCCTATTCAAAAATTAAAAGAATATAAAAATTATTTATTAGAAAAATTAAAGGTGATTTTACCAGCTGTTAAAGAAAAAGAAAATGAAGAAAAATTATATGAAACTTTAGATAATGCTAAAGCAAGAGTAAATAAAGAAGTAGATGAGCAATTTGTAGTTTTTAAAAACTCTTTAAAAGCACAATATCCTGCTAAAGCAGAAATTATAGAAAATAATATTTCTACATTGATTCAAGCTCAAAAGAATGTCTATACAGCATTATTTAGAGCATTTAAAGAACCTTTAGCTAACATTCATTTTCATCCTAAATATTTTGAATTAATTTCTGATGCAATTCATGATGCTTCTATTTTAATTAATGAAATTACTATTCAAGTTATGGAAGCTGCTTTAAAAACTTCTTCGCAATCTTCAGGAACAAATTTTTTAGAAGATGTTGCAACTCCAGAATTAATTCAAAGTATTAAAAATAAAGCAGTAGCTTTCTTCCAAAAAAGTCAAGCTGCTATGACTGAAGCATTTAAAGCTATTTTTGAAACCTTTAACGATAATGATAGTCTTAAAAAAGATGGAGTTACAAAAATTAAAGAAATAGTAGATGTATCTGTTAAATACTATGAAGAAGAAGTTCCAAAATTAGTTGAAAAGATTAAAAATCAAGAATTACCTCACTTGTCATTGGGAAATTTTGATAAATTAAAATTAGAATTAGCGCCTTATGGTCTTATGTTTGATAATTTATGAAAAGGTCAATATGAAAGATTGTATAAAATTTATCCATCAGGTTCAAAAGAAATGAAAGCAATTTTAAGAGAATTTGATAAATCTAGATACCCTATATTAGATGCTGCTAAATCAATAGGTAGTGAATTAATAGGACTAGGTCAAGCACATAGAGAATTTTTCAATAAAGTAAGTGAAGGTTAATAGGAGAAAAATGACTAAAAAACAAAAAATTATTTTAGGAACCGCTATTCCTTCTGGAATAATTGCTGTTGCTAGTATAGCTGTAGTTGCTACATTGCAAGTTCCTTCTATTTCTGCTAAATTATTATTTAATGAATGTAATAATTACTATCAACCATTAAGAGAAAAACTTGATGCTTATGTTAAAGATAAAGCAGCAATTGAACAAATCAAAAAAGATTTAGAAGCTAAAGAAGAAAAATTACAAAATGAATATAATGTTGCAACTGGTGAAGACAAAAAAGCAAAAGAAAAAGAATTAAGTGAAATCAAAAATCAAAAATCAAAAAATAATGAAGAATGACAAAATATCACTAAAAAAGTTTTAACACTAGGCTTAAATTTAGAAAGAATTTTTAAACCAATGGAAACTACTTGAAAAAACATTGAAGAATTAGAAAAAAAACATATGATGACTTCCAAATTATGAAGTGCTTCAAAGAAAGTTTTACAAAAAGTTAAACTTGAATATGAAGCTTGAATTCTTCAAGATTTCAGAAATATTATCTAATATGAAAAAAATAATTTTTGTTGTAGATATGCTAAATGGTTTTGTTAAAGAAGGAAGTTTAGCATCTAAAAACATTGCAAAAATTGTTCCTAAACAAGTAAGTTTTTTAAATAAAAATAAAAATATTGACAATTTATTTATTTGTGATTCTCATCGTAAAGATGATATAGAAATGCAAGTTTATCCTTTACATTGTTTAAAAGGAACTGATGAAGCACAAATAATAGATGAGTTAATGCCTTTTGTAAAATCTATTATGCCTAAGAATTCAACTAATGCCTTTCATAATTTGAAAAATTTAAATTATGAAAATTATGATGAATATGAAATTATTGGTTGTTGCACTGATATATGTATTTTACAATTAGCTCTTTCATTAAAAACATATTTTAATGAAAAGAAACAAAATAAAAAAGTAATTGTATATAAGAATTTAGTTTCTACTTTTGATGCTAAAAATCATAAAGCTTCTACATACCATAAGATGGCACTAAATATAATGCAACAAGCAGGAATTATTATTAAATAAAACATATTGTTTAAAACAGTATGTTTTATTTAATTCCTTATTTTATAGGTAAATAAGGAAAATTTAATTGATTTAATTAGATATTAATTAAAAAACAAAAATGCAATTAATTTTAATATAAAAATTTCTCAATAAAACACATTATATTTAAAGACTTAGCAAAATAATTTTATTTATAATATATAAGTTATGTTTTTTAATCTTAAAATAATCACACACACACACACACAATTATTTATAAATAATTTATTGTTATTTTTAACATCGCCTATTTCTATGAGATGGGCGATTTTTAAGTTAGATTAAAACATAGCAATTTATAAATTTATAAAGGAGAAAAAATGGTTTTAGAAACCAAAGTAATAAATACAAATCTATATTACTCATTGGATCAACAAACCACTATTGATTTTTATTCTTGTTTTGGATGACAAACAATAGGAGTTACTGACACAAGAGTAACAATGAATAGAGATAATAATATTAATCATTATTTAGAATTAGTAGCTTTAGAAAAAGATTTTACTAGACATTTAAATTTAATGAATGCTGCTTTTTTAAAAAGTAAATTTGTTTTCAAAATATTTTTAATCTTATTTTTATTATTGATTTTTCCAGGAATACTTTATATAATCAATATTAAAAAATGAGAAAAAGTATTTTTTAAAGAAAAAGAATTAATGGTAAACACTACTGAAAAAACAAGAGTTTTATTTTATACTGATAATTAATCTATATTTAATCAAGACTTTTTGTCTTGATTTTTTTTATATTATTTACATATATAATATTTATGTATGGGGGTGTAATGGCTTCGACATGCAATGGCTGTTTATTAAATCAGTGGTTTTGCAAACCTTAATGCTACTAGGCTTTTTATGTGCAAACAAAAAAACCAGTGAATATGAAGAATATTCACACCTTGCTTTTGTAAACCAAAATCAAGTTCGTGCTAATCTTTCTTTTGCTTAATTGCTAAGTAAGTCATCTAATGAATTTTCCTCAATTTATTAGATGGGTTTAGAGGATATATTATAAAGAAACATTTTATTTATGATGAATTTTTAATGTCGTTATTATAAGAGTTTTAGAAAATTTTGTATTGTAATTTTCGTTAAGCCTAAAAATATTCTAAACTGTAAGAAGTTTAGTAAATAAGTTGTTGTGTGGACTCGGGTTCAATTCCCGACATCTCCACCATTTTTTTATACTTTTTTGATAAAATTAAAATTATGAATAATGATGAAAAACAAACAAATAATTTAGAACATTTTGATGTTAAAAATGATAATTTAATAAAAAATAAAGAATCTGCGGATTTTTCTAAATTTAAAGCTGAAGTTATGGATATGGATGATATATCCAAACTAAATAAAGATAATTTACATTTAAAAGTTAATGAAGCAATGAGAGAATGTTATAGTGATCCAAAGGTTTTAAAAAATTATCGCAAAAGAAGAGCTATATCTTCTATTATTTTAATTATTTTAATTTCAGGGTTAATTACAGCACTAGTTTTTTTATCATTATTAGTTTATTGATATTCTAGGAGATAGAAATGCTTAATGAAAAAATACAAAATTATCAAAGATTTGAATTAGAAACAATAATAAAAGATAAAGATTTTGATTGATTATTTTCTCATTTAGGTGGCAAAGAAGAGTATGAAGAATTCAAAAAATTAACCATCAATAATCAAAAAGATTTTATTTTTGGACATTTATTAGGTAATGGGTTTTTTAAAGATGCTATTGAAGGAACAATGATAAAAAATAAGTTAAATCTTAGTTTGCCTCTTGTTCAAAATATAGATTTTAAAATTAATGATCAAGAAAAAACTCTTTGATGTAAATATGCTATTTATACAATTCCTAATTTAGAATTGGAAAGTAATCCTTTAGCTTATTTAAGATTTTTAAATGAAGATGACTATAATATTGGAGAATTTAATTCTGATATTAAAGATTTTGATTCATGATTTATTTATAAAGAAGAAACAACTTCTCCAGAACGGGTAGTTACATTAGATGATGATGTCTATTATTCATTTGAATATATTGATAAAGAAACTCAAAAACCATTTGAAAAAATGGTTGGTTCAGAAGAAGTTTGTTTTGCTAATGATCAAAGTAGTTTTGCTAAAATGCTTCAAGGTAAAAAAATTCATAGTAGAACTTTATTTGATGATGAATTTAAATTTATTGATGAATATGGTAAAAAAATAATTATTGAAACTTATTTAGTTATAAATAAAATTGTTGAAAATAAATTGATGTCTTTAAATAAAGAAACCTTAAAAAAATTAAATATAAATAGTACTACTAAAGAAATAACTAAAAAACAAATTAATGAATTAGCAATTAAAACTTATGCTAGTCAAATGGAAAAATTGTTAAAAACAATTAAAACAACTTTTTCAAAAGTTAATAATTTGAAAAATTTTCATCCTATTGCTAGTTTAGTGGATTTAATTGGTAGAGGAACTGATTTAGAGAATTTTGATCCTGATATGATTATTACATATGATTTAGCTGAAAAACCAGAAATGAAACAATATCATATTGATATGTGGTTAGACTTCTTTTATAAAAAACAAGAAACAATGTTATATATGATAACTAAAAAGAAAATATGACCAGAAACAAATTTAAAATTTACTAAAAAACAAAGAGAAATTTTAATAGATTTACTTTTTTCTAAAGACCCTGATGAATATGGTATGGGAAGAGAAGTTCATTTTGAAAGTGAAGAAGAATACAATCAATTTTTAGATAAATCTTTTCTAACTATTGAATCTATTTTTTTTCATTTAAAAACAGCTAAACCAAATATTTTTAAATATTTTAAAGAATTAGAAAAACATTTAGAATAAAAAATTAGGCTTAAGCAAAGGCCTAATTTTTATATTAAATATTATTGAATGTAACAATAACTACTGGTTCTTTATCCATTACCTTAAAAATTCTTTTTCTAATTTGTCTTCTTAATCTTTCTTGAATATCTCTTAGTCCATTAAAACTTTCAGTGGTTAATATATTAGAAATTGTAGATTTAATTAATTCAGTAGTTGCTTTTTTATCTTCTTTGCTAATTACACCTACATAATTAATTTGTAATTTACCGGTTAATTTTTTGGTTTTTGAATTATATAAAGAAGTGATTAAAATAACTCCTTCTCTGCCTAACATTTCTCTTTCTGCAATAACTTCTGAAGAAATATCACCAATACCAAAACCATCTATAATGGTATCTCCAACTTCTTTTACTTTACCATTAGTTGACGCTAATTTTCCATCTATAAAATGGGCTATTTTTCCATTTTGTAAAATCAAACAATTGCTTTCTTTTAATTTAATAGATTCACACATATATTTACCAGCATCCACTAAATATCTATATAGTCCTTGAATAGGAATGATATATTGAGGTTTTATATTTTGAACAAGATTTAATAAATCTTCTCTTGCTGGACGATGACGATAATATTCATTTTGGTCTACTTCAACTATTTTAGGAGTAATTCTTGCTACTTCATCTAAAGCCACCGCTAAAAGAGATTCAAGACCATTAACAGGAGGAGCAATCATCATTACCACATCAGAAGGTTTAAGAGTTAAAAAGACATCATTTTTGTCAGTTATTCTTAAAAAACGTGAATAAAGTCTTTCAGCAGAACCGGTTATTAATATAACTGCATTTTCTGTTTTATTAGCAGTTTTATAATCAATAATTTCAGGAAATTCAATTTTAGGATGAATTTTTCTTATTAAATATAATAATTGACCATAAGTTTTTCCATATGTGATAATAGGTCTTTTTTGTTCTTTTGCTAAATTTAAAATTTGGTTAATAGCAACCATTTCCTCATCATAAGCACCAACAATTATTCTTTCATTTGGTTTAGCTTTTTTAAAGGCTTCTTTTACAGATAAAGGAAGACCTATTTTATCAATAGCTTTTCCTGAATGGTTTGCCATTCCAGAATCAACCATTAAAGCCAAAATTTTTCTATTTTTTGTTATTTTTTCTTTAATGTTTTTAAATTGAAGATTCCCATAAATGTTTAAATTTCCTTCAACAAAATTACTTAAAAATAAAATATCCCCATCTTTTGTTACAAAATCAATACCAAAATGCCCTGGCATTGAACCAGCTAATTCAAATGCATTAACTTTTACTTCTCCAAAATCAAGAGGTTTATTAACTAAATGTATTTTATAACTTACTTCACTAAGCTTATATTTGCTTAATCTATCCAAAATTAAAATTTTATTAAAAGCAGATGTATATATGTTTAAATCAGGTATTTGCATTAATAATCAAGGTAAAGCAGAAAAACTTTCATTTTTAACATCAGTAATAAAAATACCTTTAATTTTGTCTTTATTTTTAACTAAATATGTGAAATTTGGGATTAAAGTATCAACACCATTATTAGAATTAATAGGCACTTTTGTACCAGAATTTATGATAAAAATTTGTTCTTTATATTCTAAAACATAGCAATTTTTACCATTTTCATCTAAACCACCAAGAGCAAAAACACTTATATTAGTCATTTATTTGTTCTCCTTATAGTATATTAATTTTCATTATTTTTATAATAAATTAAAGTTATATGACATATTTCATACATATGAAAATACCTCTTTATTATAAATGATTAATTACTATTTTTTATAAATATATAATAGATAATATTGTAGAAAAACTAAATTTTAAAGTTAAAAATATATAAAAAAATTACAAAACAATGCTTTTTAGTGTATTTAAGATTATTAGAAACATAATGTTATTAAAAAAACATAATTAAAATTTTTTATAATGTAAAAAACATAATTTTAACAAAAGTAAAAAGTTAAAAAATGTTTAAAAAAACATTGAAAAAATGACTTTTTACTTTTCTTATTATTTAAGTTCCTTATATTAATATATTAATAATTAAAATTTTAATTATTTACTTATTTTTTTAAGGTTTTGTAATAGAATATTAACGCAACTATTACTATGAAGCAAAAGGTTGTTACTATCACAAAATTATGTTGTAGAGGTGGTAGTAAGTAATTTTTGTGGAGTAAAGTTCATTAATGAACGAAAGGATACAACAATGAGTAAATTAAATATCAAAATTAAAAGTTTTGATCATGCTCAAGCTGATTTTGCTGCTAAAAAGCTTGTAGAAGTTGCAGAAAAAAATAAAGCTAAAGTTAGTGGCCCTATTCCTCTTCCAACCAAAAGAGAAGTAGTTACAATTTTAAGATCAGTACATGTTAACAAAAAATCACGTGAACAATTTGAATCTAGAACATTTCAAAGATTAGTTGTTATTAGTGATTTTGATGATAAAGCATTAGATCAAATCAAAAGATTGGAATTACCTTCTGGTGTTTCAATTAACATTACAACTAAATAAATCTGACTTGCTATAAGCAAGCTACAGTCGTTATAAATTAAATTTATAAGAGAAAAATTTTCATAAGGAGAAAATGATGAAAGGAATCTTAGGACGTAAGATTGGAATGACTCAAATCTACACTGAACTAGGTTTTGCTATCCCAGTTACTGTAGTTGAAGTTCAACCAAATGTTGTTACTAAAATTCTTTCAAAAGATCAAAATGGTTATGATGCAATTCAATTAGGAGTTTTTGATAAAAAATCTTCTAGAACAAATAAACCAGAAAAAGGTCATTTTGAAAAAGCTAAAACAACACCTAAGCAATACGTAAAAGAAATTCGTAATATGTCAGGTTACGAATTAGGTCAACAAGTTAAAGCAGATATTTTTGCTGCTGGTCAATTAGTTGACGTAACAGGAACTTCAAAAGGTAAAGGTTTTGCTGGTACCATCAAAAGATGAAACCAACATATTGGTCCTAAATCACACGGTGGTGGTGGTGGATCACAACCTGTTAGACAAACTGGTTCTTTAGGGGACATTAGTGGAAATAAAGTTGTTAAAGGTATGACAATGCCTGGTCAATTAGGAAATGTTAGAACTACAGTTCAAAACTTAGAAATTGTAAAAGTTGATTTAGTAAATAATTTACTTTTAATCAAAGGTTCAATTCCAGGAGCTAAAAATTCTTTTGTAACTATCAAAGAAGCAATCAAAGGTTTACAAGCTCATGAAGCTATTAAACTTGTTGATATGAAAGAAGTTATGAAAATGAATGAGTTAATGGAAAAAGCTAAAAAATTCAATATTGAAGTTACAGTTGGAATGAATTCAACAGAATTAGAAAAGTTGATTTTAGATGCTGAAGCTAAAATGGAACAAGAATCTAAAGAAGGAGATAAATAATGGCTGAAGAAGTTAAAAAAGAAAAAGCTACTAAAGCTGCTCCTAAAAAGAAAACTGTAACCAAAGTTATTGGACCTACTGAAAAAGATAAAAAAGCTGCTAAAAAAGCAGAAAAAGTTAAAGAAGCAGTTAATGAATTGATTGATGCTTTAACTTCTTCATCTTCTATTGAAGTTGAACAAGCTGAAAAAGCAAAGAAAATTGTTGCTAAAATAACTAAGAAAAGAGCTGTTGAAAAAACAGAAGAACCTAAAAAAGAAGTAAAACCTAAGAAAACCACAATTACCAAAAAATCTACTAAAGCTGCTGAAACTAAAGTAGAAGAAGTTAAAGAACCAAAAATTAAGAAAACCACAACCAAAGCAACAACTAAAAAAGTTGCAGAAGCAAAACCTGTTGAAGAACCTAAAAAAGAAGTTAAAGAAACTAAAGTTGAAAAACCTGCTCCTAAAAAAGCAGAAAAAGTTTCTAAAAAACAACCTAAAAAAGTTACCTTGAATTTTGATAATTCAAAATTATCAAAAGAAGTATTTTTCTTAGAAAAAATATATGAACAAGCTATATTTGATACTATTGTTGCAGATAGAGCTTCATTACGTCAAGGTACACATGATGTTAAAAACCGTTCAGAAGTTTCAGGTTCAGGTAAAAAACCTTGAAAACAAAAAGGAACTGGTAGAGCTCGTGCAGGTTCATTAAGATCACCTGTTTTTGTAGGTGGTGGTAGAGCATTTGGACCTACACCAGAAAGAAATTACACTCTTAAAGTAAATAAAAAAGTTCGTAAATTGGCATTAAAATCTGCTTTAACAATGCTTGCCGCTGAAAAAGCAGTTGCTGTTAATGATTTAAAACTTGAAGGTATTTCAACTAAAGAAATTCTTAATAAGTTAACTACTTTAAAAGTAAATAAATTAAGAACTGTATTAATTGTTACAAATGACGAAATTGTTTATCGTTCAGCAAGAAACTTACCTAATGTTTCTATTTGTAAACCAACTTCATTAAGTGTTGAATCTTTAATTGGTGCTGATGTAATGATTATTTCAAAAGAAGGTTTAGAAATTGTTGAAGGGAGACTTAAATAATGGAAGTAACAGAAATTATTAAAAAGCCTATTCAAACAGAAAAAACCAATTTATTACAAGCAAACAATAATGTTGTAACTTTTGAAGTTAATTGATATGCTAACAAATATCAAATAGCTCATGCAGTTGAATTTATTTTTAAAGTAAAAGTTGATAAAGTTAACATCATTAAAGTTGGTAAAAAACCAAAACGTGTTGGTAGATTTAATGGTTTTACCAATAGATATAAAAAAGCTTATGTTTATTTAGCTAAAGGAGAAAAAATTAATTTCTACCCAGAAGAAGCTAAAGAAACCAAGAAAAAAGTTACAGAAAAATCAGAAGAACAAGTTAAAAAAGAAAAAGCAGTAGAAGAAAAATTAGCTGCTAAATTATCTAAAAAAACTTCTTCTGAAAAAGAAACTGTAACCAAAAAAGTTGCTTCAAAAGCTGCTCCTAAAAAAGAAGGAGAAACTAAAAAAACTACAGTTAAAAAAGCAACAACTAAAAAAGAAGAAAAATAGTGGAAAAATATTTGCTTAGAAGAAAAATCCACATCTATTTTTAAGCAAGGAGAAAATTCAATAATGGCAATAAAACATTACAAGGCAACTAGTAATGGTCGTAGAAATATGTCTGCCCTTGACTACAAAAATAATTTAACTGGTCATGCTCCTGAAAAGTCATTGTTAGTTCAATTAAAATACAATGCTGGACGTAATAACCAAGGAAAAATTACTGTACGTCATCATGGTGGTAGAGTAAAAAGATACTACCGTTTAGTTGACTTTAAACGTAATAAAGACAACATTCCTGCTATTGTTAAAACTATCGAATATGATCCAAATAGATCAGCAAACATTTCTTTAGTTGTTTATGCTGATGGAGAAAAAAGATACATTTTAACTCCTAAAGGAATTCAAGTTGGACAAAAAATTATTTCAGGTAATGAAACTGATATTTTATTAGGAAACTCATTACCATTAGCAAACATTCCTGAAGGTACCTTTGTTCACAATATTGAAATGCAACCTGGTGCTGGTGGAATTATTGCTAGAAGTGCAGGAACTTCTGCACAAATCTTAGGTAAAGATGAAGATGGTAAATATGTTGTTTTAAAACTTAAATCTGGTGAAACACGTAGAATACTTTCACATTGTCGTGCTACCATTGGTGAAGTAGGTAATGAAGAACACTTACTTGTTAATATTGGTAAAGCTGGACGTAATCGTTATTTAGGTGTTCGCCCTACTGTTCGTGGTTCTGTAATGAACCCAGTAGATCACCCACATGGTGGTGGTGAAGGTAAACAACCAATTGGACGTAAAGCTCCTCTTACCCCTTGAGGTAAAAAAGCTCTTGGAGTTAAAACAAGAAAAACTAAGAAATCTTCAAATAAATTAATTATTAGAAGAAGAAAGGATACTAAATAATGGCTCGTAGTCTTAAAAAAGGACCTTTCGCTGATGAATCATTACTCAAAAAAGTTGATGCTATTATAGAAAAGAAATTACCTAAAAAACCTATTAAAACTTGATCAAGACGTTCAACTATCTTCCCAAGTTTTGTTGGTTTAACATTTCAAGTACATAATGGTAAACAATTTATTGATGTATATGTAACTGATGATATGGTGGGACATAAATTAGGTGAATTTTCTCCTACTAGAACATTCACAGGTCATGGTGCTGATAAAGGTAAAAAATAGTTATGGCAAAAACACAACAAGTTAATAAACCACAAGCAAAAGCACATGTTTATATGCAAAGAATTTCTGCTAGAAAAGCAAGATTAGTTGCTGATTTAGTAAGAGGTAAAAGTGTTGCTTTAGCAAATGGTATTTTAAATAACACTGATAAAAAAGCATCTGAATTAATTAGAAAATTATTATCATCAGCTATTGCAAATGCTACCCATAATCATGGGATGGATGCAACTAAATTATTTATTAAAGAACTCTTAGTTAATGAAGGACCTACTTTGAAGAGATTTCAACCTCATTCAAAAGGAAGCGCTTTCAAAATTTTAAAACGTACTTCACATATATCAATTACTTTGGAAGAAGGAGAATAATTTATGGGACAAAAAGTCAATCCAAATGGTTTTCGTTATGGTGTAACTAAAACCCATAATACTATTTGATTTGCTGAAAAAGCTAATTATGGTTCATATTTAGTTGAAGATGCAAAAATCTACAAATTTTTTGATAAATTAGTACGTAAATATTCAATTGGTAAAGTTGAAATTAAAAGAAATCAAAACAACAAAATTACCGTATATGTAAATACTGCTAGACCTGCTGTAATTTTAGGTGAAGGTGGTAAAAACATTGAAGCTTTAACTTTACAAGTTAAAAAATACTTAAAAAATAAAAAAATTGATATTAATTTACAAGTTGTTGGAATTGATAAACCAGAACTTAATGCTCGTTTAGCAGCAGAAGCAATTGCTGTTAAATTAGAAAACCGTGAAAGCTTTCGTATTGCTCAAAAACAAATTATTCGTGATGCTTTAAAAGCAGGAGCAAAAGGTATTAAAACCTCTGTATCAGGACGTTTAAATGGTGTTGATATGGCTAGAACCGAAGGTTATTCAGAAGGATTAATGAGATTACACACTTTAAGACAAAAAGTTGATTATGCAACTGCAACCGCTAGAACTACTTATGGTGCTATTGGAATTAAAGTATGAATTTCATTAGGTGATATTTTGGAAGGAGATGAAAAAAATGCTTCAACCAAAAAGAACTAAATATCGTAAACCTTTTTTAAGACCATATAATAAAAGAAAAGCATACCGTGGTAACACTGTTGCTTATGGTGAATTTGGTTTGCAAGCAGCAACTGCAAGTTTAGTTGATGCTAGACAAATAGAATCAGCCCGTATTGCTATTACTAGACATATGGGTCGTGAAGGACAAGTTTTTATTAGAATCTTCCCTCACTTTGCTAAAACTTCAAAACCTATTGGAGTTCGTATGGGTTCTGGTAAAGGTAACCCAGAAAAATGATATACACCTGTTAAAGTAAATACAGTAATGTTTGAAGTTTCAGGTGTTTCAAAAGAAATGGCTTGTGAAGCTTTAAGATTAGGTGGACATAAATTACCACTTAAATGAAAAATTGTTGCAAGACAAACTGAAGAACAAGCTAAAGCAGAACAAGGAGGTAATAATTAATGCTTTTCAAAGATATTAGAGAAAAGTCAACTGAAGAATTAAATAAATTATTAGTTGATTTAAAAGCTGAATTATGAACTCTACGTTTTAAAAATTCAACTGGTCAATTAGATCAATCTCACAAAATTTCAGCTGTTAGAAAAGATATTGCTAAAATCTTAACCATCATTAAACAAAGAGAAGGGGAGGCTAAATAATTATGGAAGAAAGAAATACTCGTAAAACATTAGTGGGTAAAGTTGTTTCTGTTAAAGGAACTAAAACCATTACTGTTCAAGTTGACACCTATAAAGCTCACCCTTTATATTCAAAACGTTACAAATCAAGTAAAAAATTCTTAGTTCATGATGAAAATAATGAAGCTAAATTAAATGATATTGTAACTATTATGGAAACTAGACCTTTATCTAAAACCAAACATTTTCGTTTAGTATCTATTAAAGAACATGCTATTGAAGGAGCAAATTAATTATGCTTATAGAATTATCAAAAGCAAATGTTGCTGATAACTCAGGTGCTAAAGAAATTGGTGTAATTAGAATTTTAGGTGGTTCAAGAAAAAAAATCGCTAATATTGGTGATGTAGTTATTTGTTCTGTTAAAAAAGCTTTACCTAATGGAGCTATTAAAGAAGGACAAGTTGTTAAAGCTGTGGTTGTGAGAACCCGTTATGGAATTAGTCGTGCTAATGGTTCACATATTAAATTTGATGATAATGCAGTTGTGTTAGTAAAAGAAGATGGTACTTTAAGAGGAACTCGGGTATTTGGCCCTGTTGCTAGAGAATTACGTGATACTAAATATAGTAAAATTGTTTCTTTAGCACCTGAAGTACTTTAGTAAGGAGATTTTATGAATAAAATTAAATTACGTAAAAATGATGAAGTTATCGTAATTGCTGGAAAAGAAAAAGGCAAAATCGGTAGAATTGTTTCATTAAATCATAAAGCTAACACTGTAATTATTAAAGATATTAATAAAGTAACCAAGCACAAAAAACCTTCTCAAACTGATACTGAAGGTGGAATTAAGGAAGTTGAAGCTCCTATTAATGCTTCAAATGTTGCTTTTTTAGTTAAAAAAGGCACCAAAAGTACTCCTGCTACTTACACAAAAATTGGAACAAAAGTTAACAAAAATGGAACTAAAGCAAGACTTGCTAGAAAAACCAAGAAGGAAATTTAATTATGGATTTGAAAAAACACTATGATTCAAAAGTTGTTAAAGAATTAACAAACTTATATAAATATTCTTCTTTAATGGAAGTTCCAAGAATTGAAAAAATTGTTTTAAATATGACCGCAGGAAAAGAAGTTTCAAATTCAAAAGCAATTGAAGAAGTAATTAATGAATTAACAATTATTTCTGGTCAAAAACCATTTGAAACTAAAGCTAAAAAATCAAATGCTTCTTGAAAATTACGTGAAGGTATGCCTATGGGTGGTAAAGTAACTTTAAGACGTACTAGAATGTGAGATTTTCTTGAAAAATTAATTAATGTAGCTATGCCTCGTATTCGTGATTTTAGAGGTGCTAACCCTAAATCATTTGATGGTAGAGGAAACTATATGTTAGGTATTAAAGAAGAAATTATTTTCCCTGAAATTGAATTTGATAAAATTCGTAGAATTAAGGGATTAGATGTCCAAATTATCACTACTGCTAAAACTAATAAAGAAGCTAGAAGTTTATTAGAATTAATTGGTTTACCTTTCGCAAAAGGAGAAAAATAATTATGGCAAAATTATCATTAAAAGTTAAAGCAAAACGTCATCCTAAATTTTCTACCCGTGCTTATACACGTTGTGAATTATGTGGGCGTCCACATGCTGTTTTAAGAAAATACAAAGTATGTCGTATTTGTTTCAGAAATTTAGCTCATGAAGGAAAAATTCCAGGCATGAAGAAAGCGAGTTGATAAGATGTTTTTAACTGATCCTATTTCAGATATGATTGTGCGTATTAAAAATGCTAATCAAAGAAAACATAAAAATGTAGTTATTCCTTATTCAATGGAAAAAGCCAAAATTTTAGATATTCTTTTAGCAGAAGGTTATGTTCAAGCAGTAAATGTTATTGGCGAAAAAACCAAAAAAGTTTTAGATGTTACTTTAAAATACAAAGGTTCTCAAAGTGCAATTATTGACATTAAGAGAGTTTCAAAACCAGGTTTAAGAGTTTATGTAAAAACCAACGATTTACCTAATGTTATTTCAGGTTATGGTACAGCAATTATTTCAACTTCAAAAGGAATGATGACTGAAAAACAAGCTAGAAAGGAAAATGTAGGTGGTGAAGTTATCGCTTACATTTGATAGGTAATTTACTATGTCTAGAGTTGGAAATCGTATCATTAAAATCCCTACAGGAGTTGAAGTTACTTTAAATGGAACAACTTTAACAACTAAAGGTAAATTAGGAACTTTAACTAAAGAATTTTCAAATTTAATTGCTATTGTTATTGAAAATAACACAATTGCTACTGTAAGAGCAAATGAAGAAAAACATACAAAACAATTACATGGAACTACTAACTCTTTAATCTCTAATATGATTAAAGGGGTTTCAGAAGGCTTTAAAAAAGAATTAGAAATTAAAGGGGTTGGTTATAAAGCAACTCTTAAAGGTACTGTTTTAGAATTAGCTGTTGGTTATTCTCATTTAGTTAATTTAGATATTCCTCAAGGTTTAACAGTAGTTTGTCCTAAACCTACTGAAATTACCATTAGTGGAATTGAAAAAGAATTAGTTGGTCATTTTGCTTCAATTATTCATGATGTTCGTCGTCCTAGTCCTTATTCAGGAAAAGGAATTGCATATAAAGGTGAAAAAATTCGTCGTAAAGAAGGAAAAACTGCTTCTAAATAGTTGCAGTTTAAAAGGAGAAATATTATGGTTTCAAGAAATGATGCTCGTAAACATAAACATTTAAAAATTCGTCAACATCTTTCAGGTACTGCTAAAAAACCTAGATTATGTGTTTTTAAATCTCACCAAAACTTTTATGCTCAATTGATCGACGATACCAAAGGAAATACTTTAGCAAGTGTTTCAACCTTAGAAAATGGAAAATATCATGGAAATATTGCTTCTGCTAAAGAAGCAGGAGAAAGAATGGCTAAATTAATTACTACTTTAAAAATTAAAGAATTAGTTTTTGATCGTTCAGGTTATATTTATCATGGAAGAGTTAAAGCTTTTGCAGAAGCTGTTAGAGAAAATGCTAAAGGAGTTAAATTCTAATGAGTGAAAATCAAGAAAAACAAGTTAAAAAACCTATGGTAGAAAAATCTTCACATGCAACTAAAGAAGTAGTTAACAAAAATCCTAGATTTAATAATAAAATGAATGACAAAAACAAACAAGATAACAAAGAACAAATTTGAGAAAAAAAACCTAATAACAATCGTAATTCTGAAAACAAAAATAAATCAAAAAACAATGGTGAAAACTTTAATTCAAAAACCTTTGATGCAGGATTAAAATTAACTGAAAAAGTTATTGATATTGCTAGAGTAACAAAAGTTGTAAAAGGAGGAAGAAGATTCTCATTTGCTGCTTTTGTTGTTGTTGGTGATCACAAAGGTAAAGTTGGTTTTGGTCATGGTAAAGCTAATGAAGTTCCAGATGCAATTAAAAAAGCAGTTAAAGATGCAACTAATAATTTAGTATCCGTTCCTATTTTTAATAAAATCACCGTTCCACATGAACAACAAGCAAAATTCTTATCATCAAGAGTATTATTAAAACCTGCTCCTAAAGGAAAAGGAATTATAGCTTCTGGTACTGTTCGTGCTGTTGTTGAATTAGCTGGTTATACTGATATTTATACTAAAACTTATGGTTCACGTTCAAAAGCAAATATTGTTAAAGCAACTGTAAAAGCTTTACAAGCAATGCGTATGCCTGAAGAAATTGCAGCAATTAGAAATAAAGATGTGAAAGATCTATTATAGGAGATTACTATGGAAAGAAATTTACATTCATTAAAACCTGCTGAAGGTGCTAGAAAAGATAAACACCGTGTGGGTAGAGGTCATGCTGCTGGTAAAGGTAAACAAGCTGGTAAAGGTCAATCAGGACAAAATAAACGTAGTGGACATCGTTTAGGATTTGAAGGGGGTCAAACTCCTTGATTCCGTAGAATTGGTAAAAGAGGATTTCAAAATGTTAACCATATTGAATACCAAATTATCAATTTAGATACTTTAGAAAACAATTACAAAACAAATGAAATAGTTAATGCTGAAAGTTTATTCAAAAAAAACATTATCAAACGTAATTTACCTATTAAATTATTAGGTAATGGAAAATTAACTAAAAAATTAACTATTAGTTTACATGCTATTAGTGCTTCTGCTAAAAAAGCAGTAGAAGCTGCTGGTGGTTCTGTAGAAGTTCTTTAATAAACCTATATAATAATTAACATAAAAAAACGAAACACATAGTTCATTCTAGCTATGTGTTTTTAAATTACCTTTTCAAAAAAGTTAGAAAAATGCAATTTAACCCCTCTTTTTAAGTTAGAAAAATGCAATTTTTATACTATAATTAAGTTAGAAAAATGCAATTTTTATTTATAAAGACTATTTTATAAAACTACATTAGGAAATTAAATATGTTAAAACGAAAGATTATAGAAACTATAAGAGAATGATATAAAGAAAGCAAAAGTGCTCTTCTTATAGATGGTGCTAGACAAATAGGTAAAACTACAATTATTAAAGAATTTTTAAAAGAAACTAAAAATAATGTTGTTGAATTAAATCTCATAGAGAACAAATTAGCTTTAGAAGCATTTAATACTGCAAAGGATTCTAAAGATTTGCTGTTAAAGATTTCTTCATTATCTCAAACGAAAATGATTGAAAATAATACTATTATTTTCATAGATGAAATACAAGAAGCAAAAGATGCTATTACTCCTATTAAATTTTTAATTCAAAACTCAAAATATAGATTCATTTTTTCTGGTTCTTTATTAGGTATAAAAATGAATGAGATTTTGTCTATACCAGCTGGTTTTTTAGAAACAATCCAAATGTATCCTATGGATTTTGAAGAATTTTTATGAGCTATAGGAACAAATTTAGAAACAATTAAATATTTAAAAAATTGTTATGAAAAAGTAGAACCTATTGATGAAATTATTCATAAGAAATTTTTAAATTTATTTCATATATATTTAGTAATTGGAGGAATGCCAAAAGCAGTTACCACCTTTGTAGAAACTAATAATATATATAATGTTAATCAAAATTTAAAAGAAATAGATCAATCATATAGATTTGATATTTCTAAATATGGAGAAAAAGATAAATTACTTATTCAAGATATCTATGATTTAATTCCTAGTGAATTAAATGCTCAAAATAAACGTTTTATACTTAAAAATTTAAATGAAAAAGCAAGATTTTATCAATATGACACTTCTTTTACATGATTAAAAAATAGTGGGGTTGGATTATTTGTTTATAACGTTAATAATCCTACTTTTCCACTTTTAGTTAGTAAAGAAAGAACACTTTTTAAACTATTCTTATCTGATATAGGTTTATTGACATATAAAATGTATGAAGGTAATCAAGTAAGTATATTAAATGAATATGTTGGTAATTATGGAAGTATTTATGAGTCAGTTGTTGCTCAAGAGTTAAAAGCACATAATTATAATTTATATTATCATTCAAATAAAAAATATGGAGAAATTGATTTTCTAATTGAAAAAGAACATAAAGTAATACCAATAGAAGTTAAAAGCGGAAAAGATTATAAAAGACATTCTGCATTGAATAATTTATTAGATGATAAATTATTTGGTTTAGAAAAAGGATATGTTTTATGTAATGGTAATATTGAACAAAAAAATAAAGTTATTTATTTACCTATATATATGATTATGTTTATTCAACCTAAACCAATTGATAAAAATCAAATTATTGATTTAAAGTTATTAGAAAATTAGATTTTAGATAAAAATTATAAATTCTAAAGGTAAAATGTTCCTTATCTTAAGTTTTCATTAAAAATATTAGTTTTGAATTTAATATTTTTATAGATTCAAGTTTCACAATTTTCAGTTTATTTTTGTTTATATTGATTGTATAAATTTTTTATTTTATTTTCAAATTCATTTAAATCATTATAAAAGTTATTTTCATAGTTTTTATATTTTTCTTTTATAGTATTTCACAATTTAATTATCTCTTGTTCCAATTCTTCTTTTGCTTCAATATTAGATTTTCATAAATTGTTTATTATAAAATCATAAGTGAGTTTTATAGCACTGTTTTTTGTCGACTTTATTTTTATGTTTTTTAGATTTTGGAATAAAACTTTTTCACAAATATCCACCGCTATATAGAAAGGGTTTAAAAAATTCTTTTTCAATTTTTCTAATGATTGATCAATATTAACTAAATCAACAAAAAATATTCTAATGATGGTTTCGGGTTTACCAGAGGAATTTTTACTTATAAAGTATATTTCATTATTTTTCTCTTCAATATTATTTTTGACAAATTCTGCATTTAAAGGATATAAAAGTCAAATTTCTAAGGCATCATATTTTTGACTATAAGCATACATTTGATACATGTCTTGTTGAGAAATATTATAGTTTTTATCAGGGTTATTAATAAGATTTTTTCACTTAGTATCGATAATAATTTTTGAATTATCATCTCTAGTTATAACTATGTCAGGTTTTAAGTGAAATTTTTTTGGTTCTTCAAATAATTCATATGATCTATCCTGAGATAAAATTTTTCAATTTTTCATTTTTTTATCATTATTAATAATTTTTTTTATATGAAAAGCAATATATTCTTCAAATAATTTTTCCATAGGGAAAAGCAAAGATATTGTTTTAAAATTACCAGAAAAAGTTGTAAAACTTTGATTTTTTAAAAAAGCTTTAGATCATTTTAAAATTAAGTCATATTCTTTTAATTCTCTAGTTTGAGAAATCAAAGAAAAATCTTTTTCATAATCTATTGAAGGGTTTACAAATTCAAAAAAATTTAATAATTGTGAAAGACGTTTTTTATTTGTGGAATTTTCGGATTTAAAATATATTTTTAAAAGCGTTGATTTAATAATTCTATTTTCAGGTCTATTAAGTTTAAAATCACAGAAATTACAATAAAATTTTTCTTTATGTGCAATATTTTTAGTAATGTGTTTTTTAATATTTAATTTACCTTTAATTTTATGTATGTTTTCACTACAAAAAACATAATTTGATTTCAAACCTTTTTTGACTAATAAATCAACTTCATTTATGTATATGCGGATATATATTTCATAAATACTTAATTTATCAATATCAAGACTTGTACCACTAAAGTTTTTACTAATTAAATTTTTCATAGATTCTAACATTTTAATAAAAACTTTTTTTGTTATCTTTTCTTCTTCTTTTTGTCCACTGTTCGTATATACTTTCGGTAAAATTTCAATTTGGTTTCTTTTTTTGTTTCTATTACACCAACATAATTTTGAGGAATCATCACAGTTCCTATATTTTTTTCATATTTTACTTTAACGATGTCCAAAGGTTCATTATTTGTACCAAGATTATTAAAACCTGTAATAAAATTATGAAAATCATCAAAAAAATCTTTGTCTATAACAAAATATTTTTCTGGATTATTGATTGATTTAGAATAAGTAATTTTTGTATATTCTTTTACTGAGATTTTTTTCATAATTTTTAATATTATTCTTCTGGATCTGTTTTATATATGTTTATATAACTATCAGGATTGTCAAAAGCATCTTCATTAATTTCATATATTTTTTCTTGTATATCAAGAGAATCATCGTTTAGTTTAGGAAAAATATTTTTGTTAACATATTCAATAGATTGAATAAACTTATTTTCATCTGTTTTTTGATAATCTCCTAGCACCATTTGAATTTTATGATAATCTTCATAAAAATATTCTTGCAGCAAAGGAATAATTTTATTTTTAAATATCTTTTTTAAATCATCAAATGAAGAATTTTCATTTGCTAATTCCATAAAATAAGTATGACCAATTGTATGTTCACGATCATATAGTACTTCTATTCTTTTATTAATTGTTTCTAGCATTTCTTTTAAATTAATTTTAGAATCATTGATCTTAATAGTTATATTTTCAAGTTTATTTGCATCAGGCATCATTTCAATAAAATCAAATCTTCTACGTAAAGCAACGTCTATCATACTAATAGATCTATCAGCAGTGTTCATAGTTCCAATAATGTAAACATTTTTAGGAACACTGAATTTATTTTTATCGCCAGAGTAAGGTAAAGTTACAATAATTTGATTATTTTCACCAGCTCTTTTGGAAGGTTCAATTAATGTGATTAATTCACCAAAAATTTTTGATATATTACCTCTATTAATTTCATCAATAATTAATGCATAATTATTGTTTTGATTTTGTCTTGCTTCTTCACATATTTTTTTAAATATTCCAGGTTTTATTTTATATTCTATATTTTTTGTACTAGTTTCAGGTTTTATACCTTCCACAAAATCTTCGTAATCATAAGATTGATGAAATGTAGTGAATCAAATATTTTCTTCTTTATTTTCACATATTTTAAGTGCCATTTTTTTAGCGCTATAGGTTTTACCTGTTCCTGGAGGTCCAAACAAAATATAGTTTTTGCTTTTTAGATCAAAAACTATAGCATTTTCTTCTTTAGTATTTAATTTGTTATTATATGCATCAAGTGAAAATTGCGGAAAATCTATATTCAATTCTTGTTTTAATTTTTTACACAATTCTAAATATTTTGGTGATTCTTCTTTAGATAAAGTTTTTTTATCAGAATCTCTTAATATATTTTTATAGTATGAATTTTCACTAATGTTAAGTAATTTTTTTATTTCTGACATATTATTTTTTTCTAAACTAATAAAATGATTAGGTCTTATTCAAAATAATCCTATAGTTATCATCCCTTTAATGTGCTTACTATTTCATGCCTCCAGTAAAGAGTCATTAAAATACTTTTCATTTTTTTCGTTATATTCATCATTCTCAGCTTTAGTAACTTTTATTGTTGATTCGAATATTTTTCAAAATTTTTCATTAATATCTTGCTCATCATTTATAAATAATTGTCATGCGAATACCGTAGGAATTCCTTTAAGATCTTTAGGGAATAAATCTTGATTAATATGAAAAATTTTACCTATATATTTTGCTATATTGATATTCTATTGTAAATAGATTTTTCACTATTATTACTATAATTAAATATTGCAAACAATGTAAAAGGATTTATATCTTCATAATTTTTAAATTTTTCTTCAATATGTTTTTCTATAATTTCTTCATCTTTATTTTTACTTATATTATTTTGTAATATAAATTTTTTTAAATTAAAATTCTGATTTTTTTGTTTCTCATCTAATAATTTATTTGTAAGTTCTTGATAAAAGTTTATCCAAGTAAACTTATTTTCACTCACAAGAGACTTTGATTCATTTTCTAAGTTTTTTTTCATTTTTTCTTTCTAATATAAATTTTATTTTTTATATTTAATTATGTATTTAATTAGTATTGTTTATTTTATTTTTGGAATTTATAATTTGAAATATCTTCATAAACTTTTGCTTGTAATATTTTCTTGTCTTCATTTATATATTTGTTATTAGTATTTAGAATTTTAATAATCGTTTCATAGATATTTTTTCCATATTATTCCTTATTTTCTTTTTTATTGTTATCAAAATCTTTTAAAATACCTTCTCATTCTTTGGTGGTTTCATCAAATGATTTAGTGTTTTTTTCTTCCCTTGGTAGTTCTTGATTTATTTGGTTGTTTTGTTCTATTTTTTCTTGTGAATCAAGAGGAATTTCTTTTGTTTCATAAATAGGTTTTAAGTTTTTTTCTTTATTTATAGAAGAAATAGTGTTAATTATTTCATCTTTATATTTTTCAAAGTTTATTCTATCTAAATGATAAATTGTATAACCTTTATTTCTTATAAATTTAATTAAATCCATAAAGGTTAAGAATGTTTCTAAATTATTACTATATTTATATTCATCCACTACAAAACATAAAATAGGAATATCATTTTTTTTGATTACATAATCAATTTTGATTGTTCCAATTGATTCATTTTCACATAAAGATAAGTTTTCATTTTTTAATATTAAATTATTTAAAAATGATTTTATTTCTTCATTAAATGGAGAATCTAATTTTAATTCAGTAGTTTTTTCTAAAATAGTTGCTTGATTAATATCTAAAAAATTTTGTCTTGATAAATTAGACATTTCTAAAAATCTTAGTCAATTTTTAAATAATTTAGCATCTTCATTATCAGTAGTTAATATAAGTTCATCTGCTTTTAATGATTTAATTACAATCATTTTATCTTTTGCTCTAGAAATAGCCACATTTAATGCATTCATACCACCAGAACGACCTACATAAGTACTATGAATTTGAGTATTTTTATCATAAGCAATTGACATAATAACTAAATCAGCTTCATCGCCTTGGATATTTTCAATATTTCTTAGTAACAATCTATTATTTTCAATAGCTTGTTCTAATTCTGGATAGTTATTAAATATTTCATTAGTTATAGCATCTTGTTGTTTAGCATTAAAACTTAACAAAATGATTTTTTCATAAAAAGGCAGATATTTCAAAGTAATTTCTATAGCTTTTTGAATTTCGACTTCATTTTTATTATTTTCTCAAATACCATTAGTGTCTATAACTTCAATAGGTTCTAATTTTTCATTATGAAATGAATCAACTACATCTAAACTTGAATTGTAAAAATATTTAGAACTAAAGGTCATTAAAGAAGCATAATTAGAACGATAATTTTTATCTAATAAAATGCTATATAAACCTAAACTAGTTGCAAAATCTAATAATGAATCAACTTTCCCATAAATAGAATCATCATTTTGGCGTATACCAAATCAATTACTTGGTTTCATTTGTTTATCATCACCAGCTAAAATTTTAATTTTAGCTAAATATAAAATTGGTAAACCTTTTTCTAAAAAGATTTGACTAGATTCATCCATAATTCCATAATCAAATTCTTCTTTTTCTCAGGCAGATAAATCAGCATCAGGAGTAACTATTAAAACAGGAAAGAAGATTTTAATCATATTAGAGAATTTTTTAATAAATTTATATGGTTCTAAATTTGCTAATCTCACAGAAGCAGCAAATTCTATATATTCATTTTTTTGTTCTTTTGTAAAATTGGAAATTTTATCAATGATATTTTTGCTAATAAAATTTTTTAACATTTTAATATCAGAAATATTTGTTCTTTCTCAATCTGGCAATAAATCTATAACTTTGTTAATGTATTCAAAATCTTCTTCTTTTATTTTTTGAAGATTTTTAGTTATTTTTTCTAAATTTAAAGATATATCTTTAAATGTTGTATAAACATTCATACCTAAAGATTTAATTTTTCAATTATTGTGATTTAAAATTTTAAA
The DNA here is from genome assembly GCF_045276895.1 of Mycoplasmopsis lipophila. Lineage (NCBI taxonomy): Bacteria > Bacillati > Mycoplasmatota > Mycoplasmoidales > Metamycoplasmataceae > Mycoplasmopsis > Mycoplasmopsis lipophila. The sequence goes on from NZ_CP174165.1 coordinate 143,692, forward strand.
TCTAAGATTATTAACTTTTAATCAAGATTTAATAAAAGATTTTGAGTTATCAAAATTTATTGGTTCAGCATATTTTAAATTTCTAGGTAATTCCAATATTTTTTTTCATATATTAGGATTTAAAGAATTTCAAACTTCTTTTAATTCTGAAACAATTTTACTTACTTCAATAAATCTTTTATCTTCTGATATTTCTTTTATATTTTCAACATAATTAATTTCTTTTTTATTAATTATGTTTAAAGGAGAAATGTTAGCTTTATTATCGAAATTTTCTAAAAAATCTAAATAATCTCTAATAGGAGTATAGAAATTTTTTTTATTCATATTTTTAGAATTTAACATAAATAAACAAAATTGATTTAATTCACCCGTTCTATTTTTGATAACTTCTAGTGCTGCTTTTTTTTGTGAACAAACTAAAGCAGTTTTTTTGTATACCAAAATATTTGCTAATAAATTAACAATGGTTTGTGATTTTCCAGTTCCTGGTGGACCTCATATAATGGTGTTTTGATTAAGAGAAGAAGCAATAGCTTTATCTTGCGATAAATTAGTAGAAGTAATTTTAAAAATACTAGTTTTAGGGTTTAAAATAGCATCTCTAATTTTATTTTTATAAATATTTTTATTAAATTCAACAGAAAGAATGTCATTTAATTCATTGTTTCCAAGAATTTGCATCATTCTATTTCTAACATATCCACCTAATGGTTGGAATAAACCTAAAACAATTCCTTTGGCAAATTCTAATGTTTCATTAGTGATATTTTCTGGATATATTTTTTCAAAATTATCATTTATATTTTCATAACAGTTATATACATCTTTTCATTGTTCATAAACAAATTTAGTTAATTCTTCTATTGTAAAATTTGAATAATTATCTGTGATGGTTAAATCAAAACCAGCATTTTTTAATAAAAACATCAATTTTTCATTAGCTTTTATTTCTCCATTTGAAATTAAAAATGGTCTACTATTTCTAATTTCCATATATACTTCTTTAAAAAATAAAGGACCATAAATGCTTTTTCCATCAATGGATAATTTAACAAATAAAAAACCTAAATTCATTGGTCAAATATTTGTCTCATTATTAATTTCTTTTGATTTATTAAGAAATAATTTTCATTTTAAACTTTGCTTTTGAAAATTTAATTTTATATCATTAATAATTTTTTCTTTTCCTAAAGTTAAATCTTTATCTAAAAGACGTAGTAAATTATCACTTATTTCATAACTATTATTTGTAAGGATTTTTTTAATTTCTTCTGGATTTTCAATATTTTCTAACTCATTAATGGTTTTTAATAAGTTAACTTCTAGTATAGGCATATCAAAGTTTTTTTGTTGATATACATAATTAAATGCTTGTTCACCAAAAATTCTTTTGAAATCAAAAGCATATTTATTATTTATTTTTGTAAAAATAGCAGCATCATTAGGTGCTACATCTAAAAGATTATCTAATATAACTTGATATTGACTATCTATTTTCATAACATTGTCCATTCTTACATTTTTAGGATTATTTATTTAAATTATTTAATTGTTTAGTTAATTCTTCGGAAATATTTCCTACAATTAGAGAAATTGAAAAATTACCAATTACTATTCCTGATATTCCTTTTATTTTTTTAATTTTTTCAACTTCTATTTTTTCATTATCTTGAATTTCAATTTTAACTTTTGATATTGTATTAGTAGCAGAAATTATGTTTTCTTTTCCACCTAAATAATTTACTAATTCTTCTATTTTGAAGGGTAATTTAGAAGATTTTTTAATTACATTTTCCTCTTTATTTTTAAGTTTAGATCAATAAATTCATATAAATCCAAAGGTGATAATTGTTAAAAAAACCATTAAAAATTTGTCTTTTTTATTCATAATTTTTATTATAACAAAGTAATAAAAAACAGCATTTTATTTATGCGTTCATCCTTGTTAAAATCTTCTTTTATTATCAAAATGTTAATAATTCATATTTTTTTAGTTATAACAATTAAATAAATATTATTAAAGTAAAATATACATATATTTATTAACTATTAATAATAGAGTTTTTAGAAAGGATACTTATGGGTAAAAAACAACAAAGTTTCTTTGAAAGATTGATGGAAAAAAATGCAATCCAACAAGAAATGAATAAACCACAAGAAACAATTAAAAACACTAAAAAGAAAAACCATTCATGAAAACTAATTGTTGCTGGTTCCGTTTTAGGTGCTTCAATTGTTTCAGCTATTACTATTCCTTTAGTTGTTAATTCTACTTATGTAAAAACTAAACCTGCTCTAGCAGATGATTCTAAGTTATATACATATAACATTGATGGTAAAACTTATACTTATACTTTAAAGCAAATCCAAGAATTAGCTAAAAATAACAATCAATATTTAAACAATTCAGCAAAAATTTCTGAAGTTGCCAAACAAGCTATTTATTGATTATATGAACAAGAACAAAAAGCTTCTAAAGAATATCAAAGACTTTGAAATTTATCTCTTCAAAGTGGTGAAACTATTAATGAAAATTTAGCATTAAAATCTATTGATGAAATTAAAACAAAACATAGAAATTTATTAAAAGATGCGGAATCTGGATATAAAAGTAGATACGGTGCTAAAACTTGAGAAGGTTTCTTTAAAGAATTTTTATCAAAAAATTATGATAAAGCAAAAACTATAGATGAAGCTATTGAAAAAGAAACTTTTAAAGAAATTAGAAAAGATGCTTTAAGAAGATTTGAATTGAGTAGTGATGATAAAAGTAGTGAAATTGATAGAACAGCAAATAGTAATATTTACAAATTAGACGCTAATGGTAAAGCTACTTCAGAAATTCTTGTTAAAAAAGGCGAAAAAGTTTTTAAATTCTATAAAAAGGACGAAAACTATTTTAGAAAAGTAAAAAATGGAAAAGAAATTGGTAAAGCACACACTTTTATGACTAAAAGTTTTGTAAATGAATGAAAAGATGCTTCTATCTTTTTAAAAGAATATTTTGCTACTAAAAAACCATATATTTTTAATTCATTTGTACTTCCTGGCACTGCTCCTACTAAAGAAAAAGAAGAATGAAAAGCTGATCGTAAAGCAATTAAATATTTATTCTCATACTGATTGATGAATAAGAAAAATAATGCTTTTGACTATGAATATAAACAAGGTTATGAATGATTAAAAGAAACTTTTGATTCTTTAGAAAACTTTATGAATATCAAAGATTCAGATGCTAATGCTTGAAAAAAACAAACTTACAATACTTTATTAACTGATAAAGAAACTTTTTCTTTAGATTCTTCTACTAATTATGGTTCAACTGGTATTACTAGTGGATTATCACTTTTTGGAAAAGATAATTTAGATTTAGGTTTAAGTTTATTAGAAAAAGCTTTTTCTAGTGTGGATGCTGCTAACATTAAAGAAATTGATTTATTTGGAGAATTGAAAAAAATAGCAAATGAAATGGTTACTGATTTGGGAGGAAATGTTTCTCCAACTTTTGATTACATAGATAAAAATAAAGAAGAAGCAAATAAAAAAGCAGCTTTAGAATATGGACAAAAAATTGAAGAAGCAATTAATCCTTTAAAATCTGATTCAAAACCTAAATATGATGATGATAAATATAAAACAATGATTTTAGAAAAAATTAAAAAAATCTTTGTTGATACTAATGGAAAATACAACACTATTTATAAAGTTAAAGATTTACCTGATACTTGATTGGTTTTAACTTCAAAAGGTATTAAGTTAATAAAATACAAAAAAGTTGAAAGTGTTGAACAATTAAAAGAATTCATCAAAAAAGATTATGAAACTAAAATCCAAAATGAAGATTCTAAATTACCTATTCCTTCATTTAATGTAATTAAGGCAATAAATACCAATTTAGCAAATGATTTAAATATTGTTGATACCTTAATTGGAAACAATGATTTTAGAACATTTATGAAAACTAAAGAAAATATTTTTAATCTTAAAAATACTTTAGAAACCAAAGAAAAATACACTGATCAAGATTTAAATGATATTAGTGCTGCTGCTAAAACTATGAAAACTGGTCAAGCTAAAAAATTAGTTCTTGATTCAAGCAAAGCTATTACTGAATGACTTAAAAAACAACTTGAAAATAAATTAAATAGCAACTTTAAACAAGATGATGATAACAAGAAAATATATTTAGCAAAAGCAGATGGAACTTATGATAAAAGCAAAACTGCTGAAGAATTATTATTAAATCATATATTAAAACTTTTTGATATTGAAGATTTATAAGAAAGGAAGAAATATGAAATTAAATAAAAAAATCTTATTAGGAACTATTTCTTCATCTTTAGCATTAATTCCCACTGTTGCTATTTCTTGTGGAATAGAAAAAGATAGTTCAACTTTATCAGCACAAAAAAACTTTTTAAATGAAAAAGCTAGAAAAGCTGAAATGGAAAGTTTATGAACTAAAAATACTATTTCTTCATTATATGGATTAGATTTTACAAAAGATCCATTAGCTTATGAAAAAGCTATGAATGATAAAAATCATAAATTATTTAAAGATGCTTATAAAATTTTTAAACTTTATTGAAGATCAAAAATTGCTTCAGATAGTCAATTTTTCTTAAAAAAAGAAGTTGATTGAAAAGTCGAAGGTATTCAATTTTATAAATGAAATAATGGAAAATTTGAAAAAACCAATTTTTCAATTAAAGAAGTTAAGGAAGATCAAGTTCCTACTGAAGAACAATTTTTAACTTTATGAAATACTGGTCAAACTAAAATAAGAGATGAAGTTGAAAAATTTATTTTAGTTGATAAGTATTTAACTTTAGAAAATGTTGATCAACTTAAAAAAATTGATAAAGATTATGAAAAAAATTCTAAAGAATATGTAAATAAAAATTACAATTTATTAAAATATGTAATTAATAAAAAACCATCTCAATTATGATTAGGTTCAACTACTAGCGAAAATGGTGTTGCTGGTAAAATTCAATATAATCCTTCTATCAAAGGATATGAAGATTTTAATAAATATGTTAAAGATGCTCAAAAAGCTAAAAAAATGAACCTTGAACAAGTAGCTGATTTAAGTTCTAAAGAATTAGAAAAAGAAAAAGAAACTTTAGAAAAATTAGAAGGTTACCAAGGAATAATTTATGATGATGCTAAAAAATATGGATTAAATTGAGATAAAAAAGATCTTTTAGCAAATACTAACCGTAAGAATAAATATGGTTTTTATCAACCAGTTTTAGGTTCTTTAATTACTGCTGAAGAATTATCAAAAAATCCTAATGGTTATTTAGTTAAATCAGGTAATACTACTTTAATTGCTTACTTAATGCAAATAGCTCCTTTATCAAAAACCTTTACTGAAAAAGATAAAGATGGTAAAGATCAAAAAGTAAATAAATTTACTTTTGAAGGTTCTTTATTTGAAAAACATTTAGATGATTTGTCATATTTACTTTATTTAAAGGACAATTCGTTATATGAAACTGCTAAATCAGCATTTTATACATTGGGATATTTATTAGAAATTAATGATCCTGTTTTAAAAGAATTGTATAAAAACGAAAAATTCATTAAAAAATAGAGATTAATATGGATGATATATTTTTAAAAATAATACATAGAGAAATACCAAGCAACATTTTGTATGAAGATGATTTATGTATTGCTTTTTATGATAAGTTTCCTATAAGAAAAGGTCACTTTTTGGTAGTTCCTAAAAATAAAACTAAAAACATTTTAGAAACTAGTGAAGAAGAAACAATTTATTTAATAAAAATAGCTAAAAAATTAGCAAAAGAAGAAATTATTGATAAGTTCCCAGGAAGTGGTTTCAAGTTAATTATTAATACTAATGAACCTGCAGGACAAACTGTTTTTCATACTCATATTCATATAATTCCATATAAGCAAAAATTACAAAAAAAAGCTTAAAAATCATAATATAAAACCACCCCTAAAAAGGTGGTTTTTGTTGTATAATACAAACGCAATTTATTAAATATAAAATTGCCTCTAACTAGTGGGAGATACATAAAAATATCATTAGTACCACATTTATTGAAAGGATAAACATGGCAGCTAAAAAAGAAGTTGTTCGTGTTGCAAAATTACAATTTAATGCCGGTCAAGCAAAACCAGGTCCAGCTTTAGCTGGAGTTGGTATCAATATGCCTGAATTCACCAAAGCATTTAATGATGCAACTCGTAGTAGAGGTAGTGAACCTGTTCCTGTTCAAATTACCGTTTATAAAGATAAATCATTTGAATTTAAATTATTCACTTCACCTGCAAGTTATAAATTAAAAGAAGCAGCAAATATTCAAAAAGGTTCTGCAAATTCAAAAACTACTATTGCAGCAACTATTACATTGGATCAATTGAAACAAATTGCTGAATATAAATTACCCGACTTAAATACTGATAGTGTAGAACAAGCAATGCATATTATTGCTGGCACTGCTAAAAATATGGGTATTTTAGTTGAAGGTTATGATGATGTAATTAAAGCTAAAAGAGAAGCTAAAAAAGCACAAAAAGATGCTGAAGCTGGTAAAGCTAAAGAAGCAGCTATCCAAGAAGCACAAGCTAACTTAAAAGATTCTAAAGGTCAAGGAATTCAAGTTAAAACTATTTCTGATGAAAAAGCAGAAGCTAAAGCTAAATTATTAGCTGACACTGAAGGAGAAAACTAATGGCTAGACATATTGGTAAAAAACTTCAAACTGCTTATGATTCATTTGATAGAGCAGCAATTTATGAATTAGACAAAGCTATTGCTTTAGCAAAAGAAAATGCTTATACAAAATTTGATGCTACTTTAGAATTAGTTTTAAAATTAAATCTTGATGTTAGAAAAGCTGATCAACAATTACGTGGTTCAGTATTGTTACCAAATGGTACTGGTAAAAAAGTAAGAGTTTTAGTAGTTACAAATAATATAGAAAAACAAAAATTAGCTACTAAAGCTGGTGCTGATATTGTAGTTGATGGTCCTGCGTTAGAACAAAAAATTAAAGAAGATAACTTTGATTTTGATGTTATGGTTGCTGACCCTACAATGATGCCTTTATTAGGAAAATACGGTAAAAAATTAGGACCTAAAGGTTTAATGCCTAACCCTAAAACTGGTACAGTTTCACCTACTCCAGAAAAAACAGTTGAAGAACTTAAAAAAGGTAAAGCAAACTACCGTACTGATAAAGCAGGTATTGTACATACCATTATTGGTAAAGCAAGTATGGATGTTAAAGCTTTAACAGAAAATGCTCAAACCATTATTTCATTAATTAAAAAATTAAAACCATCTGCTGTAAAAGGTGCTTATATTCAAAACATTGTTGTATGTGCAAGTATGGGACCTAGTGTTAAAGTTAAAATTGATAAATAATTAAAAACTTTTAAAATAGATGTGTTAAGCATCTATTTTTTATACCAAGCAAATTATGTCAACTAAAGAAAAATTTTTTGGTAAAACCGCATTATTAATAGACTATGAAAACTTTAACAATGATGATCATATACACACATTATTTGATGAATTAAATATTTCGACAGAAGAAATTATTATTAAAAAAGCCTTTTATAATAATTTGAATGATAAAAACTTAAAAGAAAAAATGAATAAATATGGTTTAGATTTAGAAGTAGATACTATAAATCATAAAGATAAGAAAAACACTGCTGATATAAACTTAACCATTGTAACAATGGAATTAATTGATAGAGATTATATAGATACTTTTTGTATTGCTTCTTCAGATAGCGATTTTGCTCCTTTAATTAGAAAAATTAAAGAAAGAAACAAAAAAGTAATAGGAGCGGGAACAAATAAAACCAATCAAGAATATCAAAAATTATTTGATAATTTTATAAATGTTGAAGGTTATAGTAAAAAAGAAAATAAATTAAATTCTAAAAAAACAAATTTATCTAATAATGAAAAAGAAATAAGTTGATTGATAAAAGAAATAAGAAATATTATGAATCTTTTAGAAGATGATGAAGAAGGATATATACAATTTTCACAAGTTGTAGAATTCTTTAAAAAATCTTATCCTAATTTAAATCCAAAAGATTACGGCCATACAAATAACAAATGATCTAACTTTTTTAAAAGCAATAACCAATTAAAAATATATTTCAAATTAGATAAAGATAATGATGGAACAACAAATTATATTAAAGTGATAAAAAAGTAATATCTTTATATTAAAATATAAATAAATATAGCATAAGGAGAAATAATGGGTACAGGTGCTTGAATTGGAATATGTATTGGTATAGGAATTCTTTTAGGATTTATTGGGGCTTTTTTAGGTTTTTTAATAACAAAAAAAATGTTTGAAAAACAAATTAGAGAAAACCCTCCTATCACTGAAAAAATGATTAGAGTTATGTTTATGCAAATGGGGAGAAAAGCTTCAGAAGCACAAATCAAATCTGTTATGAGAGCAATGACCAATGCTAAAAATTCTGATAATTAATTTTTAAACAAAAAACCGAAAGAAATTTTTTTCTTCGGTTTTTTATAAAACATTAACATAAATTAACTAATAATTGTTGATAATGCAGTAGATAATTAGAATCAATTAACAATGTTATTTTTGATTAAAAATAACATAAAAAAATAAAATAAAATATTAAAACATAAACTTAAATAATTTTAATGAATATTACTATTTTATAGAGAAAAATAACAAAAGCATATCAATTTTTAGGTGTGCTTTTGTTATTAAAAATTTTTAATGCGTTAAAATTGTTAAGATGAAAACAATTAAATTGTATGAAGCATTTTCTGGAATGGGTGCACAAACAAAAGCATTAAAAAATATTTCAACTAATATGCACTTTGAATTAATTAATTTAGGTGCTTGTGATTTTTATATTGATGCAATAGTAGCATACATTAGTATCAATTATGGTTTGATAAATAAAGAAATGGATTTATCCAAAGAACAAATGATAGAAATATTAGAAAAATTTCCCTTCAGTGCTAATAGTAAAAATATCGTTAATAAAAATTATTTTAAGAATATAAATGAAGAAAAATTAAGAAAATTATTTCCTTATTTATATTCTTTTGTAAATGTTAAATATTTAAAAACAAAGCTTAAAACCTCGGGGGGGGGGATTAGATTATTTAAATTCTATTAATATAAATGATTTAAGAGAATTACCTAAAAATATTGATATTTTTACTTATTCTTTTCCTTGCCAAGATATTTCACAACAAGGGAAACAAAAAGGAATTAATGAAAATACAAGATCTGGATTACTTTTACAAGTTGAAAAAATATTAGAATTTAACAAAAATAATTTACCAAAGGTTTTACTTTTAGAAAATGTAAAGGCATTAACAAGTAAAAAATTTATTAATCAATTTAATGAATGAATTAAAAAATTAGATTCATTAGGTTATGTTTCTAAATGAAAAGTTGTTAATTCAACAGAATATGGAAGCGTTCAAAATAGAGAACGTGTTTTTTTAGTTTCCATTTTAAAAAATCAAATGAAAAAAGATTTTTATTTTCCACCACCTATTGAGAATAAAAATAATTTAAACAAAATTATAAATATTTCAAATTCAAATAAATATTTAGATTTACTTAAAAAATATAAAATTTCAAATTTCTATAAAACAAAAAATAAGATTACAAAAGCGAGATTGATTGATTATACAAATTTTAATTCAGAAGCATATATATATTTACCTCATGGTTATGGACCAACTTTAACTGCTAGTGGAGCAAATAGCAGATTAAAGTTTTATTTTGAAGAAAATAAAACTTTGAGATACATAACATCAAAGGAAGCATTTTTATATATGGGGTTTGAAAATAAAGATTATCAGAATGTATTACAAACAAAATTGTTAAACGAAAGCAAAATGTTATATATTTGTGGCAATTCTATAAGTGTTGAAGTTTTAGAAAAAATATTTGAGGAGATAATAAAATGTCTATAAATGTCGAAACTTATTCATATAAATTTAGTACTAAAAATTGAGAAAAAAATTCTGGAAAATGTGAAGGAATTCTTTATTTTTCGGGAAATTCATTAACTGGTGAAATTTATGATTGATATGTACAATTTTCTAAAATTAAATTAGATTTATATACAACAGAAAGTTGATTTAAAACAATAAATTCAAATTATAAATTAAGAGAAGATTTGATTAGACATATATTTAATAATACAAAAAATCAAATCATAAGACCTAATAAAAAATCAAATTTGATTTTAGAATTAGATGAAAATCAACTAAGATTAGCAAATTTATGGTTTAAAAATAAATATAAAAGTACCTTAAAAAATGTTATTGCTATTATTTCAGGAAATAATCCAACAGGGAGTTTTTCAAAACCCAATAATGCACAAATGTATATATCTGAAGCAAATTTTGTTGAAAAATGACGAGAAAATTTTATTATGTTTTTTGACAAAATTGTTAAATTTTCATTAATAGATAAAAAGAATATAAATGATTTTTTAAAAGTTGATTTAAAAAAATTAGAAAAAGTACATCCTGCATATTTAGAATTATTAAATTCTAAACATACCAATTTAATAAAGTTTTTAGAAATTTTTTGTTTAGGAATGGAAGAATTTAATTCTTTAACTTCTAAACAAGATACAATAGATTTTTTAGCTAATGATGTAAAGGAATCTTTTGATAAATTAATTAATATTAAGAAACAATTGATTAAAAGTATTGAAAATTTTAGAAAAAATTTACCTATTTCTATTAAAGTTTTTAATGCTGATAAAGATTATGAAAGAGCACATATTAAGAATGTTTCTGATATAAAAAATGAATCTATTAGTTCTTTAATACAATTATTTTCTTCTATGAAAAATATAAATATTCAAAATATTGATAAAACAAATGAATATAAAAATATTATAGAAACTTCAAAGCAACAAATTATTTCTTCTAATAATTTGTTGGATTTATCACGTGATGTACATGGTTTTTTTGATAAAAATTATTTTACTTACTCTGAAATAAATGGGGAGATTATATGGAATCCAGAAATTCATCAAAAAATAAACAATAAAATTGATGAAAAATATTTACAAATTCCAAATAATGAAATGACTAATGAGAGAAAGAAATTTTTAAAAGCTAGAAACAAAAATATATCTTTTTTAAATATGAAAAACACATAGTATATTTTTTATTTATTAGACTATTTTATAGTTAATTTAGAAAAAATAAAAAATTAAAAGATTGTTATTTTATATTTTAACTAGTTTAAAATATAATTTTTACTATGAATAAGACAAAGATTAGAAACTTTTCAATTATTGCTCATATAGATCATGGAAAATCAACTTTAGCAGATAGACTTTTAGAATTAAGTAATACAGTTAATTCTCATGATATGGAAAATCAATTTTTAGATCAAATGGATTTAGAAAGAGAAAGAGGAATAACAATAAAATTAAATGCGGTTCAAATGAAATATAAAGATTATGTGTTTCATTTAATTGATACTCCTGGTCATGTTGATTTTACTTATGAAGTTTCTAGGTCATTAGCTGCTTCTGAAGGAGCATTAATAATAGTTGATGCAACACAAGGAATTGAAGCTCAAACATTAGCAAATGTTTATTTAGCAATTGAAAATAATTTAGAAATTATTCCTATTATTAATAAAATTGATTTACCTTCTGCTGATGTGGAAAGAACAAAACAAGAAATAGAAAATGTTATAGGTTTACCTTGTGATAATGCAGTTTGTGTTTCAGCAAAAACGGGTTTAAATTGTGAACAAGTTTTACAAGCTATTATTGATTATGTACCCTATCCTAAAAATGCTTTTGATGATAAACCTTTAAAAGCATTAATATTTGACTCTTATTTTGATCCCTATAGAGGTGTGGTAATGTTAGTTAGAGTTTTTCAAGGGAAAATTTCTACTAATGATGAATTTAAATTTATGTCAAATAATATGGAATATCATGTTATTGAGCTTGGGGTTAGAAATCCCAATGAGCAAAAAAAAGATTTTTTAGAAGCTGGGGAAGTTGGATGGATATCAGCGGCTATTAGAGATGCTAAAGAAGTTCATGTTGGAGATACTATTACTTTATGTAATAATCCAGCACAAGAAGCTTTACCTGGTTATAAACAAAAAAAACCTGTGGTTTATACTGGATTTTATCCAATTGATACAAGAGATTATGCTGAATTAAAAGATAGTTTAGAAAAAATTTCCTTATCAGATAGTTCTTTAACTTGAGAACAAGAAACTTCTAAAGCATTAGGATTTGGTTTTAGAGTTGGTTTTTTAGGTTTGCTTCATATGGAAATTATTCAAGAGAGATTAAATCGTGAATATAATATTGGAGTTATAGCAACTTCTCCTTCAGTTGAATATAAAGTGTTTATGACAAATAAAAACATTGAAAAAATTTCTAATCCTTCTTTGCTTCCTGATAGAACTTTTATTGAAAAAATCCAAGAACCTTACATTCATGCTACAATTCTAGTTCCTAATGAATATATTGGTAATACAATGGAATTATGTCAAGAAAAAAGAGGAACCTATTTAAATCTAGAATATATTGATTCTAATCGCTCAAAAATAGAATATGAATTGCCTTTAGGTGAAATTATTTTTGATTTTTTTGATAGATTAAAATCCACAACAAAAGGCTATGCTTCTTTTGAATATGAATTAATCGATTATCGTGATTCTGATTTAGTAAAAGTTGATATTTTATTAAATGGAGATAAGATAGATGCTTTTTCAATTATCGCTCATAGAGACAAAGCATATCCTCAATCTAGAGAATTATGTGAAAAGTTAAAAGAAGCTATTCCTAGACAAAATTTTGAAGTTCCAGTTCAAGCGGCTATAGGTGGAAAAATTATTGCTAGAGAAACAATAAAAGCGTTTAGAAAAGATGTTACAGCTAAATTACATGCTTCTGATCCATCTAGATATAAAAAATTATTGGAAAAACAAAAAGCAGGTAAGAAAAAAATGAAGTTGTTAGGAACTGTTGAAGTTCCTCAAGAAGCTTTCATGTCAATCCTTAAAACCAATATTGATAAAAAAAATAAGTAATGATGACTTTATGCAAATAAAGCATCTTTTTTTATAAGGTATAATTATAAATGTTAATTTTAGTATGTAAAAGTAGGTAAAAATAATGGAAAAAATATACAATCCCAAAGAATTTGAAGCTAAAATTTCTAAAAAATGAGAAGATAAACTTTTTTTTAGTACACATGATGAAACTAAAAAACCTTTTTCTATTCTTTTACCTCCTCCAAATGTAACAGGTAAACTTCATATTGGACATGCTTTAGATACTTATTTACAAGATACTGTTATTAGATACAAAAAATTAAATGGTTTTGACACTTTTTACATTGCTGGAATGGATCATGCTGGAATAGCTACACAAGCAAGAGTTGAAAAAGAATTATTAAAAACTGAAAATAAAAGTCGTTTAGATTATGGCAAAAAAGATTTTATTAATAAAATCTGAGAATGAAAAGATTTATATTCTCAAACCATAAGAGAACAATGAGCAAAATTGGGACTTGGTTTGGACTATAAAAATGAAAGATTTACTTTAGATAATTTGTCAAATAAGGCTGTAAATAAGGTATTTATAGAATTATATAATCAAGGAATTATTTATAAAGGTTTAAAACCTGTTAATTGAGATCCCATTTTAATGACTGCTATTTCAAACATAGAAGTAATTAATAAACCAACTAAACAAACTATGTATTACATTAAATTTTTGATAAAAAATTCTAATGAATATGTAACTATAGCTACAGTTAGACCAGAAACTATGCTTTCAGATGTTGCAGTAGTTTATAATCCAACTGACCAAAGATATTTAAAATATGCTAATGCTAAAATTATTCATCCCTTAACAAATAAAGAAATTCCTTTTATTGCCGATGGTTATGTAGATAAAAAATTTGGTTCTGGTTTAATGAAACTTTCAGCTCATGCTGAAATTGATATTCAAATTATTCAAAAACATAATTTAGAAATACATGAAACTATTGACAAAAAAGGTTTAATAAGTGAAAAAAATTCTCCATTTTTTGGAATGACTAGAGAAAAAGCAAGAATTGAAATTATTAAGTATTTAAAATCAAAAGATTTAATTTTAAAAGAAAAAGAAACAATTTCAAATGTTGGTTTTTCCGAAAGAAGTGATGCTATTATTGAAACTTTAGTTTTACCTCAATGATTTGTTAAAATGGATGTTTTATCAAAAAAATTATTAAATCATTTGATTTCTAAAGAAACAGTAAAATTTTTTCCTAAAAGATTCATTAAGATAGCTAAACAATGAATTGAAAATATATATGATTGAAATATATCTAGACAACTTTGATGAGGACATCAAATTCCTGCTTGGTATTATAAAGATCAAATTAAAGTTCAAGAAGAATGTCCTGGCAAAGAATGAACTAGAGATGAAGATGTTTTGGATACTTGATTTTCATCAGGAATAGCTCCTTTTTCTTTTTTAGGTTGACCTAATCAAGATTCTAAATTAAACAGATATTATCCTACTAATTTATTAGTTACTGGTTATGATTTAATATTCTTTTGAATTTCAAGAATGTATTTTTTTGGTTTACATTTTATGAATGAAAAGCCTTTTAATGAAGTATTGATTCATGGTTTAGTAAGAGATGCACAAAATAGAAAAATGTCTAAATCATTAAATAATGGTGTTGATCCTATTGAAGTAATTAATGAATTTGGTTCTGATTCTTTAAGATGAGCTCTTATTACTAATTCTTCTCCAGGTTATGATTTAAAATATACTGATGATAAAGTAAAAAGCGCTTGAACCTTAAATAATAAACTTTGAAATATAGTTCGTTATATTCAAAATTTACCAAATGATGAAAATAAAGTTTCTGAATTTGATTATTGAATTCAAAATAAGTTAGCTTTATTAAAAAATAATATTGATAAAGCAATGAAAAAATATGAATTTACTATTATAGGAAATAATATTGCAAAATTTATTTACAATGATTTTTCATCTTGATATGTAGAATTTTTAAAAATTAAACCTAATAAAAAATTTGCTTTGGAAATTTTAAAAAGTTTTTTAATTATTATTCACCCATTTTTACCTTTTATTACAGATTATTTATTTTTTGAAGTTTTTAATGAAGAAATACTTTTAAAAAATTATCCTAAAATAACTATAAAAAAGGAAAATAAGACAAAAAATCATTTATCAGTAGAACAAATAATTGAGTTAGTTTTTACTTTAAGAAAATATCGTGATGAGAAAGGTATTTCAAAAAAAGATATAATTAATTATTATGGTAATTTTAGTTTAGATGATAATCAAATTTCAATTGTTAATTTTCTTGCTAATGCTTATATAGAAAAAAATGAAGATTCTTTAATAACTTTATCTTTTGGTAATTTATTTATAAAACTTACGCAAGAAGATAAAGAAAAAGATATTGAAAGAATTGAAAAAGAAATAACAAGATTAGAATTTGAAATCAATCGCTCTCAAACAATTTTGTCTAATGCTAATTTCATAAATAAAGCACCTAAAGAAAAAGTGGATTTAGAAAAAGAAAAATTACTTAAATATCAAGAAGAATTATCAAAATATACAAAAGAATTGGAGGATTAAAATGGAAATATTAGATGGTAAAAAAATTGATGAAATTGAAACTCAAAAATTAATTGCTGAATTTAAAGAAGCAAGTCAAAACATTGGAAGAAAAGCAAGATTAGCAATTGTTCAAGTTGGAGATAATCCTTCAAGTAATAAATATATTGAATATAAACTAAAAAAAGCAGAACAACTTGACGTTGAAGCTACTTTATATAAATATGATGAAAATATTAGTCAAAAAGATTTATTAAAACAAATTGATGTTATTAATGAAAAAAGTGATGGTGTAATTATTCAATTACCTTTACCTAATACCACTGCTCCTCAAGTAATTTTAGATAGTGTTCAATTTGAAAAAGATATTGATGGTCTTTCTACTAGAAATAGTTTTAATTTTTATAATTCTAATAATGCTTTTTATTTTACTCCAGCTACTGCTATGGCAATTTTAACTTTAATAGATTACTACAATTTAGAAATAGAAGATAAGAAAATTTCAGTTGTGGGTAGATCTAATTTAGTTGGTAAGCCAATTGCCTTTTTACTTAAAAAACGTAAAGGTTTAGTTTCTACTTATAATATTAATTCTGGTTTAAGAGGAACAGAAAATGCAGATTTAATTATTGCTGCTGCTGGAAAAGCTAAATTAATCAAAAGAAAAAATGTTCATGATGGTGTAACTATTATTGATGTTGGTTGCAATTTAGATGATGCAACTGAAAGAACTAAATTAATTGGTGATGTTGATTTAGAAGATATTAAAGATTTAGTTAAGGCAATAGCCCCAGTTCCTGGAGGTATAGGTCCTTTAACTGTTGTTTCTTTATTTAAAAATTTATTAAAAGCTTTTAAACATCAAAACCCATATTAAGATTAAATAAATTTTGGATTTAAGAAACTAGGGATTTTTTAAAAAATAATTATTTAGATGTTGTAAAATATAGAATATCTAAATTGCAAATGTAGTTCAATGGTAGAACACCAGCTTGCCATGCTGGATACGGGGGTTCGATTCCCCTCATTTGCTCCATTTATCTTAAAAAGATACCAATAAAATTCCAAATTTATTTTGGAATTTTTTTATTTTAATTTAAGGAAGTATATATGTTTTATTTACTATATAAAGAAAAAAATATTTCATCTTTTAAAGCAATAAAAGATTTTGCTAATAAAAATAAAATAAAAAAAATAGGCCATACAGGAACATTAGATCCTTTAGCAACTGGACTTTTATTAGTTGCTACAGATGAATATACTAAATTAATTTCTTATATAGATAGTAAAAGAAAAACATATATTACTAAAATTAAATTTGGAACTCAAACTTCTACTTATGATGAAGAAGGAGAAATTGTTAATACAAGTGAATATAAAGTCACTTTTAATGATTTAGAAAAAATTAATCAATGATTTTTAAAACAAATAAAACAATTACCTCCTATTTTTTCTGCTAAAAAAATTAATGGTATTAGAGCATATGATTTAGCTAGAAAAAACCAAAACGTTAAATTAAATGAACAAAAAATAACTATTTTTAATTCAGAAATTTTAAATTTTGATGAAATTAATCAAGAATTAGATGTGAAACTAGAAGTTTCTAATGGAACTTATATAAGATCACTAGTTAATGATGTAGCAATAGCTTTTAATACATTTGCTTATATGAAGGAATTAGAAAGAATTTCTATTAGTAATTTATCTAAATCTTTATTAAATGATAAAAACTTTGTTAAAATTAAATACCAACAAATTTTACCTAATATGTATTTCGATAGTTCCAAAAAGGAAAAATATGAACTTTTAATGGGAAAAACTTTAAGTACAAATTTAAACAATGGGATTTATTTTGCAAGAGATTTGTTAGAAAAAGAAGAAAATCAAATTTATGGAATTGTAGAAATAACAAATAATTTTGTAAAATCCAAAAAACTTTTTGGTAATTGTATTATTAAGGAGAAAAAATGCTAGATTTAGATAGAAATGTTTTAAAAAAACAAATTAAAATTGCTGCTTTTGATGTTGATGGAACTATTTTACCTAATGGAATAACTGAATTTAGTGATAGAACTGCTAAAATGTTTGAAGAATTAAAAAAACAAAATATTATTACAGTAATTGCTTCTGCTAGAGAATTTGTTACTATAGGTAATTTATTAGATAAAGTCCCTACTTTAGATTATTTTATTGGAGCTAATGGAACTTTTATTTATGATGTTCAAAATAAAAAACTTGTTTTTGAAAAGGTTATTAATTTTGACGATTTTAAAACCATTTATGAATTTTTTATTAAGACAAAACAATGTACTGGTTTTACCATAATGGATACAAAATATGGTTTTTATTCTCCTGGAACTAATATTGATACTTGATTTTTAAGACCTCATCATCAAAAAATGATTTATGTTGATTATGATAAATTAGAAAAAGATCATATGCATATCATTACGCTTATTGCTAAAGGAATAGAAAATAGTAATTGATGTTCAAAAAAAGCAAATGAATTAATTCAAAAAAAACATATGGATTTAGAAGTTAATTCTTTATGAACTAATGGATTATTTATTTGCCCTAAAGGTATTACTAAATCAGAAACCTTAAATACTTTATGTAAAATGTTAGGTTATTCTCGAGATAATTTAATTGCTTTTGG
The DNA here is from genome assembly GCF_045276895.1 of Mycoplasmopsis lipophila. Taxonomy (NCBI): domain Bacteria; kingdom Bacillati; phylum Mycoplasmatota; order Mycoplasmoidales; family Metamycoplasmataceae; genus Mycoplasmopsis; species Mycoplasmopsis lipophila. The sequence goes on from NZ_CP174165.1 coordinate 162,002, forward strand.
CGATTCTTCTAATGATTATGAAATGATAAGAGATGCTTTTTATGGTGTGGCTATGGATCATTCTTCAGATGAATTAAAAAAAGTTGCTAATGATGTAGCACTTGATTGTGAATATGATGGTGCATATATAAAATTGCAAGAATTAAAATTAATTTAAGTAGCATAATTTTTATATGACTGATTTAACTATTTATCCATTTAATAATATTCCTAGATTCAAAAGCCCTATTTTTATAATTGGCGCTTTTGAATCTTTTCATATAGGACATCATCAACTTTATGAAAAAGCAAAAGAATTGAAACAAAATAATGAACATGATATTGTTTTAATTTATTTTAAAGATGTTGAGAATTTACCTAAAAATATTAATAAATTTATTTTTTCAAATTTACAAGCAAGACTACAAATTTTTGCAAATTTAAATTTTGAATATGCAATAGAATTAGAATATAGTAAAGTAAAAAATTATTTAGCAGAGGAATTTATAAATATTTTGACTGAAAATAATAAAGATTTCAAAATTATTATTGGTAAAGATTTTCATTTTGGTTATCAAGGGCAAGGAAATTATGAATTTTTAGAACAAAAATTTCCTAATCAAATTTATTCTATAGATATTTTAAAATTACAAAATTCTGCAAAAATTTCTTCTTCTTTTATTAAAGAATCTTTAGAATTAGGAGATATAGAATTAGTTAATACACTTTTAGTTATGCCTTATTCTTTTAATGCTAATTTAGATTTAGAGCATAATTTATCTTTTAAAGAAAATTTAGTTATGTTGCCTAATGGAATATATGCTTCTACAATGCAATATAATGATTATGAATATAAATGTGCTCTTTTGGTAAAAGATCAAAAATATAAAATTCAAATTTTAGATTTTAAATATAAAAATAAAGATATTCAAAATGTAAATATTATTGTAGAAAAAAATATTAGATTTTTTGCTGATGGAGAAAAACAAGTTATTAAAAAAGATGATTTTATAAAAATTAAAAAATATTATTTAGACATTAAATAAAACTTGTTATAGAATTATATATGCATTTAATAATGCTTAATTTATGCTTGGTTAATATTTAACATATGACTAGGTTTAAACATTTAATCAATTAAGGAGATTAATATGATCGATAAAAGAAAAAAAGCTGAAATTATTAAAAAGTATGGAAAGAATCCTAAAGATACAGGAAATTCATTTGTTCAAATCGCAATTTTAACCGCTGAAATTGAAGATTTAAAAACTCATTTTGATAAAAATCCACATGATAACCATTCACGTCGTGGTTTCTTAGCAAAAATCACAAAACGTAGAATTTTATTACAACATTTAAAAGAAAATGATTTTGAAACTTACAATAAATGTTTATCAGAATTACAACTTAGAAAGTAAAAATCTTATATTTTTAACAAAAAGAGGCCCTTTTTGTTAAAATTTTTTATTTTTTTAACTTTCACCTAATAAAAAGACATATATAGGTGGAGGTCAAAACAAATATGAATAAAAAAAATAACGTTTTAGAAAATCAAGAAGTAGTCAAAATTCTTGATGAAATTAAGAAAAAATTTGGAGATGAATCAATAATGCTACTTAGTCAAAATGAGCAAGTAGAAAAAATTGATACATTTCCTACTGGTTCTTATCTATTAGATGAAGCATTAGGAATAGGTGGATACCCTAAAGGTAGAATTATAGAAATTTATGGTCCTGAAAGTAGCGGAAAAACTACTTTATGTTTACATGCGATTGCCGAAATACAAAAAAGAAATGGACTAGCAGCGTTTATAGATGCAGAGCATTCTATAGATCCTATTTATGCTAAAAATTTAGGTGTTGATTTAGATAAATTAATTTTATCTCAACCTGATTCAGGAGAACAAGCACTTGAGATTGTTGATATCTTAGCTAAATCAGGTTCAGTTGATTTAATTGTAGTTGATTCAGTAGCAGCATTAGTTCCAGAAGCAGAATTAAATGGAGAAATGAGAGATCAGCAAATTGGTTCACAAGCTAGATTAATGTCGAAAGCATTAAGAAAAATTACTGGAAATTTAAGTAAAAATAAAACTACTATTTTATTTATTAATCAAATAAGAGAAAAAATAGGAGTTATGTTTGGAAATCCAGAAACTACTACTGGTGGTAGAGCCTTAAAATTTTATGCCTCTATTAGAATTGAAGTTAGAAAATCTACTACCATTACTGATGGTAAAGATATCACCGGTAATGAAGTAAAAATGAAAGTAGTAAAAAATAAATTATCTACTCCATATAAGAGTATTACTACTGAAATTGTTTTTTCTCATGGAATTGATGCTTTATCAGAATTAATAGATTTAGGAGTAGAAAAAAATATTTTCTCTAAAAAAGGTTCCTGATATGCATATGGAGATAAAAATATAGCTCAAGGTAAAAAACAATTTAAAGAATTTTTATTAAATAATCTTGATTTTAAGAATGAAATTGAAAATAAAATTTTAAACTCAACTAAAGCAGAATTAGAATAAAAAAAATAGAAAGAATATTTATAGATATGAATAAAGAAAAAAAAGTTAATGTTTTGTTTATAGGTGATGTTTTTGGAGCACCTGGTGTTAAGTGTCTTCAAGATAATTTAAAAGAATTGATAGATAAATATGATATTGATTTCGTTATAGCTCAAAGTGAAAATGTTTCTTCAAGAAAAGGATTGACTCAAGAAGATTATTTAAAAATGAAAGAAGCTGGTGTTAATGCTTTTACTTTAGGGAACCATGTTTGAGCAAAAAAAGATATATTATCTATTATTAATAATGAAGATGTAATAAGACCTTTAAATATTCAATCATCATATGCTGGGCATGGAACCCAAGTTTTTGCATTAGAAAATGATATTACTATAAGAGTAACCTCCTTTATGGGTATTACTTTTAATCAATTATTAGCTCCTTGAGGTGAAGAATATGCAAATAACTTTTTTGATGTTTTTGATGAATTAGAAAAATATGGACAATCATCAGATTTTCATATTATAGATTTCCATGGTGAAACCACTAGTGAAAAAAATGTTTTTGGTTTATATGTAGATGGTAAAGTTCATGCTTTATTAGGTACTCATACTCATGTACAAACTAATGATGCTCATGTGCTACCTAATGGAACATGTTATATAACAGATGCAGGAATGTGTGGACCATTTAATGCAGCAATAGGTGCTAATTTTGAAGAAGTTTATCGTAAAATGAGATATGGAGATTACATAAAATTTAAAGTATCAAGTAACCCAGTTCAATTAAATGGTGTAGTTCTTCAACTTTCTACTAATAAACAAAATAATAAAATTTTTCCTATAAATATATTTCCTAATAATAAATAATATTAATAAGTCGAAACCGACTTATTTTTTTAATCATATATAATTTATTTGTTAGTGTATAATTAAAACACTATTTTTTGAGTTAGGTTATTAAATATACTTCAAAAGATAGAAAAATATATTCATAAAAAAATAAATAAAATTTTTTAATTTTTATTTTAATTTATGTATATAATAGTAAAGTTAATTTATTAAGCATTTAATGAGTTAATGAAATGTTCTTTGAAAACTAGATATTATTATACATGACAGTCAATTTTTTCGAGAGTTTGATCCTGGCTCAGGATGAACGCTGGCTGTGTGCCTAATACATGCATGTCGAGCGGAGTTAGCAATAACTTAGCGGCAAATGGGTGAGTAACACGTACTTAACGTACCTCTTAGTTTGACATAACGGCCGGAAACGGACGCTAATTTCAAATACTTGTGATTTTCGCATGAAGATTACATAAAAGGAGCTTCAAAGCTTCGCTGAGAGATCGGGGTGCGCAACATTAGCTAGTTGGTAAGGTAATGGCCTACCAAGGCGATGATGTTTAGCGGGGTTGAGAGACTGATCCGCCACACTGGGACTGAGATACGGCCCAGACTCCTACGGGAGGCAGCAGTAGGGAATTTTCCACAATGGACGAAAGTCTGATGGAGCGACACAGCGTGCCTGATGAAGACCTTCGGGTTGTAAAGGGCTGTGGTAAGGGAAGAAAAACTAGTATAGGAAATGATATTAGCTTGACGGTACCTTATTAGAAAGCAACGGCTAACTATGTGCCAGCAGCCGCGGTAATACATAGGTTGCAAGCGTTATCCGAAATTATTGGGCGTAAAGCGTCTGTAGGTTGTTTGTTAAGTCTGACGTTAAATTTTGGGGCTCAACCCCAACTCGCGTTGGATACTGGCAAGCTAGAGTTATGTAGAGGTTAGCGGAATTCCATGTGAAGCGGTGAAATGCGTAGATATATGGAAGAACACCAAGATGGCGAAGGCAGCTAACTGGACATACACTGACACTGAGAGACGAAAGCATGGGGAGCAAACAGGATTAGATACCCTGGTAGTCCATGCCGTAAACGATGATCATTAGTTGATGGGAGACTCATCGACGCAGCTAACGCATTAAATGATCCGCCTGAGTAGTATGCTCGCAAGAGTAAAACTTAAAGGAATTGACGGGGACCCGCACAAGCGGTGGAGCATGTGGTTTAATTTGAAGATACGCGTAGAACCTTACCCACTCTTGACATCTTCTGCAAAGCTATAGAGATATAGTAGAGGTTAACAGAATGACAGATGGTGCATGGTTGTCGTCAGCTCGTGTCGTGAGATGTTTGGTTAAGTCCTGCAACGAGCGCAACCCTTATCCTTAGTTACTACATTTAGTTGAGGACTCTAAGGAGACTGCCCAAGTAATTGGGAGGAAGGTGGGGACGACGTCAAATCATCATGCCTCTTACGAGTGGGGCAACACACGTGCTACAATGGGCGATACAAAGAGAAGCAATATGGTGACATGGAGCAAATCTCAAAAAGTCGTTCTCAGTTCGGATTGAAGTCTGCAACTCGACTTCATGAAGTCGGAATCGCTAGTAATCGTAGATCAGCTACGCTACGGTGAATACGTTCTCGGGTCTTGTACACACCGCCCGTCACACCATGGGAGCTGGTAATGCCCGAAGTCGGTTTTTTCAAACTGCCTAAGGCAGGACTGGTGACTGGGGTGAAGTCGTAACAAGGTATCCCTACGAGAACGTGGGGATGGATCACCTCCTTTCTACGGAGTACAAAACATCTTCTTGTTCAAAAGAAGTTTTAACCTTTTAAAGATCATTATTTTATTTATTAAGTCATGTAGCTTTTGATCTTTTAGCTAATATCTAGTTTTGAGAGAACATTCTCTCAATTGTTCTTTGAAAACTGAATAGTAGTAAATTTGATATTACAACGACATCAAAAATAAAATTAACAAATAATTGTCAATTTGTTTTGATTCATCGAGTAATCATTATGTAAATAATAATGATTCATTGAAATGTCTTAAAATACACATCAACAATAGGTTTTATATTGTACTTTTAAATAAGTAAGAGTTTGTGGTGGATGCCTTGGGTCTAGAAGTCGATGAAGGACGTGATTACCTGCGATAAGCCTCGTGGAGCCGGATATATGCTTTGAAACGGGGATTTCCGAATGGGGAAACCTAACTAGGGTTATGCCTAGTTGTGATTAACTGAATCAATAGGTTATGATCGAGACACCATGTGAACTGAAACATCTTAGTAGCATGAGGAAGAGAAAATAAATAATGATTCCATCAGTAGCGGCGAGCGAACGTGGAATAGCCCAAACCAATTTTTATTGGGGTTGTAGGACAGTCTACATAGAGTTACAAAATTTAAATGATAGCAGAAGCTTTTGGGAAGAAGCGGCAAAGAGGGTGATACCCCCGTAAGCGAAATCTTTAAATCTCTTGACTGTATCCTGAGTAGGGCGGGGCACGTGAAACCCTGTCTGAATCTGCCAGGACCACCTGGTAAGGCTAAATACTAACTAGACACCGATAGTGAACTAGTACCGTGAGGGAAAGGTGAAAAGAACCCCGAGAGGGGAGTGAAATAGATTCTGAAACCACTTACTTACAATTAGTCAGAGCCCGTTAATGGGTGATGGCGTACATCTTGCAGTATGGACCGGCGAGTTATGTTAACATGCGAGGTTAAGCGGAAAAAAGCGTAGCCGTAGAGAAATCGAGTCTTAATAGGGCGAATTAGTATGTTGATATAGAACCGAAACCATGTGATCTATTCATGAGCAGACTGAAGCTAGGTTAACCCCTAGTGGAGGGTCGAACCACAGTACGCTGAAAAGTGCCTGGATGACTTGTGAATAGTGGAGAAATTCCAATCGAACTTGGAGATAGCTGTTTCTCCTCGAAATAGCTTTAGGGCTAGCGTGTGATGTTAAGCATTGGTGGTAGAGCACTGAATATGGAATGGCTGCGCCTAGCAGTACTGACTATAATCAAACTCCGAATACCAGTGTGTACTGTCATGCAGTCGGAACCGGGGTGCTAACGTCCCGGCTCGCGAGGGCAACAACCCAGATCGTCGGCTAAGGTCCCAAAATCGTGTTAAGTGGAAAAGGTTGTGAAACTTCATAAACAACTAGGAGGTTGGCTCAGAAGCAGCCATCCTTTAAAGAGTGCGTAATAGCTCACTAGTCAAGAGGTTTTGCGCCCACAATGTAACGGGGCTAAAACACGATACCGAAGCCACGGGTACTTTATGTACGTTAGAGGAGCGTTCTTATTGCGACGAAGTCAGATCGTGAGAACTGGTGGAGCGATAAGAAGTGAGAATGCCGGTATGAGTAACGATTCGTAGTGAGAATCTACGACGCCTATTGGGGAAGGTTTCCTGGGCAAGGTTCGTCCACCCAGGGTTAGTCAGGACCTAAGGTGAGGCTGAAAAGCGTAACCGATGGATAACAGGTTAATATTCCTGTACTTTCTATAAGTGTGATGGAGTGACGGAGAAGGATAGTTCTACCCATTATTGGATTTGGGGGCAAATATTTACTGGTCAATGTAGGCAAATCCGCATTGTATAACCGGGAGGTATGATGCATACGCAAGGAATTGAATGATTTCACGCTTCCTAGAAAAGCTTCTAACCGTATATTCTTATAGAAACCCGTACCGAGAACGGACACACGTCCCCAAGATGAGTATTCTAAGGCGAGCGAGAAAACTAGTGTTAAGGAACTCTGCAAAATGACCCCGTAAGTTCGCGAAAAGGGGTGCCTATATTTATATAGGCCACAGTAAATTGTGAGGGGCAACTGTTTATCAAAAACACAGCTCTCTGCTAAACCGCAAGGTGATGTATAGGGGGTGAAGCCTGCCCAGTGCCCGAAGGTTAAATGGATTTGTTAGCTTATGCGAAGCATTGAAATGAAGCCCGGGTGAACGGCGGCCGTAACTATAACGGTCCTAAGGTAGCGAAATTCCTTGTCGGCTAAATACTGACCTGCACGAAAGGCGCAATGATCTCTCAACTGTCTCAACACTAGACTCGGTGAAATTATGGTCCCAGTGAAAACGCTGGGTTCCCGCATCAAGACGAAAAGACCCCATGGAGCTTTACTACAACTTCGTATTGGAACTTGGCCTAACATGTGTAGGATAGGTGGGAGACTTTGAAGCGAGGACGCTAGTCCTGGTGGAGTCAACCTTGAAATACCACCCTTGGTATGTTGAGTTTCTAACCTGCTATCATAATCCGGTAGGGGGACAGTGCGTGGTGGGTAGTTTGACTGGGGCGGTCGCCTCCTAAAGAGTAACGGAGGCGTTCAAAGATACACTCAGTATGGTCAGAAACCATATGTAGAGCGCAAAGGTAAAAGTGTGTTTGACTGTGAGACTTACAAGTCGAGCAGGTGCGAAAGCAGGACTTAGTGATCCGGCTGTTTATTGTGGAATAGCAGTCGCTCAACGGATAAAAGTTACCCTGGGGATAACAGGCTTATCTTGCCCAAGAGATCACATCGACGGCAAGGTTTGGCACCTCGATGTCGGCTCATCGCATCCTGGAGCTGGAGTCGGTTCCAAGGGTTGGGCTGTTCGCCCATTAAAGCGGTACGCGAGCTGGGTTCAGAACGTCGTGAGACAGTTTGGTCCCTATCTGATGTGGGCGTTGGAATATTGATGAGAGCCGTTCTTAGTACGAGAGGACCGGAACGGACATACCACTGGTGTTCCTGTTGTTGCGCCAGCAGCATAGCAGGGTAGCTAAGTATGGAAAGGATAACCGCTGAAAGCATCTAAGTGGGAAGCCTCCTCAGAGATGAGTATTCCCTTGAAATTCCTTGTAGACGACGAGGTTGATAGGCTAGAAGTGTAAGCACAGCAATGTGTTCAGCTGACTAGTACTAATAAATTGATAGGTTTAAAAGTAATGTGTATTTAAGATATTTTAATGAATCATCACTAGTCATTTTATACTATTCAGTTTTCAGAGAACATTGCCCTATATGGGCTTTTTTTATTTTTCTGTTGTTTTTCAAGATTAAAAAACTTTTATAGATTAAAGATTCCAAAAGTAAAATACACCTAGAAGAAATCTAGATGTATTTTTACTACTTTTTTTTGTATAAAATTTAAGTCCGAAAAGAAAGGTAAATAATTATATATGATAAAAAATAAAATTGATTTTTGTATAAAAATTAAGTCTAAATTACTAAACAAAAAACTTATGAATATAAGTAAGAACACTTTATAATTGAGGAAAATAATTGAAGAGAAATTTTAAATAAAAATAATTTGAAAGTGAATTCAAATCATATTTCTTCTTGACAATTAAGAGAAATTCTTTAATTAAAAAAGGTAAAAAATAAGTATTGAATTAAATATTTTTCCATATTTATCTGCGATAAGGGCAAAAACATTAAAAAGCTATTAAAAATGAAGTAAAGAAAAAAGTATAGGTAAGCTAATAACTGAAAGACTAGAATCTATAAATTTAAGACTTAATAATAATGATTATGAACTTGATATAGTAATTGGTGTTAAATTTGATAGCTATAGCATTTTAACTTTGTTAAATAGAAAAATAAGAATGTTTATTTTGCTTTTACTCAATGATCTGATAAAAGTGTAAAAGAAAATTTAATAAAACTTATAAAACAATATGACTTAAATATTAAAATATTAACAATAGATAACGAAAGCGAAAATTATAGAAAGTATAAAAGATATTTATCATTGTTATCTATATTCTTCGGCAGAAAAAGAAAGTATTCAAAATAGCCATAAATGCTACGTAGATACATTCCTAAAGGTAATTCTATTGATCTTTATGTTGGAAAAGATATTACAAAATTTATGAATTTTGTTAATTCTTATGCTAGAAATATTTATAGTAACACAAAAATTTCCAATGTTCTTTCAGTATAAGAAAATATTTGTTTAATTTATTTTTGTAAAAAATTTAATTAATTCTTATAGGAAGTGATATTTTCTAATTAAATTTTTGATAAATTCAACTAGAAAAATTTTAAAACTAATATTTTACTAATATTTTGATAAGTACTTAAAATAGAGGTTTTTTGCAATTTATAAGTTTTTAATATAGATATATAAAAAATATTTACAATTTTTTTAACTTATGCTATCATAACAAAAGAGATTATTAAAATAAATCTCAAAAAAGTAAAAAAGTCAAAAATAATATAATTCTATTTTTGTTTTATACTATATAATTTTTTATGCTTATTTATAGCATTACAATGTGGAGAAGTAGCTCAGCTTGGTAGAGCGCTTGGTTTGGGACCAAGTGGTCGCAGGTTCAAATCCTGTCTTCTTCACCATTGTGGGGGGTTAGCTCATTTGGCTAGAGCGCCTGCCTTGCACGCAGGAGGCGGTGGGTTCGAATCCCATACTCTCCACCATTTATATGGCGTTGTAGCTCAGTTGGTTAGAGCATCCGGTTCATACCCGGAAGGTCAAGAGTTCGACTCTCTTCGACGCTACCATATGGAAATCTAGCTGTTAAGGACCTATAGCTCAACGGTTAGAGCAACCGGCTCATAACCGGTTGGCTACAGGTTCGAATCCTGTTAGGTCCACCATGGGTGATTACCCAAGCCTGGTTGAAGGGAATAGTCTTGAAAACTATCAGGGGCTTCACGGCCCGCGGGGGTTCGAATCCCTCATCACCCGCCATTTGCTCTTTTATAAAGAGCATCAAACAAAAATAAAACTAAATATATGTCGCGGAGTGGAGCAGTTTGGTAGCTCGTCGGGCTCATAACCCGAAGGTCATTGGTTCAAGTCCAATCTCCGCAACCATATGGTCCAGTGGTAAAGTGGTTTAATACGTCTCCCTGTCACGGAGAAGATCGCGGGTTCAATTCCCGTCTGGACCGCCATGGCTCTGTAGCTCAGTTGGTAGAGCAACGGACTGAAGCTCCGTGTGTCGCTGGTTCGATCCCTGCCGGAGCCACCATTTCATTATGTGATCAACACCTTTTTAGGTGTTTTTTTTATTTTTTAAAATTAATATTTATAATTTATAAAAATTATTAAACTATTTAATAGGAGCAATATATGAAAAAAGTAAAATTCATTTTACCTGCATTATTAACTTTTACTAGTCCTTTATTAGTACCGATTTTTACCTTGTCATGTAAAGATACTACAAATAACCCACAAAAACCAGAATTGCCTGGAGGTTCTAATAATCAAACTAATCCAGGAAATAATCAAAACCCATCTAATCCGGATCCTGGCAACAATAATCAAAATCCAGGAGGTAATTCAAATCCACAAATTAATGATGGTGGTATTTTAACTAATCCTCCAAAATTAAATGAATTGAAATCTTATTCATATGAAGAATTATTAAATTTAGATGAAAAATCACTTTATAAATTAAGTTCACATAATCATAGTTCTAATGAAATAGATGTTACTTCAGTGGTTTCTAAATATAATAGAAAATATGCTTTAAATAGTTATTCTTCTACAAAAATTGATCAATCAAAAATAAAAGAAATGTATGATGAAACATTTGAAAAAGTATATCAATCTGTTGAAGAATATACAAAATATTGGACTTTAATAGAAGAAAGATTTACTAATTTTAAAAATAGTGACTATGATTTATATTCATTTTTTTCTCCATATGTTAATAAAGTAATTAATGATGTAGAAACTTTAATGGAAAAATTAGATTCTAAATTTAGAGAACTTTTAGAACAAAATAATCAATCATTATTAAATGAATTAAAAACAAAAGCTGCTACAATTGTTAATCAAGCAAAAAGTGCTATCAATAACAATAAAAATAAGAAAGAAATTAAAGCTTTTAAAAGGTTAATTAATTTAGTTCCTGAAAAAGGACATAATTACTTTGAAAAAGATAAAGAACAAAAACTTTCTAAATTAAAAATGTATCAAACTCATTCTGATTCTTATTTGGAAAAATTAAGAAAAATAGTTTCAGAACATAGCGAAGATAGATATAAACTTGAATATGATTTAAAATATAATCAAGAATTTAATATGGAAAGTGATCCTAATTGATTTGCGGAATATATATCTCAATTTGAAAACCCAAATAAACCATTTGATAATGATACTAAATGATGATTAATGCATGCTGTTGCTCATGAATTAGAATTATCACGTTATATCTATAAAGCAATGGGAGAAGGTTGAAATATTGATTTTAGTTTATTAAATGAATACAATCCATTAGATCCTGCTAAAAATAATAATAAATACTATGTAGATGTAGAAAAAGGGTTTAAATGAACTACTTCTTCACAAAAATGAAAAGAATTAAAAGAATATATCATCAATAAATTGAATCAAATTATTGATGATAGATGAACCGATTTACAAAAAGCTGAAGCTGTGCATAATTATATTTTATGAAGATATAATTATGCTACTAATAGTGAAGTTAAGAAATATAAAAATTCTCAAGGTTATTCATTAGCTGATCCATATAATATTGTTTCTGGTGGTAATGTAGTTTGTGATGGATATGCTAGAACTTATGCTTTATTTATGTATTTCTTAAATATTCCAACTAGATATTATGGTGGTAAGGGTGAACTTAATGGAAGTGAAGAATTACACGCTTGGAATGAAGTTTATTTAGATATTAATGGTAAAAAAGGTTGATATCCAGTTGATTTAACATGAAATGATGGCAAAACAAAAAGTGGTATTGATTATAATTTCAAATACTTTTTAAAAGATGATTATTTTAGAGATTCACATATGGCTGATCCTTTATTTAGAATTTTTTATAGTGATAAAGCAACTCCTTTAAAATAATATTTTTATCTTACTTTATATGATGAAGTAAGATTTTTTTATCTTTTGGCTTTATATTTTATAATTATTATATTAATTCATAACTTATAAAAAGGAATAGATATGCTTAAAAACAAATTAAAATATTTTCTTACATTAGCTAGTTCTAGTTTAGTAATTTTACCCATTTCTTTAATTTCTGCTAAATGTAAAAAGGATGATACACCAAATAATCCAAATCAAAAACCAAATGAAAATCAAAATCCACAACTTAATCAAGAATTAGGTAAGAAAATTGAAAAAGAAGATGATTTAACTTCTTTTTCATATGAAAATCTTACTCATGATGTTTATAAAGATAAAAAATGATATGACTTGCAATCATATGAATTGGAAGATAAAAAAGTTGATAGAGTTTTATTACAGGCGACTGCTTCTACTTTTATTGCTATATATAAATTAGAAAAATTTTTAAATATACCTAATGCTAAAATATCTAAAGAAAGAATTACTGAGTTATATAATGAATATTTTCAAAGAATACATATTGATTTAGAAAAAATAAGTAAATATAAACGTATAGCTATGAAAAAATTTGCTCGTTTTGAAAAAATTTCTGATTACAATTTAAAGGAATATTACAAAAATAAATTTGATAAGATGATTGAAGAAGCCTCAAGTAATTTAGATGGGATGGCAACTAAATTTATAAATTATATAGAACAGGGAAAATCAAAAGAATCAGAATTTATAGAATCAGCAATAATTTCAATCGATCTTATTTATGGAAATAAAAAAACAAAAACTACTGGAATTATTGATGAACAAATTATTAAAATTTTCGCTAGAATGCTAGATTTAGTTCCTGAAGAAGAATATGGTTATTTTCAAAAAAATAGAGAAAAAAAATTAAATAGTTTGAAAATTAATCAAAAACAAGATGAACCAAAAAAAGAAGAACTTAGACAAGCCTTATTAAAAAGAAAAAATAAAGAAATTACTTTAAATTTAGCTAAAAAATTTTCAAAAGATACATATAAGTTTAAAGATGCTCCTGAATGATTAAATGAATATATATCCCAATTTGAAGATCCTAAAAAACCTTATTCAAAAGATCAGAAAGAAGAAATTTTAAAGGCTTCAGCTATTGAATTAGAATTAGCAAGACAGGCATATTTATTAACTGGTGATGGATATGATTATGATTTTAGTTTTACAAATTGAGATTATGTAGAAGAAAAAAAACAAGATGCAACTGAAATTACACTTAAAAATGGACTTAAATTTTTAACTCAAGATGAAAAATTTGAAGATTTAAAATGATTTATTATAAATAAATTAAATGAAATAGTTGATGAAAGATGAACTGATTTACAAAAAGTTGAAGCAGTTGTAAATTACATAATGTGGAAATATGAATATGCTAGTGATGAAGAATTAAATTCATATAAAAATGCTTCGGGTCTTTCATTAGCTGATCCATATAACATCACTTTAAAATCAAAAAATAAAGTAGTTTGTGATGGTTATGCAAGAACTTTATCATTATTCTTATACTATTTAGGTATTCCTAATAGATATATTGGTGGTAGAGGTTATAAAGATGGAATTTCACATTCAACAGATCCCAAAAATGATTCTGAATTACACGCTTGGAATGAAGTTTATTTAGATATTAATGGTAAAAAAGGTTGATATCCTATTGATTTAACTTGAAGTGATCATGAAACAAATTATGAAGATCCTAATGATCCTGGTAACCAAATGTTATTTGATCATTCATTAGTTTTAAATTCCCAAGATTTTAGAGATAAACATGTAGCCGATCCATTATTTAAATACTTTTATATTGATAAAGTTTTACCTTTAAAATAATTTTTGAACAAATTGTCAAACGAACAATTTGTTTTTTTTATAAAAAATGAATAAATGATTTATTCTTAATTCTAAAAAATATAGGTTGCTGGTAGTTTTTATGTTTTTTATAAATTTGAATTTTAATTATTTTTATATATAGAATTTACTTCTATTTATATATGTATTTTTCTTGTAAAAAGTCAAAAAAATTTAATTAATTTTAATTTTAGGAATTTTTATTTTTTAATAAAAAAGTATAATTTCAATAAATAAGCATTGAAAATTTAGAAAGACAAAATGAAATTAACTTTTAATAAAAAAATTATTTTACCAATAGCATCAATTTCAAGCATTATTTTTAGTAATGCGGCAGTTTTGCGTTGTACTAATGAGTACAAAGAATTTTATGATGTAATCAATAATAAAAAAGATTGAAAAATTTCTCCAACTCCTATAGTTGACGAAAATACAAAAAAGGAAATGAATGATTTTATTGATAGTCTTTTATCTAATAACAAGATAAAACAAGAAATTGATAAAAAACCAGAATTAATAAATAAAATTCCAGAAGCAGAATTAAAATATTTTACAGCTGATTATCTATTAGCAATGAAGAAATTTAGCATTCCCAATACTAATTTAAAATATAAATTTTTGAAATATGAAATTATAGAAGTTTTAGATAAATATGATGAAAAAGAAGGTTTAGCTTCAGTAGAAATTAAAATGAAAGTTTTTCATAAAAACAAACCTGCTTTATCTAAACGCTACACAGTTTCTTTACATGGGTTTAAATATGTAAATCCTCATAATCATTTAACTAATCAGGATTTAGTTAATGAAACAAATAATATAAAAGATGGGTGAAAATTTAATTTTCAAAAACATCAAATTATTGATAATATCTGGGAATTAACTAAAACAAAATAGAATAAAAAATGAATTTTTAACTTAAAAAAAGAAAAAATAATTTGAAACCTTTTTTCATAATAAGAGTTTTCAAATTATTTTTTAATATAAAATTATTATATTAAATTTACTCTTATATTAAGAAGGTAATATGAAAACAAAATTTATTTTTGAAACTGGTGGGGTTTTATCAGGATTAGGAAAAGGAGTTACCAATGCAAGTATTGGTAATTTATTAAAAGCCAGAGGATATAAAATTTTTGCTATAAAACTAGATCCTTATTTAAATATCGATCCCTCAGCAATGTCTCCTATTGAACATGGTGAAGTTTTTGTAACTGCTGATGGAGGAGAGACAGATTTAGATTTAGGTCATTATGAAAGATTTATAGATGTTAAATTATCTAAAGATTCAAGTTTTACTAGTGGGAAGATTTATACAAGAATTTTTGCTAATGAACGTAATGGAGTATATGGAGGAAAAACTGTTCAAATTGTTCCTCATGTTATAGATGAAATTATTAATATTATTTTAGATAATGCTAAAAAATATGAACCTGATTTTATGCTTATTGAAATAGGTGGAACAGTTGGAGATATAGAATCTAATCCTTTCATTTATGCTATAAGTAAATTTGCTCAAATGTATCCAGAAAATGTATTTTTTAATCATATTGCCTTTGTCCCATATTTATCTGCTTCAAAAGAATATAAATCTAAGCCTTCACAAGTTTCTATTGCTACATTAAGATCTTTTGGCATTAATCCTAACGTTTTATTATTGAGATCACAAGGTGAAGTAGATGAAAGTATTATTACTAAAATTGCAAGATCTTCATTTTTAGATCCTAAAAATGTAATTTCTATTCCAGATATGGCTAATATATTTGAAATTCCTTTGTATTTAGAAGAACAACATATATGTGATATTATTCTTAATCATTTTAAAATGAAATCTAAATTTGATGGTAAGGTTTTATTACCTTGAAAACAATTTGTAGAAAAAAATCGTAAAGAAAATAAAAAGAATATTAATATAGCATTAGTAGGTAAATATGCTGCTTTAGAAGATTCATATTTATCAATTATTATGGCCTTAAAAATAGCTTCTATTCATCAAGAAGTAAAATTTAATTATGATTTGTTAGATGTAGAAACTTTAGCAAATGATAAAAATATCATTATTTTGAATAATTATGATGGAGCAGTAATTTTACCTGGATTTAATTTTAGAGGTTTTGAAGCTAAAGTTAGAATTGCTAATTATGTAAGAGAAAATAAAATTCCTACTTTAGGTTTAGCCTTTGGCTTTCAAGCAATGATTATTGAACAAGCACAAAGAAAAAATATTTTAAGTCCTACTTCAGAAGAATTTAAAAAACATATTCCAAATGGAACATTTATTTTTAAAAATACACATCCTGAAATTGAAAATTACTTACATTTAGGTGAAGACAAAATACTTCTTACTAAATCTTCTTTAATTCATAATATTTATAAACAAGATTTAATTTATGAAAGACATCGTAATCGTTATGATTTAGATTCAAAATGAACTAATCAAATAGAAGATGATAACTTTAAATTAACAGG
Organism: Mycoplasmopsis lipophila; assembly: GCF_045276895.1. Lineage (NCBI taxonomy): Bacteria > Bacillati > Mycoplasmatota > Mycoplasmoidales > Metamycoplasmataceae > Mycoplasmopsis > Mycoplasmopsis lipophila. The sequence continues at coordinate 178,539 of NZ_CP174165.1, forward strand.
ATTTAATCCTAATTCAAATACTATTGAAGTTTGTGAATTAAAAAATCATCCTTTTTATGTAGGGGTTCAATACCAGCCAGAATTTAATTCTAGAGTTTTAACTTCACATCCACTTTTTGATACTTTTATTAAAACTACTATTCAAAACAAAAAATAAGGAGATATATGAATAATGAAATTGATTTAAAAAAAACATTGATAATGCCTAAAACTAATTTTGATATGCGAGCAAATTTAGTTACCAAAGAACCATTAATATTTCAAAGGTGAAATGAGCAAAAAATTTATGAATTAGTTTTAGAAAAGAACAAAAACAATACTCCTTTTATTTTACATGATGGTCCCCCATATGCGAATGGAGATATTCATGTGGGGCATGCTATGAATAAAATTCTTAAAGATATTATCATTAGATATAAATCTTTAAGAGGTTTTTATACTCCTTTTGTTCCCGGATGAGACACACATGGTTTACCTATTGAACATAAAATGCTTTTAGAATCAAAAATTAAATCTAAAGATGAATTATCTACTTCTGAACTTAGAAAAAAAGCAGCTGAATATGCTTTAAGTCAAGTTGAAAAGCAAAAACAAGAATTTCAAAAATTTAATCTTTTATGTGATTTTAAAAAATTTTATATTACAATGGACAAAAAATTTGAAGCCCAACAATTAAGATTATTTAAAAAAATGGTTTTTGATGGTTTGGTATATAAAGGTTTAAAACCTGTATATTGATCTCCTTCTTCTCAATCAGCTCTTGCTGAAGCAGAAGTTGAATATCAAGATATTAAATCTCCTTCTATTTTTGTAGCTTTTAAAGTTGAAGAATTAAATAAAAATAAACAATTTCAAAGAGAAGATAATTTAATTATATGAACTACTACTCCTTGAACTTTGTTAGCTAATGCTGGTGTTGCGGTTGGTGAAAAAATTACTTATGTCCGTTTTGAATATCAACAAAAATTTTATATTGTTGCTAAAGAATTATTTACAAAAGTTATTGATACTTTAGAATTTAAAGAAGCAAAAATAATTTCTGAATTTAAATCTAGAGAAATGATAGGTTTAAAATATTTATCTCCTTTAAATAAAAATCTTTGTCCAGTTGTATATGGACATCATGTTAATTTAGAATCTGGTTCAGGATTAGTTCATATTGCTCCTTTATTTGGAGAAGATGATTTCCAAATTGGAATTAAAGAGAACCTTAATATGATTATGCATATAGAAGATAATGGAACTATTAACGAAAAAGGATTACAATATCAAGGCCAATTTTATGAAAAAGCTAATGAATTAATTATTAAAGAATTGGAAGAAAAACATCAACTTTTAAATAATGGAACCATTCTTCACTCTTATCCTCATGATTGAAGAACACATAAACCAATTTTATTTAGAGGCACCCCCCAATGATTTGTATCTATTGATAAAATTAAACATCAAATTATTGATGAATTAGATAAAGTTAATGCTTCACAAGAATGATCTAAAAAGAGATTATCAAATATGATAATTGATCGTCATGATTGAACCATTAGTAGACAAAGAAAATGAGGGGTCCCAATTATTATTTTTTATGATAGGGATAAAAAACCTGTTTTAAAAGAAGATTTATTTGAACATATTATTTCTTTAGTAGAAAAATATGGTAGTGATATTTGATTTGATTCTTCTGCAGAAGAATTATTACCTGAAAAATATAAAAATCAAGGTTTCACCAAAGAAAATAACATTATGGACGTTTGATTTGATTCTGGAACAACTTTTTTAGGAGTGGACATAGATTCAAGATATAGTGCGCCATATGATTTATATTTAGAAGGAAGCGATCAATATCGTGGTTGATTTAATTCTTCTTTAATTAATTCTGTAGCTTTTTCTGGAAGAGCACCATACAAAAATTTACTTTCTCATGGTTTTGTTTTAGATGGTAAAGGTGAAAAAATGTCTAAGTCCAAAGGAAACACAGTTGATCCTTTAAAAATGGTTCAAAAATATGGAGCTGATATTTTAAGACTTTGAGTAGCAAATAGTGAATATTCTAATGATGTTTCTATTTCAGAACAAATTATGAATCAAAATGCAGAAATCTATAGAAAAATTAGAAACACTATTAAATTTTTATTAGGGAACTTAAATAACTATAAATACAATCCACAAACTGTAAGGAAAGGTGTTCATAGTTATATTAAGGAAAAACTTATAGAAACAAAATTAAAAGTTATTAAAGCATATGATGAATATAAATTAATAAATGTTGTAAAACATTTAAATAATTTTATTGTGGAATTATCAAGTTTTTATTTGAGTATTACAAAAGACATTTTATATATTGAAGAATTTAATTCTGAAAATAGAATGATGACTTTAGCCAATTTTTATGAAATTACTGATTTTTTAATTAAAGCTATTGCTCCAATATTACCTGCTACCGCTGAAGATGCTTATGATAATTTTGAATCAAAAGTAGATAAACAAATTTCTGTACATTTAGAAAGATTAGAACAAAACAATACCTTTGATGAAAAAATTCTTAAGCAATGAGATGAATTTTTTGTTTTAAGAGATGAAGTAAATGTTATTATAGAGAATGCTATTAAAAACAATTTAATAAAAAGATCAAATGAAGCTAAAGTTGTAATAAAAACAAAAAGTGATTTTATTAAATCATTAGATTTAAAATTTTTACTAATGGTAGGAAAAGTGGAATTTGGTTTAAAAAATTCTATTGACATTTTTGAATCAGAAAAATGTTTAAGATGTTGAAATCATTTTCCAAAATCAAAAATTGTAGATAATTTATGTCCTTTATGTTATAGTATAGTTAATAAAAAGGACTAAAAATGCAAAAAATTAAAAATTTTATTAATGAATGAATAAAAAAACTTAAAGAAAATAAAAAAAGAATTCTTGTTGCTTATTCTATTTTCTTTTTAGTTTTAATTTTTGTAGTTTTTACTGATCAAATCACTAAAATAACTTTATTTAAGTGAGAAAATGCTGAAAAAAAAGCTGCAAAATCAGGAATTTTATTTAATTGAGGAATTATAGGTTCACGCTCAGTATTACATGCGGGTGTAACTTTTTCTCCTAGGATTGAAGGAAAAACCATTTTGATTCAAACTTTAAGTATTTTAGTATTTATCTTTTTATTGGTTTTACCATTATTTATGTATGAACGAAAAACTGTTGTTGCTCTTATAGGGATGATGGCAGGAGGAAATATAGGGAATATGATAGATAGATTTGTATACATAAATGGATCTGTTTTAGATATATTATATGTTCCTTTTTTAGAAAAATGAATAGGAAGAGAAATAGGTACTTTTAATGTAGCAGATGTAGCAATTATGGGTGGTGCTGTTACTTTAATTATTTATTTTGTTGTAGAAATGATTTTGAATTATCAACAACAAAAAAAAGAAGTTATTTCTCAAACTATGTTAGATGATAAAAAAGAAAATGATTCTAATAAAGATGATTCATCTGATAAAAATCAAGATAATGATGATGAAAATCAAACACCAAAATTACCACCACATAATAATTTAAGACCTTCATAAAAAACAATGCAGAAAAATTTGTATTGTTTTTTAATTAAAAAACGAGGAAAAATGTTTAGATTTTTTGTTAATAAAAAAAATAATGATTATTTTGAATTAGATAAAGATTTAATAAATCATTTAAAAGTAATTAGATTAAGACCGGATGAAAAAATTTTATTAAATTTTAAAAATGAATTTTATGAATGTGTAGTAGAAGAAAATAAAGCAAAAATTATTAAAAAATTAAATATTAATCATGAATACAATAATTCTGTTATTTTAGCATTACCCATTATTAAAATGAAAAATTTTGAATTAGTTTTGCAAAAAGCAACAGAATTAGGAGTAACTAAAATTATTCCTACTATTACAGAATATTGTGATCATTCTTTAATAAAATATATTAAAGATAAACAAGATAGATTTTTAACTATTTTAAAAAATGCTTCAGAACAATCTTTTAGAAATAAAATACCTGAATTAGAACAACCACAATTATTTCAAAATGTTTTAAAAACATTTTGAAATTTTCATAAATATTTAGCATATGAAAATTATGATAATGATAATTATGATGATTTTATTTTAAAAACAAATTCTATTTTTTTTATAGGACCTGAAGGTGGTTTTTCACAAAAAGAAATAGAAATAGCAAAAAAAGAAAATTGCCAATTTATTTCTTTAGGGAAAAGAATTTTAAAAGCAGAAACAGCTTGTATTACAGTTTTATCTCGCATAAAAAAATAAATTTATAAAATATTTTGAAAAATAGGAATGAAGGTTTATTAGACAATACTTTAATAAATGAAATTATTGCAAATAATAAAAATATATTAAATAAATACTACACAATAATAGATTGTGAAGGAAAATCAAAAATAAATTATTTTTATAATTTAATTTCATATTTGAACTTGTTAGAATTTATAAAACTTTTTTTATTTTATGATTTAAATAATAAAACAACTGATATTGATGATAAATTGGAAAAGAAAAAAATTCAAATTAAAAAAGCTGATGAAATATATATAAAAACATTTGAAAATATAACTAATTTAGAACAAAGCCTTTTTGAAACCGAATTAATATCTAATAAAGAAGAAGTTAATCTATAAAATTAAATTATCTAAATGATGAAAATAATTTTCAAACAGATTCAAACAGATTCAAACAGATGAAAATGAACGTAGATAAAAAACCATGAACATAAAAACTTTTAAAAGTGAAAGTAGTTTTTTATTTACAACAGAATGAATTAAGAAAAACACTACAAAAAATTTGGATGAAGTCGAAAATTATTTAAATAATTTAGAGCAATGATTACAAAATTTTTATTGAGTTAAAAACAAAAAATTACTAGAATAAAAATATTTTTTGTTCTATTTTGTAATTGTTAATTTTTGTAAAAATTAACTAATTTATTACATTAAATTTTTTGTAATTTATGTTATAAAAAATACCTGTCTTTTTTATTTATTAGTTATAATAATAAAGCATTTATATTTTTTTGAAATTTAACGTTTTGAATATTTAAAAATAATAAGGAGAAATGATGAGACAAACAACTATTGTTAATCGTGAAAAAAGCGATAAAAAATGATTTGTTGTTGATGCTGAAGGTCAAGTTATTGGACGTTTAGCCACTTTTGTTGCATCTGCTTTAAGAGGAAAAAACAAACCAACTTTTACCCCAAACGCAGATATGGGTGACAATATTATTGTTATTAATGCAGCTAAAGCAATTTTTACAGCAAAAAAAGAAGAAAATAAAATTTATTACTCACACTCAGGATACCCAGGTGGTTTAAAAAGTATAACTGCAGCTAAATTAAGAGCAAAGAAACCTTGTGCTTTAGTAGAAAAAGCTATTTATGGTATGTTGCCACACACTAAATTAGGAAATAAACAAAGAAATAATTTATTTGTGTATGAAGGTGCAGAACATGATAAACAAGCACAAAAACCAGAAATTTTGGAGGTAAAATAGTTTATGGCTACAACAACTAAAAAAACAACTACCAAACCTTTATCACAAGCTGCTAATATTGTTCAATACCGTGGATTAGGAAGAAGAAAATCTTCTACTGCTAGGGTTATTTTACGTCCTGGAAAAGGAAAATTTGTTATTAATAAAAGAGAAGCTAAAGCTTATTTAAATTCTGATTTATATATTAAAGATGCTTTACAACCAATTGTTTTAACAGAAAATCAAAATAAATTTGATATTTTAGTAAATGTTCATGGTGGTGGTTTATCAGGACAAGCTGGAGCAATTAGATTAGGTATTGCAAGAGCTTTACTAGAAGTATCTGAATCTAATCATAATAAATTAAAAGAAGCAAAAATGTTAACACGTGATGCTCGTGCTAAAGAACGTAAAAAACCTGGTTTGAATTCAGCTCGTCGTGCACGTCAATTCTCAAAACGTTAATATTATTCTTTATAATAATTACTTTCTTATTTGTTTTACATATGATAAAATAAATAAGAATTATGCGAGCGTAGCTCAGCTGGTTAGAGCACACGACTGATAATCGTGAGGTCGATGGTTCAAGTCCATTCGTTCGCACCATTTGTTTAAATACACCTAAAAGAAACCTTAAAAGGTTTCTTTTTGTTTTATGGTATTATTTCATTATGAATTTATCGGAAATTTTTAAAATGCAAAGAGCTTTAGATGAAGCGATAGCAAATAGAAATGATTTAAATTTTTCAAAAGATGAAGAATCAAAAAATAAATATCGTAGAATGCAAATTATTGCTTTGCTTGTAGAAACAGCAGAATTTGCTAATGAAATTCAAACTTTTAAATATTGAAAAGCTAAAAAGAATGTAGATAATGAAAAAGCATTAGAAGAATTTGCTGATTTATTACATTTTTTAGGTTCTTTTGCTTATAAATTAAATGTAGAACCCGAAATTGAGCCATTAATAATGTCAAATGATATTAATGAGCAATTGGGTATTTTATTTTCAACTATTTCTAGTTCTATAAACAGTATTAATAAATATTCTATTGGAGAAATGTTAGCTTTAACTTTAGGATGTGCAAAACTTCTAAATTATTCAGAAGAAGAAATTTTAAAATGATATTACATTAAAAATAAAAAAAATTATGAAAGAATTAAAAATCATTATTAATTTAAGATAAAATTAAGAGGTATGCCCAAGTGGTGGAATGGTAGACACCGTAGACTCAAAATCTACTGGAGAAATCCGTGCAGGTTCAAGTCCTGTCTTGGGCACCATTTGATTTTTCACCAAAAATATCTTCAAAATAAAGTTTGAAGATATTTTTATTTTAAAAAAATTCCTAAAATTAAAATTAATTAAAATTTTTTTGAGATTTTTACAAAAAACAGACATATATAAGATGGAGGTAAATTCTATGTATAAAAAAATCACTAAAACCCAATTTCTAAATGACATAAAAAACTACCAACATCCTATATATGTTGTAGAATTAAAACAAAAGGAAAATATTTTAGAATACAAAGCTATTTGTAAACTAAATGATTTAAAAGTTCCTAAACCATCAAAGGAGCCTGATATGACTGTAGGAAACTTAAACATTCAAGAATTAACCAGTATTATCAAAACTGTGGTGGTTGAAAATACACTTTCAAGAGAAGATGTTATTCAAATTGTTAGACAAGAAATAAAACCCATTCAAGATGATATAAAAGAAATAAAAGAAGATATCAAAATGCTTAAATCTTTTCACGTTCAAGACATTGAAAATTATTACAAAAATAAATAATTGTGTTTTTATTAAATTTATCTAATTTAAATATTTATCTTTAAACTTAGAATTTCATATTTCTACTTAATAATTTAACAAAAGTGTAAAAATAGCCCATTTTTGTTAAATTATTATTTTTTTATTACTTTTTTCATAAAAAAGACATATATAAGTGAATAAAGCTATTTTAATATATTCATTTTTACCAGGAGGATTCTAATGAAAAAATATAACAATAATGAAATTTTAGTAAGCAAAAAAAGAATTTAATAAAAAAATTGGAGAATTTCAAAATCCAAAGTTTACAATTAGATATATAAAAGATTTGGGAATAATAAAATGTGAAGCAACTTGTGATTTAAATGATTTAAAAGTTCCTAAACCATCAAAGGAGCCTGATATGACTGTAGGAAACTTAAACATTCAAGAATTAACCAGTATTATCAAAACTGTGGTGGTTGAAAATACACTTTCAAGAGAAGATGTTATTGAAATTGTTGATCAAAGGTTAAAACCTATTGAAAAATGTTTTGATGTTATTGAGAATGATATTAAAAATATATCAAAGAAAATATCAAAATGCTTAAATCATTTCATGTTGAAGATATTAAAAGATACAAATTTTAATAATCTTGAATTAATAATATTTATTAAAACATTTTTTGGTTAATATCACTATGTAAGTTTATTTTTTAATAATATAAATAATGTTTAAATAATGTATTAAAAAAGCATCTTTAACACAATAATTTGGAGATGCTTTTTAATATTTTCTTATATAGCAAAACTATATATTAAGTTGATTAATATATAATAATATAAATAATTATATATTATATTGATTTTAAGGAATTTTATGCAACAAGAAGCTCAAGAAAAAAGTAGTGTTACTAATAAAAATGTTGTTAAAAGAGTAGCGGGTGCTGCTATATTTTTTACATCAATTTTGTTATTAGTAGTTTTATTATTAGGAATTTGATATGGTATTAAAGATCTAATATATGATAAATTAAAAATAAATAACATTTTAGAATTATTTTTTAAACAAATTATTTTGTTATATTTCGGTTCTGGTATAGCGGGTGGTTTTTTATTAGTTTTTATTTTATCAATGATTTATATTGGTAAAAAAAGAAAATATTTTAAATTAGGAAAATTAGATAAGTTATTAGCTATTTTTGTTATTTTTACATTTTTAATATTCTTAACTTTTGGTATTTTTCTACCTTTACAGGAATTATATTTAAAAAATAAAGCAATTGATAGTTTTATAAATAATACATTAGATAATATAGCAAAAATAAATTCATGATTTACTGTAGATAACTTATTTTTGATTTTATATTTATTCATTTTTGTAACTTTTTTATTTTTCATTTTACTTCCATTATGTTTTGGATATGGAAATGCTTTTTACGATAAAAAAGAGGTTTTAACCAAAAAATCAAAAGTTAAATTAGAAAAAAGTAAGGAAAAAGAAAAAATAGAGCAAAAAGAAGAACCTTTAAGAGAAGTTAAATTAGAAGAAGCTTTAAAAATACAAGAACAAGAAAATTTGAATGAAAATAAAAAACAATTAGAAGAAGCAATAGTAGAAGAAAATAAATTAGAAAAATTAGAAGCGGTTGAAGAAAAAGACAATAACCAAAATATTGAAGATCAAATATTACAAGAAGAAAAAATAAATTCAAATCAAGAAAATGAACCAAAAATAATTTATGTTGAAAAACAACCTATTGAAACTCCAAAATCAGAAGAACCACAAATTGATGTTAACCAAATTAAAATTGATGAACGTAAAGCTTATTTATTAGAAAGATACAATGAAAATCAAAATGAACTTGCTTCAGGTTTGTATCAAGAAAATGAACCAAAAATAATTTATGTTGAAAAACAACCTATTGAAACTCCAAAATCAGAAGAACCACAAATTGATGTTAACCAAATTAAAATTGATGAACGTAAAGCTTATTTATTAGAAAGATACAATGAAAATCAAAATGAACTTGCTTCAGGTTTATATAAAAAACAAAAACCTAGTGTGGTTTATGTTGAAAAAAATGAATTTATTCCAATTTTAGAAAATGTTGAATCTAAACCATTGTCAGTAGAAGCAGAAAATAATATAAAATCAATAGAACAAAAAGAAGAACCAAAAGCAATTGAAGAAATTGAACCACAAGCTATTGAGTTAATAAAAGAAGAACCAATAGTAAAAGAAACAAAGAAAAAATTTTATGTTGTTGAAACAACCCCTATTGATGAAAAATTACAACAAGCTAATACTATTGAAATTGAACCAGAAAAATTATCTAGAGTAGAATCAAAACCTATTGAAGAAGAGCCCGTTAAAGAAACTAAGAAGCAAAAAACCACAAAAAAAAGAACAACTGCTAAAAAAACAGCTTCCACTAAAAAGAAAACTTCTACAGCAACAAAAAAACCTGCTACAAGAAAAAGAACTACTAAACCTAAAAATGATGATACTAACAATGCAATTAGATCAGTTTTACTTGTTGATTCTAAACCATTAGAAAATAATTATTCTCAATTGTTAAATGGTGGTTATGAAGAAGTAGAAAACCCATCAACTAGAATTGTTGAAAATAAAAGAGGTACTAAAGTTCCTAAAGCAACTGCTGCAGAAGCAAAAATGTCTATTGATGAATTGTTAGCTACTAAAGCGGCAAATGATGCTAAATTAAAAAAAGCAACTAAGAAAAAACCTGCTAAAAAAGTAAAAAATAGTGAAAAAGATGAAGCACTTAAAAAAGCTGCTGCTGATCGTTCTAAACTTATAGAACAAAAATTAACTAAATTAATTAATTTAGTTGATGATTTAGATTTGGATGAAATTACTAAGAAATAATAAAAATGAAAAAAAGATATGATTTAATTGTTTTAGGTTCTAATTTAGAATCCTTACTTTCTGTTGCTTATGCCTCTTATTTAGGGTTAAATGTTTTAGTAATTGAAGAACAAAAAGAAATAGGTGGTATTAATAAAACTATTTCTAAAAATAAGTTTTCCTTTGATTTAACTACTCCTTTTTTTACCAATTTAGGTACTCAAGATAATCCAGGTTTATTATTAAAGATTTTAAATGAATTAAATATTACTGTTGACTACAAAATTGATAGTAATATTTTGACTTATATATTGGATAAACAGAGTGAAATAAGAAAAGTTATTCAAACTATTCCATATGATAATCGAAATATTTTAAATAATATTGAAAATATAGCACCGGGATCTAGAACTAAATTAAAAGAAATGATAATAATTGCTAACGAATATTATCAAATTTATGAACAAGCATTTTATTTAAATTTTGAAAATTTTTCAATGTCGCAATTAAATAAAAATTATCATAAAGCGTATAAATATTTTGATTATACTGTTCAAGATTTATATAATGATTTGAAAGTTAACCCTGAATTAAGAAGAATTTTAAGTGCTTTTATGCTTTCTTTTGGAGAATTTAATGAAGAATTACCAGCATGATGATTTTTAGTTAAATTATATGAAGTAATTAATTTTGGAATTGCAACTTTAACTAATAAAACACAAGATTTAGTTGAAAAACTTTTTATGTTTGCTATCAATAAAGGTACTGATATTTTGTTAGATACTGAAATTAAAAAAATCATTGTTTCAAATAATCAAATTCAAGCAGTGGAAACTTCAAGAGGTACATTTTTAACTAATCAAATTATTAGCTCTTATCAAGATAATTATGTTTTAGCTCACTTAATAGGAAAAGATATAGTACCTAAATTTCAATTGCAAAATACTTTAGTAAAAAAGAACAATTCACAAACTTTGTTTTTTAACTTAGGATTAAGAACAAATTTAGCAAAAACTAATTTAAAAAGTTATTTAACTTATATTTACAATGATGATGACTATAAAAATATTGATGAAAATATTTCTAAAGAAGCAATTATTATAAATAATGCTTTAATTAAATGTTTAAATTTTGTTAATCCTGAATTAAATGAAAAAGGTATGGTAATTTTAAATATTGAAGTTATATATAATGGAAATTTCTTTTTAAATAGACCAATAGAAATGATTTATTTGGATGAAAATTATATTCAAAATATGATGATCAATTTTGTATCAAAAGTAATTGGGTATAATTTATTTGAAAATTTAGATGCTTCTTATATTCTTTCACCCATTAAAATTGCAAAATATACTAAAAATAAATCAGGTATTTTTTTGGGTAAAAAAATCTTTACTTATAACCCCATATTTTTATCTCTTAAAAATCAATTAAGCAAAGAAAATATTCAAGGATTACATTTTGCTACACAAGATGGAATTTTTGGCTTTACAACCTCTAATGCTTTATTAACTTCAATTTTTGAAACAAAATTAGTTAATTTAGAATTAGAAAGCAATAAAAATAAATTAAAAGAAATAATTGAAGAACAAAAAGAAATTTTTGAAATTAAGAAACAAAAATTAAAATTACCTTCTACTAATGAACAAAAATTATTAGAAAACTTTGAAGATTTTTCTTCTATTAATGAAAATGAAGAAATAAAAATATCTAAACCAATTAAACTTAAGAAGGGTGAAAGTCTTCTTAAAATGGAAAACAAAGATGCTCTTGATTTACAAATTTTTGATTATTTTGCTAAAGATGATTTAAAAGAAAATATTGTTATTGAAGAAGATGTTGTTAACACTGAAGTTATTGAAGAAATTAGAGAAACAGACAATGCTCTTAAAGAGGAAGCAAAATTATTAAAAGCTAAAAAGAATAAAAATAAAAAAGTTAAAAAGCAAAGAAAATTCCATATTTTCTTGAAGAGCATTACTGAATTTGAAAAGAAATATGCTTCAAAAGATTGATATTTAATTGATGCTGCTAAAATAAGTTTTAACACTATTGTTAAATTTGCTTCAAAAATTCTTGATCATAAAATAGAACCAAATTTAATATTACATGAAAATAGTAAAATTATAAAATCAAGAAAAGAAAATGATATAGCTTTAGTCATAATTAATTCTTCTAAAATTATTTTTCCTCAAAAATATAAGTTAAGAATTCCTAGAACTAAACATCAATTACATTTAACAAAATTAAGAGCTAAAAAATCCGATTTATTAATTTATCATGCAATTTTATCTATTGTTTTAAATCATAAATATAGAGAGAATGTGGCAATTTTAGATAATATACATGTATATAAAAATTCTAAACATCAATTTAAAATGTTTTCTCCTAAACTTTTAAAAGTGCCAAAGAGAAATATTTCTAAACAAAAATTAAATGATTTTGTATATATAATTTATCCTCCAAGAAATTCAATGGATGATTTAGAAGAAAAAACTAAATTATTAAATAATAAAAAGAAGAAAATATCTAAAAAAATGATTGTAAATAATAAAATTACAACAATAAAAAACAAAAAAAATAATTATAAAACCAAAAATATTAAATTTGACAATGTTAATGATTATTCTGAACAATTTGAAAAAGATTATAAGAAAAATATAGAAAAAAATAAATAAAAAGGAGAAAAATGCTTGATCAATTTGAGTTTATAAAAGAAAAAACCAAAGCAGAAAAAAAATATTTGAAGCTTTTAAAGAAAAAAGGTTCAAATATAGATATTCCTTTTTATACTGCTCCTAATTTAGTTGCTTCTAATCTTTTTCCGAAAAATCAAGCTGGCAATATTGTAAACATTTTTAATGTTGCTAATAATATAAAAATTTTAACTTTTGTTACCGCTGAAAAAATTTCTTTTTTTAAAGCTGGTCAATATATAGATGTTTCAATAAAAAAAGATGGAATAGAAACTACAAGATCTTTTTATTTTATTGGTTCTCCTGTTAAATCTTCATTTAGCAATTCAAGTAGTATTGTAGTTTATCAAAATGAAGAAGATTGGGCGATTAGTGAAATTTTTAATAATTGAACAATAAATACCAAATTTAATTTTTCTAAACCTAAAGGCGATTTTACTTTAAGTTTGAGTCAATTAGATAAAAATTATTTATTTTTAGTAAATGGAAAAAACATAATTCCTTGTCTATCGATTGTGCAAAATGTTATAGATAGTAATTATGCCATCAAATTAATGATAATGTATCAAGTGGATAAAGAAGAAGATATTTATTGAATTAAGATGCTTCAACAAATTTTAGAAACGAAAAAGAAAGAACAAATTATTTTGCCTAATTATTTTATAACTTCGTCAAAAATAAATAAAGAAGATGAATTTATAAAAACTTTAAATCCTAAAAGATTATTTTTTGAAAAAATTTCAGTAAATTATATTCAAGATTTGTTTAGTAAATTTGTTCACAATAATATTCGTTATTATATTTCAGGTGATTATAAATTTAATAACACTATGAAAGGATACATTGATAGTTTGGGAAATAAAGAAGTAAGTATCATTTATAATGATTATTTTTTAGAAGATATTTCAATGGATTCTTTAGGAATTACAAATAAAGAACAAATAAAAACTTATAAAATTTCTTGATTTATAGATGATGAAAAAGTTTTATTTGAAGGTAAAATTAAAAACAACGAATCTATCAATGATTTTATTCAAAAACAATTTCCTTTTATAGAAATTAGAAAAAAATTTCCTAATTTATTTAATTCGCATCGTTTTATTCTTATTTCTGGAAATATCAAAATGCATCTATTTTTTAAAAAACAATCTAATGTTATTTATAATTCAGATATTTCTTTTGCTGATTCAGACATTAAAATTAAAATAATCTAAAAAGTTAAAAGCACTAGATGTTTTTTTAGTGCTTTTAATATTAAATAAATTAAATAGAAAGACAAATATGAAAAAATTTATTAATTTGCACAATAATACAGAGTATTCTTTTTTAGATTCATTAATTAAAATTAATGATTTGGTCTTAGAAACTAAAAAAAATGGATTAGATACAGCAGTTCTAACCGATCATAATAATTTATTTGGATTGGGAATATTTTTAAAAAAATGTGATGAAGAAAATATTAAACCTATTATAGGAATTGATTTAGATGTTCAAGATTATAGATTCATAGTTTTAGCTAAAAACTATCAAGGTTTTATTAAAATTAATAATTTAAGTTTAAAAGCCTTATCTAACATTTTTATTAATTTTGATGAATTAAATGATGAAAATCTGTTTGTAATTGATCATCCAGTCTATGGATTGTATGCTAAAACAAATAAAATACATAAACTTGATTTTAAAAATTATTTTGTAAATGATGAAGATGTTTCAATTTCTAATGCTATTTTAGTCAAAGAAAACAAAGTTATATGAAGAGATCAATATGAAACCTTAAAAGTAATTCAAAAAATTTCAAATTTGCAAGAATCAAAAGAACCACTTTTTAATTTTGAAGATAATCCAACCAATAATCAAATTATTATTGAAAGAATTGACAATATTATTGAACAATGTAATGTAGTTTTTCCTAAACCAACTCTTGATTTACCAAACTTTGATAATTTATCTAATGAAGATGCTAAATTTAGATTAAAATCAATGCTTAATGAAGGATTAAAAAATAAGAAAAATAATTTAATTAGATTTAGTTCACAAGCTGTTTTACAAAGAATAAATTATGAATATGAAACTATTTGTAATTTAAATTTTCAACAATATTTTTTAATTATTGCTGATTTAATTAAATGAGCAAAATCTCAAAATATTGCTATAGGACCTGGCAGAGGTTCGGCTGCTGGTTCTTTAATTTCTTATTTATTAGATATTACTGAAATTAATCCATTAGAACATGATTTACTTTTTGAAAGATTTTTAAATCCAGAAAGAGTTTCATGACCTGATATTGATATTGATATTCAGGATAATAGAAGAAGTGAACTTATTGATTATTTATTTACAAAATATGGCAAAGATAAAGTTTGTTTAATTTCAACTTTTCAAACTATTGGTGCCAAAATGGCAATTAGAGATGTTGGAAGAATTTTAAATATTGATTTACCCATTGTTGATAGAATTTCTAAATCTTTAAAAGTAGGGGAAACTTTAGCAAGCGCTTATAAAGATAATCCAATATTTAAATCTTTAATTAAAGATTATCCTGATCTTTTAACTTATTCTTTAGAAATTGAAGGACAACCAAGACAACAAGGAACTCATGCTGCAGGTATTGTTTTATCATCTAAAAAAATTGTAGATATTGTTCCTACTTGCCCCACAAATGATGGTTTATATTTTCAAACTCAATTACCAATGAATTATTTGGAAAATTTTGGTTTGCTAAAAATTGATTTATTAGGGTTAAAAACCTTAACTGAAATTAAAGATATGGAAAAATATCTTAAACCTAATCAATTTTTTGAAAATATAGTGAAGAAGGATTTTTTAGAATTAAATGATCCTACTACTTTTGCTATGCTTAATTTAGGTTATACAGAGGGTTTATTTCAATTAGAATCATATGGAATGCGTAAAACTATTAAACAAGTTCATTTAGATTCTTTTAATGATTTATACGCTATTATTTCTTTATTTAGACCAGGGCCTTTGGAATATATTTCTGAATATAGTAATAATAAGAAAAACCCGAAAAATATTAAAAAAATCCATCCTCTTTATGATGATATAGTTAAATCAACATATGGAATTATTGTTTATCAAGAACAAATTATGCAAATAGCACAAAAAGTTGCTTCTATGAGTTTTGGTCAAGCTGACTTATTAAGAAGAGCGATTTCTAAAAAAGATGAAATTAAAATGAAAGCCTATAGAAGTATTTTTTATGAAGGGGCTATTAAAAATAAAATTCCCTCTTCTTTAATTAATGAAATTTATGATAACATAGAAAAATTTGCTGATTATGGTTTTAATAAATCCCATGCGGTGGCTTATTCATTTTTAACAATGAAAATGGCTTATTATAAAGCTAGATATCCCTTATATTTTTATGCTTCTTTAATTTCTAATGCTTCTGGAAATCAAGAAAAAATAAATAAATATGCTAATGAAATTAAAAATTTAAATTGTAAAGTAAAATCTCCTGATATTCAATTTTCTAGTAAAGAAGCAGTAATTGTAGATAATTCTATTTATTTACCTTTTGAAATGATTAAGGGTTTAGGAATGGAAACAGTTGAAAAAATTACTAAGTTACAAAAAACTATTCCTTCTTGAAATAATTTAATGGTACTTTTTTTAAGATTAAAAGATATTGGATTAAAAGATAACAATATTAATCTTTTAATCCAATCTAATGCCTTTAGAAGATATGGTAATATGGAAACTGTAGAAAACACATTTAATTTAATATCTGAAAGTTTTAAAGCAATTATGGATATTCAGGATCCAGAAGACAAAGAAAATGAAATAAAAAGATTTGAATATGCTGATTTTTTACAATATAAAAAACCACAAAACATAACATATGAAGCTTCTAAAGAACAACAATATTTAGGCTCAATTTATAATGCCTTTTTAACTGTCCCTTATGAAAAGGAAGAATTTAAATTAATTGATTTATTTCGCTATAAAGAAGGTAAATTCGTTGTAGAAATTGTTGAATATAAAAAATTACCAAATAGAGATTTATACATAATTAAATATCGCGATAGTAGTTATATTGGAACTAGTTTTTTAACTACTTCTGAAACTAAAAAATATTTACCTTTAAAAGTAGGTAATTTAGCTAAATTAAATCTTTATTGTGTTAATGATACTTTTAGAATTAAAGATATTGAAGGAGTTATAAATGCCTAAGATCGAAAAATTTTTATTAGTTGATGGTAATTTATTAATGTTCCAATCTTTTTATGCTTCTTATAGTCCTTATTATGAACCAATGCATAACAAAGAAGGAATTACTACTAATGGAATTCATGTATTTTTTACAACTTTGTTTAGATTAATAAAAAAATTTAAACCAAAATATATGTTTGTAGCATTCGATTCTGATAGTAACACATGAAGAAAACAAGAATTTCCGGATTATAAAGCAGGTAGAGAAAAAGCACCGCTTATTATTTTTGAACAATTTAAATATGTTAAGCAATTATTAACGGATTTGAAAATTCCTTGATTAGAAAAATCTGGAGATGAGGCAGATGATTTAATAGCAACATTAGCTGCTTCGAATGATTATTTATGAAACATTGTTTTTTCTAAAGATAAAGATCTTTTGCAATTAGTGAATGAAAATACTATTGTTTATAAATATGATTCATACAATAAAGAATATATAACTATTGATTATGAAAATTTTTATGATTACTACAGAATAGAACCAGAACAAATTCCCGATTTTAAAGGACTTGCAGGGGATAATTCTGATAATTTAAGAGGAGTAAAAGGAATAGGGGATAAAACTGCTATTAATTTACTTAATAAATATCATACTTTGGAAAATATTTATGAACATTTAGATGAATGTAAAGAATCGGTTAAAAATAAATTAATTATTGATAAAGAAAGTGCTTTTAAATGTAAACGTTTAGCAGTATTGAATAGACTAGTAGATATGGATAAAAATATTGAAAATTATCAATTTTTTATAGATAAAAAAACCCCTATTTCTTTATTAGAAAAATTAGAATTAGATACCATTTTAAATCAATTAGAAGAAATTTAATTTTTGTTTATTTTTATTGTTAAAAAATGTAAAAAAATAGCAAAATTCTTTTGTTAATAAAAATATTAAATATACAAAAAGGCTAAAAAATGCCTTTTTTTATTTAAATTTTCAACTTTTTAATATTAAAGACTTGTGGATATCTATGCTAATAAAACAATAAAAAGTAAATATTTATTAATCTTTAAAAAATACTTTCTATATATTTAATAGAATAAATATAGACAACAAAAAAGAAAGATAAAAAGGAGAAAAATTATGTTAAAAAATATTCGCTATCCATTTTTTAAAATAAAAAAAGAAAAAGGGATTTCAGGAGAAGATTTAATAAATCTTCGTAAATTTTATACTCCAATTTTATCTACTAATGCAATTCTCTTATATGAATATTTAAGAGATCTTTCTTATGATGTAATTAATGAAAAAGGTATGTATGACTATGAAAGTTTAACCTATTTATTAGGTATGAATTTAGAAGCATTAAATGATGCAAGAATTAAATTAGAATCATTATCTTTACTTTCAACTTTTATTGATGAAATAAATCATGCTACTATTTTTTTAATGGAAAAACCATTGGATGCTATCACTTTTAAAAAGAATGTTTTACTTTCTAATAAATTGTCAAAAATTATAGGCAAAAAAAGATTTGAACATCTTTTGGGTGAAAATAAAGTTTCTTTAAAAATGACTAATTCACATTATCTTGAAAATGTTTCAGCAAAATATAATGATGTTTTTGATGAAAATGAAGAATTAGCTTGTTTAAAAGAGGTATTGCAAGAAGCGAAAGAATTTGATCATAGTTTATTAGGTGATACAACAGAAATTAATTTAGATATTCAAGAAAAGTTAGATTTAAAAAACTTTGAATATGATAATCCTTATGAAGCAATTTTAAAAACAGATTCTAGATATTTTTTCTCTCAAATTTCATATCAAATTCCTACAGAAGGAATAATAGAATTAATTAAAGAAGCAAGACAAGCAGGAATGATTGACCCTTGTATTAATTTAGTTTTCTTTTATGCGCAAGAAGTTAATGGAAAAATAAATTTAAATTATGTCAAAAAAATAATTTTAGATTTAATAAAAAAAGAAGTTATTTCTTTTATAGCATTAGAAAAACATTTAGATATTATTATGAAAGATAAAAATAAAACAGCAGTTTCTAAAAAAGATTTATATAAACTTTCATATTTTGAAAATTTACAAAAATCAAATATTTTAGGGGATAACTAATGAATAATCAACAAAATGAAAAAACTTACGATCAAAAAAAAGTTGTTGAATTCATTAAATCAGAACCTAAAATTTTAGATTTAATAAAGACAATGAATGTAACTGATGAAGAAATTTTAAATAATATTATTTCATTTCTTAAAATAAAGGAATTTTTTGATAATAGTGATAATGCCAAAATAGGTTATGAAATAAGAAGAGAAGCAAACAAAAAGTTGGTTTTTGTTCAAAAAGAGACACAAAGTAATTTCACTAATGGTTTAAACCGTTTTCTTCATTTAATTTTGACTGATATTTCTGAACCAGATGAAAATTGTTTGTTAAAAACAATTAATTTATCTTCAAGTAATAGAAAAAATATATTAAAAGAATTTAAAAATATAACAAAATCTATTTTACAAAAAAATAATTTTGGGAATATTGATGGTATATATTTATATGGAAAATCTAATTCAGGAAAAAGCTATTTAATGCAAGCTTTTGCTAATTTTTTTGCTTCTAATAAAATATTAACATCTTATATTTTGAATGACAAATTATTTCAATATATTGTTAAAAACAGCAAAGAAAAAAAACAAGAAAAAAATCAAAAAGTTATTGAACTTTTAAAAAAGGTTAATTTTCTGATTATTGATAATTTAGGCTTGGAAAATGCTAAATATTCTAGTTTTATTTTGAATGAAATTTTAGATATTATAGAAGAAAGAAATAAAAATAACCTTTTAACTTTTTTTAGTTCTCCATATAATATTGCAACACTTAAAAATATTTATGAAGAAAAATACAATACTGTTGAAGAAAAATACAGAATTGATAAGTTAATAAACCTTATAAAAAATCTTGCTAAAGAATTTAATGTTGATTAATAATAATATTTAAAAATTAAAAAAAGAAACGAAGTATTTTTGTTGTTTCTTTTTGTTTTATAGATAAATACAATAAAAATTATTTTTTAATTTCTTTATTTCATCCCATAGCTTCTTCATATTCATTTAAGCTACCATGAAATATAAAACTATTATTTGGATTTATATCTAAAATTACATTAGCACAATTATTTATAAAAGCAGAGTTGTAAGTTGTAAATATTGCTCCACCTTTATATGATTTGACCCCTTCTATAACTGAATCAATACTTTCAGTATCTAAATGATCAAGTGGTTGATCTAAAATGATAAAATTTGCTTCTAAAAGCATCATTCTTGAGAACATTAGCCTTGCTTTTTCTCCCCCTGATGTGACTGAAACTTTTTTAAAGACAGAATCATTTGAAAATAACATTCTTCCTAAAAAACCACGCATTCTTTGATCAGAAACATCTCTAGTTTCTTCAGTTGTATTTTCTAATGGCCATTTTGATAATCATTCAATAATGGTCATATCTTCATTAAAATATTTACTATTATCATTTGGATAATAACTATTTTTAATAGTTTGACCTCATTTTATACTTCCAGAAGTGGGCTTTATTTCACCTACTAAACATTGTAATAATTTAGTTTTAGCAATGTCATCTTCCCCTAAAAGAGCCATTTTTTCACCTCTTGCTAAGGTAAAAGAAACATCCCTAAATAAATATTCACCATTAGGATTTTTATAACTTAAATTTTCAACTGTTAAAACATCTTTTCCTAAATCACGATTTAATTCTCATGCTATATAAGGATATTTACGATTAGAAGGTTTAATTTCATCAAGAGTAATTTTATCTAAAAGTTTTTTACGACTAGTTGCTTGTCTAGATTTTGAAGCATTGGCAGAGAAACGAGCAATAAAAGTTTTTAATTTTTCAATTTGAACTTCTTTTTTCTCATTAGATTGTTTCATCATTTCTTTTGCTAATTCAGAAGATTGTTTTCAAAAAGAGTAATTACCTGTATACATTTTAGCTTCATTGTAATCTATATCAACAATATGAGTACATATAGAATCTAAAAAATCACTATCATGAGATACAACAATAACTATATGAGGATAGTCAATTAAAAAGTTTTCAAGTCATTTAATAGAATGAATGTCCAAATGGTTAGTAGGTTCATCCATAATTAAAATATCAGGATTACCAAATAGTGCCTTTGCTAATAAAACCTTTATTTTTTGATTAGCAGTTAATTCTTTCATTTGAACTTCTCATTTTTCTTTTGGAATATTTAAACCGGAAAGAAGTTCTTGAGCATCATTTTCAGCAGTTCAACCTCCTAATTCCCCATATTTATCTTCTAATTCTCCGGCTTTTTCATAATCCTCCATAGTGGCATTAGGGTTAGCATAAATAGCATCTTTTTCTTCTTTAATTTTATGCAATTCTGAATTACCCATTATAACTACTTCTGTAACTATCATTTCATTATAAGCATTATGATCTTGAGAAAGTACACTTAATCTAGCATTTTTATCTTTTTTTACAAAACCAGAAGTTGATTCAACTTCTCCTGCTAATATTTTTAAAAATGTAGATTTACCAGCACCATTTGCTCCTATAATTCCATATGTATTTCCTTCAGTAAATTTTAAGGTGACATTTTCAAATAATTTTTTATCACTAAAAATTTTTGATAGATTATCTACTTCTAGCATTATTACTCCTTTAATAAAATTTGTATTTAATAATTATATTAGCATACTTAAATACCTTTGTATTTAATATTAGTCATTTTTATTGAAAAACCTCCTTATATATAAGGAGGCAAATATATTATTACTATTATTAAATTGGGATAATATTAGAAAGGAGTTTTTATATTATAAAAAAATTAATAGAACACATATATTTGTAGAAAGAAGAAATTTTAGAAACAAATTATAAGTAATAACATATTTCAATGGAATTTTCTATAATTTGAGCACCATCTCTAATTAAAGCGAAATTTCCATCGTTTTCATTTAAACTAGGGTAGCAGTATACCTCCTTTCCATATTGTGTAAAATATGTAACCATATTTTGAATACTAGATTTAATATTTGAATTGTAAATAACAAGTGATTCAGCTATTTTAGCTATTATTGAATTTTTTTCTCTTAATCTATCAAATTTAATATTACAACCAATAGGATATTGAGTTATGTATAACTCATTTTCTTTTATTTCTTGATTAAAAAAATCAAATCCTGAAGCTAACACATGAATGATATGTTTATCATTTTTTCTATAATACTCAATAATATTTTTTTCTAATGCTTTGTAGGAACCGATAATTAAAGCATTATTTTTAGAAAATATAGGTAAAGAATTATTTAAAAAATTTAATGAATTTTCATCTAAAGAATCACCTGATAAAGCAATGATTTTATTATTTAAAATATTTAGATCACCTTTGTAAAAAATAACATATGGTAAAGCATCATATTTTTTCAAAACTTCTGGGTAATCATCATCATATATAGTTGTAACTTTTATATGTTCTTGTTCTAAAGTTTTTAAAAATAAATTAACATCATCTAAATTTATTTTTTCTTTTTGTTTTAAAGCCTTTCATATATAGAAGTTATTTCCTTCATATTTAAAAGACAAGTAAATTAATAAATTTCTCAATTGAACCTCGATATGGATATTTTATTTAGAAAGGGGGGTGTGGAAATAATGAAAATGAAGAGTTTTTATTCATATAAATTTGAAAGGTAAGGTTTATAAAGAAAGAAAATTACAAATGCTCAATTTTTAAAGTTATTTGAAATAAAAAGATAATTTTGTTATTTAAGAATTTAAATTTATTTAAAAATATATGAATAAAATTGGAAATTAATTAAAACCTTGTGTTTTAAAATAAAAAAATTGATGTTGTTGAAATAAAATTGACAATTAGATTTTTTGGAGGATTTTTTGCCCTCCATATATATATGTCCATTTTTTGTAAAAAAGCTAAAAAAATTTTAATTAATTTTAATTTTGGGAATTTTTTTATTTTTTTCCATTTTTTTAGACTATTTTTTGCTTTTTTAACTAAAAATTCTCTTTTTTCTTTAAATTTGTTTAATAAAATATTTATATATTCAGTTTTACTTTTAATTAAAGTTAATAATTTTTTTACCAAATTGTTATCTATTATTAAAACTATACTTCTTATAGATTGAAAACGGTTCTAATTGAAAGCAACAATAATAAAAATTATTAGTTATTTAATTAAATGTAGTTTTTTTATTCTACAAAATTTTAGTTATATTTTGTTATAAAAAATTTGATATATTTTTGGATTTTTATAACTCATATGAGTTTTTCAGTGTTTATAGAACCTTTTTATATTAAAAAAATCAAATACAACACAATTAAATTTTATTCAAATTGTGTTGTATTTGATTTTTCCAATCTATGTTTTTTTAATTTTTATTAAAAAGTGGGGGGTTATGGCTTTAGAAACAAAAGTTATTGATACAAAAAGTTACTTTTCTTTTCAACAACAAGATTTAATTGATTTATTTTCAAGTTTTGGATGACAAACAATTGGTGTTACCGATACTAGAGTAACAATGAATAGAGATAATAATATTGCAAATTATATGGAATTAGTTACTTTAGAAAGAGAATTTAATATTCATTTATTAAAAGTAAAAGAAGCATATTTAAAAAAACAATTTGTATTTAAAACATTTCTAATATTGTTTTTACTTTTAATATTTCCAGGTATTTTATATATTGTTAGTCGTAAAAAATGAAGCAAAATATATTTTTCTGAACTTAGGACAATGAGAAAAACTGCCGAAAAAGCAAAAAACATTTTTTACTCTACAAATTAATTTCTAAAAATAGGATTTAAGTTTTATGAATCCTATTTTTTTATTTGTTTTTTAATAAATAAAAAACCATTAAAAACAGAAATTTCATAATTTCAAAAAAAATTTCTATTTGAATAAAAATACTATATAAATAATTCTTTTTTTTATATATATTGTTTTATTTTAGTATTATTTTACTAATATGAAATTATATGAAGATATACAAAATAAATTAAAAAATATAAATTTATCCTATAAAGAATTTGCTCAAACTAATTTATTTAATTTTTTACAAAATAATTCAAATTATAGACTTGATAATTATTCACTAATATTTGTTCATATAACTTCTATGTGTTTAGAAACAAATCCAGAACAAATTAGAATAAGAAATGATTCTTTTTTAAAACAAGCTCAAAATGAAAAAGATGTAATATTAATTTCTTCTTATAAAGATCAAAACAATGAAATAATTCATTTTATATTAAGTTCATATTGATTTTTTGATTATTCAAAAAAAGTTGATTGTTCAAATAGTTTTATAAATTTTAACTTTTCTGATTTAAATATATATAGTGAATTTTTAGGTTTACAATATAAAAAAAATAATAAAAAAGTTAAATACATATTTCTTACACTAAATGATAATAATGAATTTTCTCAATTATTTGAATATGTAAGTATGTCAAAAAATATTAATGAGAGTTTTTCAAAAAATAAATTTTCTAATATTTATCATTCAAAAAATGATCCAGCAATTCCTTATTTATACAAAAAAGATTTATATGAACTTTCAAATTATTCTTGTTTTGTACATAAATTCAATAAAACAAAATGTAGAATGAAAATAGATTGAGAAAATACTAAAAAATCATTAGAAGGTACTAATTTAAATGTTCCTATTGATTTTCATCATTTTATCCCTAGATCTTTATTTAAAAAACAATGATTAAATGAGGGAGAAGAATTGAATTGAAAATTTATTCACTCTAAAATTAATTTAATACCATTATGTCAAATTTGTCATCAAAGTATTCATAATTCTGATAAAAAATTATCAAAAGAAACTTTTGAAAATATTATTAATTCTTTAAAAAATGAAAATTTATATGAGCAATTTTTAACTTACCTAAAATCTACAAATTTTCTAAACAATATTGATGATTTATTAAATTTTTATATAAATGAAGGAGAAATAAATGAAAACTAAATATATTGTTTGAGACTTATTTGGTGGTGGTCAAAATAGTGTTTTCAATACAATAAAAGAATTTGATTTAGAAGAATATTTTGAAATTTATACTTTTGATGTAACTGAACCTATTAGAAAAAATCATATTAAAATTGATTTATCACAAGATAACATTATAGATAAAATGAAAAATTTCCCTCATCCCGATATTATTGTTGCTTCCCCGCTTTGTCAATCTTTTTCTTGTGTTTTAAATATGAAAGGTGGGGGGACTTGTTTTTGAAAATATGAAGATGAAACTAAAACTTCTTTAACTGAAAGAACATTAGAAGAATTTGAAAAATTAAAAGGTGGTTTTACTAAAAATTTAAATGGTGAAGTTCAATTATTTATAAAAAGATTGGGTCAACGTTGTATAGATAACACAATAAAACTAATTGAATTCTATAAACCTAAATATTGATATATAGAAAATCCAAAACACTCTTTAATGTGAAAATATATTAAATATAACAAATCATATTTTTTTGAAAAAAATCTTTTCTTAAATGAAGCTTCACTAGGTAAATATGGTTTTTTAACTTCTAAACCCACTATTTTTTTATCTAATATAAAAATGAATTTAGAAAAAGGTAAAATAGTCCCTCCATATGAAATTAAAATTATAGATGGACAAAAATATTATGTTTTAAAAGATGACCCAAATGTAAAGGTAAATTTTTCTTTGGATAGTAGAATGATAGGAATTGCTTCTTTAAAAAAAATGATAAAAGCTAGAAATACAAATTCAGGAATGGGAGCAATGGATTTTGTTATGCGTTCAGGTAAACAAATTAATCAGAAAAATAAAATGGTAAATGAACAACTATCAGAATCTGGTCCTGCAAGTGCTATACCACATAAATTAATATATGCTATATTTAAACATTTTATTAAAGAATTGGATGAAAATTTATTTGAATATATTCTTAAAAGAGAAAATAAAAATTTAAATTTTCAAAATTATAATTTTAATAATAAATTAAATAAAATTAACTAATTTATCTAAAATATAGATAAATATGGAAAAAAAATTAATTTTTAAAATAGGATTTAAGTTTTATGGATCCTATTTCTTAATTAAAAATTCAAGTGCAATACAATCAAAATAAAATTTAATTGTATTGCACTTGAATTTTTAATATAAAAAGTTCTACAAGTACCTAGTACCTATATGAATTATACAACTCCAAAATATTGACATATACTAGTTTTTAAATTAAATATTTAAATGGTTCTGTTAAATTAGTAGACAATTCATAATAATTGTTAAAACTTTTAATAATACTTCTTATAATAAAAATTATAAGTATTGAATAACCATAATTTAATATCTATTTATAAGATTTTATTATCATCATAATGATTAAAATTATTTCCAAATAAAAGCTTAAAATACAATAAAACATTTTCATTTTCAGAATTTAATAAATTTAACTTTTTAATAAGTACTTAAATTAGAGTTATTTTACTTTTGGAATTTATATTGGAATTTATATATTAAAAAATGTGCTATACTTTTTATGTAATAACTTATCAATATGATATGACAATTGCTAAACTTAATATATTTTCACCCTTTATTGGCTAGAAAATTTCATAAGTCAAGCATGAATAAAGATAATTGATTTGTTTCAATTTAATATCATTCTTAAGTTCATTACACAAAATAATAGCGATTTGATTAGGTTATTTTTTAATACAAATTTTTGTATATGAATCTATACTAATAAATTTTAAAAATTCATTTTTTTAAATTTTCTTGCTATTAATTAAAAAATGAAAGGATGGACTTAAAATGAAGTTCACAACAGAATCAAAACAAAGTTTTGATAAAAAAAATAATATTTATTGCTTAGAATATAAATATGATTTAAAGGATAAATATCCTGAATATGTTCTAGAAGAACTAGAAAAATTGAACCCTCAATATGGAAATAGTGAAGGGTTTATGTCAGAAAGCAGCTATACTCAAAGAGTAACTAACTTAATAAAAGATTTACCTTGAAAAATTATTGCTAAAGAAAATTACAATATCAATGAAATTAATAAAAGATTTGATGAATATTTCTATGGACAATCTGAAATAAAAAATCAAATTTTAGATTTAATTCATTCCATGATCTATAAAAGAAAAAAAATAAATAATAATCTTATTACATTTAAAAACAATGAAAACATTTTATTAGCACCTAAAATGTTTGATAGTAAGCTTGGGGATATCTGTAAATATCAACCAATTTTATTAGTTGGTCCTCCTGGTGTAGGAAAAACCCAAATTGCAAAAACTATTGCATATGCTTTAGATAGAAAATTTGAAAAAATTTCATTAAATGGTTTAAGCTCTGATGATATATTCATAAAAGGTTGCAGTAGAGCATATAAATCTTCTCATTCTGGAGTTTTAATAAAAGCTTATCAAAATGCCAAAACTTCTAATCCTGTAATCCTATTAGATGAAGTGGATAAAATGGGAAATAAAGGTGGTCTTGCAGAAGGTGCATCATTAGATTCACTTTTATTAGATATTTTAGACCCTGAACAAAACAAAAACTATAAGGATAACTTTTTAGAAATTCCATATGATTTATCGGAAACAATTTTTATATTAACAGCTAACTATATAGAACAAATAAAACCAGAAATATTAAATAGATGTAAAGTTATTAATTTACAACCTTATACTAAATTAGAAAAAATATCAATAGCAAAAAAAATATTAATACCTAGAATACGTAAAGAAGAAATATTAAATAACAAATTATTTTCATTTGATGATGAGGCTATTGAATATATCATAAAAAATTATACTGATGGAGAAGGTAGCGTTAGAAAATTAAAAGCAACTTTAATTGAATTAGCACACCATATACAAAAATTAATTAATGAAAAACAAATTACTAGTTATGAATTTACATTTGATAACATTTCTAAAATCTTAGGAAAAATAGAAAATCATAATGTTAAAAATAATGAATGCAACACACCTGGATTAGTTAATACCCTTTATGTTACACGAATTGGTGGAGGTGGTGTATCTGAAACTGAAGTCACCATAATTAAAAATGACCATTTTGAAGTTGAATGTTTAGGTTCTATTAAAGAATCAACTAAAGAATCTTTAATGGTAGCAATTGCTTATATTAAAAATAACACTGAAAAATTTGGTTTAAACAATATAAACTTTAATAATTTAAAAATTGTATTAAATATGCCTGGAAGTTTTGAAAAAGATGGTCCAAGTGCTGGAATAGCTCTAGTAACAGGAATTTTATCAGAATTAAAAGGATTGGCTATTTCTGAAAAAATAGCTATGACTGGTGAAATAACTTCTAAAGGTTTTGTTTATCCAGTTGGTGGTATAAAAAATAAAATATTAGGGGCTATAGAAAATAAAAACAATATCATTTTTATACCAAAAAGCAATGAAAGTGATATTGAAGATATTAAAAAATTTATATTATCTAATGACACAAAAGTTATTTCTGTAAGTAAATATGAAGAAATTTATGATTACTTATTTTCTAAAAAAAATAAAATAAATCTTAATTTATTTTAAGATAGAAAGGTACTTATGGATTGAGTAAAAATAGACTTGCATGTTCATTCCACTGATTCTTCATTTACTGGTAGTAACATATCTTCAGAATCTGATTTAGAAAAATTATTAATATTACAAAAACATAGAGTTAGAATAACATCATTTGCTGATCATGACAATTTTTATTTAGATAGTTACTTAAAAAGACAACAAATAATTAAAGAACAAAAAATTGATATTTTACTTTTACCCGGGATTGAAGTTAATTTAAGAAAATTTAATAATCAAATAGGACAATCAATCTTTATTTTCAATCCAGAAAATGATTTAGAAAAATTGCACCAATTGACAACAAAAGAATTTAGATTCAATAATAATAAATTTACTTATGAAGAAGCAATAAATTTATTTAATCAGTATGGTTTTGATTTTATGGTTTTTCCGCATGCTGGAAAAGCTCAAGATAATATGAGTTGAGACGATATAAAAAATAAGCAAATTGATGCTTTAGATGTCACAGATTTTAATAGTAAGAACAAGAAAAAAATATTACAAGAAAATAATCAAATTCCAGTTGTATATTTTAGCGATACTCACACATGAAGTAAATACCCTCAATATGGAAAATACTGTTCTTATATTCAAGTAGAAGATTCAAATAATTTAACTTATAAAGAAATTAAAAACAATATAAAAAACAACAAGCTTCAAGAGGTTGGAATATGATAAAAAATATAAAAATAAAGAATAATTATAAAACCTTGACTTTAAATTTAGATAATCCAGTAAATATTATTGTTGGAGAAAAAGGTACAGGAAAAAGTACTTTATTACAAATTATTGCTGAAGCAATAGTTAATAAAAAAATATTTAAAAATGGTTATGATTGATTACGAAATAAAGCAAATTTTGAAATAGCATCTATAAATATAGATGATACAGAAATTAATGCACAAGATTTTGTTTATATTTATGAATCAGAAAGTAGAGATAATACTAAAGAAAAAGGAATATTAGAAATTCAAAAAAAACTTCCTGGTTTCATTAGTCAAAATGATAATAGAAAAAATTCATTAGATTCATCTGAACATATTGAAAAGCAAAAAGAACAAGCATTAAAAAGATTTGTAGAAAAAATATCTTATAGTAATGATATGTTAAGAGATTTTAATGATTTTGAAGAACTCTTTAAAGAACAACAACAATATACTCTTTTGCAAGAAAAACCATTACCATTAGGAATCATATTTCAAAAAGATTTTAGTTTATATGAAAATCTTTTCTCACAAAATTTAGCACTATTAGATTATTCAATTGAAAATGAAGAAAATAAAATAGATCAAAAACAATCAAAAATTGAAGATATTATTCAAAATATAAAAAGTCTAAATTTAAAATATAAAGATTTATTGTTTGAAAACAATAATGAAATAATATTTGAAACAAATGAACAAATTAAAAAAGATTTTTATAAACAATTAAACTTAGATATAGAACAAAACACAAAATCTATTACAATTTATAAAAAATATTTAGAAGCATTAAATAAAAATAAAAAAGCATTAAATTGTTTTTCATTAAGTTTTAAAAAAGCAAAAAATGAATTTACTCAACAATTGGAATATGACAAAAAAGCTGAAGTTGATAAAGCTACTTTAATAGATTATTTTAAAAATATGGGGATTATTTTAAAACAAATGAAAAATAAATATCAACAAATAATAAAAAAAGATATTAATATCAATTGAGAGTTAAATGAAAAAGATCCTCAAAATGAAAATATTGAATATAGACTAGAAAAATTTATATTGAATGAAGACTTAGAAGAAGAAAAATATTCTATTTTGAATAAATGAGTTAATTCATCTAACAAAACTCACACTGTTGCAGATGTATTATTAGGTTCAATAAAAAATTCTTATGATATAAAAAAAATAGTCAAAGATTTAATTAAAGATAAAATTAAAGTATATGCTGGTGATGAAGAATATAAAAACTTATCTACCGGACAAAAAACTTTATTTGGAGTTACTCATGCTATTAAAACTTTATCTAATGTATCTAATGAACAATATTTATTATTAGATCAAGTAGAAGATAATTTAGATAATAAAACTATTTATGAAAAAATTGTGCCTTTATTAAATGAACAAGTAAAAGCTGGAAAACAAGTTTTTATTGTAACCCACAATGCTAATATTGGAACTTTAATAGATGGAAATACAATTACCACAGATATGTTTAATGAAAAATTTGAAAATAAATTTATATTAAATGAAAAAATTGATAATAATCAAAAAATGGATACCCCACAATCATTGTATCTTGAAGGAAGTATGGAAGCTTTTTATAGGAGACAACAAGCACATGAATGTAAAATAAAAAAAATGAAAGAAGGTAAATAATGATAGAAATTGATTGAAAAGAAACTTTAGATAAAAGAAGCATAATAATAATTAAAAATCTTGAAGATTCAAAAAATAAAAATAAAATTGAAATAGATGTAGATGAACCTGAAAACTGAAATAAACAAAATATCAATGCTTTTTTAATTAGAGCTGTTTCTATTGCAGAAGATAAACTTTCAGAATTACAATTAACTGAAAGTGCTCAAAATGAAATTGAAATTAATGGTAATATGCAACTTGCTTTTATTTTCAATTTGTTTAATGAATTTATTAGAAGATACAATGAAACTTTATA
Source organism: Mycoplasmopsis lipophila (assembly GCF_045276895.1). Classification (NCBI taxonomy): domain Bacteria; kingdom Bacillati; phylum Mycoplasmatota; order Mycoplasmoidales; family Metamycoplasmataceae; genus Mycoplasmopsis; species Mycoplasmopsis lipophila. The sequence continues at coordinate 209,865 of NZ_CP174165.1, forward strand.
AAAAATAATTCTATGTTTTAATAAAAAATGCAATAAAAAAACCACCTAAATTAGGTAATGAATATATTAAAAAATAAATTATTATAAATTCCAAAAGTAAAATACCTCTATTTTAAGTGCTTATCAAAATATTAACAAAATATTAGTTTTTAAAATTTTTCTAGTTAAATTTATCAAAAATTTAACTAGAAAATATACTCCTTATAAAATGTTTATACTTATATTCATAAGTTTTTTTGTTTAGTGATTTACACTTAAATTTTATACAAAAAAGGTAGTAAAAATACATCTAGATTTTTTCTAGGTGTATTTTACTTTTGGAATCTTTAAAATTTAGTTTTTTATAATTACAAATCTATTTTTATTATTTATATCTTTTAGTATTTGTGCATTTTTAATTTTTTTTCAAATTTCACTATGAATAGGGTTTATTTCAAAAAAAATATATCCATTCTTTTTAAGAAAATTAGAATATTTTTGTAAGATTTTTTTATAAAAAAAGAAACCATTTTCTTTAGCAAATAATGCATTATGAGGTTCAAAATTTAATACAGACTTATCTAAAATATCACTTTTGTCTAGATAAGGTGGATTTGAAATAATTAAATCAAATTTAATTTTGGGTATTTTTTCAAACAAATCAGATTTATATATATTAATTTTTAAATTGTTTAAAATGGCATTTTCTTGTGTTGACAAAATAGATTCTTCATCAATATCTGAAGCATATACTTCAATTGAAGGATTATGTTTTTTTAATGCTAGTCCAATATATCCGGAACCGCAACATATATCTAATACTTTTATATTATTTTTTAAATAATTATTTTTTATAATATCAACAAGTTCCATAGTTTCATATCTAGGGATTAAAACTTTTCTATCTAATTTAATTTTTATGTTATCACTTTCTATATATCCCATAATTTTTTGAATAGGGTATCCTAGTGATAGTTTTTCCAGTTCTTCTGGTGATATAGTTTCTTCAAGTCCGTATCTTCTTTTTTCTAAAAGTAATTCATCTTTAGTAGCCATTATAAATTTACTTCTTCAATTTTTTGTTTTTGTTCTTCTGCTAGTAATGCGTCTATTATTGGATTTAATTTTCCTTCAACTACAACTTTTAAACTTGTTGAAAAACCAATTCTATGATCTGTTACTCTATCTTGAGGATAGTTATATGTTCTTATTTTTTCACTTCTATCCCCATGACCAGCTAATTTTCTATATCCTTTTTCTTCTGCTTGTTTTTTTTGAATTTCTAATTCATATAATTTTGATTTTAAAATAGTCATTGCAACTGCACGATTTTGAATTTGAGATCTTTCATCTTGAGAAGAAACAACAATTCCACTAGGAATATGTGTGATTCTTACAGCAGAATCAGTCGTATTAACTGATTGACCTCCAGCACCTGAAGATCGATAAGTATCAATTTTAATATCTTGTGGATTAATTTCTATTTCTACATCATCATCAATTTCAGGAATAACAGTAACAGTAGCAGTTGAGGTATGTATTCTACCTTGAGTTTCAGTTACAGGAATTCTTTGAACTCTATGTGCTCCTGATTCAAATTTTAATTTAGCAAAAGTTCTTTCTCCTTTAACAGAAAAAACAATTTGAGTAAAACCACCAGCTACAGCAGTTGAAGAATCGATAATTTTTATTTTATATCCATTATCAACTCCTCATTTTGAATACATTTTGAATAAATCACCAGCAAAAATGTTTGCTTCATCTCCACCAGCTGCTCCTCTTATTTCAATAATTACATCTCTTTCATCAGATTCATCTTTAGGAAGAATTAAAATTTTTAATTCATCTTCATATTTTTTCATTTGTTCATTGTATAAATCAATTTCATTTTTAGCTAATTCTATGATATCTTTGTCTTTTTCATTTAAAAGTTCTTTAGCAGTTAATAAGTTATTTTCAGCGTTTATGTATTGTTTAAATACTCTGGCAATATCTTTAATTGAATTTGCTTCTCTTGTAATTTTGGTAAAAAGTTTAATATTTTCAACAACTTCCTTAGTTTCTAGTTTTTTTATTAGTTCATCATATTTTTCATTGATTTTAGATATAGAGTTATACATTGATTTTTCCATAATTATTTATTATATGTTATATATAAAAAATAATAAAAAAACCTTGCTAAAAAACAAGATTTTTTGTAGTTTATTTAAATAAGGAATCTGAAATCATTTTAATTTTTTGATCAACTAATTCTTTATTTTTGGTATATTCTTCACCTAAAGTACTTTTGATAGCATTAGCAAATCTTTCTTTACCTTTTTCAGTTACACCACCAATAGTTCCAATTTTTTTGATAGTATCATCTATTTTCTTTTGGGTTATATCTTCAATATCTTTTTTATTAAAGTTTTTACCTCCAGATATTCTTCATTTTTGAATGAAGTTTCCAATAAATTTTTCACCTAATTCAGAATTTAGAGTATCTTTCATAAAAGTTTTACTTTTATTAATTAGTTCTTCATTTTTAGAACCTTTTTCTACATTCTCAACCCCTTCAGGATTCATTTTTATCATTCCACCAATAAGGTTTACAAAGTTTTTAACACCATTTTCATTATGATCATTTTTTTGTAAATAAAGTTTCATACCAGAAGATACTAATGACATTTCAGAAGATAAACCTTTACCTCTTTTAAAGGTTAAATATTGAACCAATTTATCATTGAAATTAGAATAAACATTACTATGTGAAACAACAGCAGCACTATTGATTGTAAAAATAGCAACAGGAACTACACTAATTACTCCTAATGTTGCTCCAAGAGTTCGATGTACAGCATTTGATTTACCATTATTTTTATTGATATTCATAGGTTTTAATAACAACCTCCTTAAAATTCAATAAATAATTTCACCAGCAATTGCAAAACAAATAATGAAAAGAAAAACAACTAATGGAATTGTTAAACTTTTAAATATATTGTAATGTTGATGATAAAAATTATTATCTGGTAATTTTTTATTAATTCCATCAAGAATAGGTCCGGCAGTAAAAGTTCCTGTTATATAACCTGAGATGTTAGCAATAAAACTTATTAAAAAACCTACAACTCCTCTAAAAATACCTAAAATTATTCCAAAAGCAAAAACAATAATTGTTAAAACAATAGGAATGGCCATCATTCAAGGTTTGCTTGCCGCATCTAATAACCCACTAAAAAAACTATCTAATTTATTATTATTTATAATTACATCCTGTAGCATAATTTCTCCTTTTTAAATAATTATTAAATCTTCTTTATCAAATGGATTTTCAGTATTTATTCTATCAAAGAACACATGTCCATCTAAATGATCTAATTCATGTTGCATAATAATGGCTCTATAACCAAATACATCATATATTTTTCATTTTCTCTCAAAATAAGAATATGCTTCAACTACAATTCTATAACTTCTTGGAACATATCCATGAACTTGATTATGTTTTCAATTTAATGGAACACTTAAACATCCTTCGCCTTCAGATAAGGAAGCAAGTTGTTTAGATTTAGAAATAATTTTAGGATTAAATAAAACATCACGCATTCCTTTTTCTTTGGTATCAAAAAGATTATTTATATAAAAAACCCTTTTTAAAATTCCATATTGAACTGCAGCCACACCTACACCTGCTTGAAATTTTGAATCATCTTTTTGGCTATCATCAATATGAAAAATCATTTTTTCTGCTAAATCTATATCTTCTTGAGATAAAGGAATTGGAACATCTTTAGAAATTTTTCTAAGTACATTATTAGGTAGTTTAACTATATGAATGGAGTCATAATCAAAAGTTTCTTTTTTCATATTCAATATTATATATTATAAATAATATATAAATTTAACCATATAATGGTATAGCAAATAAAATTTATATTTTTTTGTATTTAACTATTTTATAGTATTTTTTGTAAAAAATATAAATAAGATATTTTGTTTTTTAGAAATACAATTTATAATTTTTATATTATGTTAAGAGTAATTTCAGGCAAATATAGACATAGAATATTGGAACAACCACCTTTAGAAATCACTAGACCTACTACTGATAAAAATAAAGAAGCGATTTTTAATTCAATTAGATTTGATTTAGAAGGATCGGTGGTTTTAGATCTTTGTTGTGGTAGTGGTTCTTTGTCTATTGAAGCACTCAGTAATAGTGCTTGTAAGGCGATAGGTGTTGAAAAAAATAAGATTCCTCAAGAAGTAATTATTAAAAATATTAATGCTTTAGGAATTGAAAATTTTGATTTATATAAAGGTGATGTTATTTCTTTTCTAAAAGAAAAAGCAATTAATTTAAAATTTGATTTTATTTTTTTTGATGCTCCTTTTCTTGATTATTCACTTATTAATGAAACATTAGTTGAAGTTATCAATTCTAATTGTTTACATAATAATGGTTTATTAATTATGGAAACAAATGATCCAAATAGCATTATTATTCCTAATGGTTTTACAATTTATAAATATAAAAAATATGGTAAAAGTCACATTTATTGATTGTCATTAAATAAAAAAATGTAGGGTTTCCTACATTTTATTTTACTTGGTTTTCATTTCCTTCACGTTCTCATCTTAAAACTTCTAAATTGCAATCTTCTACAACTTTTTCTACATCTTTAAATGAATTTAAAATGGCTCCAGAAGCTCTTTCATGCCCCCCACCATTTCATTTGATTGCAACATTTCTTACACATGGACCATTAGATCTAAATTCAGTACGGATTCTTCCATCTTCTTCTTCGCTAAATTGAACTCATAATGGATAGCCTTTAATATTTCCTATCATATTAGGTCTTACAACATCATTAGGTTTTTTATTTAATTCTTTTGTGGTTTTTAAATCAATAGTTGTATAAGCCACTTTGCCATTGGTTTTTAAATTACTTAATAATATTTGAGTTAATTTAATATCTTCAAGACTAGTAGCTGATAATCCTGAAAAAACATCATCAGTATTTAAACCAGACTCATATAAAAATGAAGCTAAAAAGTGAGTTCTTGCGGAAGTATCACTATATCTAAAACTTCCAGAATCAGTTACTATGCCTGTAAAAATACATTTTGCTGCATAAGGTGTAACTTTTCATTTATTTGTGTATGCTAAATCTGCAACCATTTCTGCTGCTGCAATACGATTAGATTCTACTCAACGTGTACACTTATCTAAGTCATCTTCATTAGGATGATGGTCTATTCTTAAAGTTTCAGCAAATAAATTTTTATCTAAAAGTTCACGATTTTGAATTCTTTCTTTAAAGTTAGCATCTGGAATAATAGCTAAAGATTTTTTTAAAATTTCATTAGTTATATTTTTATCAAAAGTTAAATTTAAAAAACTAAATGATCCATTTGCATCACCAACTTTATAAACTTTTTTCTTAGGAAAATTAGTTTTAATAAGTTCAGCTAATCCTGCTTGTGAACCTAAACAATCTCCATCAGGTCTAATATGATGGAAGATTACTATTGAATCATATTGTTTAATTTTTTCAGTTGCTTCATTTAAACTTCCTATTTGCATATGTGAATTTGCCATATTATTTTCCAAACTCCTTAATTAAATTATTTAATTCAGCTAAAACTGTAGGAACTTCATCTCATGAAGTTAACATACAACCAGCAGCATTATCATGCCCCCCACCATTATGTAATTTAGCGATTTCATTAACTTTAGGGCCATTAGATCTTAATCTTCCTCTAATATTTCCATCTTTTAGTTGAATAAAGAATGCTCAGCAAGAATTATCTTCAATGTTACCTAATTCATTTACATAAATTGCTGCTTCTAAATCATTCATTTCATATTTTTTAAGTATTTCTTCTGTAACATTAAAATATAAAACTCTACCTTCTTTTTTAAAATTAGAAAGAATTTCACCAATGTATTTAATTTCTTTCATTGTTCTTTTGTTTAATTCTTTAAATATAGGTTGAGGATTCATTTTGCCTTTTTCATATAGGTAGGAAGCAAGTTCATGGGTTCTTGCAGAAGTATCAGGGAATAAAAATCTTCCAGAATCAGTTACCATTCCTAAAAATATATGTTTTGCAGCTTTTTCATTAATTTTTCATTTAGATAATTTTGATAGTTCTGCAATCATTTCTGCAGCTGCTACATAGTGTTCATCTACCCATAGATAGTCATATTCAATGTCACTGCCATTGGGATGATGATCTATTCTTAAAGTTGCACTAAATTTTTTTTCAAGTAATAATTTTGAACATTCAATTCTATCTGAACTCGAAGCATCTACAACTATTCCTAAAGAATTATTGTAATCAATCATTTCTAAAGGATGGTAATAATAGTTCATAAAATCAAATGTGTGAACATTATCTCCAATAGTAAAAACTTTCTTTTTTGGAAAATTAAGTCTAATTAATTCAGCTAATCCTGCTTGTGAACCTAAACAATCTCCATCAGGTCTTATGTGATGAAAGATAATAATATTATCATATTTTTTAATAGCATTTAAAGCATCTTTATATGAACCTATTTTCATATATTCCTCCAATTTTAATTTAATAACTAACAAATATAGTATGTAATTAATTATAGATTATTAATATTTTGAAAATGTTTATTTTACTTTTATATATAATTTTTTTATGTTAAAAGTAGCAAAAATTTTTATTATCATAGGTATGGTTTTACTTTGTTGATTGATCATTCCTGTGATTGTTGGTATTTTAGCTTTACAAACAATTAATAAAGCAAAATCAAGAAAAGATTTAACAAGTATGGGGATTATTACCTTGTTATTTTGCTCATTAGTGGGTGGAATTTTAATGTTATGTGTTAATGATGATGAATTTATACCAACAGTAGAAACACAAAAACCAGAATTTGAAGAGGAATTTTCTTCAAAATAAAACAAATGTTTTTTCTTACAAAATTTTTATAAAAAAATTAAATTATTATATAAAATATAGAAGTTATATTTTTATATATAATAGAAAAGCATTTATTATTGCCGATTTAGCTCAGCGGTAGAGCAGCTGGCTGTTAACCAGTTGGTCGTAGGTTCAAACCCTATAATCGGCGCCATATTTGGTCTGTTGGTGAAGCGGTTAACACACATGGTTTTCATCCATGCACGCACGGGTTCGATTCCCGTACAGACTACCATTTTCGAAGATTAGCTCAGTTGGGAGAGCGGCGCCCTTACAAGGCGTAGGTCATGGGTTCGAGCCCCTTATCTTCGACCATTTAAGCCGTCTTAGCTCAGTTGGTAGAGCAACTGACTTGTAATCAGTAGGTCGTAGGTTCGAGTCCTATAGACGGCACCATATATGCATCCAATAGGATACATTTTTTATTTAATGTAAAAAATGTATAAAGCATACCAATTAATCAATTTTTGCGCGAATGGTGGAATTGGCAGACACGCTAGATTTAGGCTCTAGTGCTTTACAGCATGAGGGTTCAAGTCCCTCTTTGCGCACCATATCAAAAAAGTATCGTAATTGATACTTTTTTGTTTAATTTATTACAATATTATTAATAATATTGAGTATAGATGAAAGAGAGAGAAATATGAAATTTAAAAAGTATTTTAAAAAAATAGATTGACAATTTATATTGCCTATTTTTTTAATTAGTTTGTTTGTATTGTTTTATCAACAAATTTTTTGAAAAGATGTTTTTAAAGTTAATTCTAATTCAATTGAAAATTTTAATTTATTAAATAATCAATTTATTTATATAAAAATAATTTATTTCATATTAATACCAACATCAATTTTTTCTTCATTTTTTCTTTTAGGAAAAGAATTAAATGATAAGGAAAACACAGACAATTATTTTAAAAATTTCTTTTTGTTTATGTTATTTATTTCTTTATCTATTTTTATTTTAATAGGAATGTTTATTCCTTTTACTTTAAAATTTATTGATCAAAATTTCAAAAACATTTTTAAAAATTTAGATATTATTTTAAATTTTGAGATTAACAACTTAAATTATTTTTTGATTTTAATTTCATCAATGTTCTTTATTTATTTGTGCTTTCAAAATAAAAATTATTTATTTATTATTTTATTTTTGATTTATATATCTTTTAATATTCTTTTTGATTTTACATTTCAAAAATTTATTCACATTTCAATGAATGAAATGATCTTAAAAAATATTTCTAAAACTTTGTCTTTATCTATTTTTTTAATATCTATACTTTTAACTTATTTAATTAAATTAAAGGTTAATAAAACAAAAATTATTCATAAAAAAATTACTTTTTATTTTTTAAAAAAGGATTTAAAAAAAATCATATTTAATTTAATAATTTTTTCATTACAAATAATTGCTTATTATGTTTTTTTAAAAAATATGTTTAATAATAAATTAAGTTCTATTTTAGAAAATAATTATTTAAATTTTATAGTTTTATTTTCTCCATTAATATTTTGAATTTCAAAAGAAACAGGAAAGAAACATTTTAATTCATTAAAAAATAATTTTTATAATTTTTTGTTTATTTTTATTTTTCTTTTATCTATTTCTATTGGAATTTATTTTATAAAAAAAGAAAATATTGATATTAATATTTATTTTATTTATTTATTAAGTTTTGTTATCTTTATAATTAATATTGCTGTTAACACTTTTATATTATCTAGTGGAATTGTTCATATTTTGATAATCCAAAAACTTTTTATCTTTATAGCTTCCATTATTTTATATTTACTTACTATAAATATTTCATTTAATTTTAATGAAAATATTTTGATAATAATATTACATAATGCAATTTTATTATATTCACTAATGTCTATTATTACAATATTTATTTATCTAAAAACACATAAAATTAAAGTTTTTAAAGGAAAAAATTTTATAAGATTTTTTGTTGTTGGAAATATAAATTCAGGAAAATCATTATATGTTCAAAAATTAAAAGAATTAACTAATTTTGAAGTTATTTCTATTGATAATATTAGAGAAAAATATGGTTCTTTCACAAAAGATAAAGAAAAATTAGTTTTTAAACAACTTTTGAAACAAATTTTAAAAACAAAAAATTGTATAGTTGAGTTTTCTGGATTAGAAGAAAATTTAAATTTAATTTTAAATAAAATAGATCCTCTTTCAACTTATGTTTTTTATGTTAATACTCCAAAAGAAAAATGTTTAGAAACTTTAATACCAGAAAAATATGAAGAAATTCCATATTTTAATTTTTCTGAAAAGAATTTAATTGATGGAATAAATGATTATGCTAAAAAAGAAGAAAGTAATCAAATAAATAATATTTGATTTGGTTATAGTAACTTAATATTTAACATTAGTTCTATAAATGATTTTGAAAATATTCCATTAAATAAAATTATAGCTTTTGATTATATTAAAAACAAATTGGAAGATATCTATTTAGATTCAGCATTTTTAACAGGTTCATTAGTTAATGGTAATTTTAATAGATATTCTGACATTAATATAGCAGTAATTTCCCCTATCAATGCTTTATCATTAAGGAATCTTTTAACTAATGATTCCAAGATAGATTCTATTTTGAAAAGAAAAAATGTTGTATCTTTAATTATTGATGACACATTGTTTGACTTAGCAATTTTTTCTAAACTTGAAGATGCACATAAAATAATATATCAATCTAAAATAAAAGAATTTAATAAAGTTCCCCTAATTAATGCACCAAGTATTAAAAAAATTAAATATTTATCTAAAAAAGAAATTGTAGATGAGATTGAATTATATTTAGATTTAATTGGAGAAACAGATTATTTATCTTCTAATCTATCTAGAATAGCTGCAAGAGGAGATAAATATAAGTTTTATTTAACAACTTTAAAATTAGTTCAAAACATTGTTAGACTTAATGCTTTAATAGACGGTAATGATTATAATTTTTTACCAGAACAAGCTATAAAATACATAAATAATCCAAAAATTGTATATACTCTTAATTTATCAATGACAAGATATATTGAAGATTTTGAAGCTTATTGAAAAGATAATAAAGGAAAATATTATATTCATTTGCAAGAAGCATTGAAAAGAAGACTAAAATAAAAAATGGCCGATGGTAAGGGATTTGAACCCTTGAATGAAAAACTTCATTAATAGTTTTCGAGACTATCCTCTTCAACCACTCGAGCAACCATCGTCATTCATATTTTATTTTAACAAATAAAATATTTAAGTAAATCAATAAAAACCATACTTGTTTTTTTAAGTATGGTTTTTATTGTTAAAGTAATTTTTTATATTGTTCTATTTTATCTACAAAAAATTGATATTCATCTTTGTAGTTATCTGAACCATATTCCCCATCAATAATTTTTTGTTTAGTAGTTTTTATTAATTGATCTAATTCTTCTGCATCATCTAGTAAACCTTTAGTTTTTAGATTTTCAAAAACTTCAGTTGCTTCAGTAAATTTAGCATAGAATTTAGTTTTATATAAAGATACAAATGATTTATCTTTTGCTTCTTTTATTTTTTTCTCTTTAATTTCTAATTCTTGAATAGTTAAATTTTCATCATTTATGTATTTATTTTGATCAATAATTTGTTGCAAATCTTGAGCATTTTGATTATTACCTAATACTTTTCATTCTTCAATAATTTCATTAGAATTAATAATTAATTCATCAATAGATTTTCTTAAAGTATAATGAAGCATACAATTATTGATTATTTTTTCAATATTTTGAACTAATTCATTAATTTGTTGATAAGTTAAAGAATCAACATAAGTTTGATTTTTGGCCTTATTAATTTCTATTTCTAGTAATTTGTAATTAGATATACCAGCAGCTTGACCAGTTGCATCAGATAACCACAAATTAGCTTCTTCGATAGCAAATTTTAATGAATCTTTTGCTAAAATCATTTCATATTTGTTGATTATTAAATTTATGTCATTAACAATTTGATCTAATTTATTTTTTGACTCAATAACTTGAGTGGTTTCATAATTTAAAATATCTTTTTTAATTTCTTTATATATTTTTTGTGCTTCAAGTAATTTACTTTTTTCTTCATTCGTTATTTCAAATAATAATTCACCATTTTTATTTTTTTGGTCAATTAGAGCGTTGATATTTTCAAATCCTTCTTGTAATTGGGTTAATAAATTATCAATATTGTTATCTTTAATAGAATTTATATTTATAGCAATTTTGTTTAAAAGATTTTTAGTTTTAACTAATTCAGCAAAACTTTGATCTTTTAAATTAAGTTGCTGTTTTTCAATTTTAAATAGAATACTTTGTTCATAATCATCTTTTTCATTAGCATCTTCTGGATCTATATCAATAGTATTTCATTCTTTTACAATTGTTAATAAATTGGAAACTAAAGTTTTAATTTCTTGTATTGCTTGTTTTTTATGTGGAGCAAAAAGTTTTTCAACTTTTTCACCTACAACATCTAAAGCAATTTTTTTATAGTTTAAATCTTCCATTTTTTGATTTATAGTAAATTTGGGGTTTGATTTAACATCTAATAAAGAAACACTTAATGATTGGAATTTTAAATCTAATTCTTTACCTATTTCTTGTTGATTAATTTTTTCTAGTTCCTTCTTTAAATCTTCAATTCTAGTTTTTAAAAGAGGTAATAATTCATGCAAATTGAGATATTTTTCAAAATTTTGAATATATTTATCTTCATCAAATTTAACTAAATGATCTTTAAAAAGATCTATTTTTTCTTTAACATTTACTTTATTTTTTGAAATGCTTTCAATTTCATTTTTTAAATTTAATAATTGTTCATCATTTTTAAAATTACTTTTATTTAAATTTAAAAGGTAATTGATTTTATTTTTGTAATTTTCAATTTTTCAATTAATTTTGTTTTCTTCATTAGGAACTTTTTTACAACAGCATGAAGCAGAAAAACTAGGAATAACCATTCCTACTATTAAACTTGGTAATAAAAATTTTAAATTCTTTTTTTTGTTCATAATTACCTCAAATGAAATTTATTGCTTATTTAATATAAATAAATATACTATAAAACCCCTTAAAATTTTCCTTTTAAAAATAAAGTGCTATCATATTCATATATTTTTTAGATATTTATTTAACTGAAAGGATATGAAATATGACAGATTTTTTATCATTAGCAACAAAAACTTTGTCTCCATTTCAAGAAAATAAATTATATTTATCATTTAGCAAAGAATTTGCTAATGGTAGTCCCAAAGCATATGGTTTATTTCATTTAATTTGATTTGGCGTTTTTATTTTAATAGCTACTTTAATGATTATATTTTTTAAAAACCCTTCTAAAGGTAATACAAAATTAATCTTTTTTTCATTTTGATTAATTTTGTTTGTAGTAGAACTTTTAAAACAAATTTATGGTTCAGGAAGAGATTTTTCAACATGAAAAAATCATCCAGAATTTATACCTTTAATGCTTTGTTCGATGCCACTTTATATCATTCCTATTTATTTATTAATTCCTTCAAAATATGAAAAAGCATCTAATGCTTTCTTATCATATTTAAGTGTATTTAATTTATGATGCGGTTTATTTGTAATGTTTTATCCTGGCGATGTATTTATTGCGAATATTTTTATTTCTAATCATACAATGATTTATCATGGTATTTTAATGGCTTTAGGGCTTTGAACTGCTTTTAGAAAAATTGTTAAATTTAATTTAGAAACTTTTATGTGAGCAGGAATTGTATTTATTGTTGAATATTCTTTAATAACAATGGGAAATGAAATAATTTATCAATTAAAAGATAAAACCAATTATTGACCTAATTTATTTAATATGTCACACAGAAAACCTTCTCCATTCTTTTCAGATATTCCAGGGGTTAAAGATCTTAAACCTTGAATGACTACTATTTTGTATGTTCCAGCTACATTTTTTGGTGCCTTTACTTTTTATACCATTATTTGAGGAATGTCATTACCAATGGATCTACTTGAAAAAGCTATATCTAAAAGAATTAAAATTAAAAAAGCAATGATTGCTAAAAATTCATTAGTTTTAGCCAATGAAAATGAAATAAAAAACACTCAAGAAAACCAAGAGTAATAAATATTTAATTCACGATTTTATAATCGTGAATTTTTAAGCAGACATTTCAATTTTAATAAAGTTTAATAGTATGAATTCCTTTAGTTTAATTTTCATTTTTGAAATTATTTATTAGTTTAATAAATTTATGTGTAAAAAAGAATAACCATTTGGTCATTTTTTATATTTTTATTAAAAACATATATACATATTATGATATCAAGTCATAATTAATTTTTGTTGTTTTCAAATTTATTTTTTGTCTTATCACAACATTAAAAATTTAATACTTTAATAAGTGCTTAAAATAGAGGTATTTTACTTTTGGAATTTATAAATTTATAATTATTATGTTTTTTCATTATATATTTAATATATATATAATTTATATTATTATTGTTTATAAATTTATTTGATAATGAAGGAGAAAAAATGGGTAAATTTAATCGTGTAATAATGATTGTTACTGATGGTCTTGGTATTGGAGCCGATAGAGATCAAAAGGCATTTGGAGATTCAGGAGCTAACACAATTTTATCCGCTTCTAAATCTAAACTTTTTAAAATAGATACTTGAAAAAAAATGGGTATTGGTAATATAGCAACTTTAGATGGTAATTATCATATGCCAGATCAAATTGCTTATACAGCAAAAGTTCAAGAAGTTTCTAATGCTAAAGATACTTTAGCAGGTCATTGAGAAATGATGGGAATTAAAACAGAAGTTCCTTTTCCAACTTTTTTTGAAAATGGTTTTCCTCAAGAATTGATTAATGAATTGAGTAAAGCTTTTGATGGAAGAAAAATAGTATGTAATAAATCAGGTTCAGGAACCGAAATGATTAATGAATATGCTGAACAACAAAAAAGAGATGGTTCAATTATTGTTTATACTTCAATGGACTCAGTTTTACAAATTGCTGCTCATGAAGAATGAATTGGCTTAGATAATTTATATAAATACGGTAAAGAAGCAAGAAGAATTTGTTCTTCTAAACCTGAATGAAATGTAGGTAGAATTATTGTTCGTCCTTTTATTGGAGAAAATGGAAATTATACAAGAACTTTTAATAGACATGATTATGCCAATGTGCCTCGTCCAATGATTTTAAATGAATTGCAAAAGGTTGGAGTTAAAGTTTTAGCAATTGGAAAAATTAATGATATTTTTGTAGGTCAAGGTGTTTCTGAATCATTCCACTCAGATGGAGATGCTAATGGAATGGACATTACTATTGATTTGGCTTCTAAAGATACTTCAAAAGAATTGATTTTTACTAATTTAGTTCAATTTGATTCGCATTATGGACATCGTCGTGATGTTAATGGTTATGCTGAAAATATTGCTACTTTAGATCAAAAACTTGCTAAATTAATTCAAGTTATGAAAGAAGATGATTTATTAATTATTACTTCTGATCATGGAAATGATCCTTTATATCCAGGATTTAATCATACTCGTGAATTTTTACCAGCAACTATTTATTCTAAACAATTTAAAAAACCACGTGTTTTGCCAAACTTTAATGGTTTAGGTACATTAGGAAACATTATTGCTAAAAATTTTGGTGCTCCTATTGTAACTGAAACTGGTGATGATGTTTATGATGAATTAATTTAATTTAAAAATTTATTATTAAAAAATATGTACCTATTCAAAAGTACATATTTTTTAATAATAAATATCTTCATTTTTATAAATCAAAGGAGCGATTACATTATATGTAAAGAAAATAATAAACATATTAAATCAAATTTTAATAGGGCTAAAGAAAATATGTTGAAAAATAAATAAAAATATTTTTTCCTGTTTATTGGTTCCACTTGTAAAACTAGTTACATCAGCTAAAGATAATAAAGGAACATTTATAAGTTCAATAATAGCTGAGAAAATAACAATAGGAACAATTATTAAGTATTTACTTGGTTTCATCTTAAATCTAGCAATAATAAGAAAAATAGACATAAAAGCATAACCAATTAACATTATTAAAATAATAGCTATTCTGTTAGAAATAACACCTTGATCTAAAATCTTTTGGCTAATTTTAAATCCTACAACTCAAATTATTAATAAAGAAATAATGGAAAGAATAATTAAGGCAGTAGTAAGACTAATGTTCATTAATTGATTTTTGGTTCCATTAATTAAGATATTTTTTCTTTTTTCACCTAAAAAAATTATTCTTCTTTGTAAAGCATTAATTTTTTTTCTAATTTTAGGTGTTAATTCAGGACTATAAATTATTAAATCATCAATACGATGTTTAGTTTTAACCATTTCTGATTCTAAATATGTATATCTAAATTCTCCACCAAAAAAATATTTTAAAAATTTAACAAATAATCAACCAACAATTCCAGAAATTAATCCATCTACTGTGGTAGCTAAAGTATACAAAGGATTAAAAACATTAGGTATCATCATAAAGGAAATGAAATCACTAATAAATCCAACAATAAAACCAATTAAAGGCCCGAAAATAAAACCAGAAATTTTAACAGGTAAACCTATAAAACTAATTTTATAAGTAGGAATGGCAACAAGAGGAACAATTTGAACACCAATGATGGTAAAAGTTACAGAAATTGCTATTAAAATAGCAACAAATGAAATTTTTCTAATTGATCATTTAGAAAAAATGTTTCAATTAGAAAAATCAGTTCTTGAACTATTATTCATTTTCCTCCTCTTTTAAAATATAAGTATTTTAAGTATAAATTATTTATGATATTTTTTGTTATTTAATATGGAAAAAGCTCTATATATTTGTTCAGCTAACAAACATCTAAATAGTTGATGTGGAAACGTCATTTTTGAAATAGACAATTTAAAAACATTATTAAATTCATTTTCATTTACACCATTAGATCCACCAATAATAAAAGTAAGATTTCTATTTTCTTGTTCTTTAATTAGATGTGCAAATTCAATGGAATTTAGTTGTTTACCTTGTAATGAACAAAGAATAACAAAGTTATTCTTGTTAATTTTTGAAAGAATTAAGGAAGTTTCTTTTTTAACTTTAATTTCAATATTTTTTTCTTCTGAAAATTCTTTAATTTCTACAATATTTATTTTTGTAAAATGAGAAACGCTTTCTATATACTTATTAAAAACATTTTTAAATTCTAAAGTTAATCCACCTACTGCAATTATTTGAATTTCCATTATTTTTTATTTTGACTTTCAATATAAAACATAAGCATTTGAATATCAGCAGGATTTACTCCACTTATTCTAGAAGCTTGGCCAATGGTGGCAGGATTAACTTTAATAAGTTTTTGTTGCGCTTCAATAGCAATATTGGGAACATTTTTGTAGTCAATATTTTCTGGAATTAAAACTTTTTCTAGTCTTATAGCTTTTTTAGCATCTGCTTCTTGTTTTCTAATGTATCCATATAATCTAACCATTGAAGTTAATTCTTCTAAATAAGGAAAATCTGGAATTACATCATGTGGGTCAACCTCAGGACGTGCTAAAAGTTGTAGATAAGAAATACCGTTTTCCACATTATATTTTTTAGCTAAAGGATTTTTTGTTGATAGATAAGAAGTATGAATTTCTTGAATTTTATTGTCAATTAATTCATATTTTTTGATAACTTTATCATATTCTTCTTGAGATATCATATTAGTTTTTAAAGCATATTCTGCTAATCTAATATCAGCATTATCGTTTCTTAATAATAAACGATATTCAGCTCTAGAAGTTAACATTCTATATGGTTCTTTAGTTCCTTTAGTTACTAAATCATCAATTAGAACTCCAATATATGCATGATTTCTTAAAATAACAATTTCTTCTTGTTTCTTTAAATTTTGCGATGCATTAATTCCAGCAATTAAACCTTGCGCTGCTGCTTCTTCATATCCACTAGTTCCATTTATTTGTCCAGCTGTGTAAAGATTTTTAACAATTTTTGTTTCTAAAGTGGGTTTTAAATTTAAGGGATCAATAGCATCATATTCTATAGCATATCCATATTTTTGAACTTTAGCATTTTCTAAACCTGGTACTGAAGCTATCATTTGATCTTGAACTTCAACTGGCATTGAAGTAGATAATCCATTTATGTAAATTATTGATTGATCTTCAGTTTCAGGTTCAAAAAAGATCTGGTGTCTTTCTTTAGTTTTAAATTTAACAATTTTATCTTCTACAGAAGGACAATATCTAGGACCTATGCCTTCAATTAAACCTGAATACATTGCAGATTTTTCCAAATTATCTAAAATAATTTGATGAGTTTTTGGGGTAGTATAAGTTAAATAGCAAGCAATTTGAGTAGGCATTTTTACATTAGAACGATTTGAAAAAGAAAGATTAATATCTTTTAAAATTTCTTTTTCTACTTTTGAAAAATCTATACTATCAGCGTAAATTCTTGGAGGAGTTCCAGTTTTTAATCTTTGAATAGTAAAACCAACTTTGTCCATTGATTGACTTAATTTAGGTGTAGTTTTTTGATTATCAGGACCACTAATGGTTATAACATTACCTCTTAAAATTCTAGAGTTCATATAAACACCAGTAGTAATAACTCCTACTTTAGCATTTAAAATTTTTTTATTGGTTAATTTAAAACCAATGAATTTATTATCTTTATCTACTAAAATTTCTTCTGCGGTATCTTCTATTAAAACTAAATTAGGTTGTTTTTTAGCATATTCTAAAATCATTTTAGAATATTTACTTTTATCTATTTGTGCTCTTAAAGCCCTAACTGCTGGACCTTTAGATTCATTTAACATTTTTAATTGGATAGTTGCTAAATCAGCTCATAGTCCTTGCATACCACCCAATGCATCTATTTCTCTAGTAATAATTCCCTTAGCAGGACCTCCAATAGAAGGATTACATGGTAACATTCCTAAATGTTCTAAATCAAAAGAAACTAGTGCAGTTTTATGACCAGTTTTACTTAAAGCAAAAGCTGCTTCTAATCCTGCATGTCCTCCACCTATAACAATAGCTTCAAAATTATTAAAATCTTTATCTTTTTTCATTATAAATATAATTTTAATTCTATTTTAAAAAGAATAAATAAAAAACAATATATTAAATATATTGTTGGTTAATTTTTTCTATGAATTCATACATTAAAAGAAGATGTGCCTAAACCACATTTTGCTTTATATTTTTTGCCATTATAAATGTAAGAATTTTTCCAATTAAGTAAAAATTTAACTAAATTATTTTCACTTGAAATAATAAATTGAATTCTAATTTTTGAATTTTTTGAAACGTCTATGGATTCAATTTCTCATGTATTACTAGGAATAAAATCATTTATTTCTTTAATTGAATTATTTATACTTTTATTCCAATTTATTTTAAATTTCAATAAAGGAAAATCATTTTTTATTTTATCTATTGAACCAGTTGTTGTTAATAGTTTGTTTAAATTTTCATTATTAATGATAATATTAAATGTTTTTATTTCTTTTAATAAATTATTTATATTGAACTCAAGATTTTTTAATATTTCTTCTTCAGTATTGTTTGGAAAGGTTTGAATAAAATCAATTTGTTTTTCTTTTATATTTTGGAAAAGTTTTAAAAAACTTTTATTTTTATCTGTTATTGTAAAGATTTTATCAAAAGTTTTTAATCCTATGTTAGCATCAGTTTTTGATCCAAATTTTAACTCTCCATTAATAGTTTGTATATTTTTATTTTCATTAATATAACTGATAATAACATCTGAATCTCTTTTGTTATTTTTATTAGCTTCCTCTATTTTTATTATGTGTTTATTTAATATGGAAGAAATAATATTTTTAAATTCTTGATTAACATTTATAGCAAAATATTCTATTTCTTTGTAATCTTTATTTCTAAAACTAATTGGTTTATTATGGTTATCAATACTTAAAAACTCATGAATAATTTTTTCTTTTTCATTAATGCTAGATTCATTAAATTTATCAATCACCATTTTATTTAAAATTCTAGTTGCTTTATCTACATTCATTATTGATTAAATTTTTCCTTTTTAATTTTTTCATATTCAGCAACAACATTTGAATTTGAATAACCTTTTATTACAGTATTTAAATTAGAAAGTTTTTCAAAGTCTAATATTTTAAATATTTCTTTTGAAATGGGATTTACATATTTTACAAAAAGATATTGTCTATTTTTTATTAGTTCTTCAGGATTAAATATTTTTTTTGAATAATCATAAAAACCTTGTCTATGAACAGCAAAATTTCATTCATATTTTTTTTTATCAAAATATTTAAGAGTTTCTTTCGTATTGTTATGAATATACAAGATAAAATCTTCATTTTTAATTGATGGGGCTTTTTTTATTCTTAAATCCTGGAGATGTAAAAATCTTTTATCTTCTTTATTTATTCAAATTTGAAATATACAATTTATATTTTTTATCGTTTCTTCAACAAAAAAAGAATTTTTTGGAAGAAGTTCAGAGGAATAAACTAATTTTAAATTTGCATTAATTTGTTTTTGAACATTTCATCTAGTGAATTGTAAAGGTAATATAAAAGCAATAATGTTGGTAATTTCACTAGATTTGTTAATAAATTTTATTGCTAATCCAGATTTATATCCAAAAGGAGGATTTCCAATTGTAATCATATTAATATTTTTAGGTATATTTAATTCTAAAAAATTTTGTTGTATTATATTTTTATTTTTAGGTTCTATATCATATGCTAATATATTTTTATTATTAAAAATACTTTCTATTTCTTTTATAAATTGACCATTACCTGCAGAAGGTTCTAAAAATGATATTTTTTTAGTTTCTATTTGATTTTTTATACAAAAATCTTTTAATGTATTGAGACATTTTTTAACAGTATCTGTGCAAGTAAAAAATTGATCTAATTCTAAAGCTTTTTTCATATTTTCCTTTTTTAATTAAAAAAATAAATCTTCCAATAATAAAAAATCTTTTATACCAATGTAATAAATTCCGAATTCATCATATCTAGGTACAATATCTTCTTTAAGAATTATTATTTTTTGAAATGAATCATTTATTTTTGTTAATGGTTTTATTTCTTGAATAAGTTTATCTTTATTTGGTATAGAAAAAGCAGATTGGATATAATATTTTTTATTTTCTTTGTTAATAACAAAATCTATTTCTAGTTGTTTTCTTATTTTTTTATTGTCTTCTGATGCATTATGCTCAATAACGCCTATATCCACATTGAATCCTTTTCTTATGAGTTCATTATAGATAATATTTTCCATTATATGTTTTTCTTCTATTTGTCTAAAATTTAACATAGCATTTCTTAAACCTATATCGGTAAAATAATATTTTGTAATAGTTGAAAAATATTTATTACCTTTGATATCATATCTTTTACTTTTTTTAATAAGATATGCTTCTTCAAAATAAGATAAATAATTGTTTATTGTACTATGACTAATAGATATCTTTTTTTCAGAACGAAATCTTTTTTCTAATTTTAAAGAATTAGTTAAAGAACCTATTGATGAAGAAATAAAATTTAACAAAGTGCTTAATATTTCATCTTTTGATTTAAGTTCTTTTCTTTCAATGATGTCTTTTAAATATGTTTCTTCTATTAGTGTTTTTAAATATTTACTTTTTTCTTCAAATGATTCTAATTCTATTAATCTAGGCATACCCCCAGAAACAATATAATTTTTTCATGTTATATTTGGGTCTTTATAATATTCATTAAGTTCTTTAAAAGATAAAGGAGTAACATATATTTCATCTGCTCTATCTCTAAATTGTGTCAAAATTTCACTAGATAGCATTTTAGAATTGCTTCCTGTTATATAAATATCTACATTTTCTTTTTTTATTAAATAAAGAAGAACATCAATGAAAGTTATATTATCTTTATCATTTGATGTATAAGGATTTTTTTCGGTGATTGAAAATTGAATTTCATCAATAAAATATAATATTTTTTATCATTTTTAATTTTTTCTAAATATTTAAATAAATTAAAAGGATTCCTATACCTAATATTATTAATATCATCTAAAGATATTTCTATAATTTGAGATTCTTTTATTGATGAATCTAATAAATAATTTTTAAATAATTTAAATAATAAATATGATTTACCCGCTCTTCTTATTCCGGTAATAACTTTAATTCTATTATTATTCATTTTTGATATTAATTGCATTAGATATTGTTTTCTTGGTATTAACATAAGAATAGTCTTTCACAAGCAATTTTTGCGGATAGATGCAATTTTTGCTTGTAATAATTATATTCTAAATTTTATTATGATTTTTAATAATCACAAGCAATTTTTGCGGATAGATGCAATTTTTGCTTGTGATAAATATATAAAAAATATTAAGCTAAAATTTTAACCTAATATTCTAATAATTATTCATTGTCATTAATTGGGAAATTTTTCTTTTTCATATAATCTAAAACAGCATGAGCTAAACCATGAGCTTTAACATTACTGGTTACAAATTTTGCTTTGCTTTTAACTTCATCCTTAGCATTATCCATAGCATAAGAAAAATTAAATCCATTGAACATAGAAAAATCATTTTCTGAATCACCTATGGTCATAACATCATCTTTTTGATAACCTTTAAAAACATTTTCTAGCATTCACATAATAGCTGAACCTTTTGATGAACCAATTGGTAAAATTTCTAAATTCATATGAGTTTTAATTAATTGCACATCATAATTTTGCATTTCTTTCATTAATTCATCAACATTTGAAGTATTTTCAAAATAAACTTCTATTTTAGAAACTTTTTTAATATTTTTTAAATTTTCAATAAGTTCAAATTGATCAAAAGTTTCATATCTAAAATAAATTTGATTTAAAAATTCAATATCTTCATTTCTAAAAACATAAAATACATCACTAGATCAAGCTGCAGCAGAAACATTATGTTTAATAAATAACTCAAAAATTTTTTTAACAGTAGAAGGATTTATTTCAACTTCATTAACAAATTTAAACCTTTTATTATCATAAATTTGTGCACCTGATGATCCAATAATATAATCAGCATTGGTTAATTTTGCTAATTTTAACATTCTTGGACAAATAGGATTGCCTGTAGCGATATTAAAACTAACATTATTTTTTTTAATGATATTTAAATTGAAATTAGAAACATAATTATCTTTGGTATAAATAGTTCCATCCACATCACTAAAAATGATAGGTTTTTTATTCATAAATACCTCCTTAAAAGTGTCTATGTAATATATTAAAGGATTTTATAAATATCCAATAGATATTTATTAAAAAAATAAAAATAAAAAAAATCCCATTTTTGAGATTTAAATTGAAAGTTTATTTTTTTATTTTAAAAATATGGAAGCATTTTCTTATTATTTTAATTTGGTTTTTATAGCAATTTATATATGAAAAATAAAATGTATTATAATGAATTAGTATTTGATTTAAATACATAACAAGCTTGTTTTATAAATTTAAATATAAGGAGAATATATGGCAAAAAGAGTTGCTATTAATGGTTTTGGACGTATAGGTCGTTTAACCTTAAGAAACTTATTAGATACCAACAATAAAGAAGTTGAAGTTGTTGCTATAAATGATTTAACAGATCCTAAAATGTTAGCTCATTTATTAAAATATGATACAGCATTTGGACCTTTAGAATATAAAGTAGAAGTTGAAGAAAATGCTATTGTTGTAAATGGCAAAAGAATTCAAGTTCTTTCAGAAAAAGATCCTGCTAATTTACCATGAGGTGAATTAAAAATTGATATTGTTTTAGAATGTACTGGATTCTTTGTTAAAAAAGATTTGGCACACAAACACATTGAAGCTGGAGCAAAAAGAGTTGTTATTTCAGCACCTGCTGGTTCAGATGTTAAAACTATTGTTTATAATGTTAACCACAAAACTTTAACTAAAGATGATGAAATTATTTCTGGTGCTTCATGTACTACTAACTGTTTAGCACCTGTTGTAGATGTTTTGGTTAAAAACTTTGGTTTAATTAATGGATTTATGACCACTGTTCACTCATTTACAGGTGATCAAATGTTACAAGATGGTCCACATAGAAAAGGTGATTTACGTAGAGCTAGAGCTGCAGGACACAATATTGTTCCTTCAACAACTGGTGCTGCTAAAGCTATTGGTTTAGTAATTCCTGAAGCAAAAGGAGCATTAGATGGATTTTCATTACGTGTTCCTACAATTACAGGCTCATTTGTTGATTTATCAGTTCAATTGAAAAAAGAACCTACAGTAGAAGAATTAAATGCAGCATTTAAAAAAGCAGCAAACGAAACTATGAAATATGAAGTAGATGAAATTGTTTCTTCTGATGTTATTAATTCACACTATGGTTCAATATTTGATTCTACTTTGACAAAAGTTCAAGAAGCAAATGGACAAAAAATCTATAAATTGTTTGCTTGATATGATAATGAAATGTCATATGTTTCACAATTAGTAAGAACTTTAACTTACTTTGCTAAATTAGGAAAATAATATATTCAAAATATTTTGTCTTTAGAAATAGGACAAAATATTTTTATATTTAGGAAAAATATTAAAGGAATGAATATGAAAAAATGAAAAATATTCTTTTGTTTATAGGGTTATTAGTTTTATTTGTAGGTATAGGCCTTATTATTAATATAGGAGGAACATTTATAGATTGGGCAACATTTGTAAATGATCTCAGTTTTAAGAGGTAATATGAATAAAAACACGAAATGATTATTATTTATTATTTCTTTATTTATTTTCTCTTTATTAGGAATTTTAGTATTATCAATTAATGCTTTAAACTTAATTTATAAAAAAAATTAGTTAGAGGCACTGCTTTATTTTACTTATTCTTAATTTTTATGTTTGTTTTTCTTTTCATTTTTATATGATTTAAAGCACTTGTTTTATATGAATGAAAGCAAGAAAATAAAACTATAAAAAATGCTAAATGAATTATATATTTAACTATTTTTATAGTTTTAAGTCTTATTTTATTTATAACTATATCTTTGCATAGTGATTATCTTATTGCTAAAAAATGATAAGCTTTAAAATAACTTCTTTAATAATGTATTCACTAGGGATTATTTATTCAATAATTTACTTAATATTTTTTATTAAATGTCAATATCAAATCAATAAAAAAGATGATTTATTTAAAAAATATATTCATTAAAATTTCCTAATTAGTCTATAAATTAGATTGATTAGGAAATTTTATTTTGATTATTTTTTTAATTTAAATTTAAACTTTTTTTCATTATTAAAATCCAAAATTTAATCATAATTAAATACTTATGTTTTAGATTTTGTAAATATAATTAGCACTTAACATATAAATGTGCTAAAATAGAAACATTATGGCTAGTAAAAGAGATTATTATGAAGTTTTAGGAGTTGCCAAAAGTGCAACTGATAAAGAAATAAAAACAGCTTATCGTAAGTTAGCAATGAAATATCACCCTGATGTTTTAAAAGATGGTTCTAGTGATGCGAAAATGCGTGAACTTAATGAAGCTTATGATACTTTAAGTGATGCTGAAAAAAGAAAAGAATATGATTTATATGGTCCAGATGGTCCTGATGCCGCTTCATCTTCTTCTTCATCATCTTCATCTGGTTTTGGTGGCTTTGATTCATTCTTTAGTTCTTTCTTTGGTGGTGGTCAAGATATTTTTGGTAGTTCTTCTACTAGTTCTACAAAGCCATCAAGAGGTCAAGATTTAATTACCAAAATAAAGATTTCATTTCATGAATCAATGGTTGGTAAAAAAATTGAACAAAAATTAAGCAAATATGAAAGTTGTTTAGCTTGCCATGGAACTGGTGCTAAAACAAAAAGTGCTATTAAACTTTGTGGTGAATGTAAAGGTTTAGGAAAAGTAAAGGTTGTAAAGACTACTTTATTTGGAAAAACTGAAGTTGTTTCTGCCTGTCCTAGATGTAAAGGTTCAGGAAAAGTTATTACTGAAAAATGTTTATCATGTAATGGTGAAAAAATTCTTAAGAAAATTAAAACTGTTACCTTTAATATTGCACCTGGTACTGAAAATGGCAAAAAAATTAAAGTTGAAGGATATGGACAAAAAGGTAATAATGGTGGCCCTTCTGGTGATTTATACTTATTTATAGAAGTTTCTCCACATAAATTCTTTAAACGTGAAGGTGATACTTTATATTTAAAGGTTCCAGTTTCTTTCTTAGATATAGTTTTGGAAAATACTATTCAAATCCCCACACCTTATGGTATAGAACGTATTAAAATGAAAAATTCCTATAAAAATGGTACTATCTTAAAATTACCTGGAAAAGGTGTTAGAACAAAAACTTCAACTGGTGATTTAAAAATCAAGTTAGAAGTTGTTATGGCAGATTTATCACCTGCTCAATATGCTGATTTAGCAAAAAGAATAAATGGTTATAAAGATAATACAAATTTAAATTTTGTTAAAGAAGTTAGTTCAGCAAAATAAATTAAAAACTCCAAAATTTGGAGTTTTTTTTATTTAGAAAACATTTCTATAATATCTTTAACGGTTTTAAGATTTTTTAAATCATCATCGGCAATAGTTTTGTTAAATTCAGCTTCAGCATCAAATAATAATTCTGCTAAATCTAACGAATCTAATGCTAGTTCATTTATTGTAGAATCTATATCAACCTTTTTTTTGGTTAAAGATTGTATTTTTTTAATAATCTTTTCTTCAATATTCATAATTTAATTATACTTAAAGATTATTTATGTATAGAAAAAGTATAAGTTTTATAAATAGGATTAGTATCTATATTTTTTCATTCAAAATAAATTTCTACTTTTTTATTTTCTTCAGAAAATTTATAATCAAATTTTATTTCACCATCAGTAGTTTTTAAAGTTTTTATGACATCCGATATTACAGCACCTACAATATTTTTATCTCAAAAAGTGCCATTCTCTGTATATCTTATAAAATCATAATATTGTTTAGATTCTAAATTAGGAAATACAGATTCTTCTATTTTATCTTCATTATGTTTTTTTATTTTTGAGTGTTCATCACTATGATTTTGTTTTTTAATTAAATATATACTTATAGGAGCAGCAATGGAAGCGGCTACTATAGAACCTATACCTATTGACATAAAAATTTTTGCATTTTTTGTAAGCATTTTTTATTCCTTTAATAAATAATTTTCTAATTCTATAAATTGCATTTTAGTTTTAGAAACAAGATTTTTTAAAATATTTTCATTGTTCATAAAATATCTAAAATACTCAATAGGTTTATAGTAAGACTCATCTTTTTCTTGATATTTCATTTTTATTTTTCCATAATTAGGATGTAATAAAGGTTGTTGAACATTATCTAAAAAATTCAAATTCAATTTAATAGTTTTTTTATCATTTATTTTATATTGAAATTCAAATGTACCAGAATAATCACCATAATAATGATAAGGAATCATTATTCCTTCATTTGTATTAGAAACAAATGAATTTATAAAGGCTTTATTTTCATAATCATAAATTTTCTTTTCTTTTGAAATAATTTCTTTTTCATATAAACCATAATTTATATAATTTAAAATATTAGAATTTTCTTTTTCACCTTTTTTATAGGTGATTAATTTATTTATATTAACAAATGGTAATTCTTGTTTTATTTTTATTAAATGTCGAATTTCATCAGCGATAATATCATCAAAAATACTTGATTTTTGGTTTTCATCATCATATATTCTTTTATCTTGAATAAAATATATCGAAGCAATACTAGTTATTTTTTTGGTATTTAAAAGTTTATTTCTTTTAACTATGATATCTTTATAGAATTTTTCTGGAGTAATTTTTTGATGTTCCACTTTTAGATGGTAAACTTCAGGGACACTTATTTTTAATTCATTATTTTCATTAAAAATAATAGATTGTTCAATATGATTGTTGTTGTCATCTGTTTTTATTAATTGAATAGTATTTTCTTTTGCTTCTTCATATGAAGTTTTTGTTGCAATGGTAACACTAATAGTTTTAACTTCTGATCATTTCTTTTTAAAAATGGTATGAAAAAAATTGAATCTTTCATTTTTAGATTCTGAAAAAGTAATTGCTTTTTCATTATTTATAGAAATGCTTTTAACATATATTTTTTCATAATCATAATATCTAGGGAATTTGAAATACATTTCAAAAACATCGCCAGCTAAGACTTTTCTAATTAAAAATTCAAAATTGAGGTTTTCATTTTGTTCATAATACTTGGCTTTAAGTTCTGGATCATCGATTTTTATTTCACTACTAGAATGAAATTTATAATTTCGATATTTATTTATTTTTTCATTATCTAATGAAATATGACTTTTTTGATGGATTGGATAATTATTAACAAAAGTATAAATAAAGAAACTCCTCTAATGCAATTTTGCGTCTTTTGTAATATGTAGATCTTGAAAAATATTCATCCATTCAATCTTTGTCATTATGTTGTTTAATGTAAGTGTTTAAAATTATTAAATAACTTAGTGGGTCTAATGAATCTAGAACTTTTTTAAAATGATTATTTTTATTTGATAATAAAAGAGTTTTATAATCTAGATTTTTTTCATCTGTTTTAAGCAAAAGTTTTATTCTCCTATTAGCTTCAGCATTTATTTTTTCCATTTTGCAAATGGTTTTTACTGCTTCTTCTTTTTCTTTAATGGAGATTAAATCTTTATAGTAAAAATTAATTAAATCTTTTTGCATTTTTTCCTCCATTTATATATGTCCAATTTTTGCAAAAAGTTTAAAAATATTTTTATTTTTTTCTAAAACATTTTAAAAAATTCCTATTTTTCATTTTTTTATGCTAAAAATGGCAGAATTTAAATTAATTATCTTTTGTAAATAAAGTTTTTTCTTTATATATAATAAATATTAATAGAAATAAATAAAGGAGGTAGTAGTTTGAAATATGTGCCAATAAAAAATAGTGCTACATTAGAAATTGTTCAAAACAATCAAATTTCTTCTTTTAGCAGTTTTGATAGCAAAGTTTATAGAGATCCTAAAAATCAACTATCTCCTAGAGTTTATAAAGTTATAAGGGCAGAAAAGGTTTTAAAATTAACCTTAGCTTTTATTTGATTATCTATAATGCTTTTGTCTATTGTGGCATTTACAATTATATATACTAATTTATTTCCTAAAATTTTAAGTAGACAAAATGTTGGATATTTAGTAATGTTCGGAATAACAGGATTAATATCTTTTTTTGCTTGTATAAAAAATTTAATTGAAAATTCTACTTGAAATCATACAATTCAAAGATATAGAGATGCAGTTCAAGCGGGTGATTATGTTTCTTCTAATGCTTTTCATTTAGCATATCGTAGAATAGTTTTAAAAGGTGTTAACTTAACCTGAATTTTAGTTTTTGTTTTAACTTATTATGGATTATTTTCTTTAATTGTTTATGGATTATATGTTTCAGGAGCATGAACTTTTGGATTAGATGAAAATGGAAAAGTAATTTCTTTTGTAGCTATTAATTTAAATTGAAAAGAATGATTAGAAAGAGCATTTGGAAATGTTAATTTATTCACAATAATTAATTTCACTATAATGGGTTCATTAATAGCAGCATTTATTACTATGAAATTAATAGATAAAAAGAGATTAGCAGATTTAGATGATTTTTTAGGTGAAAAATCTGTAGAATTACATAATCAAATTGAAGCTTCTAAAAAAGATAGAAATAAAATGTGATTTAGAATTTATATTGTGGTTGTAATTTTGACAATTCTTTTACCTTTAGCCCTTATTTTAATTGCTTTTTGAAAAGGGATTTTACGAAGAAAAAAGAAAGTAATTCCTGTAGCCTAAAAAAACAAAGCCATATTCGACTTTGTTTTTTTATTTTTCTTTTTTTGTCTATATTTAAGCAAAATAAGATAAAAATAAATTTGATTTATCTATAAGTTTTGTTCTTAAAACATTACCATTTTTATATAATTAAGGTATAATTTTAATTATGAATTTCGAATTGAGTGAAGAGAAGAATGAATATTTAAAGAAAATCATAGAACTATATATTGAAGAAGGTGTTCCAATAGGTTCGGAATATTTAATTAAACACTACAATTTGAATGCATCTTCAGCAAAAGTTCGTTACATAATGAATGATCTAGAAAAATTAGAAATGCTAGAAAAAGTTCATACTTCTAGTGGTCGTATTCCTTCTATTTTGGGTTTTAAATATTATAGTGAAAATTTAATATCTCATGATGCTAGTGAGTTAAGAGAAAAATTAAAAGATTTATTTTCCCAAAGAAGAATTTCAGTTGATACAACTATTCAAGAAGCTGCTAAAAATATTAGTGAAATTACAGGCTTAACTTTAATTACTTCTCTTGATAATTCTGATGCTACTTTAAAATCAATTCAATTAGTTCCAATTAATGAAAGAGAAGCAACAATTATTTTAGTTACTTCATATGGTGAAGTTCAATCTAAATTAATAACAATAAAAGATGAAAAAAATTCTATTGATGATTTAAGAATAGCGATAAGAATTTTTAAAGAAAGGTTGTTAGAAACCCCATTAGTTCTTTTATCTCAAAAGGTAAATCAGTTAATTCCTATACTTTCTCGAGTAATTAAAAATTGTGAAACTTTAATAGAATCTTTTGTAAATGATATTTTTGAATTTAAAGTTTCTGAAGAAAATGAAATTTATGGAAAAAATAATATTATTTTAGCTAATGAGATTTCTCGAAAAGATCTTCCTAAAATTTTGGATTTAATTGAACATCAGTCTATATGGAAAACAATTGAAGCAAATGTAGATGAAGAACAAAATATTAAAATTGCGATTAGACCTGATAATAGTGCTTTTATTTCTAAAAAATTAAAAAATAATAAAATTAAAGAAATAAGTGTTGTTGGTTCATCAAGGATGAACTATGAAAAAGGATTGCTAGCAATTCAAATGCTAGAAGATTTGATGAATAACAAAAAACAAGGATAGTATTTATTAAGGAGTAAATATGAATAATCAAAAAAATATGCAAAATCAAAATATAACCACTTCTAATATGCCAAAAGAAAATCCTATGATTATGTTTAAACAAGGAGACAAAATTAGAGCTACCGTTATTGTTTATGTAGACGGTGTTAAAATGAAACAACCTGAATTAACCAATAAAACCATAATTTTAGGTGCTGATGAATTTTTACCTGGTTTTGATAAATTATTGTTAAATACTAAATATAGTCAAAACTTTATTTTAGAGTTTAAAGCAGATGATAAATATGAATATGAACCATTTAAAGGTAAAAATATTAAATTTGAAATTATTATTCATGAACACGAACCTTCTGAATATAAAAAATGTTTAGATGAACTTGAACAAACAAAAAAAGAAATAGAACAATTAAAGAAAGAACTTGAACAAACAAAAACAAACCTAAACAAAAAAACAAATGAACATAATCAAGAAATTCAAAATATGAATAAAACTTTTAAAATAAAACTTTTAGAAGTTTCAAAAAAAGCAGAAGATGAAGTTAAAGAAGAAAAAGCAAGAACTTCTAAATTATTTGAAGAACAAAAAAAAGAAGCAAAAATGTATGCTTTACAAAAATTTATGGAAGATTTTTTATCACCATATGCTAGTTTAAAAATGGCTATTTTAGGTGGTAAGAAAAATGAAAATCCAGTTGTAAAGAATTTTATTATTGGTTTTGATATGATTGTCAAACAATTGGAGAATGTTTTTTCAGATTGAAATATTAACTTAATTTATCCAACAGTTGGAGAACAATTTGATGCTAATACACAACAAATATTAGAACAAGTTGAAGATCCTAATTTACCTGATCATTCAATTAAAATGGTACATTCAATAGGTTTTAAATTGTATGATAGATTGATTAAACCGGCTTTAGTTGTGTCAGTATTGAATTCTAATCAAGAAACAAAACAAAATGATGATAAAAATATTAATGAATCAAAATCATTAGAAGAAGAAAGTAGTTCCAGTAGTAGCAGAGTAGAAAATGAAGATAAATCTTCAACTAATGATTTCGTTAATGAACAAACAACAAAAGAATTTAGACAAGAAATTTTAAAAGAGCAACCTCCTTTAAGTAAAAAAGAACAAAAAAAATTAGCAAAAGAAGAAAAAAAACGTCTTAAACTTCAAAAAAAAGAAGAAAAGAAAAGATTAAAACTTGCTAAAAAAGAACAAAAAAAATTGACTAAATTAGCTAAGAAAAATAAAAATGCAATATTAAATAATAAAGAAAAAACAGCCCAAGAAAACAATATGGTTGTAGAACAACAATCTCAACAAATTACTGATGAAAAAATAAATGAAAATTTAAATGTTTCTAAAACTAATGAAGAACAAAAAAAAAGAAGTTATTTCAAATAAAAATATTGAAAAATCTATTGAAATAACAAATAATGAAGAAATTCAAAATTTATCTAACGATCAAAAAATAGAAATTGAAAATTCTGAAAAAATTTTATTAGATGAAAATCAAGAACATATTGAACAAATTGAAGAAGTATCTAATGAACAAGAACAAAAAGATTTAGATGAATTAAAAGATGCAAATAATGTTATTCATCATACAGAGACAATAAACATTCAAGAAGAAACAGAAGAAATAAATGTTGAAGATACAAAAGATGAAGAAGTAATTCAAGAAAAAGAAACAAAATCATCAAATATTAAAAAAGATAAACAAAAAGCAAAAACCAAAAGAACAAAAGTTTCTTTAAAAGATGTTAAATCTTCTAAAAAAGAAACTAAAAAACAAAATAATGTAAGTTTTTTTGAAGAATTAGCAGCAAAAAAGAAAAAGGAATCTGTTAAAAAAGATGGTGAAAAAATTTTAGGAACTATGACTCAAGAAATTCATAACATTAATAAAACAGAAGAAAATATAATTAAAACAAAAGAATCTAAAATCGCTAGTGAAGATTTAGCAAAAAATGCAAAAGAAGCCGCTAAAAACAAAAAAATGCAAAAGAAATTATAATAAGGAGATTTTATGTATAAATACAAAGCAAAATTAGTATCAAGCCAAGAAATTATTGCAGAAGCAAATAGTTTAGAAGATTTAGAAGCAGCTATTTTAAGTTTTAGAAGAAAACAAAAACAAGAAGAACACACACGTGGTAATGAAGCTATTCAAATCCTACATGTGGAAAGAGATAACTTAAAAGGTAAAAACAAATCTAAAGAAGAACTTATTAAAACTGTTTAATTTGTTAAAAAATTGCTTATCACAAGCAATTTTTTAATTATTTTGAAAGAAAGAAATTAAGTTTTTAGGTTAAATCATTTATATGTAGATTTTCTAATCTAGTAACTCTTTTATCTAAATTATCAATTTTTTTCTACAATATCAAGTCTTTTTTCAATAGGTTTTAATCTTTGATTAACATTTGAACAACATCTTTTTTTGAAAGGGTATTTTCAACAACTACAGTTTTAATAATACTAGTTAATTCTTGAATAGTTAAACTTCCAACTGTCATATCTGGCTCCTTTGGTGGCTTAGGAACTTTTAAATTTCTCAAATCACAAAGTGTCTTGCATTCCACTAGTTTTAAATCTTTTATATATTTAATTGTAACTGTGGATTTACAAATTCACCAATTTTTTATTAAACTCTTGTTTAGTTACAAGAATTTCTTTGATTTCATTGTCTATAGGCAACTTTACCTCCTTTCTAGGATATTTTTTATCCCACTCATATATGTCTATTTTTTGTAAAAATGCCAAAAAAATTTTAATTAATTTTAATTTTGGGAATTTTTTTATTTTTTAAAAAAATTAGGTGGTTCATTTTGTTTAATATTGGAATGCAATTTATAGGAAATAAGAAATTTTATTTTGTTAATTTCATTATTTATTATTAATATATAATAAATACATTATGTTAATAATGAAAAATTGAACACGCAACATAAAAAATAATATCTCTATTGATATGAAAAAACAATAGAATGTTTTTGATTTTTTGCTTAATGTTTGATTAAATATTTTTATAAATAATATTAAAGTAGGCAAAAAATAATGTCTACTTTATTTTATTATGTAAGAGTTATTTAAGGAGTATATATGAAAAAACATAAACTGAATTGAAAAACAAAAGTTTGACCTAAATATGCTATTTCTTTTGGAGCATTAATTTTAGCTACTTCGATTACCCTTGGATCTTTATATGCTTATTCTAAAAAATCATCAGATAGATTAGGTAGAGAAAACCCAACTAAGCCTTATTTTTTACAAAATAAGTTTGTTCAAACTAAAGATGCAAAAAGTTATTTTCTAACTAGTGATAAAAGTAAAATTTTAGCTAATGTAGATTTAGATAAAGATGAAGTGTTTTTTGAAGAAAATGGTAAAACTAAAAAAATGACTGTTGAGGAATATGTTCAGCATTTTTATAATGTTAATAAAAGATATCCTACTTTAAATATAAAGTATGGTTCTTTTGATTTTTTTAATGAATATTTAGAAGCAGTTACAGCAAAAGATTTCAAACAATTTACAGATTGATTTATGTTTAATGTTTCATGAGGACCTGAAATTGTAACTTTAAAAGAATTTTCTATAGTAAAAGGTGTAGAAATGAAAGGGAATAGTATTACTTTAGGCTCGCATAGTGATCAAAATAAAGAATATATGACCATAAAATTTTATCCAGATGCCTTTTTTGGAACTTTGGCTGCTTATTCAGAATTAAGTGGTAGAGGTAATTCGTCTGATGCTCTTTTATATAAACTAAATAAAAAATTATTAACAAGTTCACAAGTAAATAAAATTTTAACTAATACTCCTGGTTATAATGCTGCTGCAAATATGTCTAATGAAGCAACTAAAAAATATTCATTTAGAAATATAGTTGATACAAGAAGTTTAATAGGAAGCAAAGTATATGTATTACCTAATACAAAATGAACAGAAAAATTAAAGAATCATACTTTAAGAGATTATGAAAAATCTAGATTATTAGATAAAATATATTATTCATTAATTGTTCAAGGAAAAAACCGTCAAGAAGCAGAAAATAATCTTAAACAAAAAATTAAAGAATACAAAAAATATGATAAATTTGGTATTTTAAATGACATAGATGTAGAAGATTTACAAGAAAAATATATTGCAGATGTAACTTTTGAAAACAATGGTGCTAATGAAGAAAATGTTATTGATAGATATTTAAAATTAACTTTTACTGATGGTACTTCATATAATTTATATGATGCTTTTAATAAAATAAAAATACATAACGCTTTAACTGACACTGATATAGATTTACCTAATTGTTATAGTTTAAATCAAGCTTTAAATTATGTTAAAGAAATTTATAGTAGAGAAATTGTTAGAGTAAATCAAGGCCTTTCTCTTATTAAAGAAAGAATTAATTCTTCAATAATTGATATTAAAAATGAAAATACAGATTATGAAAGTAATAAAAAAGAATTAGAATCTTTAATAGAAAAAAAACAAAAGGAAATAGATGAATTTAATGCTAATAATCCAAGTCCATTAAATCCAGAATTAACAGCAA
Source organism: Mycoplasmopsis lipophila (assembly GCF_045276895.1). Classification (NCBI taxonomy): domain Bacteria; kingdom Bacillati; phylum Mycoplasmatota; order Mycoplasmoidales; family Metamycoplasmataceae; genus Mycoplasmopsis; species Mycoplasmopsis lipophila. The sequence goes on from NZ_CP174165.1 coordinate 244,426, forward strand.
AATTAACCAAATTAAATAATGAACTAAAAGAGTTAAAAATAGATTTAAAAAATTTAAATGATTCTCATCCTAAAACTTTAGAAAAATTAGAAAATAGATTAAATTTATTTAAAAAACAATTAAATATTTTTGAAACTTTTATTAAAGTAAAAAATGATGATTATTTAGAATTATTAGCAAAAAAATTTGAAACAAGCAATGATATTTTAAAACAAGAAGAATATGCGACTAGAATGTTTAATTTTGCTAAAGATTATCAAAATAAATATTTAGACATTTTTAATTTATTAAAATTACCTTCAAAAGTTGATGAAAAAGAATTATTAAGTGATTCTTTGGTGGTTTATAACCAAGATTTAGCATATTTACCAAATCAAATAATTAGTAATGAAGCTTTAAAACTAACAGCAACTAATAATTATTTAAATTGAAGAGATTTTCATAATTTGAATAATTTCTTAAATGACAAAAATAATTTAAATGATGAAGAAGCAAATAATTTTTATGCTTATTCTCCATATTTTAAATCTTTAGTTGAAGATTATAATAAAGCTCATCCAAATGCAAAAGTAAAAATGCAATATAAAGAATTAATTGAAGAATTAAAATCAATTAATTCTCAAAAGTTAAATTTAACTAAAAAAATATATGAAATAGATGAAGAAAGCAAAAGTTTAAATAATGAGTATTCAGGAAAAATTTTTAACTTATTATTCCATTCTTTCTATTTTTATGATAAAGAAACTTCTTCATATGAAGAAGGGGATTTAAAGATTAAAGATTTTATAATGCCTGGAACTAAAAGTTTGAATTCTCCTTTATATTCAACTAAGGAATGGGAAGATTTTTGCAAAAATAATTTTGAAAATTTAGGCAAATATTTAGAATTAGTTAAAACAAAATGAGAAACTTTTTATATTTCTAAAAAAACTTTTGTTGAAAACAATAAAAATTTAGCAAAGAAAATTGAAGAATTAGAAAAGCAACTTAAAAAAACACAAGAAGATCATCCTAATTGAACTACTGATTGGAATGTATTTAATACCTATATTAAACCATTGCAAGATCAATTAAATCTTGAAAAAAGTAAATGAGAGACCTTAAAATCTGATCCTAATTATGTAGAATATGCTGAAGTTTCTAAAATGGCTAAATTTGATATTAATTTAACTAATGCTTTAGTTTTAACAAAACAACATAAAACTAAAGAAAATGAATATTATCAAACTAAAATTCAAATTATTAAAAAAGATTATCAAATAAGACTTATTCAATTTAAATTGAATTATTTATTAAGAACAATCAACATTAATGATCCTAAATTAGCTGAATATTATCAAAAATATGTAGAAGAATATACTAAAGCTTTATCAAATGAATTAGAACAAAAAATTAAAATAATTGAAGATAAAACAAGGGACTTTGAAAATAAAAAACAAAGTTATATTTTAGATTTACTTAAAAATGAAGATCATATAGATGAAATTGTTCCATTATTAAAAGCAACTCCTGAAGTTATCCAAAAATCAAAAGATTTAATAACTAAAATACAAGAAAAAAATACTTTAGTAAATGAAATTGAAGATTTAAAAACAGAAGTTTTCAATTTGAAAAAAACTGAATATACCTCTAAATTTGATCAAATTAAAACTTTTGCTACAGGAACCCATAAATCATTAATTGAAACTACCATTCAAAAGGCTAAAAAAACTCAAAAAGATTTAGAAAAATTCTTTAAAGATAATGAAGAAAAAATTAAATCTAATAAGTTATTAATTGATGATGTTAATACAAGTGAAGATATAAAGGTTTATTTAAAAGATGAAAATGAAAAATTAGAAGCAACAAATGCTATTTATAAACAAATTATTGAATCATATAAAAATTTGAAAAAAGATTTAGATAGTGCTCAAAGTTCAATAGAAGATATATTAGAAGATGCTACAGAAATAGATGATGAAATTACTTTAGGAGCATTAGAAAATTATCTAGAAAAAAGTCAAAAAATCAAAAAACGAATTGATGAATTGCTTGTTTCTATTAATGGTTTAAATACAAATTTAAATGATAATAAAATTGCAATTGAAAACTTGAAAAATATTTCAACTTCTAATGAAATTAAAGAAAAATGTGATTCATATTTAGCAATTTTGAATACTCAAACTGCAACAATAGTTGATAAAGAAAATGAAATAAATGCTTTAAAAGGTAATTTTTCATTATTAGATCTACAAAGTTATATAACTTTCTATGATACAGTACAAAATAATGCGAATATAAAAACAAAAATTGAAAATTTAAATGGTAAAAAAGAAGCTTTAAAAGTTTTAGAAGAACAAATAAGAATTGCTAAAGAACAAGGTGCTATTGAAATAAACAATAGTAATACTTTAACATTGGTTGAAAAACTTAAAAAAGAATTATTAGATTTAGATAAGGATAAAAATGAATTACTTACTTTAAAAGATGAATTAAACAATGATTATCCATCAGTATTGAATTTTGATCCAGATAAAGGGAAAGGAAAATTTGTTGAGCTTTTAAGAAAAATTAAAGAAAGAAATCAAGAATTAATTTTAAATTCTCCTATTTATCAAGAAGCTTATCAAAATGAAAGTTCTGCTAATAGTTTAACTGGTTATATTAAAAATCTTCAAAGAGATATTGAAAAACAAGAAGAAAAAGAAGAATTAAGAGAAGCAATTTCTGAATATGATAGTGCCATTAATAAATATGTAACAAGTGGTAATGACTTAAAAGAAGTAGAACAAAAAGAAGCTGAATTAACTATTAAAATTAAAATAGTTAATAAAATAATTAAAGAACTTAAAAATAAAGATATCACTGATTCTAATAGAATTAAATTTTTACCTTTTTATGAAAATGCTTTAACATTATTGGAAGAAGAACTAATAGAAAATAATGAAAAAAGTATAGAAATTAAAAGGTTATTAGGTTTAGCAAAAGAAGAAGTTGACAATGCTTTAGTAGCGCTTGAAGTTAAACAAAAGAATTTAAAAACAAAAAGAGAAAAACTTAATGAAGAACTTGAAAAAATTAATAAAAGATTTATTTCAAAAAGTTATGCTCATTTAGACAATGATTTAAAAAATGATCCCGTAATTAAAAATCTATTAGAAAAATTAAATGCGACTATTAAGGAATTAGATAAGGCAGAATCAAATAAAAATAAAAAACTTTTAGAATATAAAAAAGAAATTTCAAAATTTTCAGAATTAGATTTTGATAAAAAATATAAAAAAGCTTTACCAGAATTTAATGAAGCTTTAGAAAATTACTATAAAGGTATATATGATAATTTTGAATTAACATTTAAAGTTAATTCACATCTTTCTTATATAGAAAATTACTTAAATTTAAGCGATTATGTTTTAGAAAATCAAAAAGAAAAAGTTAAAGAAATTAACAAAAATATAGCCAAAAAAACAGATGAACTTGCAACTTTAAATCCTACCGATCCTAAAAAAGATGAACTAATAAAAGAATTAGCAACTTTAAATATAGAGTTAAATAAATTAAATACAAGCATTAATGAAATTACCACTAATAAAATTTCTTTAGCTAGTGAAAAAGAAGGAATTATTGATAAAGAAAATGATGAAAATAGAGTTATTTTAGCCAAAGCAAATATTCATAATCAACAAATAGAAAGCAATTTTAAAGAAGGTTTAAGTGCTTTGGAAAGTTATTTTATAAATTACTCTATTTTTTCTGAAGTTGTTAAATTCTATAATAATCCTTTATCTATTAAAAATAAAGCTATTTTAAATGCTATTAATGCTGCTTCTAAATTAAATAAAGAAGTTGCAATTACTAAAGCAATTTTTAAAAGTAGAGAATATTTACTTTCATCAAATCAAAATTATCATGAAATTAAAAATGAAAATGATTTAATCCTTGCTAAAACAAAAATTGAATTAAGAGAAAAACTTCTTAAAAAAGGAATTATTACCAAAGATACTACTGAAGAAGCAATTGATAAATTAATTAAAAAAGTTTCAGTTTCGAGTTTTAATAAAGATAAAAGAAAATTAGTTTTCACTTTAAGAGAAAAGGCTTCATATAAAGAAGAATGAACTCACTTTGGCTATAAATCTACTGACACTTATGCTAAATTTGGTATTGATGCTAAAGCAAATAGAAATATTTTATCAACTGCTACTGATTTATTAGCTACTTTGGGTTATAAAAAAGTTATGGTTCCTCGTATTTTAAGAGAAGAAGGAGATATTAAAAACCAACAAGGTAATTTAGAAAAAGGCTATGCTTTATATAGTGATGGATATGAAAATTTACTTGATGAAGTTTTAGAAAAAGTTCCTTATGCCGCTGAATGATTAGAAGGTCCTCATCTTGAACAAGAAATTGATGAAGAAACTGGAGAAATTAAATATGTAATTAAAAATGGTAAATATTTAGGTTTTACTAAAGATAGCAGAATTGGTTTATGAGCAATTTTAAAAGCTACTAATCCACAATTTAAAGGCATTGCTATTGATTTCTTAAAATTTGTTGCTGCTCATGAATATGGACATCATATGACTTTAAATGGCGCTCAAAATCTAGGGGATAAAAATCCAAATAATCGTAATTTATTTGTTTCAGCTTTAACCCCAGGTGCAACTCCAGGTATTACCAATTACTATAGTCGTGAAGCTTTAGATTTATACTTAAAAGCTAGAACTAACTTAGAATTAGCAACTAGATCATATTTAAATGGAAAATATGTTCGTGATGAAAAAAATGGTGAATATCCATCATTTATGTATCCAAAATTTGATAACCAAGGAAAAATTATTGGTTATGAAGAAGAAAAGCAAGAAGACATTTGAGGAACTGAAATCAATGATCCGGATGTTACTAAAGCTATTAAAAACAAAAGACGTCGTTTTATTCAAAACTTTGAAGGTATGAAACAAGCTTTAGAAGAAAGAAGAAAAGCTTTAAACGATAAAAACAAAAGAATATCATTATTTGATCTTTGGTTAACAAATACTTTAGATACTTTTTCAGGAACTTTAAATCCTTCTGTTTCAGGTGAAGCTAAATATATGGTTTGAGATGCTACCAAAAAAAGATATGTATTTAAAAAGGGTTCTTTAGAAATTCTTAAAGGTATTTTAAAAGATGGCGCTGGCAAACCTATCGATATTGAATTAAATTCTGATGGAAGTTTAAACATTCAAAAAGCAATTGCTGATTTTGAATATGTTCCTGAAGATAAAAGTAAAGGAATAAGAGGCAAATTTATTCTCAAAAAAGTCTTTATAAATGATAATAAAAATAATCCTATTATCAATGCTCCTTTAAATGAAGATCTTTACTATAAAGATGGTTATGGTGAAAAAGCAGTTGAATACATTTTAAATCAAATTAAAGAAGTTCAAGGAAATATTGAAACTTTAATTGTTAAAAAATTCCTAATTAATGGATGAGATGATTCGACTACTGCTTTAACTATTGATCCGAAAATGGGAATTAATTTTACAAAATTAGCTGAATTAAATAGAACTGCTAAAGACTACAAGCCTACACAAGATTGATATAAAGAATATGTTAACAACCGTGATTTTGCCAAAGGCAATATGACTGCTGAACACTTATCAAAACCTACTCATTACTATGAAGAAGGAAATATTTATGGACAACCCTTACCTTCGAATATAGACAAAGATAATTATTTTGTCAACTTAACTAATAAGTCGACTTTTTATCAAGAATTATTAGAATTAGCAGTTTTAGGTGGTTCTAATGGAACAAGAATTTCAACTGCTTCTGGTTTTGAAACTTATATTAATTCTAATGAATCATATGTTTCAAATGCTAATTTAGAAAACGCTTTTGAAAATAATATTTTATATGAAGATTTAGGTTCCGCTTTAGGTGAGTTTAACGTAAAACAAATTCTTAAACCTTTAAATAAATATGGATCTTCATTAGTGGGTAATAGTTTAGAAAAACATTTATGATTAGCAACAGGTGATGATGGAAAATTAGTTGGACAATTTCCTAATCCACAATTAAAAGATTTATTTGATATGCAAAAAACTAGAAAATTATTCTTAAATTCTGCATTATTAAGTAAAAATATTATCGATTCTTTATTTAATTCTATTTATCATATTAGTGGTTCTAATAAACTTTATGGAGATGATATTTTCTTTAATTCAGTTAAAGAATGAATGAAATTTAATTCAATAGATTTAACTAGAGCAAAATTGGATAATGTCAATAAAAAGGTAAATTGAGATGTTTCTTATGTTAAAACTAAATTTAATATTGGAGCGTTTCGTAGAGCTTTAAAAGTTGCTTTATTACAGGATAAAAGTTTAGATGCTGCCCTTAAAACTAAATTAACAAATTTAGTAGAACATGGTACAGAACAAGATTTAGCAAATGAAATTATGGCTCGTTATGCCAAAAGTCCACTTGCTGCTTTTACTAAATCATTCAAATTAATGGATTTAAAAACTAATCCAGATTTAGCTTGAATTTTTGATCAAAAAATAGGTTTTGGTAAATATAAAACAAATAAATTTAATGTTTTTGGAAAAGATAATGAATTTGAATTTGGATTAGATCAATTGATCAAAACTATTGAAGATTTTGCTAATGGAGCAGGAATTAATGTTAATCATTTAACTTCAGTTGATTATTTATTATTAGATAATAAAATTACTTTACAAACTGAACAAATGCTTGCTTGTTTAATTAATAAACGTGCAACTTTAATAAATATTTTATTAACTTTTGTTAATGGAACCTTTAAGAAAATAGCACCTTCCGCTGATGCTTTAGCTTACTTTAATTCAAAAAATGAAAGACGTTTTAATGAATTTTTCACAGATTATACTTATAATTTTGCTGAAGTAATCAATAGAGATAATTTACAAATAACTTATTCACCTTCAAAAGCAAATTTTGGTAATATGCCTTCATATTTAAGTGGAATTTCAGAAGCAACTACTGGATTAGAATATGTTGTAGATGCTACTGATACTAAGAAATGATTAAAATCATTAATTAAATTTAGAGATGAAGATAATAAAGATTCTAAAGCATCAGTTTTAGCTGCTTTATTGTATGGAAATCAAATTGAAGATGAGGAACAACAAAATATAGCAAACAGTTTTGGAATTAAAAAAGAAAGAGAAGCTTTATCTGATAAGGAAGATTTTAAAGATAATTTCAATTTTAGAAACTCATATTTTGGAAAACTTCAAACTCATAATAATGGTTGATTTAAAGATAGATGATATCGTGAATTTTTAAACTTTAAATTATATGATGATGAAGGAAAAGATATTGAAGATGATTCTATTAGAATAACTGATTTAGAAGGTAATAGAGTAAAAACTAGAGCTAGGGCTTATTGACAATATTACATCCAATCACAAGGTGTAGGAAGAAGAACTTTAAGCGGAATATGAAGAGATAAAGATAAAGATGCAGTTGCTTTTTATGGATATTTACCAAAACATTTAACTCAAAAAGGCAATATTAAATATTTAGCATTTAAAGATTTGAAAACTGGAGAAATTAAAACTTTACCTATTAATATTAAGAACAGTAATAATATGTTTTATTACAAAGAACAACATTTAGATAATGAAGAAAATTCCAAAGATAAAAATAAAACTAAAAGACATTATTTAGCAGAAGAAAAATACAAATGAAGTGATTCTAAAGGAAATATTATTGCTGGAATAGGTTTTGATTCTTATGTTAGTGATTATGCTATTGTTTCAAAATATTCTAATGCTTTATTAACTCCTGGAAATGAATATGAAGTATATTTTGCTTCAGATGAAAAAGGAACTTTTGCTTCAGAAATGTATTTAGGTAAAACTGAATCTGTTTCAGAAAATGGTAAAACTTATTCACAAGCACCTACTTCAGTAAGATGAGAAAATGGTAAAGCCATTTACAAAGTACAAAATCAATTTAATGTATATTAGAAAGGAAAAAGATGAAAAAAAATAAAACCATATTTTTTGCTACCTTATTACCATTAGCATTTAGTCCTATAGCTTTAGTATCTTGTAGTAGTCAAAAAATTGATTATGATTTAGGATTAGCTACCGCTCCTTTAAATTCTTTAAATTACATTAAATATTTGTCTGTAAATAAAATTTTACCTTCCCTGGTAGAAGCACCTTTAAAATCAGGACCCAATGAAAGTTTAAAAAGATTATATTCATTACCAGAGATTAAAATGGGAATTTATGGTGGTGATGAAAATTCTAATACTATGAATGATTTTTTAAAAAATTATGCTGATAATATTACTCAACCGTCTGGACAATTTTATTCATTAGATCAATTTGGCGCAACTACTGGAACCTTAGTGGGACCTAATGGAACCTTTCAACAAATTCATGCAATTAGAACTGCTAATAATAAATTTTTATCTATGACAATGAATTTAAATAATGGTTTAAGTAGATGATCGAATAATGATTTAGTACAATCGGATGATTATATAGATGCTTTACATTACATTGCTGATTTTAATACTGGTAGTCAAAAACAAACTGATTTATTACAAAAGAAAATTAAATCTACTTCTAAAATGATTGAAGCACAACAAAATTATGTGCGTAAATATAAAGAAGCATATAAAAATCCTTTCGGTTATCCAAAATTAATAAAAGATAAAAATGGTAAATTAATTTATGAAGCTACTGGAGAAATAAATAAAGATTATGAAAAACCTTTTTCTGCTTTATGACCTTCTCAAAATGAAGGTGATGAAAAAGAAGTAGATGCAATTAGAGAAGCAGCATTAGAATTTGGATTGTATTCTGGAAAATTATATTTTGATCATTCTAATAATGAAATTATTAGTTCCATTCCTTATTCTCCTAATTTTGATCCTACTAAAGAAGTTAGTGAATTAATGTTACCTAATCCTGAATATGACATCAATAAATATACTCCTCAACAATTACAAAAAATTCCTAAAAGAATTGCTACAAAAGTAAGAAAATATACTTTTAGTGATCCATATCAAAAATGGGATTTTTCAGAATTATTACAAAAAGCCAAAGATTTTAAAAAGAAATATGAAGTTGCTTTAGCACAAGAGGATAAAGAATTTAAAAATTTATCATATAATGAACAACTATCTCTTTTGAATGAAACTGAAAAAGATCCTAATGAAGCGGCAAAAAATATAGATTTGTCAACTTATGCTAAAAGATTAGTATTTTCTCATGATGAATATGCTTTAAGAGTAGAATATGAATCTTATGAACCAACATCTTTAAGTAATGCATATAGCGATATAAATAGTACTTTAATTCCAGTTAATCGTAAATTTATTGAATCTATTGGTGGAATTAATAACTTTGGTTTGGATAGAAAAACATTTTTAACTAATGGACCTTTTAAAATTGATGATTTAGTTTTTGGTCCTCAAGGATATATGACTTTAGTTAAGGATAAAAAGTATTATTCTTCTGATAGAACTATTTCTAACAAAATTAAATTATTCTTTAGTTCAGATTCTAATTTAAATTCTGCGTTGTATGATGATGGTTATATTGCCTCAACTAGAATTCCTGCTATTCAACAAATTGATTATTGGTCTAATTTAGAATATCGTAAAAATATGAATAAATCTGCTGGTTTTGGAACCATTGCATTAGCTTTTAATTTAGATAAAGAAACCAATGGTAATAGTTATTTAAATGATAATGATTTAAGAAACGCTATTTATTATGCAATAAATAGAAATGCAATGTTAAATATTGTGGGTTGAAACTCATCTTTCCCTGTTAACACTTGGACTGCTTTTGGCCAAAGTTCTTCAAGTTTTGGTGATGCTACTGAATTAGGTTTTGATCATGATGATATGCTAACAAAAGTGGATGATAAACATTTAGTTCCTGTTCAAAATTATTCTCACATTGACCATTTATCAAAAAGTTTTAAATTTGAACATGTTGATCGTACCGATAAAAGTTATTTACCTGAAATTGCTAAAAAATACTTAGAAAATTTTAAAAAGAAACATCCTAATGTAAAGAAGATAACTTTAAAATTTATTCATAATTCTACTGATGAACAACTTAATGCAGGAATAGGTTTGAAAGATGCTTTACAAAAAGCTTTTGGTAATTTTATTGATTTAGAAATTAAAGGGTTGCCAGAAAATGTTTATGAAGATTCAAGAACAAAAGGTGAATTTGATATTATTTATCGTAATTTTGATACTTTTGGAACAGATTCATATTCATATGTAAGAGTATTCTTTAAACCTGATGAAATAAATAAAAAAGATCAAAAGTCTTCTGGATTTAGAAATAATCCTGCTGGTTCTTGAACTTATCAAACTTATTTTAATGAATTAGGAATTACTAGAAAATCTGATGGAACTTTAAATATTCCTCCAGAGACTGAAAAAACTAGAGAAAGATTAAGAATTGATCAAGATATTTGACAAAAAATTATTGATTTAGCTTTAATTAAAAATAATGAAACTATAAATGAATTTACTGAAAGATATTCTGCATTTTTTGCTGGACAATTTACAGAAGAAGAAAAAGCACAAAAATATACAGAAAAAAGAATTATTGCTTTAATTGCTGCTTTAGAAAAAATTGTTCGTGATGGAGCACCAGTAGTACCATTAATGGAAGTAGATACCTATTGAGAAATTTCTAGAGTTGGCGGAGTTTCAAGCTTATTTACTTATTCTTTACAATATGCTTATGATGTTAAAAAACCACCAATTAAAACCTTACCTACAAAGATGGAATTTTAGGAGTATAAATGAATTCAAATGAAAATAATCAATTTCAAATTTTCGATGAACAAGAAATAAAAAATTTAGAAACTTCTAAAAAAGTTACTTATAACCATTCTTTTGTAGATTTTGAAAATAAAATTAAAATAAAAATTCCTTGATATAAAAAAATATTAAATATTCAAAACCCAGCCATTAAAGGAGTTAATAAAGCACTTTTAATGATTTTAGAATTTTTAGTAGTCGCTTGAATTGTTATAACTATTACTTTTTTCTTGATTAATTCAGTTCCTGGTTCTACTGCTATTTCATCTAATTTAGATGATGCACAGAAAAAAGCTATTGAAGCTCAATATGGACTTAATTTACCTTTATGGCAAAGATATGGGATTTATTTAAAGAATCTTTTAAGAGGGGACTTTGGATTATCATTTTCAGTTTTTCCAGGATCTAAAATTAATGATTTTATATGAGTTAGATTTTTAAAAAGCTTTTATATAGGTATTTTTTCGGTTATATTAACTTTAGGAATAGGAATTCCTATTGGAGTTTATGTTGGAATGAATCCGGATAAATTACCTGATCATATAGCAACGGTTGTAGTTTCAATTTTTTCATCTATTCCTTCATTAGTTTTTGCTTTATTATTACTTTTAATTGGAAGAGCATTAAATATTCCATATTTATTTGATGAAAAAAATCTAGCAACCTATGTTTTACCAGGTTTAGCTTTAAGTTTAGGTTCAATTATTGTTTATATTAAATATATAAGAGCTGAACTAAATCGTGAATTAAATTCTCAACATGCAAAATTTTGCTATTTAAAAGGTTTATCAAAAACCCGTTTTGTTTGAAAACACGCACTTAAGCCTTCATTATTTCCTATAGCAACTTTTTTCCCAGTGGTTATTTTCGGAAGTTTTATAGGCTCATTATTTGTTGAACAAATCTTTGTTATTACTGGTTCTGGAGGTTTATTACTTCAAGCCATTACTTCAAAAGATTACAATATTATTTTATTTATGGTTTCATTATTTTCATTAATTACCATTTTATCTTATACCTTAAGAGATGTTCTTTATGAATTAATTGACCCACGTGTAAGAAAGAAAAGATAGGAGGTAAAATTTATATGTCAAAAATTAAAGAATTAGAAACCCAATTAGAAATTGAAGAAGAAAAATTAGTACCAAATAAATTTTTACAACCTATCAATTATCAAAAATACAAATTGATGGGTGAAATTATAAAATATCGTGAAACTTCATTTATGCATGTTCAACAAAAACCATGAATAGAATTTTTTTATAGATATAGTAGAAACAAAGGTGGAATTTTTGGTTTTGTAACATTAGCTTTATTAATTTTATGTGCTTTAATTATTCCTTTTTTTACTCAAAATCCCGAATCATTAAATACTAATCATGCTTTTAATACTTTTTTTCAAAATGGTCATATTTTAGGAACTGATGGAAAAGGTAGAGATATTTTTGCTAGATTATGATGAGGTTTAAGATATTCTTTAGCCTTAGCTTTAGTAACTACAATTATTCAAGTAACTTTAGGTTTATTTTTTGGAATATTAATGGGACATTATCGTATGTTTGATAAAATAATGACTTTTATAATTAAAATAATTTCTAATGTTCCTTCAATAATTGTTTTAATTGTTATTACTATTGTTTTAAATCCAACATTTTGAGTAATTGTGTTTGCTTTAACTTTTACCTCTTGAACAGGAATAGCTAACCAAATGCGTTCTCAAGTTTTAAGAGCAAAAAATTATGAATGAGTTTCAGCATCTAGAATATTAGGCACTCCTACATATAGAGTTTTGTTAAATTATTTACCAGTAGTTTTACCTTTATTGATTACAGAAATTGTGTTTCATATTCCTGGTGTTATTCTTTCTGAAACTTCTTTAGCTTTCATCGGACTTTCAATTCCTAATAAATCAACTTTAGGAAATTTAATTAATGAGGGTTCTAAAATTTTTGCTACTTCACCACGTTATGTTTTAATTCCTTCTACTATGCTTATTTTAGTTACTACAAGTATTCAATTAATGTCTGCTGCTGTTCAAGATAGTTTATTAAGACAAAGATAGGAATATGTTATGCAAGAACAAGAAAAAAATAATAAAAATGAATTAAAACAAAAAAAAGCAACTAAAAATATAAAAATAAAAATTAGTGAAGAAATTAAAAAAGAAACAATAATTGAAGAAGAAAAAGTTACATCAACTCAAAGTAATATTAAAAATTTATTAACTAATAATGTAGAAATTCAAGAGGAAGAACAAATTATTGTTCCAAAAGAGCTAAAAATTTTTGAGCCTGAAGTTTCTCTAAATGATTCAGGTTATTCAAGATTATTTAAAACTTATTTAGAATATCAAAATAAACCAGAACCCAAAAGTATAAGAATTATGGAAGGTATTAAAAAAGAAAATTTTTGAGTTACTTTAGGTAAATCTTTTGTTAATTTATATAAAAACACTAAACATTTTTTTACCACAACTATTCCTATTTGGTTTAAAATAAAAAAACCAGAAAATAGATTCGAAGAATTTCAAAAATATATTGAAAATGCAAAAATGGAATTTGTTTTTAATAAGCCAAGAAAAATAGTAGCAGAAGTGGAAGATGTATATTTATCTTTTGCTAATCCAGCTAACCCTAAAGAAAAAAGTATTGTTTTAAGAGGACCTAGTTTTAAAACTTATGAAGGTTGTATTCATGCAATTATAGGTGAATCAGGTTCTGGTAAATCAGTAATTACTTCTCTTTTATATGGACTAACAGGGAATAATGCTATTTTTGAAAGTGGTTCAGTAAAACTTTATGGAATGGAAGTTCAAAACTATACCTTGAAAGATTGAGAAAATTCAAAATTAAGAGGAAGAATAGTTTCAGCAGTTTTTCAAAACCCAATGTCTATTTTAGATCCCACTATGAAAGTAGGTGAACAAATAATAGAAGGCATGCTTATAAATAAAATTGTTAAAAAGAGAAAAGAAGCAAAACTTGAAGCAATTAAATATTTAGAATTAACTAAAATCAATAATCCAGAAAAAGTAATGAAATGTTATCCACATGAACTTTCTGGTGGAATGATACAAAGAATTGCTTTAGCAGCCATTGTTTCCTTAAAACCTAAATTATTGATTATGGATGAACCAACAACTGCTTTAGATCCGACTGTTCAAGCCTTAGTTTTAGATATAGTTAGAGAATTACAAAATACCTTTAAAATTTCTACAATTTTTATTACTCATGATTTAGGAGTAGTTGCTTCTATAGCTGATTATATTAATATTATGTATGCTGGTCAAATTATTGAAGCGGGTACCAAAGAAGAAATTTTAATGCACCCTATGCATCCATATACTTGAGGTTTAATTTCTTCTATGCCAGATTTCAATACTGGTGAAAAATTGCATATTATTAATGGAGCAGTTCCTTCTAATTTAAATAATATAAAAGGCGATGCTTTTGCAGTAAGAAATGAATATGCTTTAGAAATAGATTTTGAAAAAGAACCATCATTTTATCAAATATCACCAACTCATTTTGTAAAATCAGAATTATTAAATGAACATTCTCAAAAAGTAACACCTCCAAAAGTAATTGAAAAACTTTGAAAAAAATATGAAGAAAAAATTATTTCTTTATATGGAAAAAATTATTATGTAAAAGAGGATATTTTTAATTTTTATAAAAATAAAGCAAATATACATAATCAATTAGTGCAAGAACTTATTGGAAAATCAGAAGAAGAAAATAATTTAAATCAAAAATCATCAGATAATAAAGAAGGTGATAATGTCTAAATATTATTGTGAAAAAGGAATGTTTGGAAAGCAAAAATGTCGTTTAATTATAGATGGGACAGAACAAATGCTTTCTCATAAAGAAAATCAAAAAACTTTGGTTGAAATTAGAAATTTAGATATTGCTTATACTTCAGGAACAAAAAAATTTTATGCTATTAAAAATTTAAATTTAAATATTTATGAAGGAGAAGTTTTAGGATTAGTTGGTGAATCAGGTTCTGGAAAATCTACTACTGGAAGAGCAATTATTGGTTTAACTCCACATGATTTTGGTTATATAAAAATTGAAGATAGAATTATTCCTAAAAATATGTATAAAGGTTTTAAAATTTCAAAAACATATAAAGATTTAGTTCAATTTATGATTAATAAAGTTCAAATGATTTTTCAAGATCCTACTAATTCATTAAATCCTTATAAAAATGTTGAATGAGTAGTTTCAGAAGGACTTACTAATAGTAAAAATCTAAAAGGTTTATTTCAAATTGATTTTGATCAAAATGTAATATCTTACTTAAATGAAGAAATTAACAAAAATGATTCAAAAAATCCACTTTTTGAAAAAATTTCTGAAGCTTTTAAAGAAATTAATAAAAGTCCTGAGATATCAAATGAATATGTTTTTAAAAAAATATATGAACAAATTGTTTTAAGAAGCCAAGATAAACCTAGTATATATCTTCCCTTAAAAGAATATATGGATAATGCAAAAACAGAAAAAGAAAAATTATCATCTTCTAATAATAAGCAAATTAAAAAAATGCTAATTATCAATATGCTTAAACAAGTAGGTTTAGATGAATCAGCCTTAGGAAGATTCCCATTAGAATTTTCTGGAGGACAACAACAACGTTTAGGTATATGTAGATCAGTTATTTTAAAGCCTAAATTATTAATTGCTGATGAACCTATTTCTGCATTAGATGTTTCTATTCAAGCACAAGTTATCAATATTTTTAATGAACTAAAAGAAAAATTTAATTTAACTATTTTATTTATAGCTCATGATTTAAGAATGGTTGAATATATATCGGATAGAATAGCTGTTATCAACAAAGGTACTTTATTAGAAGTTGGAAAAACTGAAGAAATAATTCATAATCCAATTCATCCTTATACTAAATCTTTATTAGATGCAGTCCCTTCAATCGAATCACAAAAAGGTTCTTTATTGGGGTACCAATATGATTTAACAATGCATAATTATGATGAAAATAATCAACCTAAATGACAAAAAATAAATGGCGATCATTTTGTATTATCTAGTGATCAAGAATTAGAAAAATTTAAAGAAATTAAACGTTTACACAAACTTTAAAAATTTAATAATTTGACGTATTTATCTATTTTATAGGTAAATACGTTTTTTAAATTAGTTATTATTATTGGTATTATTCTAATAATAGAAAGGAATTAATAAAATATGAAAAGAAAAATGCTTTGAGGATTAAGTTTTATTGCTTCTATACCTTTTATTAGTATGATGTCAGTTTCATGTAAAAAAGATAAAAAATATGAATATGAAATGAATTCATCAATAACGGATAATGAATTAGTTTATCTAGCTAATAAAACAGAAATTATGTTTCAAAAATCAAAACAAATGGCAAAACAAATATTAGAAAAATATAGTGATATTATATAAGAGAATCCATTAATAAAAAAATATGGAAACATCCTTTATCAATAAATAGTAATTTAGTATCAGAAAACATTGCAATTTTGATTGATTTATCCGAAAAAATATAAAACTTTTTATGATATTTTATTTAAAGATATTTTTCCATTTTTATTATCAGAATGAAAAATTACTGATAATGAATATAAATACTTTAATATTTATGATTTAAAAGGTTTAATAAGTTGGGTAAATAGCAAATTGTTAAATCCACAACAAAAAGTTTTTTTAATTCAATTAAAACATCAAATATTGACAAAAATAGACCAATTTGACATATTTATGCAATTTTGAGATTTTTTAATTTAAATAATATTTATTAAATTTAAATAAATTAAGGAAAATTATGGAAAATCAAGTTTACAAATCAGAATCACAATGAACTGGATCAATTATGGGGTATGTTTGGGATGAGATTATTATTTGTATTATTAGTAATTTTATCTGCTGCTACATTATTTTTAGCTTTACCATGAGTTATTGTATTTTTTAATAGATGACTTATTTCACATACTGTTATAAATGGAAAAAGATTAAAATTTAATGGAACAGGAGTACAATTATTGGGCCCTTATATTAAATGATTACTTTTAACATTAGTAACATTTGGTATTTATGGAATTTTCTTTTTACCGGTTAGAATGTTACAATGATTTACAAAACATACTGTATTTGCCTAGAAATATAGGATTCAAAAAATAACAAGCTTAATTTTACTTGTTATTTTTTTTGTTTTTCATTATTAAATTTTCACTAATAACAATTATTATGCTACTAATAGTTATTAGTGAAGCAAATATTGCAAAACTAATGAAATAGTTAAATTTATTAGTTATTAAAGTTAATAAAATAATAATTATTGATGAACTTATAATTCTAAAAATTAATGTATAGATTGTGTTATTTTTAAATTTATCTTTACTAAATAAAAAGTAAGAGTTAGTATAAAAAATAGTAATGAAGAATGAATAAAGCATTTGTTGAAATCCAATAGTGATTAAATATGCTATATTTTTAAATTTATTATCTATATTTACAAATAAAATAGGAATAATTATTAAGAAGATTAAATTCATTGGTATTAAAACTCAAATTAACTTAATATTTTTATTTCTTATAATTAAAGATAATAAACTACCTATTAAACCAAAAATAGCAAAAATAATAGTTAAAAAGAAAGATCATTTATTTGGATCAAAATCTATAATTTTAAAAAATTGTGACATTCCAGATTGTTTTGGGAATAAAAATATGCCTATAATAAAACTAGCAGAGAAAGTATAAATTCATTTTAAAATATTATTTTGTTTAATATTTTGGTTAGGATTATCTTCTTTTTGTTCTTTAACTAATTCAAGTGAATTTTCATTTAATTTAAATGAAAAATATAAAAATCCAGAAATAAAATAAGTAACCATATTTAATAATATAAGAGTTCAAAAAGGTAATTTACTAAACAAAATTAAAGAAAATATAGGTGCTAATAAAAGCGCTATGGAAGTTGAAATAGTTGTTAAGATGTTATAAGTTTTTATATCTTTTTCATTATCAGAAACATAATAAATGATAGTTTTTAAAGCTATAAATCTAAAAGAATGAATAATACTCAAAAGAGAATTTATTACTAATAAAAAGATAGAAAAACCAAATAAATTATTAGTTTTAATAATTATAAAATAACCAACTAATATTATAGAAAGGACTATAAAACTTGCCAAATCAGTTCCTAAAAGAATATGTTTTAAATTTCCTTTTTTAGTTATTTTATAGTTTAATAAGTAAGAAATGAAAGTAGGTATTTGAATAAGTAAATATAAAATTGAAACTAATCAAAAACTATTAGTAAATTTATAGATATATACTGCTGTTCCTAATTTAAATGCTTCTGAACCTATCATTGATAAAATTAAAGAACTTGAATATTTAGTTTTATTTTTAGCTTGCATATAGATTCCTTATTAATTTAAGTTTTCATTTAATATTCAAATTGATTTTAATAAATAAATAATATTTATTATGTTAATCATTGAAGACATTGAATGTATTGAATTAGATGGTATTGCTATTGTAATAGAATTATCTATATCATTTAATTCAGTTATATCTGTAGAACCCGAACCATAATAAATATCATATGGTATTGAGTATATATTTAATAAATTACTTATTTTGTCAAAAAAATCAATTTTTAATGGAGTAAAAAAATCAGCTAT
The DNA here is from genome assembly GCF_045276895.1 of Mycoplasmopsis lipophila. NCBI lineage: Bacteria > Bacillati > Mycoplasmatota > Mycoplasmoidales > Metamycoplasmataceae > Mycoplasmopsis > Mycoplasmopsis lipophila. The sequence continues at coordinate 262,923 of NZ_CP174165.1, forward strand.
TCTTATTAAAATTCCATGTTTTTCTCAATTGTCTTGTTCTGATACTTCAAAATTAATACACATATTGCTTTTTATATTTTTTTTCAATGATTTTATTCCTGAAAGTCCAACTTCTTCACTTTTAGTTAATAGAATATTAGGTATTTTTGTAAAATTCTGAATTACTCATTTTAATAAAAATACATTTATTTTATTATCATTATTTCTATTAGAAAAGTTAAAATTTTTTATTGTTGATTTTTCATTAGAAACTATAAAATATGGTTGTTTATTATTTAATTTAATTTCATTTTTATTTAAAAATTCAATTTTAGGTCTATTTATTTTTATATTTTTTTCAGTTGAAAAAATATAGTTATCATTTATTTTAAATTTTATGTTTTGATAAATTTTATTACCCTTTCTATCATATAAGTCCAAATTATTTGTTGGTTTTCAATTTATAGTACCTAAATTATAAATTTGATCATTTACTAAAATACCAGTAGCTTCATCTGAATGCGATATGAATAGTAGATTTGAAGTTTCATTTTCATTTAAGATATAACCACCATTTATTTTATTTATATTATTAAAAATTTTGTTTATAAATATATCTTCATTTCCTGAAGGCGAAATAAAATCATAATCATTTATTATTTTCTTCATAAATCCATCATAAAAATTTTTTACTAAAATTTCATTAAAGGAAATGAAATTAGTTATATTTTTTATTTTTTTTATATTTTCAAAAAAATCATTTATTTTCAAAAATATAGGCATAAAAATTTTATTTTGTTCAATAAAATAATTATATTTTTGTCACCATAAAAATTTATCGTATTTATAATAAATGAAAATTAAACAAGAATTATTTATTATTGCGAATAAGTATGTTTTTATTTCTTCATAATTTACATTTTCGAAAAAATTTATTTTATTATCTATAAAAATAATGTCATTCAAAGTATTTGTAATTTTTTCATATTTATCATTATGTAAATAATAATCAGACATAATGTAATTTAACATTGTTATTTTTCCTAATATTAAAAAAATTGAATCAACAATATATAAAAATTCATTTATAGGTTTTATTCAGCTTTTATCTATATGATTAAATAAAACAAATTCAATTTTTCCAAATTTAGTTGAATTTAGCGTAATTAAATTATCATCTTCTCTTTCTATAAAAGAATTAATTTTTGAATTCAAAAAATAAATAAAATCTTTTTCAACATAAAAATTTGTATTACCTACAAATGATAAGTCTATATCATTTGGTTTTCTATTAGTTAATTTATATTCTGATAAAGCATAAGAACCAGTAATAATTAAAGATAAATTAGTTGTGTTTTTTTTATTGTATTCTATTAATGAATTATTCAATAATTCAAATAATTCATTTTTATGGTTCAATATTTTCATTTGTATCCCTTGGTAAAACAACAACATTTCTTATATCATCTTCATTTATTAAAAATAATATTAATCTTTCTATTCCAACACCAAATCCAGAAGTTTGCATAGGTTTTTCTTTTTTCATTTTAAAGTATCAATTATATTCATTAGGATTATTATTATGTAATCTAATGGAATTTATTGTTTCTTCATATGTTTCACATCTTTGACCCATTCCAATGGTTTCACCTATTCCTATTAAGAAATCAGAATTTATTGCTCTATTAGAAACATTTTTTTGATAAAAAGGTACTAATTTTGCTGGAAAATTATTTAAAAAAATACCACTATTATTAAATTTTTTAATTAAGTATTTTTCCCCTATTGAGTTTATATTATTTTTATTTGTTATACCACTTGGACAATCATTTTTTAATATTGATATAGCATCAAAATAATCTAAATCGTAATATTTTTTGTTGATAAAATCATTCAAATTATTTAAATTGGTTTTTATTAAATTGTTATCTTTGAGATTTAAAATAGTTTTTTTAACTATATATTTAATATAATTAAAAGCTAAATTTTTACATAATTTTATATCTCCTTTTATCTCTATTTCAAAATGATTAAATTGATGTAAATGTCTTTTATCTACATTTTCTCCTCTGAAAGTATTAGTGAAATATCCAACTTTATTTAAATTTTTTGCTCTTAGCAAAAGTTCTAAATAAAATTGCATAGAATCTGCTAAATAAAATTCATTATTATTTTCAATTGATTTTACTTTATATGGTTTTGAGTCAGAACCTATACCCATTGGGCTAGATATAGATTGTGTAGTTATAGGTAAACAAACAAAAACAATATTTTTTTTCTTCATTCATTGAATAGTTTCAAAGTGTATTAAATTATATATTTCTAATAAATCATGATATCTATCAGATGTAATAACATTAATAAAATTTTTTCTAAAATTTTCAAAATTCATAATCACCTCCTTTTTTAAAAATAAAATGTTTCTATCAAAAAATATAGTAGATTATTATAAAACAAAGTAATTAAATTTATATAATAAAAATTCTTTTACATAAACATCTTTTATTTATAATTAATAATATTATGGAAAAATTTATTGAATTTTTTGGTATGAAATCTAATTATCAAACTTCAGGTTTCTTAGCCTCTTTATTTGGACTTGTAGCAGCCATTATGACTATTTCTATGAGTATTCCACAATTAGTGAAAATTTTAAAAGAAAAAAAAGTTGGAGAAATTAAATATTATTCATTTTGAATATTTTTTGTTGCTATAAATGGTTGAGTAATTTTTGGAGGTTTTTCAGCAGATAAATTAGTACCAGCGGTTTTTGCTAACGCAATTTGTTCTTTAATTTATATTGCTGATTTATATACATTGTATAAATATGCAAGTGGTGAAAAAAGAAAAAAAATGCAATGAGTAGTTTTAGGCATTGCTTCTTCCATCTCAATATCTTCTATTATTGCCGGAATGATAGGAACCTTTATGAAAGTTAATTTTGATGCTAATACAACTTCTGTATTATCAACTATTGTTCCTATGTTAACTACTTTTGCTTTTGCTCCTCAAATCCTTAAATCATTTGAAACTAAAAATTTTAAAGGAATGTCATTAGGTTTAGTAGTTGTGTTTTTAATTGCTAATGTATGTTGAATTTTATATTGAATTTTTGGATTAGCAAATTTAGGAATTCAAGGTTACATATTAAATGCTTTAGTATGACAAGTATTACAAGTTACAATTTATGTAGTTCAATTTATGATGCATATTAAATATGCTAAGATTGAAAAATTAGAAACTACTATTAAAGATAAGAATAATGATTATTTAAATGAATTAGCTAAAAAAGATGCTGAAATAAAAGAATTACAAGAAAAATTATTAGAAGTTAATAAAAATAGTGCTGAACAACCAGCAGAACAATAATTGTAAGAAAAACATAAAATAACTCTATTTTTGGAGTTATTTTTTAATAATAAATATAATTTTAATTATGAAAAATGGACAATATGAAAATGATATGAAATTTGAATTGGTTTCTTCTTATAAACCTTCTGGTGATCAACCAGAAGCTATCAAAGAATTGGTTGATAATATAAAAGAAGGAATGCAAAATCAAGTTTTGCAAGGGGTTACAGGTTCTGGGAAAACATTTACTATAGCAAATGTTATAAAAGAAATTGATCGACCAGTCTTAGTTTTATCTCATAACAAAACTCTAGCAAGTCAGCTATATAGTGAATTAAAAGGATTTTTCCCTCATAATAAAGTTGAATATTTTGTTTCATATTTTGATTATTATCGTCCAGAAGCTTATTTACCATCTAGTGATACTTACATAGATAAAACTAGCAAAATAAATGATGATTTAGATGCTATGAGATTATCAGCTATTAATTCTATTTTAACTAATAAAGATACTATTGTAGTTGCTTCAGTTGCGGCCATATATGGTGAATTAAATCCAAATGAATATTTTCAAAGCATTTACAATATAAGTGTAGGACAAAAAATTAAACGTAATGATTTTTTAAAAATATTGGTTAAAAGAAATTACCAAAGAAATGATGTGGATTTAAATACAGGTAATTTTACAGTTAGAGGTGATTCAATTTTTATTAAACCATCTTATGCCAGTGATGAACTTATACGTATTGATTTTTTTGGTGATGAAATTGAAAATATTTGCTTATGTGATAAAATTACAAGAATTAAAATTCAAGATTTTAAAGAATATAAAATTTTTCCAGGTGATGCTTATACCTTAAGTAACGACATAATGGAAAAAGCTTGTAATGAAATAGAAATTGAATTAGAAGAAAGGATTAAATATTTTCAAGATAATAATTTGCTTTTGGAAGCACAAAGAATTGAAGAAAGAACAAGAAATGATTTAGATTCATTAAGAGAATTTGGAATTTGCTCAGGAATAGAAAATTATTCAAGATTTTTGGATGGTAGAAAACCAGGGGAAAGACCATATACATTATTAGATTATTTTAAATTATCTAAAATTAAACCTTTACTTTTTATTGATGAATCACATATGATGATACCTCAATTAAATGCAATGTATAATGGTGATCATTCACGCAAAAAAACTTTAGTTGATTATGGATTTAGATTACCATCAGCATTAGATAATAGACCTTTAAAATTTGAAGAATTTGAAGAAGAATTTGAAGAATTTCAAAAGGTATATATTTCTGCTACTCCTGCAGATTATGAATTAAATAAAACACAAGGAGTTATAACTAAATTATTTATTAGACCAACAGGTCTTCTAGATCCTATTATTCAAGTAAGACCTTCAACTAACCAAATAGAAAATATTTATGATGAATTGCAAAAACAAAAAGCAAAAAATGAAAGAACCTTAATCTTAACAGTTTCAAAAAGAATGGCAGAAGAGTTAACTAAATATTTTCAAACTAAAAATGAAAAAATCGCTTATATTCATTCTGAATATAATACTTTTCAACGAAATGAAATTCTTAGAAAATTGCGTAAAGGTATTTATGATACGGTGGTTGGTATTAATCTATTAAGAGAAGGAATTGATTTACCAGAAGTTAGTTTGATTATGGTATTAGATGCTGATAAAGAAGGAATTTTTAGAAGTACTAAAAGTTTAATTCAAATTTCTGGTAGGGCAGCAAGAAATGCTAATGGTAAAGTTATTTTTTATGCTGATACGATTTCTAGAAGTATGCAAGAAACTATTGAAGACAATAAATATAAAAGGTTTTTACAAATTGAATATAATCAAAAACATAATATAGTACCCAAAACAATTATCAAACCTATTCCTGAACCAATAAATGGTGATGGGTTAAAAGGTGCTATTGAATTTTATTTTAAAAATACAAATGAGGCAAAAGACAAAAATTCAAAATTGGGAAAACAACAAATAATTGATGATTTGAGAAAGCAAATGAATCAAGCGGCAAAAGAATTAAATTATGAAAAAGCAATTGAAATTAGAGATTTAATTTCAGAAATTGAAAATAAGGAGTAAATATGCTAATAAATTTATTTTCAATTAAAAGCAACTCTAAACTTAAAACTCTTAAATTTAGTAAATTTTCTATTTATGAAGCAATTAAAAAAATATTAATTAATTCTCCAATTTTAGATAAAGAAGTTAAAAATTATTTATCTAAAAAAATCAATGAAAATAAAATATTAATAGATTTAGATGATGAATATGATGAATTCATTATTGTATTACTTTTAATTTTTTTAAAATATCACCATTTTTCTAATCCGGATTTATTTGTGTATTATGGTGGAGAAAGCACTCAAAAATGTCTTCAAAAACTTTCTTTTGAAGATGGACTTTTTTGACTTTACGACTATTTAGAATATGAAAAAGATGCATTAAAGTTTTTAAGCTATTTTATTTTTTTGAATAATGATTATGGAACAATAGATGATATTAAGCAAATCCTTAATTTTGATTGTTTTGAAAAAGGAGAAGATTTAAAACTTTATTCATTAGAATTAAATTTAAAGGAAATAACTATTTTATAGTTAAATAAGGAGAAAAATAATGAGCAATTATAATGATTTTTTAGTTATTAAAGGAGCTAAAGAAAATAATTTAAAAAATATAGATTTAACTATACCTAAAAATAAATTAGTAGTTTTTACTGGTCTTTCTGGTTCAGGAAAATCATCTCTTGCCTTTAATACTATTTATGAAGAGGGAAGAAGAAGATATGTAGACAGTTTGAGTAGCTATGCTAGACAATTTTTGGGAGGTACTTCTAAACCTTTAGTCGATTCTATTGAAGGATTATCTCCTTCTATTTCTATAGAACAAAAAACTATTCACAATAATCCACGTTCAACAGTAGGAACCATTACAGAAATTTATGATTATTTTAGATTATTGATGGCCAGAATAGGAATTCCTTATTGTCCAAATCATAATATTCCAATCAAAACACAAACTAATAAAGACATTATTAATTCCATTTATAAAAATGATATAAATTCAAAAATAATTATTTATGCTCCGGTAATTGAAAATGAAAAAGGAACTTTTGTAAATTTATTAGATAAATTGAGACAAGAAGGATTTATAAGGGTTAAGATAGATGAACAAATTTATACCTTAGATGACAAAATAGAGTTAGATAAAAATAAAAAACATAATATAGATATTATTATTGATCGTTTAATTCTAAATGAAGAAAATTATAATCGTTTAGCAGAAGCTATTGATATTGCAATTGATTATGGTAAAGGAATGGTTAAAGTAGAAGTGATTGATAAAAATATTACTTCTTATTCTAAACAACACTCTTGCATTTACAAAGATTTTGATATGCCTAAAATTGACACTAAATTATTTTCATTTAATTCTCCTTATGGAATGTGTCAAAATTGTAAAGGTTTAGGAGTAGATTTAAAGGCTGATTTTGATGCTATTGCTCCAGAAAAATGAAGAAGTATAAAAGAAGGTGGAATTAAATATTTTCAAAATACTGTTAATTCTCAAAATCTTGAATGACAAGAATTTGAAGTTTTATTAAAACATTATGATATTGATATTAATACTCCTATTGAAAATTTAACTGCAAAAGAAATTAAACTTATTAAGTATGGTTCTACTGAAGAAATTGAATATGTTTTAGAATCAGTTAATGGTAATAAATTACGAAGAAGTAAAAAAATTGAAGGTATTGTTTCTAAAATTGAAAGACTTTACATAGAAACAACTTCTGAAAGAATTAGAGATTGATTAAAACAATATATGGGGACTTTTACTTGTTCAGTATGTAAAGGTGCTAGATTAAATAAATATGCATTAGCAGTTAAAGTTAATGATTTAAATATTGAAGATTTTTCTAAATTGTCCATTCATGATGCTTTATTAGTTATAGAAAATTTAAATTTAACTGCTGAAGAAAATAAAATTGCTAATTTAATTTTAAATGAATTAATAAATCGACTTTCATTTTTAGAAAATGTAGGGTTAGATTATTTAACATTAAATAGAACTGCGGAAAGCCTTTCTGGTGGAGAAAGTCAAAGAATTAAATTAGCTACTCAAGTAGGTTCTAAGCTTTCTGGAGTTTTATATGTTTTAGATGAACCCTCTATTGGTTTACATCAAAAAGATAATGAAAAACTTATTGCTACTTTAAAAAATATGGTGGATATTGGAAATACTTTGATTGTTGTTGAGCATGATGAAGAAACTATGAGAATGGCAGATTACATTGTTGATATAGGACCTGAAGCAGGAATTCATGGAGGTAAAGTAGTTGCTCAAGGAACCATAGATGATATTAAAAATTCTCAAAAATCAATTACGGGAAAATATTTATCAGGAGAATGAAAAATAGAAGTTCCTAATATAAGAAGAAGTGGTAATGGCAATGTTATAGTTATTAAAGGAGCCAAAGAAAATAATTTAAAAAATATTGAAGTTAAATTTCCCTTAGGAAAATTAGTAGGGGTTACTGGTGTATCTGGCTCAGGAAAGAGTACATTAGTTAATGAAATTTTAGTTAAAGGTATTGAAAAAATGTTAACTAAATCATTAATTAATAAAAAAGTAGGAAGTTTTGAATCTATTACTGGATTAATCAATGTAGACAAAATTGTACAAGTTACCCAAAACCCAATTGGTAGAACTCCTAGATCAAATCCTGCTACTTATACTTCTGTTTTTGATGATATACGTGAAATTTTTGCTTCTGCTGAAGAATCAAAAAGTAGAGGTTATACTAAATCAAGATTTAGTTTTAATGTTCCTGGTGGTAGATGTGAAAAATGTGATGGCGATGGTTATATAAGAATTGAAATGCATTTTTTGCCCGATGTTTTTATACCTTGTGATCAATGTGATGGAAAAAGATATAATCGAGAAACATTAGAAATAAAATATCACAATAAAAATATTGCTGATGTTTTGGATTTAACAGTAGATGAAGCATATATTTTATTTGCTAATAGAAATATTATTAAAGATAAATTACAGACTTTAATAGATGTTGGTTTGGGTTATATAAAATTAGGTCAATCTTCTACAACTCTTTCAGGTGGAGAAGCACAAAGAATTAAATTAGCAACTTATTTACAAAAAAAACCTACTGGAAAAACTATTTATGTTTTAGATGAACCAACAACGGGATTACACACTCATGATGTTAAAAAATTATTAAATGTATTAAATCGTATTGTAGATGGAGGAGATACTATTATAACTATTGAACATAATTTAGATGTAATTAAATCTTGTGATTATTTAATTGATTTAGGTCCTGGTGGAGGAATTCATGGTGGTAAAGTAGTAGCAACAGGTTCACCTGAACAAGTAGCAAAAATTTCTGATAGTTTTACCGGACAATATTTAAAAAAGATTTTAGAATAAAAGGAATTTTATGGAATTATTATTTACATTAATTTTTGCTTTTCTTTCAGTTATCCCAATTATTGATACTGGTGTTATTCATATTTTTAATAATTTTATTGATAAATCTATTAAAAAGAATGTATTTTTTAAGTTTCAACAAAAGCAATTGAAGTTTTACTTATTACAAAATATATTTTCAATTTTAATAAATATAATAATAAGCTTATTTTTTGTATTAGTTATTTTGGATTACTATCGAGTTTTAAATATGAATTTGAATAATAAACTAAAATATGAAGATTATCAAGTTAGTCATATGACATTTTTAGGAATTTCTATAGCTTCATTAATATACACATTTTATGTAATGATAAAAATATGTATAAATATCGCAAAACAAAAAAAGTTAAAAGAAATAAAAATAACTTATGATGAAATAGAAAATTTTGATTTGTTTAAATATGATTATAAAAATAATATTAATTTCACTATAAGAAAGAAAAAATGGATATTTAGAGAAAATGTTTTAAATTTAAATATGATTTTTTCATATATTAATAACGCTTCTTACATAAGAACTAAAAAAGGATTTTATAAATATTTTATTATTTGAGCATTAAATTATTCTTCATTTGATACAAATGTAAAATTTGATAATGTTCAAGATAGAATCATTTATATATTTAAATGTTTTAAAAATATTCTTTTTGCACAAAGAGAAATTGATGAAAATCTTTTTATAGAAATATATAATAAAACCTTAGAAATAACTAAATAAATTTTATGAATATACCTATAAAATAGGAATAAAAATAAAAATAGTGATAATTAAAAAAGTTATTACTATTTTTATTTTTATCAATATAAATGTATAATAATAAACATTATGAATATAAAAAAAATAAGAACTAGATATGCTCCTAGTCCAACTGGATATTTACATATTGGTGGAGCTAGAACAGCATTATTTTGTTATTTATATGCTAAACATTTTAGTGGAGATTTTGTATTTAGATTAGAAGATACAGATGTTAAAAGAAATGTAAAGGATGGAGAAAAATCGCAATTAGATAATTTAAGATGGTTAGGAATTATTCCTGATGAAAGCCCATTTAAACCTAATCCTAATTGTGGCAAATACCGCCAAAGTGAAAAACTTGAAAGATATCAAGAAATAGCGAACGAACTTATCAAAAAAGGTTTAGCTTATAAAGCATATGACACTGCTGAAGAATTAGAAAAACAACATGAAGAAAGCAATAAAAAAGGTATTCCTTCATTTAGATATGATAGAAATTATTTAAAGCTTTCTAAAGAAGAAATTGAAAAAAGAGATAAGGCAAAAGCTTATTCTATTCGTTTAGAAATGCCAAAGAATAAAACATATGAATGGGAAGATTTGGTTAGAGGAAAAATATCTTTTGCCTCTAACGAAATTGGTGATTGAGTTATTCAAAAAAGTGATGGTTATCCAACATATAATTTTGCTGTAGTTGTTGATGATCATGATATGAAGATAACTAATGTTTTAAGAGGTGAAGAACATATTACTAATACTCCTAAGCAATTAGCTATTTATGATGCTTTAAAATGAGAACCACCATTATTTGGACATTTAACAGTAATAACAAATATGGAAGGAAAAAAACTTTCAAAAAGAGATACTTCTTTAAAACAATTTATTGAAGATTATAAAAATGAAGGTTACCATCCTCATGCAATTTTTAATTTTTTAGCTTTATTAGGTTGATCACCTGCTGAAAATATTGAAATAATGTCATATGAAGAAATTATTAAAGCATTTGATCCAAGTAGATTAAGCAAATCTCCTTCTAAATTTGATATTCAAAAAATGCAATGGTTTTCAAAACAATATATTAAAAATATTGATACATTAGAATTAATAAAAATATTAAAACTTGGTAAAGAATCAAATCAAGAATGAATTAAATTATTTGTAGATACATATAAACAAAATGCTTATACTTATTCTCAAATTTTAGAATATAAAAAAATATATGATGATAGTTCAAAAACAATTGTCCCACAAATAGAGAATAATGATATCGAAGTTATTAAAACTTTTTCAAAACTTTTAAATGAAGTTACTTTTACAATCGAAAATATTCAAAACACAATTAATGAAACTCAAAAATTAACTAATAAAAAAGGTAAAAATTTATTTATGCCTATTAGATTAGCAACTACTTATGTAGAGCATGGCCCTGAATTAGCTAAAGCAATTTATTTATTTGGCGAAACAATAATAAAAGAAAGATTAAAGAAATGAAATTAAAATTTAAGTCAGAATATGTGCAAAATGGTCAACCTGGAAAAGTTGAATTCACTTCAGAATTATTGAAATTCGAAAATAAAGATGGATTTTATCATTATGAATTTAATGACCCTGAAATCAATACATTAGTTTCTATAAAAATAGAAAATGATAAAGCATATATTAATTCAGTAGGTTCTAATTTAGAATTTGTTTTAGGACAAGAAGTTTTAAATAAATATAATATAGAAACAGTTGGAGAAATAGAAATTATTAGTTTATTAGAAAAATTAGAAACTAAACCAAATTTTCATTTAATTGAATATTTATTAAAAGTTAATGATTTAATTATAGGAACTTTTAAAATAGAATTAGTTATAGAAAAATAATTTATTCCACTTGTTTATAGTAAAATAAAGAAAAATATGTAGGTTAAATTTCTACATATTTTTAATTAAATTTATTATTTTTCGATATAGTACGAGTTGAAAAGAAAGTTTTGTAATAAGCTTCGTTTGCTACTATTCCTAAATACATAAAGTAAGTTAAAAAACTTATAAAAATAGCAACATACATAAAGATTCCTACAATTCCATATTTCCCATAATTTATTAAAGAAGTTAAAGAACCGAATAAACCTATGAATATAACAATAGGAATAGTAGTAATTAGTATTCCAGGATTTATCATTGCTCATGATAATTTAAAAGAAGGAGCAGCTTTGTATAACATTCCTATTCCAAGATAAGTGATAATAAATAAATAAATTAAGAAAGAAGTATAAAAATATATATTTTGTGCTAAAGAGTTACTTATATTTTTATTAAAAGCGTCATATAAAAATATATAAAAAGCAGAAGTTAAAAATAAATAAACGATAATTCCAATAACTATAAGCATTCCTTTAAGCCTGTTTTTTAATCAATTCCCTAAATTAGAATGATTATAAATATAATTTTGAGAATATATAAATTTACCAAAACCCGATGATGCTAATCAAATAGAAGAAATTAACAAAATTATAATTGTGGTATATGTGGCAGCAGCATTTAAAGATGTTAAACTTTTGCTTAAATCTATTAAGCTAGAAACCCCAGGCAAAATTTTATTGATAATTTGTTCAACAAATATTTTTTCATATCCCGGAATAATTGAAAGCATAAAAATAAGTAAAGTGATAATAGGGACAAAAGAAATAAGAAAATAAAAAGCAGTAGAATATGGGATAAAGCCAAAATCTTTTGAATTAAATTTTTTAAAAGTTCGATCAATTAATTCATTAGTTTTAGTTTTGTTTTTAAGAACAACTTTTGAAATTACCATTCATAAAATAATTTTTATGAAAAATTTAATAATTTTTTCAAAAAAAACAAATTTATTTTCTTGTTTTTTTACAATATTTTTACTTATTCAAGAATTTTTTAATTCTCTGTTATAAATATTTTTTATTTTCTTTTCTTTTCAAAAAGGAATAATTTGATATTCTTTTTTCATATTAATTTAATTTTACTTATTTTTTAGAATTTCTAACGTTAAATCATTAGCAATAGTTGGATTTGCTTGTCCATTAGAAATTTTCATTACATTTCCTAAAATTTGTTTAATAACTCTTTCGGGTCTATCTTTATATTCATTTATCAGGTTAAGATTTGTATCAATTATTTCATTAATCATTTTAGATAAAATGTTTTTATCACTTATTTGTTCTAAACTATTATCTTTAATAAGTTTATTTAAATCACCTTTAAAGTTGGGCAATAAAGTAATGAGTTTTTTAAATGATTTACCTGAAATTACTTCCTTATCTAATAGTTCTAACGATTTTTCAAGTAATTTATTAGAAATATTTAAATTTAAAGGATGAATATTTTTGAAATTTGCTAATGAAACAATTTCAGCAAAAAACAATTTAGATAATTTTTCACGATCTTTATATTTAATAGAATCAAAATATTTAGATAAATCTATGTCATCTAATAAACTATTTATGTAAATAGGAGAAATATTTTCTCTTTGATATCTTTCCTTTTTTTCTCAAGGCAATTCATTTATTCTAACAGATGAAACAAATTTTTTACTTAGCTTAATAAATGGAATATTTGGTTCAGGGAAATATTTATAATCAATAGCAGAAGTTTTAGTTCTCATTACTATATTACTTTGACTATTTTCATCAAATCTTTTGGTTTGTTGCAAAATAGGAATATTTTTAAGAATTTGTTCTTTTTGATAATTTATTTCAAAATCTATAGCAGTTTTGATTGCTTTGAAACTATTCATATTTTTAATTTCAACCTTAGTTCCAAATCCCTGATATCCTATTGGTCTAATTGAAACATTAACATCTGCTCTTAAAGAACCTTGTTCCATTTTGGCATTAGAAATGCCTAATGCTAAAGCAGTTCTTCTAATCATATCTACATAAGCAACTGCTTCTTCAGAAGAACACATTTCAGGATATGAAACAATTTCGATAAGAGGAACACCAGCACGATTATAATCTAATTGAGTGTATTCATTATGATGTTGTCTAGCAGTATCTTCTTCTAAATGAATTCTTTCTATATTTATAATTTTTTCTTCATTTTTAAGTTGAATTTTTAATTTACCATTTTTACCAATTGGTCTATAAAATTGAGTAATTTGGAAACCTTTAGGTAAATCTGTATAAAAATAATTCTTTCTATCAAAATGTAATTCATCATCAATTTCCATAGACAAAGCTTTAGCTAATTTTATTCCTGAAATAACTGCTTCTTTATTTATTAAAGGTAAGGTTCCGGGATATCCCAAATCTATTTGATTAGCACAAGTGTTAGGAATAGCATTAAAATCAATAGGAGCTGGAGAAAACATTTTGGTTTTAGTATTTAATTCTAAATGAATTTCTATACCAATAATAGTTTCAAAATTATTCATATTTATCTCCTTTTATAAATTCTTCAAATCATAAAGCATATGATAATAAATTTTCATCTTTATAAATAGCAGCATCTAAGGATAAATTAACAAACAAGTTGTTGTAATTTATTCAAGGAAGAGAAAGGGAAGGATTGCCAGTTAAGTTAGCACCAGTTAAAATATAGTCCATATAACCATTGTTAATTTTTTCATTAAAAAGAGGTGCTATACCTGAAGAACAAGGAAAAATAACCAAATCTGTTCTTTTATGTAATTTATCAAAATAATTTTTAATAACTCTTCTTACTTTTTGTGCTTTTACAAACATATCTTTTTGATTATTTGAATGAAGAAAATATGAACCCAATGTTAATCTTTTTTGAACCATATAACCAAAACCTTTACTTCTAGTGTTAGTCATTATTTGTTCTCAATTATCGCCATCTATGGTATTTCCAAAACTAATCCCATTTAGATTAGATAAATTTGAGGAAGCTTCAGAAAAAGAAATGATGTTATAAACTGGTTTAATAGCAAAAAGTAAATATTTATTTGGCTTTATTATTTCTATTTTTATATTTTCTTTTTGAAGATTTTTAATTAACTTATCATAATTATTTTTTACATATGGTTTTAAAAAATCTAGATCTAAAATAATAAGTTTTTGAGGTTTGCTTTTTTTAATATTGCTTAAATCTATATCTTTAGAAGTAAAATCTTTTTCATCTTTACCAAATAAACTTTGAGAAACTAAAGCAATATCATTAACATTATGAGCAAAATAAGCAACAGTATCTAAACTAGAAGCATAAGCAAACATTCCATATCTACTAATTGCTCCATAACTAGGTTTAAATCCAACTTTTCCTCAATATGAAGCTGGTAAACGTACACTATCTCCAGTATCTGAAGCTAAAGCAAAAGATATATTTTTGGTAAAAGTAGCTATAGAACCAGAAGAAGAACCACCAGCATAACGATTTTTATCCTTTTGATGATGAATTAATCCATAACCACTAAAAGTTCCTGTTCCTCCAAGTCCAAATTCATCGCAATTAACTTTAGCAACTTTAATTGCTCCTTCATTAATTAATTTTTGAACTGCGGTTGCATTATAATGAGGAAAAAAATTTTTTAGAATTTGTGAAGAGCTATTAGTAATTGCATCATTAGTAGCAAAATTTTGTTTAATAGTAAAAATTGCATCATTTAATAAAGCTTTTTTAGAATTTAAATTTTTAATAGATTTTTCATAAATAAAAGAAACTGCATTATTATCATCATTTAAAAGTTCTTTTTTTGCCTTTTCAAAATCACCTAAGTTAATTAATTTCATTATTTAACCACCTTATCATTTACTATTACATAATCAGTATCTTTTTGATGTGCATTACTTAAAATATTGTCTTTACTTATTGATGAATTCATATTAGGTTCATCTTCTCTTAGAAAATCTATCAAAGGTTTTTCATCTATATGAGACAAAGGTTCTATATTTGTTGTATCAATTTTATTTAGAACTTTTAATTCATCTTCTAAATTATTTCAATCTTCTAAAATTTGGTTTATAACTTCTGGTTTAGGTTCTAACATAATTGATTTTACAATTTCTATAAGTTGTTCTTTTGTTGGTTTAACCATTTTATTCCTTTCATTTTTTGGGTTCTAAAATGAATTCTTTATTATTTAAATAACTTAGTTCATTTTCCAAATTTCTAAATTGAACTTTATAACAATGCAAAAATAAACGCATATCATTTTTAGAAAAATTTTTATTATATTTTTGATCTCCAATAATTGGATATCCTAATCAAGCGCTTGTTGCTCTAATTTGATGTTTTCTTCCAGTTTCTATTTCAGCATAAATGTTTTTATCAATGTTAAAAAAATGAGTAATTGCTAATTTACCTTTTGATGACTTTTCATTATAAACATTTACTTTTTTATTATTTTCATCAATTTCTATTTTGTTTTTAACAATTTGATTAATTGGGGTTTTCATATTATTTTTTAATAAATATGTTTTTTGAATAGTATTTTTATTTTCTAGTAAATATCTTAAAGTAGAGTAATTTTTTGCATAAATCATAATTCCACTTGTGTTTCTATCTAATCTTCCAATATGAGAAGGTTTAAAAGGAGAATTATTATGAAAATTTAAATAATTTAATACTTGTTCATCTAAACAATTTACTTCACTATGAACATTTGTTTTATGATCTTTTTCAACTAATAAAATATTTTGGTCTTCATAAATTATTTTTAATTTTGGTTTTTTTATTTCACTAATATATTCATTTTTTTCAAAATTCAAATTAGTTTTATAATTACAATAATAAATAATTTCATCTTGATTGTTTAGTAATCATTTTTTATTATTAGTTCGTTTATTATTAACTTTAATTTCTTTAAGTCTAAACATCTTTTCTATCTTTGAAATAGGTAAATAAGGAAAAAGTTTAATAGTAATTTTATATAAATTTCTTCCTTGATCATTAGAATCGCATTGGTATTTAAACATATAAAAATAAATAGATAAAGGTGCAAAAATGCACCTTTAGTTTTTAATTAATCTTGACGTTGACTATCAAATAAATTAAAGTCTTCTGCTTCATTTTCAGTTCCATCAACGAAATTAAATTCAGTTAATTTAGGTAATTCAGCTAATGATTTAATTTTAAAGTAATCATAAAATTTATTGGTTATTCCATATAAAATTGGATTTCCAGGAGTGGGAGAAATCCCTACTTCTTCTACCATTCCTTTTGTTAATAATGAGTTTAAAACTTGTTCACTAGCCACTCCTCTAATGTTGTTTATCATTGAACGAGTAACTGGTTGTCTATAAGCAACAATTCCAACAACTTCAATAGCAGCAGCTGAAAGTCTTTGTTTTTTAACTACTTGAACCATTTTTGTAATGTAATCTTTATATGTTTCTCTTGTAGCTAATTTATATACATCATTAAAATTAACAACTTTTAAAGCTCCATCTTTATCATTGTAATCTTTAAAAAAATCATTCATTACTTTTCGAGCTTCAGCAATAGTTTGTAAACCAAAAATTTCTTTTACTTGATTTAAGGTTAATCCTTCATCACCTTGTACATATAATAATGCTTCTAATATTTTATTTTTCATATTCAGGTCCTTTAATAAATGTTATTATTCCATATTGTTCTTTTTGATTAATTATAATCTCTTGTCTTTTTGAAAGTTCCAAAACTGCAATTAGAGTTATCACAAAGTGATTTATTGATGGTAGAACAAAAATTTCTTCAAAAGTTACTTCATCTTTATTTTTAAATAAATTTCTAATAAAGGGTATTTGATCTTTAGGCGTTAAAGTAAATGTTTCTAACTTTGATTGTCTTAAGTGTTGAGCATAAGTTCTTTCAAACATTTGTCTTAATACTTTAATTAAAGTAATTGGGTTCGAATTACCATCTAATTTTGAAGGATCAGCTTCTGCATAGAATTCTTCAACATTACTTGGAGCTTTAATAAAAATATTTTTTCTATCTAATTCATTTGTTTTTAAAACTGTTGCTATTTCTTTAAATTGTTGATATTCTGCTAATCTTCTTAAAATTTCTCTTTTATCTTCTTCAATTTCAGGTTTTTCTTCTGGAGTATAAAGCACCATTTTAGTTTTTAATTGTAACAAAGTAGCAGCCATAACAAGATAATCACCAGCAATATCAATATCTTGTTCTTTTAAATTTTGAATAATGGCCAAATATTTAGTTGCTAAATCTGCCAAATCTATATCCATTATATTAACGTTTTTATCTTGAACTAAACTTAATAATAAATCTAGAGGTCCATCAAAATTTTCTAATTTAATGTCAAAACGTTTATCATCTGTTTCATATAAACTATTCATATTTTTCCTTTTTAATTATTTTCTTTCATTTTTTCTAATTCTTCTACTATTAATTTTCTAATTTTTTCAGCTAAAAATTTAGTATCCATTGAAATAAAACTACTTGGTTTAATAGGGGTTAAGAATTTAATTTTAATAATTAATTTTTTATTTCTTTTTTTGTTTAAAGCATCTCTTGTATCACTAATGGCAACAGGAATAATAGGTAAATATTCTTTCATTGCTATTTTAAATGCACCAGGTTTGAATTCACCTAAATCATCTTCCATTACTCTTGTTCCTTCAGGAAAAATTACACCATACCTAGCATAATCTTTAATAAAAGTTCCAAAATCGTTTAGAGTTTTTATAGCTTCACGAATATTATTTCTATCTATAAAAAATGTATCTAATAAACTAGCAACTTTTTTTATAGTTTTGTTTTTTTCTAATTCTTTTTTAGCTAAAAAACAAGGCATTTTATTTGGAATATTTTCAGATTTTCTTTGTGATTCTAATGCTGCTAATACCAAAATAGGATCAATGTTTGACTTATGGTTAGGAGTTAGGATTACCGGCCCATTATTGGGTAAATTTTCATAACCTTCAATTATTAGTTTAACATTGTATCATTTAGCAAATTTTTTAGCATATGCTAACAATAAATTATTTCTTTCTAATGGGAAAAGACCTTCTGGATTTCTTTTATAGCTCCTTGCTTTTCTCATTAATTTTAGATATTTTAGAAGAAGTGAAGGTCATAGAAAAATCATTTTGCTATTAAAACTCATTGATTCTCCTTTCTTGATAATTTATATTAATAAATATTAATATAATAATTTTATATTAAAAAGCATAATTATTATTTTTTCTAATATTCCTTTTAGATATAAATAAAAGTTTATTTATTAAAAAGAACAAATGATTTTATAAATTAACCAATTATTTTTTTAATTGCTTTTAGTTATATTTTTTTGCTTCATATTATAATAGAATACATGATTAAGATAACTGATTTAGTTTTTCAATATCCAGGTAATAAAACAAATGCTTTGGATGGAATTAATTTAGAAATACCACAAGGTAAATATGTGGCTATTTTAGGACATAATGGTTCTGGTAAAAGTACTTTTTCTAAGTTATTAGTTGCTTTGTATAAACCAAAAAGTGGAAAAATTGAAATTGATGGCATTGAAATAAATAAAGGGACTATTAAAGAAATAAGAAAAAAAATAGGAATTATTTTTCAAAATCCAGATAATCAATTTATTGGGGCTTCAGTGGAAGATGATATTGCTTTTGGCCTTGAAAATCAAAGAGTTCCACAAAAAGAAATGAAAAAAATTATTGATGAATTAGCCACTAATGTAGAAATGATTGACTATTTAGAAAGAGAACCCCAGTATCTTTCTGGTGGACAAAAACAAAGAGTGGCAATCGCTTCTGTTCTTGCTCTAAATCCTAAAATTATTATTTTTGATGAAGTGACTTCTATGCTTGATCCTGCTGGAAAAAGAAAAATTTTAGAAATTATTCATAAAATTCAAAAAGAACAAAGTAAAACTTTAATTTCTATTACACATGATATGGATGAAGCAATTTTAGCAGATTATTGTATTGTGTTTTATAAAGGACAAATTTTGGCTACTGGTTCACCTAAAGAAATTTTAAAAAATCCTGAAATTATTGAAAAAGCTAAAATAGATTCTCCTTTTATTTACAAATTAAGTGAAAAATTAAATGGAATTGAAGAAACATATGATAAGGAGGAATTGATAAATCAATTATGCAAATAAATATAAATAATTTAATTCATATTTTTGATAAAAAAACTCCTTTAGAAACAAAAGCTCTTGATGATGTTAGTGTTCAAATTAATCAGGGAGAATATGTAGGAGTAATAGGGCAAACAGGTTCAGGAAAAACCACTTTTATAGAACATTTAAATGCTTTATTATTACCTAATTCAGGTTCAATTGAATGAGTTTTTCAAAATGAAAAATTTAATAAAAAAACAAAAGAAAATATTAAATTTATAGATTCTTTTTCTTTAAGAAAAAAATATCCAATTGAGATAGAAAAAAAGAGATTTGGCAAAACTTATAAAAAAACTATTTTTGAAACAAACTTTAGAACTAAAGTTAAAAAATCAAAGGATTTAAGAAAAAGAGTTGGAATTATTTTTCAATTTGCTGAATATCAACTTTTTTCTGAAACTATTAAACAAGATATTGCTTTTGGTCCTATGTCTTTTGGAGTTAAAAAAGAAGAAGCATATGAAAGAGCAAAAAAATATCTTAAATTAGTTGGACTTGATGAAAGTTATTTGGAAAAATCACCTTTTGGATTATCAGGTGGTCAAAAAAGAAGAGTGGCATTAGCAGGTATTTTAGCTATGGAACCTGATGTTATTGTAGCAGATGAACCTACTGCTGGATTAGATCCTGCTGGAGTTAAAGAAATTTTAAATATTTTTAATGCATTAAATGGACAAGGTAAAACAGTTGTTATAGTTACACATGATTTAGATAATGTTTTATCAGTTACTAAAAGAGTTCTTTTATTTAAAGATGGAAAAATTGTTAAAGATGGTGAAACTTATGAAGTTTTAAATGATACTAATTTTTTATATGAAAATAAATTAGAACCTCCTAGATTATTAGAATTTGCTAATGAACTTAGAAATAAAGGTATAGATGTACCTAAGGTAAAAACTTTAGAAGAATTAGTTATTTATTTAAATTTATATTTAGAAACTAAAGGAGGTAAATAATGAAATCTATATTTGGTCGTTATTTGCCTAGAGATAGTTTTATTCATAGACTTGACCCTAGAGTCAAAATCATTATTAATATTATTTATATTGTTTTAGTTTTTATTAGTAATTATTTTATTACTAGTTTATTATTACTAATTCCTATTTTCATAGCCTTTATTGTTGCTAATAGAAGAATATTACCTTTAATAACTTTATGAAAAATGCCAATTTTAATTGGAATTGTTATTTTTTTAGTTAATTTATATACAGTTAATAATTTAAAAGGTGAAGATTATCATATTATTAATTGATTTGGAAAAGAATGATGAATTAATAAAGTTAAAATAGATAATGGAAAAATTTTAGGATATGGGGTTTTTAAAGAAAACATTATAAGAACTTTATCTTTAATTTTAAGAGTTTATATGATGATAATTACTACTTCTTTATTAACAAATACTACTAAACCAATTTTATTAACAAGAGCTTTAGAAGATTTAATGTGACCATTAAAATTTTTATTTATTCCTGTTCATATTATTGCTATGATTATTTCTTTAGCTTTAAGATTTATTCCTACTCTTTTAGATGAATCTAAAAGAATAATGAAAGCACAAGCATCTCGTGGCGTTGATTTTAAAAATGGCAAATTTAAAGAAAAAGTAAAATCTTTTACTACTTTAGTTATTCCACTTTTTATTGCTTCTTTTTCAAAAGCTGATGATTTATCTAATGCTATGGAAACCCGTGGATATGATCCATATGCTAAAAGAACAAGATATAGAAAATTAAGTTTTTCATGAAGAGATTTTTTAGTTTTATTAGTTATTGCAGGATTAATTACATATATTATTCTTTCTCAAAATTTTGATGTTATTCCTGTTAAGAATTGAACTTGATATGTTTTTACTAAAACTAATGTTTAAAAACCAAAAATAAAATTTTAATTTATTGTTATATAAAAATCGGAATTAAATTTTCCGATTTTTATTAAAACTGAAAATTTAATTTTCAATAATTATTTTTGAACTTTATATTTTTTAATATCTTCTATATGAAATGATTTAAGCATTTTAATATTTTCTTTCATTTCTTTAACATCATTTTCAATAGGTTTTAATCTTTGCTCAATAATTTCTATTACATCATGTTTAGTAACCATTTTTTGTTTAATTAATGAAATTTCATCAATAATAGGTTTGATTTTTTCATCAAACTTTTGATCAAATTTTTCATCAAATTTCTTATTAAAAATATTACTAATGATATTAGTTAATTGTTCAATGGTTAAGTTTCCTACCGTCATATCTGGCTACTTTGGTGGTTCTACTACTTTTAGTTTATCTAAATTACAATCAATAATAAATCTTACAATTTTATTTTCATTAATATTAATCATATAGTATTTAATATCATCATATTTAGAAATTTGTTTAAATATATATGTTTTTGTTAATTTATTTTTTATCATTTTTTCTCCATTAATTAAAAAATTTAATTTTGGTGTATTACCTACTTATATATGTCCATTTTTTGCAAAAATGTCAAAAAAATTTTAATTAATTTGAAAAATAGGAATTTTTTATTTTTAATAAACTAATAACTCACTAATTTTAATAATGTTGTATGTATTTATAAATTCATATTTTTATTTTTAAATAAAATTTTTACTTATAATAAAAGATATGAAAAATCATAGAAAAAATAATATTTTATTTTTAAATAGTTTAATAGTTTTTGCAACTGTTATTTTTTCTAGTTCTTGTTTTCCTACTAATTTTTTTAAAAAAAATATTGATAAAAATAAACAAAATAATTTTGATAAAGATTCTCAAAATAATAATTCAAATTCTTCCAGTATATATCCTATAACCGAAAAAATTGCTAGACAACAAATAACTAATGAAATGATTAAAATTAATGAAAAAGAAAAAACTTTTTATTTAAATAAAATTAATAATATTTTGGGTAAAGAAGAAGCAAAATTTTCTAATAGTAATAATGTTGTTAGAGAATGAATAAATACTGTTAATGAATTAAAAAATAAAATTATTAAAGTAACTAATCTAGTTTTTGAAAAATATTCTTTTAGAGAAAATAGATATTTAAATGACAAAATAGCATTTTTAAATTTTATTAATAATTATTTAGATCTATCTAACAGATCAAATAATAAATCTATAAATGATTCAACATTATTACCATATAAATCTTGGATTCAAAAAGTTATACAAAGCATCAATACTCAAAATTTTTCAGATCTTTCAATTAATTATGATTTTTATATGCAAGTTTTTAAAGAAACAGATGAATATTTAAATAAAGTTATTAAAAATTTTGAATTAGTTTTTGATATAGAAGATGCTTATTATGTTGATTATGAAAAGTTAGATTTTATAAATAAAATTAATTCCACTAAATACTTAAACAAAGATTATATTTTTAACCTTAGAAAAAAATTATTAACTTCTGGAAGAGCAGAAGTTAATAACAAACCTTATTCTAAACCTTTTATTTTTGAAGGTGATAAAAATCCGGATGATGGTACAAATATTTTAGATATGGTTTATGACTTAACTGGTGGTTCAAATTATTTTAATGATATAACCTTTACTAAATATTTTAAAAATCCCTTAAATAATGCTTATTCTTTTAATTTTGATTATCGAACTGAAAATGCTGGAGAAGAATTAGAAGTGGATAAATTAGTAAGAAATGTGATTCCTAAAATTATTAGTAAAAATTTTGATGATATTAAAAAAATAAAAGCAGTTCATAAATGAATTGTTGAAAATACTGAATATTTTTTAGGTCAAGATAATGAAACTAATAAATATAAAATAAGAAGTCCATATGCTTTTGTTGCTAAAACCGATGTTGTATGTGAAGGATATGCTAGAATGTTTCAAAAATTTATGACTTTTTTAAATATTCCTTCATGGTATATTACTGGTGATGCAATTAACAGTAATAATCAAGTGGAGGGTCATGCTTGAAATATGGTTAAAGTAAATAATAAATATTATTTTGTTGATTGCACTTGAGATGATCCGATTAAATCAAGTAATATTGATAAACATAATATTCATCATAAAAGTATTGATGCTTATGAAACTACTTATTTATTAGTTCCTTGAAGTGAATTTAAAAATCGAAGAACCATTTCAGAATCTTTACAAAAATTACATGCTCAAAGAAAACAAGCAGGAAAATCATATTTAGATTTTTTTAATATTACAAATAGTTAAAAAGATAGTTCTTACATTTTTGTAAGAACTTTTTTATTATTAGTATCTTAAAAATTAAAATATATATAATTTAATAATTATTTTATGATACAACAAGGAGAAAAAATGAATAATATTTCCATTACTTTTGTTGCTAAAAAACTTAAATTAACTGAAGAACAAGTTAAAGTAGTTTTAGACTTATTGGCAGAAGGAGCAACTATACCTTTTATTGCTAGATATAGAAAAAATGCTACAAATGGTTTAGATGAAGAACAAATCGCTCAAATCAATGATATTTATGTTTACAATGTAGAATTAAATAAACGTAAAGAAGCAATTATTAATATTTTAAAAGAAAAAGATTTATTAACTGAAGAAATTGAAAATAAAATTAAAGCTGCTGAAACCAAATCCGAAGTTGAAAATATTTATGAACCATTTAAAGTTGGTAAAAAAACAAAGGCTTCAGAAGCTATTGCTTTAGGATTAGAACCTTTAGCTAAAGCTATTATGGATGCAGATAATGAAACTTTCAGCCCTTTTAAAGAAGCAGAAAAATATTTAAATGATAAAGTTCCATCAGTGGAATTTGCACTTGAACAAGCACAATTTATTATTTCTCAAATTATGTCACAAGATATTGAAACAAGAAATTATGTTAAAGATCAATATTTAAATTATGGACAAATAGTTACTTCATTAAAGAAAAATGCTGAAGATACTAAAGAAAACTTTAAACAATATTATGATTTTAGAGAAAAAATAAATCATATTCCTAACTATCGAGTTTTAGCTATTTCACGTGGAGAAAATTTAAAAATTTTAAATTATGATTTAGAAACTAACCAAAAGAAAATTATTTATGATTTAAATAATAAATATTTTAAAATCAAAAGAACTGGTTCAATTATTTTTAATAGTTTAAAAGATTCTTTAGATAGATTGATTATCCCATCAATTGTAAGAGAAATTAAAAATGATTTATTTGAAAGAGCAGAAAAAGAAGCAATTAAATTATTTGCAGAAAATCTTGAATCAATGCTTTTGTTTCCAGCGGTTAAAAATAAAAGAGTTTTAGCAATTGATCCAGCTTATGTTAATGGATGTAAAATTGTTGCTTTAGATGCTAATGGTAACTTATTAGCAAAAAATATTATTTTTCCTAATCCTCCTAAAAAACAGGTAGAAAAAGCAAAAGAAATTGTTAACAAATTTTTAGATCTTTATAAAATTAATGTTATTGTCATAGGTAATGGAACCGCTTCTAGAGAAACCGAAGCTTTTATTGCTTCTATTATTGAAGAAAGATCAGAGAAAAATCCTAATGAAGATATTGCTTATGCTGTAGTTTCTGAAGTAGGTGCTTCTGTTTATTCAGCTTCTCCCTTAGCACAAAAAGAATTTCCTAATCTTCATGTTGAAGAAAGAAGTGCAATTAATATTGGAAGAAAATATCAAGATCCATTAAATGAATTGATTAAAATTGATCCTAAATCAATAGGAGTTGGTCAATATCAACATGATGTTAATCAAAAAGAATTAGAAAAACAATTAAAATATAAAGTTGATAAAGTAGTAAACCTTGTAGGTGTAGATTTAAATACCGCTACTGAAGAAATTTTAAAATATATTTCTGGTTTATCAACTTCTGCTGCTAAAAATATTATTGAATATCGTAAAGAAAATTCAAAATTTAATAATCGTGAAGAACTTAAAAAAGTTAAAGGATTGGGAGCAAAAGCTTATGAACAAGCAGTAGGTTTTTTAAGAATTCATGATTCTAAAAACTTTTTTGATAAGACACAAATTCATCCTGAATCTTATGATTTAGCTAAAAAACTTATTCAATTAATTGAATTGGATTTAGATGAAATTGATCTTCAATTATTAGAAAGACAAAACCCTAAAAAATTAGCTGAAGAATTAAATTCTAATGAATATGACATTAACTTAATTTTAGATTCATTAAAAAACCCTTCAAAAGATATTAGAGATAGTAAAGAGGGATATAAATTAAGAAAAGATGTATTATCAATCAATGATTTAAAACTAAATGATATTATTGATGGAACAGTTTTAAATGTTACTGATTTTGGAGTTTTTGTATATATTGGAATTAAACAATCTGCTTTTATTCATATTTCAGCACTTAAAAAAGATCCCAATCATTACATTAAAAACCCTAGTGAAATTTTAAAACCAGGAGATAATATTAAACTTCAAATCATTGAACTTGAACCTGAAAAAGAAAAAGTTAAAGGAAAATTAATTTATGAATAAGAAATAAAAAAATGGCGACCAAGGGCGGGTTTGAACCACCGACACCAAACTTAGGAGGTTTGTGCTCTATCCAACTGAGCTACATGGCCGTACATATTTTTAATTATAAACTTACTACAAAAAATATTTTAAAAAAGTTTTTTGTGTTATTATAAATTAGATATTATTAAATGCGCTCTTAGCTCAGGCGGTAGAGCAAATGGCTTTTAACCATTGGGTCGGAGGTTCGAGTCCTCTAGAGCGTACCATTTGATATATTTAATTTATCACTACTTAATTACCTATTTTTTAATAGGTAATTTTTTATTTTTCAAACTATAAATAAGGTGAAAAAAATAAAATAAATGCAAATAATTTATGCTATCTGTATTTAAGCATTTTATATTACAATTTATTTATATATTAATAATATAAATTATGACTTATTTTATTAAGTTGTTATTTGTTTAATTTATGAGGGGAAAATTTATGGATAATAACAATTTCAATAATGGTCAAAATCCTATGCAACCAAATTTTGATCCAAACGCAATGATGGGACAACAACCTAACCCAATGCAACCAAATGGTCAAAATCCTATGCAACCAAATTTTGATCCAAACGCAATGATGGGACAACAACCTAACCCAATGCAACCAGGAGTAGATCCAAATATGGTGATGGGACAACAAAATCCTATGCAACCAGGTATGAATCCAAATGCAAATAATAGTTTAGCATTAGTTCAAAATCAAGGTATGGATCCTAATTCTATGTTTCCAACAACAATGATGCCTATGCCTACAAATCAATTCACTTATGAGTTAATGACTGTTCAACCTGCTTTTAATCCACAATATGCAATGTATGATCCAAATGTTGCGGAAAAAATTAAAAAGCAACAAAAGAAAAAAATTATTGCTACATCAATTGGTGTATCAGTAGGATTAGTTGTTTTAGCTGGTGGAATTACTACAGCTTCTATTTTTTTGAAACAAAAAGCAGCTAAAGATCAAAAAAATTCTGTTTTACAAGAAATTAAAAATCAAGAAAATAGTTTATCAAATTTAGTTAATTCATTAAATGAAAAACCAGAATCAGAAAAATCTGATTATTTAGCAGAATTAGGCAAACAAACTAAAGATGAAATTAGAAAAATGGTTGATGAAGTTCAAAAGTCAAATCAAATAGCAGTTATTAAAACAACTTTATCAACAATTAAAAACAAGGTTGTAGGTTATAAAGAAGAATTTGAAGGTTATTACAGACAAAAAGATTTAATTAAAAACATTAAAGATACTGAAAAATTTGAATCACGTGATAAATCTTTATGAGATTCAATCAAAGAAAGATTAAATTCAGTTGACAATAATGGTGCTTCAGGTGGATCAAGTTTTGAAAAAATTAGAAGATATTTTAAAACTAGATATGAATTGTTATGTGATGAATTAATTAAATATCTTGACTTAAAAGATGTTCAAACTACTAGAAAATTATTAGAAGCAGAAGTTCAAAAATTTAGAAATTCTCAAAATGAATATTCATTAAAATTACGTACTTTCTTAGATGAAGTTTCAAGATTACAAGATATTCATTATGCTGTTAATAGTGATAGTTCAAATTTATACCCTTCAGATTTCAATAGTAGTAATATAGATCAAGTATTTAACTTAAATGCTGAAGATACAAATATCCACAAAAAATACTATAAATCAGAAGTTGATGGTCAACCAACTTGTGATTTAATTCCTAATGATCAAACTGGACAATTAAAATTAAACATTAAATATTACTATCCATTGGATGGAACTAATGAAAAAGTTTTGGTAAGTGATAAAAGAGGAAAAGTAGTTAGTGGAGTTAAAAATAGCAAAAGTATTCAAAATACCAATGATACCCCTACATTGAATGCAACTCCTATTTTACTTTCTGAAAATCAAAAACCTGAATGAACAGAAGAAGCAGTAAACAAATTAGTTCAAGAATTTAGAAAAAAGAATGATGAATGAATTAGTCGTTTGGGTGTGAATAATTTTGAATCTAATGAAAATATTTTTAAAAATTCAGAATTATCAAAATTATTCTCAATGAAAATTGAAAATAGAACTAAGTTAAACTCTAATTTTAAATATGAAATTAAAAGTATTGATTTAGAAAGTGAAGGAAGAGTTTCTATAACTTATATTATTAAACATGAATTAATTGTTGGCTATGATGTTGAAACTAGAAAATTCATTAAAAAAACTGATTCAACTTCAGAATTACAAACTACTGTTTCAGTTAATAGTACTATCGAAGCAACAAATAACTATCATGCCAAAAAATTATTACTTGAAAAAACAAATAATGAAATTTTTGATGAAAATAATAATCAATCAATAATGTATTTTATTAAAAATACTGTAAACAAGAATTATGATAATGAAACAAAAGAAGGCCATAAAGAAATTTTTGATAGTAATTTTGATAACTATATAAAAACTCAAAAAGAATTTGTTCAATCATTTGAAAATAATAAAATAGTTGAAATTGATAAGAAGAAATGAGAAGATACTTTTGCAAAAATTTTAGCAGATTGAAAAAATAGAAAAAAAAGATATGAAGATAAAAAAGAAGTTATGAATCAATTGTGAGATTTATTAACAAACTCTAATAAAGAATGAAAATCACAAGTTTATAACCCCTCAAATTCAGATAATTACTTTAATAATAATTATCTTTTGGTTTCAGGAGATTATGAATCAAATAATTCTGGTGCTAGAAATAATTTACAAAAAGAAGCACAAGAAATTGAAAAAAAATATAAAGATTTCTTAAACTCTAATAATTATGATGAAAATACTTTAAGAAATAAAATTAATGAATTTCAAAACCAAGATTTAGTAAACTTTAAAAATAAAGTAGATAAACATAAAAACCAATCTAAAATTCTGTATGAAAGAAATAAAAAAGTTAAAGCTTGATTAACTTCTAATCAAACAAAGTATAATGAATCAGGAACTAGTGAAGAATCAAAAAGATTATATGAACAATTAAAATCTGAAAGTGAAAAAGCTAGTGAAACATTTTCTACTCAACCCGATCCAGATAAAATTGCAATTCAAGTTACTAGTTTAATGGAAATTGCTAATAAAACAAGTACACAATGAGGTTCTGTAATATTTAGTTAACAAAATTAAATATCTAATGTAAAGGAAATATTATGAAAAAGAATAAAAATCAAAATAATGTTCAACAACAAAATATGATGCAAAACCCTATGAATCCACAAGGTAATAATTTTGTTAATCCTCAATATATGCAACAACCAAATCCAATGCAAGTAAATGGACAAGATCCTATGCAAGCTTTTGCTCAAAATCAACAACCTAATCAGTTTACTCAACCAAACAATGCTTTCAATCAAAATCCAATAATGAGTCAACAACAAAATTTTGCTAACCAAAATTTAAATCAACAACCCAACCCATTAGCACAAAATAATATGCAAATGCAAAATGCTAATGTTTTTCCTAATCAAGTTCAACAACCTATGAGTCCGGATTTATCTAATGCTCCAGCATTGGTTCCTGCAACTCCACAAAATAATCCTAATAATGTTCCATCATTATATCAAGCACAAGAAATAGCACCTTATACTGGTTTTACTAATTTACCTACCTTACAACAACCACTTTTACCTGGTGTATATAATCCTGGTTATGGTATGCCTGCCCCATATAATCCAATGGGGATGACAAACAAAAAAAGTAAAAAGAATTTAATTATTGGTTTAACAGTAGGTGGTTCTTTAGCTCTTGCAGCAGCTGGTGCAGGTATTGGGGTTTGAACATATCAAGCAAATAATAAAGATAAAAATAAAACCATTGCTAAAGAAGCATTAATTGATCAAATTAATGCTGCTAAAGTTTATTTAGATAAAGCAGTCGGAAAAGAAAAATTTAATTTCATGGATAGAGATTTGAAATTAAAACTTAATGAAAAAATTGAAGAAGCAGAAAACTATTCTACCGCTTCTTATACAGATCAAAAAGGTTTTATTGAAAAAACTGAAATTTTGTTAAAAACTTTAAATGAAGTTAAGAAAGAACATGAATACAGAGAAGAAACTCGTAATGATATGCAATTTAAAGTTGAAAAAGCTAAAGAAATTTTAGATAAAGCAGCTAGTGATCCTAAATATACAGAAGTATATAGATTATTAAAAACCGATTACTATAATGCTTTAGCTTCAAATAGTAATATTGAAGAAAAATGAGAAAATTTTAAAAATAATTACGATCTTATTTCTTCAAAGAGTAATGAAGCAGAAAAACAATTAAAATCTATTGATCAAGAAATTAATTCATTAAAAAGTGTTAAAAGAATTATTGATAATACTAATTTAAAAATAAATAGTTTTCCTTCAGAAATTAATTCAGAAAAAATTAAAGGTTCATTAGATTCTAAAATTACTTCAAAATATGATATTGAAACTACCTTTTATGCAGATGATGTAACAGGTAGATTAACTATTATTGATAAATTTTACAAAGTAGTTGCTGGAATTAGAATTCTTTTTGGTACTGTTAGAACCTTTTCAGATAATGGTTTCAAAACTATTAGTTCACAATTCGATAAATATAATCAAAACTTAAAAGTTGAACCTAAAAACCACCCTGAATTGAATAAAGATATTGAACAAATTTGAAATGAAAAAATCAAAGATAATCTTGATAGAGAAGCATATACTAGAGATTTAATAAATAAATTTATTAACTTTGGTATTAAAGATAAAACTTCTGAAAATTATATTGATGATTCTATTAAAGTAGAATATGCAGGGGTTAGTTCTGTTAATAATCCAAATAGATTAAAAGCTTTAGAATTTGATCAAAATTCAAAAACCTTTACTGTTAATTATAGATTTTCAAAAATTGTTAAAGAAGCAACTGATGATAATCCTAATAAAACCACTGTTGTTTATTCAAAATGATATTCAATTAAAGGTATTGACTTTAAACAAATTATAGAAACTAATAAAAATTTAACTGATATTACTTCTATCTATAATTCTCTAAAAAAATATATCACTGATAAAATGACTATTTATAGAGAAACCTATAAAATGAACATTGAATATAAAAAACCTTATGATGATTTAGATCAAAAAATATCTCAAGTTCTTAATGATATTGATACTTACAAAAATAATAATAATTTAGATAATTTAAAATTATTATGAGGTGATCCATCTAACAATAAAGCCGCAGAAATTGATACTAAATATTTTGATCCTTATTTTACAAAATTTGAATCATATCAAAAATCAAGAAAAGCATTTACTGATGCTTGAATTACTTTACTTGCTAAAAAAGCAGAAGTAGAATTTAATAGAGGAAAACAAACTGGTAAATATTTAGCAGCGATATGAGAAAATGCTATTGATGGTTTAAAACCTATTTATGATGCTTGAAATAATAAAGCATTTGATAAAGGAGATTTAAAAAGCCCTAGATATATTGATGAAAATGAATTGCAAGATTTAACTGCCCAAATTACTTCAAGAGTTAAAACTTATGAAGCTAAAGTTAATGAATTAAAAGAATATGAAGAAAAAGTTGCTAATTTAGTAACTGAATTAAATATTGAACATAATACTTATATTACTCCTGAAAAATTAGGTAATTATAAAACTTTTATGACTTTAGGAACAAATCCAACCCAATGAGGTACATTAAACTCTAGTTCTTCTAATGAAATTGATTTTAGTAGGGATTTAATAGCTTATCAAGAAATACATAGAGATTATGTAAATATAGTTGATGCATTGTTAAAAGAAGCAGAAGGATATCAAAATAGTAGTGAAGAAAAAACTCCTTCTAGAAATCAAACTTTTTATGATAGTTTAAATGCAAGATTAGAAGAAGCGAAAAGATTAAAGGCAGCAAAAGTACAAGCAATACAAGATATTTTTACAGATATTCTAAATTGAAAAAAAGAATTTTTTAACAAAAATAATAAGTTCTGTATTGAAGATTATAAAATTATCAATTCTTCTGAATTAGATAATTATAAAGACTACATAGTTTGTTCTAAATATAGAGATGATGATAAAAATATTAACAAAGTTGAAATTGTAAAAGCAGTTGCAGGTTATGAAAATTACATAAAAGAATTTAAAACTTTTCTTGATAACGCAGCAGAAAAAATGTTTTACAACTATAAAGATCAACAAAAATCTAGTTTTTATGAATCTAGAACTTTAGCATATTTTAATGCTATTCATGAAGAATTAAATAATGCTTATACTCAATTATCAACTTCTAAAACTGTTGATGAAAGAGAACAATATGAAAAATTGTATAATGAGTATCAATTTTTAGAAAACAATTTAATTGCTATTTCTGATTCTAATAAATTATTACATAAGGAAATTACTGAAGCACTAAATGTTAAACAAACAATGGATAATTTAAGTATTAAAGAATACATTTCCAAAACAAATAATGGTAATTATCATAAAAATAATGTAAGAACCAAATTCTTTTATGAAAAAATAAAAGAATTAGTTTCTAGATTAGAAAAAGCTATTATTGGTGAAGATTCATTTAAACAATCATTAGAAAGTTATAAAAATAAAATTGAAAATGACAATATCCAAAAATTTAAATCTCTTTTAACAGATGCGGGTTTTCCAAACTCATATTGATCATATGTTACTATAGAAAATTACAATGATTCTAAATACACATCAACAACGGGACAACATAAACTTTATTTTAATGAATTGATTGCTAAATTTCAAGATAGATTAACCAAAATGCTTCAAGCATATAAAGTAGTAGAAGATGACTATAAAACAAAAGGATATGAACAAGCAAAAATAACTATGAATGATCAAATTTTTAGTAATTCTGCTGTTTTTGATTTAACTCCTTTAGATAAAGAATTAAGTGAAATTAAAGATATTTATTCAAAAATAGAAAATAGTTTAAAAATACTTAAAGAAATTCCTACAAAAAAACAAAATTCATACAATGGTTCAAAAGATCAATGAAAAAAGAAAAAATTTGAATCAATTTTTAAAGAATATGAAGCAAAAGTTAAGACAATCGAAGAAGAAACTATTAAAAAATTAATTACTTCATTAGGTCATATTTCAGATAGCGAAAATACTAATAGTCTTTATGGTGTTTTAAAAAATATTGAAACTCTTACTTCAAGTTTAAATAACACTATTAAAGAAAGAGATGAAGCTTTCCAAGCTTTTGAGTTATTAGTTGATGAAGTAAATTCTCTTATAGAAAGAAACTATACTGCTTCAGTATATGATGATATTGTTAAATCTGAAACATTAACTGATAAAGTTGATCACAATAGTAATACTGATGATTTTCCAAAAGGTATTAAAGCAAAATTAGAAGGTGCTAAAGATAGCAAAGGAAATGTTGTAGCATCTGGATTTCTTGAAATGATATACAATGATGTTTTAAATAAACAAAAAGGTCGTTATGTTTTAAGTAATGATCAAAAAGGCTATGGAAAATGATATTTTGAAAGATTAACTCATTTCTTTAATATTTTCAAAATTAAAGCTTCTATTATTCATGGTTCTCAAAGTCTTAATTGAGATGAAATTTGGAAAAAAGAATTTATGAAAATGAATTTAGAATGAAGTAAGGATGCTCCTTCTCAAAAAGATGATTTTATAAATAATGATAGTCTACAAATTCCTTCTACATTTTTAAATGTTACAGGATATGATAAAGATTTATATGATGTTTCTATTGATAGTGTATCACGTCAAGGAAAAAAATTATTAGCAACCATTTCTATAAGAACCAAAACTGGTGTTCAATATAGCCAAGGTATTTTAGAAGTACAAATAGCTCAAAAACTTAGTGGCACAAATTATCAAACTGATTGAGATCAAGAATTTATTACACAAGCTAAAAATATAACAAAATGAGAAGCGACACCAGAATTTTCATCTCAATTAAATACCGCTATAAATGAACCAACAGGAAAAATAGAACCTAAATGATTAACCCTATCTGGTTATGATAAAGATTACTTTGGATATGAAATAACTAATGTAGAACGTACAGATGAAAATACTGCTACTATTACTGTTAAATTATGAAATCAACATGGTAATGGTAATAAAGGAACTAAAATAAAAGAAGTTAAATTGAAATGTGCGTTAAAAACTGCTAATGGTTCTACTGCAAATTCAGTTTCATTTATTTCTTAAATTATTTAATTAAATTAAAATATGAACTCAAAGTAAGAGTTCATATTTTTTATAATTCAGTTCCATCAGCTAAAGATATTTTAGGAAAAATATTGTTGGTATTGGTTATTTTAAATAATTTACTTAATTCAATAAGTTGATTTTTTAAGAGTTTAAATCGTTTATTCATTAACATAAAGTAATTTTGTTTTTCTAAAGTTTTTTCTCAAGAAGTTAATTTACTTCAAGAAAAAGTATTTCACTTACTAATAATATTTTTTAAAATAACAATAAAATCTTTAATTTCTTGATTTTCATTTTTAACTAATTCTTCTAATTTAGAAATATTTAACTCATTATTAGAAGAAGCTAAATATTTATTTAATAAATGCATATTTCAATTATATTCTCAAAGCATATTCAAACTAGAATGTGAATGATTGTGTCCGCTAGCAGAAGAATTATTGTAAGTTTTGATAAGTTTATCAATTTCATTATCTTTAATTTTTTCAATTTCTTCTAAATTTTTTAAACTCTTGGGATTTGGATGCATAATTCTATTCGCTATATAGCTATAAGCTTCTTTTAAATAATTTTCAATTTCAGAAATAGGAATAATTTGCCCACTTTCAATTTTTTCTAGTCCTTCATAAATAAGAGGAACTAATTTATGAATACTTAAATTACTATTTTCATCATATTGAAAGTAGTTAGCATTAGCATTTAATTGCTGAAAAGCATCTTCTGATAAACTAACTAAACTAGTTAAGATTTTATTTAAAATACTTGGTTTTTCTTTAGTTCCTATGATTTTTTGTAATGTGTTATTAGAAGGATATTTTTGTAGTAAATCATTGATTTTCGAAGTTAAAGATTGACTATTATTTAATTTTTCATTTTCAATTAAATTAGGAATAATTTTCAAAAATGGATTAATTAGTTCTTGATAATCTTTGCTTAAATTTTCTTCAAGAGGTTTATTTAAAACTTGAAATAAAGTTTTTTGAGTATTTAATAATTCATTTTTAAATTCTTTAAGTTTAGAATATGCTTCTTGGTATTGTTCTGGAATATTACTATTTTCTTCATTTTGTTCAGATGGATTATTTTTTCAATTACATGAAACATTAAAGGTAATTAAAGGCAAAGTAATAAAACTTGATGATAAGGTTAACACAAATCATTTTTTATTTTTCATTATATAAAGTGCTTTCTACAAGTTATATATTACTATATAACTTTAAAATAATTATAAGCTTATAATTATTTGTTTAATAATTCATTTTTTAAATAATATTTATAAATGTTTTCTAAAATAGCATTTACCATTTTATATTCATTGTCTTTATCAAAATACATTTTAGTAATTTCTATAGCTTCATTAATAACTATTTTAGGTTGATCAATAATCATCATTTCAAAAGCAGCTAAAATCAAAATTGCTCGTATAAGTGGAGAAATACGATTTCATTGTCAATTATTATTTAAAAATAAAGAAATAGTTTCTTTAAAAAAATTATAGTTTTTGCTAATAGCTTCTATTTTTTTAAAAGCTTCATTAGAAAGTTCTTTTTCTTCTTCAAATAATTTATCTAAAAGAATGTTTTTTTCTAAAAGTTCATATTTGTAAAGAACATTGATAATTTCAATTCTTATTTTTCTACTTTTGGTTAAATGATTATTTAAAACTTCATTCATAATTATTTAATTATATAAATTAATAAGAAACTTTGTTATTTTTATCTAGGTATTTTTCTTTTAATATCTCTACTACATTAAAAATAGGAGTGGCAATTACAGTATAAATAGGTATAGTAAAAAGGCTTTTAATAATAATAGGATAAGTAAATAATAAATAATGTTCTTTAATAGACATAGGATTAGGACTTTGTGGTGCTTTAATTTTATTAAAATAATCAATGTAAAGCATAGAACCAAAAGTTCATCTAAAAATTACAATAATAAAAATAATTAAACTAAAAATTAATAAATAATTTTTTCATTTTTCTTTTTGAGTTTTTTTATAAATAACAAAAAAAGCAATCACAGTTAAAAGAGCAAAAAGAATATAAATACTCATAATTATGATGATAATACTAATAGAAATGGGATATTTATTACCTTTTCTAGAAGTTTGTAAAAAGATTCGTCCATTATTAGAAAATTTTAATAAGGTTAAAATAGCAATACTTATAGCTAAAGTAATTACAAAAATTGGAAATATTAGTTGAAAATATTTATTTTTTTTAAATAAATATACAAATAAAAAACTAATAATAGGAATAGAGATTGATACTAAGGCATATCCATAATATCATAGTCCTATAGTTCCACCAATGAGCATATTTAAAACATCTCCCATAAAAGCAAGCAAAGCCCCTTTAAAAGGTCCTAAAATTGCTCCGTAGATAATGTAGAATAGAAATTCTAAATCTAAGGGAATAATTCTTAAAATTGTCATTCTACTAATTACCATTGTAATTAATTGAATGGATAAAAAAATACCACAGATAGCTATATCTAAACTAGTAAATTTAAAAGATTTGATAATGTTATTTACAAAATCTTTTCTTTTGTTGATTTTATTGTCTAAATTCTGTTCATTATTTTCTATGTTCATAAGTAGCCATATTATAAGGCCACACAATTTTTTTTATTAAAAAAAATGAATTTTTTTAAATTCATTTTTATCCAATAGCAATATTTTCACTAACATATTCATATTTATATGAATAATTTTTCTTTTTACCTCACACAAGTAAAGTAGAACTAACCCCAAATTGTCCTATAAACATTAAAATTAATAAAGTTATTTTAGAAGGTATGTTTAATTTAGGAGTAATTCCAGTGGTTAAACCTGAAGTACCAAAGGCAGAAGAAGCTTCAAAAATTAAATCTAAATAACTAAATTGATTGCTATCAATTGAACCACCATAAGTATTAAAACTAGTTGCTAAGATTAAGGAAACAAAAAGGACTAAAAAGTTACTTAAGATTAAAACTAATAAAGACATTTTAGTATTTTCATCATCAATTTTGCGTTTAAAAACTCTTACAGATGGACGACCAAAGATTTTTGAAAAAATAGTTAAAATTACAACACCTAAAGTAGTAGTTCTAATTCCACCACCAGTAGAAGCAGGTGCTGCTCCTATAAACATTAAAACTGAAAAAATTAAAATAGTACTTTTTGTTAAATCAGATAATTCAATAGTTGAAAAACCAGCAGAACGAGTAGATAAGTTCATAAAAATTAAAGCTCAAATTTTTTGTAGTTTACTTCCATATTTATTTGATTTAAAAAATTTATCAGGATCAGAATTTAGAATTTCAAAAGGGGTAGTAATTAAAAAACCAAAAATTAAAACTAAAAAGTAAGTAGATAATGATATTTTAGTAAATAAACTTCATTTAAAATTTTGTATTTTTTTATCTTTTAAAATCTTTGCTTTAAAAAATAAAACTAAATCATAAATAACAGGATATCCCAAACCACCTATAAAAAGTAAGATAACAAAAATAATTTGTAAACCATAATTACCATAATAAGGCATTAAAGAATGAGAACTAATAATATCAAAACCAGCATTATTGATAGCAGAAATAGAATGAAAAAACCCATATCTAAATGCTAATGATCAATTACCTTTAGGGTTTAAAAAATGATATTCAGGATTAGTTTCTCATAAAGCATCAATTCTTGTGGTAGCATTAGGAGTAACAATATAAAAATAAAAAGTTAAAATAAATCCAGAAATGAAAGTAGTAGAAATTAAAAAAATTAAAGAAGAAAAAATTAATTTAGAAGTATGTCCATAGTTACCACCGCGTTCATAACTAACTAACTCTACATCAGATAATTGATTCTTTCTTTGAAAAAGAAAATTAACAATAAAAATTTTAAGAGCAAAAAACCCCAAACCACCTATAAAAATCATAATAGCAATAACTGCTTGTCCAAAAATAGATCAAGTTTTATAAGTGTTAACGGTAGTTAATCCTGTATCACTGAAAGCAGAAATAGTAGTAAATAAAGTATCTAAAAAAGAAACTTTTATACCCTTTTGATAAGATATAGGAGTTAATAAAACTAAAGAAGCAGAAATAATTAATAATAAATATACAATGAATATATATTTAACTTTGGTTGTGTTTTGCTTTCAGATTTTAAATTTTATTCAAATATTTTTAAAAAAAAGTTTAACCTTATTTTTATTGTTATTCATAACCTTTATATTTTACTTATATTTATTTATTTTATAAATAAATTAATTTACAAAGTACAATGAAAAATTACTTATTATTTTTATTATATTCTTTAATTTCTTTAATATGAAATGATTTAAGCATTTTAGCATCTGTTTTTAATTCTTTTATATCTTCTTTAATATTTTTTTTGTCCTCTTGAATAGGTTTTAATCTTTCATCAAATTTTTTATCAAAAACATCACTAATAATATTAGTTAATTCTTGAATGGTTAAATTTCCCACTGTCATATGAGGCTCCTTTATGGTTTTGGGACCTTTTAAATCATCTAGTTTACAAATTGCTTTATATTCTAAAAGATTTTCCTTTTGTTTTAATTCTACAACATATATAGGATGTTGATAATTTTTATATCATTGAGAAATTGAGTTTTGGTGATTTTTTTATACATAAATTTACCTCCACTTATATATGTCCACTTTTTGCAAAAACATCAAAAAAAATTTAATTAATTTAAAAAATAGGAATTTTTAATTTTTTTTAAATAAAAATTTGACTAAAAAAATTGGTAAATCAGAAATATGATGATATTTTATTTTAATATCAAAATCTTGATAAATATCAAGAATTTCTAAATAAATATTATTTATAAAAGACTTAAATTCTTTTTTTAAGTCTTTATTTTTAATATTTAAATAATAAACACTTATTAAAGACAAATGTTCCATAAAAACATTATTGATTATTTTATTTAAATCATTAAAACTTAAATTATTTTTTAAATTACTAGAAATAATTTTTACATTTAATTCATAAGCTTTATTTATTTGAATTATCTTGTTTTGATAATTTTGATCAAAACAAGATAATGAATTATTTTTTCGGTGATAAATTATTGAATATAAATTTATTTTTTTAAAATTTTTACATTTTGAAAATAAATTTCCCATTTCAGCAATATCTTCATAATTTTTTATTTTTCCAAAATTTGCATTTGCCTCTTTTAAAAAATTTAATCTAAAAAAATGTCCTCATGAAAAAATGGTAGTTTCTGAATAATATTGAATAGCGGTTGGTTTAATTTTTAAGCTTTTAACCATATTATTGATTATAGGTTTTCCTAATTTATAATCAAATTTATATTTAAATTGAGTTGATAAGATATCTAAATTATTTTTTAAATGTTTAGCAGCTTTTTCAATAATCTTTGGGTTGACTAAATCATCATCACTATCGATAAAAAAAACAAATTCACCTTTTGCTTCTTTAATTAATTTATCTCTGGATATTCCTATACCTACATTAGGATAAGAATTTATGTATCTTATTCTAGAATCGTTTTTAGAAAGTTCTTTTAATATTTTTTCTGTATTATCAGTAGAAGCATCATTGTGAAAAATAATTTCTAAATTTTGATAGGTTTGATTTAAAACGGTTTTTATAGAAGAATTAAAATCATTTTCACTATTATGAACAGGAATTAAAATTGAAATTAGAGGCAAATAATTAGTTTTGTTTTTCATAGTTATCTTATTATAACTAATTAAAGAAATCAAAATAAAAATACATATAGCAAACCAATTTGAAGTAGATAAAAAAACTTGCAAATAATTGAATTTGCAAGTTTATTGATTATCTAATTCAAAATCTATATTTTCATTATCTAAATCTTCTTTATTAGAATAATTAATAAGAGCTTTTTTAGGTTTATATAATCTTCAATGTTTGATATTAAAGAATTTTCTAAAATTATCTGATTTTTTGATTTTAAAAATTCAAAAGTTATCAATTTTATTGATATAAATTTTATCTTGTAAGCAATATGTAATACCTGAAAGAGTTTCTCAAAATAAGCAAAAACTTAAATATACTAAGGAAGTTAAAGGTCATAAAGAAGGTTTATTTTTAAATAAAGGTAACCCATTTGATTCATTTGGGGCTATAAAAAAGAAATTACTTCTTCATTCTTTTGGAGCAAATTTAAGTGTAACAATGTTAATGATAAATCCTATAGAAGCAAAAAATACAATGAAGGAAATTCTAAATATAGAATCATAAATAGTAAATCTAATTTGTTTAATAGAAGAAATTACCATTGGAAAAATTAAAATAAAAAGGTGAATTAAAAGAAAATCTCAAAATAAATATGAATCAATACCAACGGATTTTGGCATTTCTCTAACGATAAGCGCTATAGAAGCAGCAACTGTTGAAAAAGGAGTTATATAAGGAATATATTCAATTTTGTTAAAAATAATTAAACCGGTAATTAAAATCAAAATTAAACGACAAAATTGTAAAGGAATTGCTTCTCAAATGCGCCCATAACTTTTATCAACTACTCATATTGTTCTTAATATTTGCATAAATAAAAGAATAAGAGATACAAAAATTAAATAATATCTTTGAATCTTTTTAGTTCCATCATCACTAGTTTTAAAATGATCATGAATTGTTCTTCTAAAAACTCATATTAGAAAATATGCTATAAAAGCAAAGGCAATAATGGTTCAATATAAATATTTATCCAT
Organism: Mycoplasmopsis lipophila; assembly: GCF_045276895.1. Classification (NCBI taxonomy): domain Bacteria; kingdom Bacillati; phylum Mycoplasmatota; order Mycoplasmoidales; family Metamycoplasmataceae; genus Mycoplasmopsis; species Mycoplasmopsis lipophila. The sequence continues at coordinate 303,956 of NZ_CP174165.1, forward strand.
TCCAAAATAACCATGTAAAGGATTACCTGTGCCATCATAATTTCAAAATGGATTTTTAAAAATAGGTGGTTTATTATGCATTATTTAATCACTCCTGATAAATCTCCAAATCCCCCAGATTTAATTTTTTTAAGCATTTCTTGCATATTTTTTACCATTGCATCATAATCATTTAACAAACGATTAAACTCTTGAGGACTTCTTCCTGAACCTTTTAATATTCTTTCCTTACGAGAAGCATTTCTTAAAAGTTTGGGATTTTTTCTTTCTTTAGCAGTCATAGAGGAAATAATTATCTCATAAATTGCCATTTTAGCTTCTGTTTTATCAACTTGATCATCAGATATTTTATTAGCTAGACCTGGGATAAGTTTGATTAATTTAGACATTTTACCCATTTTTTTAATTTGAGCTAAATTATTCATCAAATCATCTAAAGAAAATTCTCCCTTAATCAATTTAGCAACTAAATTATTAGCCATTGAAGGGTCAATATTTTCTTCTGCTTTTTCAATTAAAGTTTTGACATCTCCCATTCCTAGGATTCTATCAGCCATACGCTCTGGATAAAATAAATCAAGATTAGATATTTTTTCACCAGTACCAATGAAACGAATTGGTAAATCTAATACTTTAGTGATACTTAAAGCAGCCCCACCTCTTGCATCTGAATCTAGTTTAGTTATAAGACTACCAGTTAATTTTAATTTATCATTAAAAGCGTTAGCAACATTAATAATATCTTGACCTGATAGAGCATCAGCTACAAAGAAAATTTCATTTGGGGAAGAAATTTTTTTTAAATCAAATAATTCATTCATTAAAGGTTCATCAATAGCTAAACGTCCAGCAGTATCAATAATAATTAAATCATTTTTGTTTTCATTAGCAACTCTTAAAGCATTAGTAACAATTTGTTGGGCAGAAGTATTTATTCCTTCTTCATAATAATCTACTTGAATACTTTTAGCAAGTGTAATTAACTGCTGAATAGCAGCGGGACGATAAATATCAGCAGCAATTAATATAGGTTTTTCACAATAGTTCTTTTTTCTAAAATAATAAGCTAATTTGGCAGCAGCAGTTGTTTTACCCGAACCTTGTAATCCTGTCATCATTATGATGTAAGGTTTAGAAGTAATTTTTAATTCTTGAACTTGTCCACCTAAAATATTAACTAATTCTTCATGAACAATTTTAATCATTTGCTGAGAAGCGTTTAAAGAAGAAACTAAATTAGAATCTAAAGTTTTTTGTTTAACATTAGCGATAAATTCTTTAACCACTTTTAAATTAACATCAGCTTCTAAAAGGGCTAATTTAATATCTCTTGTAACTTCTAAAATATCTTCTTCTTTTACAACAGTTTTTTTAGCCATTTTAGCAATAGATTTTTGAATTCTATTTTCCAAAAAATTTAACATTTAATTCCTCCTTATTTTTTGTTTAACAAAAATAAAAATGTGAAAAAAGATATTTTCCACATTTTAATTAAATTAAAAATTAAATTTCCATTTTGTTTAAAACATCTTTTAAAGCAATTAATTCATCTTTGGTTAAGGTTATTCCTTTTGATACTTTTTGGTGATCCGAACTTCAATCACGAATATCATATTTAGGATTTGAACCATTTCATGAAACTAAATTAATTTCTTTTTTATATCCATTAGCTGCTTCTGAAAGAATACCAATTTCTTGAACAATTGTGCTTGTTATTTCAGTTTTTTTAGTTGCCATTTTTTCTCCTTGGTAAGAACCATCATTACTTAATATAAATAAAATATTTTTATATATATTATATATACATATTATTTTATATATAATAAATAATTAATAAATATAAGTATGCTTGATTACCTATTTTGTTAGCTTTTTTAAACAAAATAAACTATTTTAAGCAATATTAACAAATTATAAAATGGAGAAAAAATATGAAATTAAATAAAAGAATATTGTTTGGTGGATTAGCTTTAGCTAGTGTTGCCCCAATGATTTCCTTATCTGCTGCTTGTGTTAATGAAAATAAAGCAGAACCTAAAAAAGAATTTACTTATCAAGATTTTTTAACTTTTTTTCAAGAAAAATTTCCTACTTTAACAGATGCTCAAAAACAAGAATTTGTAGATTCATTAGATACTAAAAATATTTTAACTCAACAACAAAAAGTTGAAATTATCCAAAAATTAAATAAAAATGCCGGAAAAATTGGTTCTGTAGTTTGATTTGTTAAATCAGCAGAAGCTAAGGTGGCTCAATTACAAAGCTATGCTTTAGCAAAAGCTGCTTTTGATAATTTAATTAAAAATGCAGAAAATAAATTTGATTTAACTAAAGTTAATCATACAACTGGTTCAGTAACTAATCCAGAAAATGGTAAGTTTATTCCTGCTGTATTTATGGATATTGATGAAACTGTTTTTGCTAATGATTATTCAGAAGCTAAATCTATGAGAGATGGATTTAAACCTAGTGATAAAGAACAATATGATATTAAAGGAATAAGAAAAGCTATTCCTGGAGCTATTGATTTTATCAATTATGTTTTTGAAAAAGGTGGACAAGTATTCTTTAATTCAAATATGAACCAAAAGAAAGAAGTTATTGAAGGTTTAAAGAAAAACTTAGAAAGAGCTGGAGTTAAAAAACAATATATTAAAGATTGAATGTTTTGATTGAAACAAGTTAATCCTATTAAAGGTGAAAATTCTTATGATGATGCCCCATGAATGCAAATGAATGGAAGACAAAATATTTCTAAAAATACAAGAATGAATGCTATGAGTGATAACACCGAAGGATGAAACTTTAAAAAATCTGATGCTAATTCCGGAGATAAAGTTAAATTAAGAGTTACTATGAAAATAGGTGATGACTTTAATGATTTCTATGATGATGCTTATAAATATTTACCAATGGAAGAAAGAAATAAATATATTGATACTATTAAAGAACTTTTAACCAAAGTTGAGGGAACTAAAGGTAAAAGATATGATAATAAAACAAAAACTTTTACTGAATTAGAATGACAACAATTTTTAGTTCAAACTCCAAGTAACGCAATGTATGGTGGTTGAGAAAAACAACTTAACTATGGTGAATATAAAACATTATGAGAACAAATAGAAAAAATTATTAATGATCCTCAAGATTTAAAAGAATAAAAATTTTATTTAAACTTGTGATTTTAAATATCACAAGTTTCTTTATCTAACTATAAATAAGGAGAAAAAATGAATATAGATAAAAATTTATTAGAAAATTTTGCTAAAAAATATGCTAAAGATAAAACTAATTTAATTATTCAAAATGCAGTTGCTAAAGTTGGACCTAATGAAGTTTCTTTTAATAACGAAGTATTAAGAAATCATAGCTTTCAATTTTCAGTAGAAACAAAAAAAGCCGGAATTACCAATCAAAAAAAATCAGGTAGATGTTGAATTTTTGCTACTTTCAATGTTATGAAAACAAAAATTCTAGAATCTTTAAAGGTTGAAGAATTTGAATTTTCACAAAATTTTATTCATTTTTATGACAAATTAGAAAAAGCTAATAGTTTATTTAATATTGCTATTGAAAATCCAAGTTTTACTATTGATACTCGTTTATTTACAACTTTATATAAAGATCCAGTAAGTGATGGTGGATATTGAGGTTTTATTCCTAATTTAATTTCTAAATATGGAATTTGTCCAAAATCTGCAATGCCTGAAACTTTTAGTTCAAGTAATACTTACCAAATGAATACTATTTTACATTATGTTACTATTAACACTATTGTAGATATTAAAAAAGCTCAAGAAAATAAGGAATCATCAGAAAGTATTTTAAAAATTAAAAATGATGGTTTATATACTATTTATCAAGTGCTAGTAAAATCTCTTGGAATGCCACCAAAGAAATTTACTTATGAATACCGTGATAAAGATAAAAATTATCAAAAAATAGAAAATATTACTCCTTTAGATTTTCTTAAAAAATATACTGATAGCGAATATTTAGATTTAGTAGATTTAGTAGATGATCCACGTCCTGAACATGCTAAAAATTCAACTATTAATTACAAATATTGAAAATCAGTTTCAGAAGCTCCTGTAGTTAATAACATCAATGTAACATTAGATGTTATGAAAAAAGCAACTATTGCATCTTTAAAAGATAATAAACCTGTGTGATTTGGTTGTGATGTGGGTGCTTATTCTGATAATAAAACTGGAATTTTTGATACTAAATTATTTAATTATGAAGAAGTATTTAATTTCCAAAATAAATTAAATAAAGAAGAAAGAGTAAGATATTTTGTTTCTCCTGTTAGTCATGCTATGGCTTTTGTAGGAGTTAATTTAGATGATAAAGGTAATCCTATAACTTGAGAAGTAGAAAATTCATGAGGTGATGAAGTAGGTAAAAAAGGTTATTACTCAATGACTGATGAATGATTTGATAAATATAATTTTGAAGTTGTAGTTAACAAAAAATATGTAGATCAATCAATTTTAGAAGAAGCAAAAGATAAAATTATTGAATTAGAACCTTGAGATCCAATGGTTTAAAATTAAAAAAAGTATTTCTTGTTATTGGAAATACTTTTTTTAATTTTTGTTTAATAATCTTTAATTATTGAGAAGCAATAATTATTATTTAATAATTAAAGATTTTTCATCCATTTCTTTAGGTTGTTTAACTCCAATATATTCTAAAATGGTTGGAGCAACATTGGCTAATTTTCCATCTGTTAATTTTAAACTTTTATCACTAGAAATGAACATTACTGGACTAGAAGTATGTTTAGTTAAATGATTACCATGGATATCTTCAGTTAATTCAGCATTTCCATGATCAGCGGTAATGAAGAAAGTAACATTATTTTGTTCTGCTCAATCTTTAATTCTTTTAATTTGTGTATCTAAAAATGAAACTGCTTCAATAGTAGCATTTAAATCACCTGTATGGCCAACCATATCTGGATTAGCATAATTCATAATAGTTACATCATAATTAAGAGCATTTTTTAATAATTCATCAGTTATTTCTTTTGCAGACATGTGTGGAGCGTCAGCATAACTTTCTACTTTTAATGATGGAACCATAATTCTTTTTGAATTTTTAAATTCAATATCATTTCCACCATCCATAAAGTAAGTAACATGGGCATATTTTTGGGTTTCGGCAAGTCTTAATTGTGATTTATTTGCTTGTTCTAAAACCCTTCCAATTGGCATATTGATTTGCATTTCTTCATATGCAACTATAGTTTTAATTCCTTCGTATTTCATCATTGAACAGAATTTGTTAATTTTAACTGGATTCATTGGAGTATTAGGATATAAAGAAGAACCAATAAATAAATGAGTCATTTGTCTTGCTCTATCAGGTCTAAAGTTAAAGAAAATAATTGAATCATTGTTTTTTATTAAATTTGCTTGAGGATTAAAAGCGGGAATTAAAAATTCATCAGTAATATTTTCTTGATATTGTTTATCTAGATAAGCTAAAACATTATCAAAGTGATTTCCATCTTTACCTATTAGAGCATTATAATGTTTTTCTACTCTATCAAACATTGAATCACGATCCATACCATAAAATCTTCCACCAATAGAAGCGATTTGATAATTATATTTATCACAAATACTTTGTAATTTTTCTAAGGAAGATTTAATAGATTTAGGTGCCACATCACGTCCATCACCAAAAGCATGAATAGAAACTTTTTTAAGTCCATATTCATATGCAGCATCTAATAAATAAAATAAATGATCTTCTAATGAATGAACTCCTCCAGGACTTAGCAATCCCATTAAGTGTAAAGTAGAATTATTAGTTTTTACATCTTTAAAAACTTCTAAAAATTGTTCATTGTTTTTAAAGGTATTATCTTTAATACTTTTATTAATAAGAGATAATCCTGTATAAACTATAGTTCCAGCTCCAATATTCAAATGTCCTACTTCAGAATTACCCATTTGTCCTTCTGGAAGTCCAACATATTGACCACTAGCTTGTAATTTACTATTAGGATAATTAGCAAATAAATCATCAAAAGTAGGTGTTTTTGCTAATTTAAAACCATTTCCAACTTTTTCATCTCTTAACCCTAGACCATCAATAACAATTAAAATTGTTTTTTTCATTTTCTCTCCTTAAAATAAGCATAATAAAGAAAAAATATTTATTTTCATAATTTAAGTTTTTTAACTATAAAACCTTATGAAAATATTAACATTTAGACCCTATTAAACTAACTTTGTAATAAAATTAATACATCTTAAATTATTATAAATTAAATAGGAGACAATTTTGTATGAAAAAGAATAAATTTAAACTGTTAACAATTTTAGGTTCAGTAACATTGTTAACATTACCAGCTTCTCTTTCTTCTAAATGTAAAGATGATAGTAAACCAAAAGAAAAAGCTGAAAATTTTGATGAACAATTAAATAAAATTAAAGCTGATGTTAATAATAAAAAAGATATTTTAGCTAAAAATGTAACATTAAACGATGTTAAATTTTCTAATTATGATCAAGAAAAATATGGTGTAAAAGTAATTGATATTAAAGCTAAAGATCAAACATTAGAAGTTAAATTTAGATTATTTAATAAAAAATCACAAAAAGAAAGCACTGAAAAAGTTATTACTATTTCAGGTTTTAAAAAAGAACAAAATTTAACCCCTACTGATGAATTTGTGGCAGAATTACAAAAAATTACAGTTGATGTAGAAAATAAAACAAATATTTTAGCAAAGGATATTAAACCTGAAGATTTAAAATTTGAAAACTATGATTCTAATAAATATAATGTGAAAGATATAAAAATTGAAGTAAAAGATGAAAAAACTATTTTAGTTAAATTTAAATTAGAAAATAAAACTACTAAAAAAACTAGTGTCGAAAAAATTTTAGAAATTAGCGGTTTTAAAGAAACAACTACAAAAACTCCACAACAATTATTAGAAGAAGAATTAGCTAAAGTTAAAGTTGATGTAGAAAATAAAACAGAAAAATTAGCTAAAGATATTAAACCTGAAGATTTAAAATTTGAAGGTTTTGGTGCAAATTATGAAATTTCTGCAAAATCAGTACAAAAAATAGATGGACAAGACAAAATTAAAGTTACTTTTAAATTAAAAGTTAAAGATTTAGATTTAACTTCTGAAGAAAAAACTTTAGAAATTGATGGATTTAAGCACGAAGAAACTCCAACTGAATTATTAAATGCACAATTAGAAAAAGTAACAGTTGATGTTGAAGGAAAAGCTACTAAATATGCTAAAGATATAAATACTACAAACTTAAAATTTGAAAACACTGGTGATACAGAAACTTATGAAGTTGTAGATCAAAGTGTTACAAGAGTAACTAATGAAGATGCAGTTTTGGTTAAATTTAAATTAAAAGATAAAAAACATAATTTAACATCAAATGAAAAAGAAATCAAAATTTCTGATTTCTTACATGAAAAAACTCCTATTGAAATTTTAGATGAAGAAGCTGCGAAAGTAAAAGTAGATGTAGAAAATAAAGCAACAAAATTTGCTAAAGAAGTTGTTTCAAGTGATTTAAAATTTTCTAATTATGAAGAATCAAAATATGAAATTACTTATCAAAAAATTGAATTAGTTCCTAATGAAGATGCAATTATTGCTAAATTTAAATTAAAAGACAAAAATGGAACTTTAGAATCTTCATATAAAGAAGTAAAAATTACAGGATTTAAACATCAAATTACAAAAGATGAATTTAAAGAAATAGTAAAAAAGATTAGTTTTACAAATAAAGATCATCAAGATAATTCTAATTTTGATGAATATGATGCAGATGAATTAACTCAAGACATTTTAAAAAATAAACTTGAATGGTTATTACCTAATTCTCAGAATCCAAGTGAATGAAAAAAAATAGCAGATGAAGGAATTAATATTAAAAGTATAGAATATACTCATTCTTCTGCAACTAATTCTGAAATTAATAAAGGTACAAGAGAATTTAAGGTAACTTTTGAAAAAGATGGAATTGAAGAATCACAATTATTTGATATTAATTGTCATAAAACTGATTTAGAACTTATCAGAAAACAAGAACCGTTAGCACAAGATATTTTTGAATTTCAAGGTGATATGAATACATATTCATTCTTAAATAAATTAGAAGAATTAGAACAATCAAGTGATAAAACATTAATATATGATGTTTCATCACATACTTTAAAAAGTTTTAATGATTTTAAATTTAAAATTAAATCATCTGCTCTTTTAAATAAAAAAACTACTTTTTTATCAAGTGTTAATCCTATAAATGAAAAAAGTGCTTTGTTTAGTTATGATAAAGCAACTAAAAAAATTACTATTTCATATTATTTAGGTAAAGATGATACAAAATCAAGTAATAAAAGACAAGGTAAAAAATTAATTACTTCTACTATTTCTGTTGCTAATAATTTAATTAGTAAAAGTGAATTAGATGAATATGCAAACAATAATAAATTAGAATATCCTGATACAACTAACACTATAAAAGTATCAGATTTTGAACAAAATAAATTAAAATTAAAACAAGGAATAGTTGATAAACAAATAAATTTTGAAATAACAGAATTCACTAAAAATGAAGCTGAAAATAAAGTTACTTTTAAATATAGATATATAGCACAAGACTCAGAAGGAACAAAAATTTATAGTGAATTTAAAGAACAAGAATTTAATGATTTTGTTAAAAATGTTCTAAGTGATGAATTAGCAAAAATATCAAAAGTAACTTATGAAGAAGCTTCTACTCATTTAGCTTCTGAAAATTTAGAAGTTTCTAAATTTAAGTTATTAAATTCATCAAATAATGAAGTTAATTTCGATAGTTCTATAACAAAAGAAATTTCTATTGTTCAAGGAAGTGCTAACAATAATACTGGTACTTTGAAGGTTAAAGTTACTCTTAAACAACAAGATAAACAAATTTCAAAAGAATATGAAGTTTCTGGTTTTAAAACTCAAGCAACAACTTTTGATCAAGAATATGTAAATAAATTGAAAGTTAATTTAAAGGATACTTTAGACAAATCACAAACAATGCCTTCTCAGGTAAAAGAAAATGATATTGAAATAATTGATACAGAAGGTTTATTACCATCATTAACAGTTCAAAAAACATTAGAAGCTAATGATGAAAAAGGTACTTTAAAAGTAACTATTAAAGTTTCTAATGCTCAAAATCAAAGTTTTACAAGAGTTGTAGAATTTAATGATTTAAAACAAAAAGAAAAAACAGAAGATCAAATGTTAGATGAGATGATTCAAGATTTTACAAACAGTATAGAAAATGTTTTTAAAAATATAAACAAAGAAGATTTTGATGCTATTAAAACTATAACTATGCCATAAACAAAAAAATATGATGTTACCATAATGAATGGTTCTTTATTATATGGTAGAACTCAAGGCGAAGCGGATAAACCATTAAGAATTAATTTTCAAGATAAATATAAAAATTCTAAATATTTAGAAGTATTTAAAAAACATATTTGTGCTTATAATGGAAAAAATGGTAAAGCAACAAAAGTTATAAAGAAAACAATGAGATGAGAATTTGGAATTAAAGATTCTAATAAAACACTTCACCAATTTGAATGACAACTTAAATCAGAATAATCAAATAAAGATTCAAAAATACCAAATCATAACCGATTTGGTATTTTTAATTGTTTAATTAAATTATTGATTTTTAGTTAATAATCTAATAGAAGAGTGATTTTTTGTTAAAGTTTTAGGAGCATCATATTTAATAAATTTAACAACGATTGAAAAAGGAGTAACTTGTAAAACTTCACCTTCTCCATAAATGGTATGACTAATAATATCTCCTGGAACAAATTTTATAGTTGTTTTTTTACCATTTTCATTTTCATCAAAATTAGAAACAATATTATATTGAATAATAAAATCATTAAGATTAATTCCCATTTCGGAAATAAAACGAGATGGTGTTTTTTCTACTTGGTTGTATAAATAACCACGTGAATCAGAAATAAACAGTTTATTTTTAGCTCTAGTTACTGCTACATATGCTAAACGTCTTTCTTCTTCTAATTGTTCTTCTTCATTATCAGAAGAAGTTAAAGAACGATTATGTGGAAATAATTGATCTGAAAGTCCAACAATAAAAACATTATCAAATTCTAATCCTTTAGCAGCGTGCACTGTCATTAAAGAAACATAATTATTAAAGTTATCAAATTCATCTCCAGCAGAAAGGAGAGAAACATGCTCTAAGTATTCACTTGTTCCTTTATTTGGATTTCTTTTTTCTCATTCAGCAATAGAACTAATTAATTCTTTAACATTTTCTCATGCTGTTCCTCTTAAATTAGCATCACCTTTAATATATTCATAATAACCAATTTCTTCTAAAAACTTGTCTAAAACTAAATGAATTTTATTTGTTTCCAATGCTTTACGATATTTTCTAATAGCATTAAGTAATTTAACAATTTCTTTTTTAGTTTCTTTGGTTACAGTGATATCCATATAATGTTCAATTAAAGTGTCATAAATGCTTTTATTTACCTCTTCAACTTTTTTTTCAATTTTTTCTAAAGCTACTGCACCTATTTTACGAGGTGGTACATTTAATATTCTGTGTAAAGAAACATCAGAACCATCATAAATAACTCTTAAAAATGCTAAGGAATCTTTTATTTCTTTGCGATGAAAGAATTTTTGACCACTAAATATTTTGTGATTAATACCTTCATTAATTAATTCTTCTTCAAAAGCTCTTGAATATCAATTAGATCTATAAAAAATAGCGATATTTTTTAATTGAACTTTTTTCTTTTTTAATTCATTAATTTTTTGAACAACTCATCTTGCTTCCGCTTCAGGACTAAAAGCATGATTAAATTCTATACTTTCACCTTCTTCATTTTTAGTAATTAAATCTTTAACAAAACGATTTTTATTGTATTTAATTAAATTATTAGCAGCAGCTAAAATTCTTTTGGTTGAACGATAGTTAGTATTTAAAATGATAGTTTTAGTATCAAGGAAATCTTTATCAAAATTCAAAATTAAATTAACATCTGCTTTTCTTCAACTATAAATAGTTTGATCTGGATCTCCAACAATGTTAATATGAGTGTTTTTAGAGGTTAAAACTTTAATAATTTCATATTGGTTTAAAGAAGTATCTTGAAATTCATCTACTAAAATAAAAGAGTATTTTTTACTTCACTTATCTGCTATCTCAGGGTTATTTCTAAATAGTTCATTAGTTTTAAGAATTAAATCATCAAAATCTAAATATTTTTCTTTTTCTAAAATCTCATTGTATTTTTTGTAAAGAACAATAATAGTTTCGTTGTATTCATTTTTCTTTTTCATGATTGTAGCTAAATCTTCATCATCATACATATTGATTTTTGCCCATGAAAATAATTTAATGATATTTTTATCAGTGATATCTTGAGTATCTAAATCTAAACTTTTACAAATTTTATTGATAATTTCTTTTTTATCAGATTCATCAATGATTTGAAAATCAGACTTTAAATTAGCAGCTTGTGATTCTATTCTTAAAATTTTTGCACAAAGAGAATGAAAAGTACTAATATTCAATTTTTCATTGTTTTGCAAATTACAATATTGATAAACTCTTTCACTCATTTCATTTGCTGCTTTATTTGTAAAAGTAACAGCAAGAATTTGACTAGCTGGAATACCTACTTCATTAATTAAATAAGCCATTTTTCTAGTTAAAACTCTTGTTTTACCGGAACCAGCACCTGCAATAATTCTTAATGGACTATCAAAATATAAAACTGCTTCTTTTTGTTGTTCATTTAATTCATGAACAATCATTTCTTTTTTAGTCATTTATATTTTCCCCCTTTGATAAAGATTTATCTTTAATTTCATTAAAATAAGAAAATGTTTTATTTTTAATTTTTTTAGGAAAAAAAGTTTCTTTTTCTAATAAATTATCTTGATTAAAATGTTTTAAATCCACAATTCTAGTTTTGCTAATTAATTCACTAATTCCTAGTTTATTTTTTTTAAATATACTCAATAAGTAGTTAATTAATATGAAGAAACTTCATATTGAAGAAATAATTGCTAAAAAATCATAAAAAAATAAAAGTTTAGTATTTTTATAAGATTTTATTTTCTTTTCTTTAAGTAAATGAGTAATGGTTTCAAAATCTTGAATTTCATTTTGCTTAATAAAAAACATAAAAATTAAAAAAATAAAAGTTCAATAGAAAAAAGTAAATATTCCTCTTTTTAAAACTGTAATTAAAGTGATATGTTTTTTATTAGAAATGTTTTCACTGAAAATAACTTGTTTCCTAATAACAAATACTCCAAAAGTTCGCATGTTAAAGAAATAAGGAATAATTAAAAAATAAATAAATAGAATTAAAATTGAAAAAATTAAAAATAAATAATAATTTTTTTTTCGATGATATGGATTTTTTAAAAAAATAAAATAATTTAGAAAAAACAAAATAGAGATAAAAAATAAATCAAGTAAATTAATTGCTAATCTAACTCATAAATTTATGTTTTTATGTAATTTTTTATTCAAGACTAGATAAAAGTTCGTTTCATTTTTTAATTGGTTGTTTTTCTCTTAAAAATTTTATTTCTTTATTTTCTTTATGCATATAGATATTAGTGTTATAAAACTTTTCATTGTTTTCAATTTCTTTATCTATTAGCATATCTAATTGTTCAATTAAATGATAAGATTTTTTTTCTTTATATTCATCTTTACTTATAAAAGTTGAAAGACCTAAAATTCCAGCTAGAATAACTTGAAAGAAGTAATTTTTAGCATATTCTAATTCTTGAGTAATTTTAGTTTCTTTAGTTTTTCCCATTTCAATAATTTTTTTGAATTGATTGATGAAGTTTTTAGGATTCATTCAAGAAACATAATTAATGTATTCTCTTATAATTCTTTGATCATTATAAGCATAGGTATTAGCATTCATTAAAAGTAAATAGTTTAGCTCAATAGCAAAATTATAATCATTAGAAAAAGTTGGTTGATATTTTAATAAATTTTCTACTAAACTTTTTTTGAATAATTTGTTTGAAATAAAAGGATAAGCATAGGCTAAAAAACTAGTATCTTCTTTAAAATTAAATTTTTTCATTGGTTCTAGTCTAGTCAAAGGTTTTCATCTTATTGAACCTACTAATCTAGGTTTAAACTCAATAACATCAGTGTTATATAGGTTAACTAAGTTTTTCATACTATTTAAAAAATAGTATCTAATAGTATTATTGCTAAAAAGAATATTAAAATATTCACCAGATATAATTTTTCAAGCAGCAATAATGTTGTCTTGTAAAGTTTGTTTATTAGAATTGATAATGAATTTTAATCGTGAACCAAAGAAATCTAAATAACTTTCAATAGTAGCATACATTTTTTTAGTCATATTATTAAAAACTAAAATAACTTCAAAATCTTGATTATTTTGATAATACATTCCTGAAAGAAATTCTTTTAATTCTTTATCATTATTAACAATGGGAGAAATTATTGAAATCTTCATTTTTTCCTTTCTTTATTTGTTATGTATAAGATATTTTTACATTTTGATATTTCCATTGGTTCTTGGATATGGAATAACATCACGAATGTTATCCATTCCAGTTACATACATTACTAATCTTTCAAAACCTATTCCAAAACCAGCTGAACCTGAATCTCCAAAACGTCTTAAGTCTAGATATCATTGTAATTCTTCTTGTTTAATACCTATTTCTAAAGATCTTTGAACTAATTTGTCATATCTTGATTCTCTTTGACTTCCACCAATTAATTCACCAATACCAGGAACTAATAAATCAAAAGCAGCAACAGATTTATTATCATCGTTTTGATACATATAGAAAGCTTTAATAACTTTAGGAAAATTAATAACTGCTACAGGGCCATTAACATATTCTTCTGCTAAAAATCTTTCATGTTCAGTAGCTAAATCTAAACCGAATTTAAAATCTTTGATTTCAAATTTATTTTTATTTTTTTCTAGAATTTTTAAAGCGTCTTTGTAATCTAAAATGGTTAATTTTTTATCAAGAAAATTATTTAATTTGTTCATTAAATTATTATCAACATTTTGAGTTAAGAATTCAAATTCCATAGGATGTTTAGCAATAGTTGCTCTAATAACGTTTTTTAATAAATCATCACTAAGGTTAATTACATCTTCTAATTTAGCAAAAGCTATTTCAGGTTCAATCATTCAAAATTCATTAGCATGACGTTTAGTGTTTGAATGTTCAGCTCTAAAAGTAGGGGCAAAAGTATAAACGTTTTTAAATCCAATTGCATAACTTTCAGCATGAAGCTGTCCAGTAACTCCTAGAGTAACATTTTTATTCCCGAAAAATGGTTCTTTTTCTTTAGTATCCACAAAGAAAGTTTCTCCAGCTCCTTCTCCATCATTACCGGTTAATATAGGCGAAGAAACACAAATAAAATCTCTATTCATAAAATAACGATGTATTTCTTGAATTAAAGTAGAACGAATTAACATAATTGATCTAAATAGATTTGTGCGGTGTCTTAAATGAGGAATTTCTCTTAAAGTTTCAATATTAGTTTCTTTTTTTTGAATTGGATAATCTTCTCCAGCTTTTTGTAATAATTCAAAACTCTCAACAATCATTTCAATTGGTTGTTGTGCTTCAATAGTTGCTTTTAAAGTTCCTTCAATTTTTATGGCTGATCCTAAAGATATACTATCCAACAGATTAAAATCAAATTTTTCATCTTTAAAAATTGCTTGCAAATTCTTAACACAAGAACCATCATTTACACTAATAAAACGAATTTTTTTGTTTCCTCTATTTGAAGCTACTCAAGCATTGATAGAAATTTTTCAATTATTAAAATAATCAGGGTGCATTAAAATGTTTTTAATTGTCTGTGCATCTTTTCTCATATCATCCTTTCTAAAAATTATCATTTTTGATAAAATTAATATAAATAAAAAAGTAATAATAATATTTTACTCTTTTTATATTAATAAATATAAATAAGGACAAAATAATAAACTTTTTTTGGCTAATTTATATATAATTTTTTCTACAAAAATTGATATTTTTAAACAAAAAAAGAGGTGAATTTTATGTTAAAAATAATGAAATATTTACCTAAAAATGTTAAATTTTTGATTTTCATTTCTGCTTTATTAGCTCTTTTAGATCCTCTTTTGTTTATGATTTTGCCTTTTTTGACAAAGCAATTTATTCAAATAATGGCTGATACTAATATTCGAAAAATATATTTTTTAGGTTGAAAAATTAATACTAATTTAAATCCTATTTTAGTTTTGTCTTTACTTACTTTTGGATTTTCAATTATTACTTTTATTAACATTTTTTTGGGTTTTTGAGTTTCAGGAAAAATGTCTGTTTTAGCTGCTTATTATTTAAGAAAAAAATTATTTGATCATATTATTTATTTATCTAAAAAAGAAATTGATAAAGTTTCTTATTCAACAATTATTACCAGATTTTCAAATGATATTAATAAAATCACTGAAGGATTAATGACAGTTACAAGAAGTTTTATAGTTAGCCCAGGTTTTGTAGTATTTGGAGCAGTCTTTTCTTTTATTATTAGTCCATCTTTATCTATATCTTTAGCCATTATTATTCCTTTATTAGCAATTAGTGCTTTAATTTTAATTTTTAAGGTTTTTCCTTTATACCGTAAAGAAAATTATGCTTTAGACGCTTTAAATGCTATTGCAAAAGAAGATATTAACAATATAACTTTAATTAAATCTTACAATTTGGAAGAAAGACAATTATTAAGATATCAAGAAAAAAACAATCATTATTTAGAAATAATGAAGAAAGAAATGAACTATGGTGTTATAGTTTGAAAAATGGTTGATTATTTTGTAGGTTTGGGTAGTCCTTTAATTTTTGCTATTATAGCAGGAGTAATTTTAAAATCTAAAAATATCAATCCCACTGAATTGATTGGAACTATTTACCAATTTAATATTTATATTTCAATGATTTCTCATGGGGTGGTTAGAAGTTTCTTTACAATGAATTGAGTATTTAGAACTGCGGTTTCAGCAAAAAGATTTGATGAAATTATGAATATAAATTCATCTATTCCTATGGTTAATAATCAAAATTTTATTGAAAATACAAATATTGTTTTTAAGGATATAAATTTTAGTTATCCTAATTCAGAAAATGGAATTAAAGACATAAATTTAGAAATTAAACCTAATTCATTTGTAGGAATTATAGGAAAAGCAGGTTCAGGAAAAAGCACGTTAATTAAATTACTTGTTAAAGAATATTTACCAGATTCTGGAAATATTTATATTAGTGATAAAAACATTAATGAAATAGATACCAAAAATTTTTATGAAAACATTTCTTTAGTATTTCAAAATATCAAAATTTTATCTGGAACTATAAAAACTAATATGACTTTTGCTAATACAAATAATAATGTTGATTTAGATTGAATAAATAAAATTAAAAATTTATCTTGTGCTAATTATATTGATAGTTTTGAAAATTTATATGATTACGAAATAAATCAAAGAGGAAAAAATCTTTCTGGAGGACAAAAACAAAGGTTAGCTATTGCACAAGCAATATATAAAAAACCTAAAATTTTAATTTTAGATGATGCTACTAATTCACTTGATAATGAAATTGATTTGAAAGTAAGATCTAATATTATTAATGAATTTAAAGATTCTACTTTAATTATGATAGCTCAAAGAATAAGTTCGATTAAGGAAGCAGATCAAATTATTGTTTTAGATAAAGGAAAAATTGTAGGTCAAGGAGATCATAAAACTTTATTAGAAAATAATAAGTATTATCAAGATTTATATTATTCGCAAGAAGGTAAAAATGAACAATAAAAAGAAAGGTAACAACATTAAAAAAATTTGAAAAATTTATTCATATTTTGGAATTAAAAAATGAATAATGATTTCAATTTTTGTTTTAACTATTTTTTCAGTTATTTTAACTAATGCTATTTCTTGATTAATAGGTTATGGTTTTGATACTTTCTTTAAACCTCAAAGTTTTAATAAGGAAATCTTTAGTCAAAAAAAATATTGATTTTTTGTTATTTATATTTTGTTAGCTTTAACAATTTCTCAAATTTTGAATATGATTTCAAGTCATTTAACTTATAAAATGATTTTAACTTTTGAAAGAAAAATTAGAATTAAGTTATACAAACAATTACAAAAAATGCCAATTAGTTATTTTGAAAACATTAAACCAGGAGATTTAATGTTGGCCTTAACCGATGATGTTCAAAATTTAAGAGAAGCATTTTATCCATTGTTTTTAGATGCTATTCCTACTTTAATTTTCTTTTTAGCAGTAATAACTTTAATGTTTGTTTATAGTCCTTTATTAGTCACAATGATTATTGTTTTAATTCCTTGTTTTATTTTTCCTATAAGAATAATTTTTAAAAAAATGCACAAAAATTTTGTTAATTTACAAAATTCAAAAGCAAAATTAAATGGTTATATAGAAGAAATTATTGATGCTATTCCTTTAATAAATTTACACCAACAACATAAAAAAATAGAAGTGCAATTTGATGAATATAATAAAGCGTTAGTAGAACCAGCTCTTAAAAATGTTCATTATTGAAATGCTATTAGACCTTCAACATTTCTAATTAAAAACATTATGATGGTTTTAATAATTGTAGTTGGTTCAATATGTATTTCAAGAAATATTTATACTGGAGGAATTAAACCTTTGACTTTTGGAATTTTAACTACATTTACAATGTATATCAATACCTTTGTAAATAAATTGATGGAAGTATTTGAAATTGTAGGAACAATTCAAAAAGGTGCTGCATCTGTATCAAGAGTCGAAAATATTTTAAATTTAGAACCCGAAATAAATCAAGATAATTTGACTAATTTAACTATAAATAAGGCAAATATTGAATTTAAAAATGTATATTTTTCTTATCTTAAAGATAGTAAAAAAGAAACCTTAAAAAATATTAATTTTAAAATTAATCAAGGTGAAATGTTAGCTTTAGTAGGGGAAACTGGTTCTGGAAAAACAACCATTTCTAAACTTTTATCAAAATTTTACATTCCTAATAAAGGTGATATTTTGATAGATAATAATTCTATTTTTGATATCAATGAAAAATCATGAAGAGATAATATAAGTATAGTTTCCCAAGATATTCAATTATTTAATGGAAGTATAAAAGAAAATTTAAAATGTGTTAATGAAAAAATAAGCGATGAAGAATTTTTGAATATTTGTAAATTAACCCAAATAGATAATTTTATAAATGCTTTGCCTGAAAAATATGAAAC
The DNA here is from genome assembly GCF_045276895.1 of Mycoplasmopsis lipophila. NCBI lineage: Bacteria > Bacillati > Mycoplasmatota > Mycoplasmoidales > Metamycoplasmataceae > Mycoplasmopsis > Mycoplasmopsis lipophila. Next base: position 322,322 of record NZ_CP174165.1, read on the forward strand.
TATTATAAATAACAATGGTAATAATTTTTCTGAGGGACAAAGACAATTGTTTTCTTTAACTAGAGCAATTCTTGCAAAAAAGAAAATTATTATTTTAGATGAAGCTACTTCAAATATTGATACTATTACTGAACAATATATAAATGAAGCCATTAAAAAAATTATTAATAATTCTACTATTTTAGTTATAGCACATAGATTGAATACTATTAAAAATGCTGATAAAATTTTATTTATAAAAAATGGTGAGATTTTAGAGTCTGGTAATCATCAAGAATTATTAGCATTAAATGGAGAATATAAAAAGATGTATTTTATTGAATATAAAAAGTAAAGCGAGTTAACTTTACTTTTTTTAATAAAATTTTAGATTTTTTTCAATTTTTCTTTCAACATCACGGGCTTTAATTTTTTCACGCTTATCATATTTTTTAAGTCCTTTAACCAAAGCAATTTCAATTTTAATTTTTGATCTTTGATTAAAATAAATTTTAGTAGGAACTAATGTTAAATGTTCAGTTTCTATTTTTCTTTTTAATTTAACAATTTCATTTTTATGCATTAGTAATTTTCTAGTTCTAAATTCTTTACATTTAACATTCATATATTGTTTAAAATATGAATCTTTTAGATAAATTTCATCTTTATATATGGAACAATAAGAATTTATTAAACTAATTGTATTGGCTCTTGCTGATTTTACTTCCCAACCCATAAGAGAAATACCTGCTTCATATTTATCAATGATTTCATAGTCAAATGATATTCTTTTATTATTTGAAATTGTTTTAGACATATTTACAATTATATATTTTTAAAACTGTATTAAGTAATATTTTTTAAAAAATAAAAAAATAAATTTAATTTATTTAACTATAAATAAGTGAAATAAATTAAATTATTTGTTAAAATCTTTAATTTTTTTAGCTAAATTTTTAGAAATATATTTGCTTAATTCTTCTTCACTAGCATTATAAATTGCTGAATAAGTTTTAAATACTTCAAGTAACAATTTTTCTGTTTCTTTACCCAAACCTTTTATTTTCGTTAAGGTTCCTTCTAATGAAGAAATTTTATGTTTATTTCTAAAATGAGATTTTGCAAATCTATCTACTTCTATTTGAATTTCTGATAAAAAATTTAATCACTTTTTATCTTGTATAAGATTTATTTTTTCATTTAAATCAATAAAATTTTTTGTTTTATGGTTATTGTCTTTACTTAATCCTATGACAGGGATTTGTAAATTTAAAGTTTTTAATACTTTTTTTGCTTCATGAATTTGAGATATTCCACCATCAACAATAATTAAATCATAATCAAGATTTTCTTCATGTTTAAAAAATCTTGATATAGATTCATTCATATATTCAACATCAGATTTTCTATAACCCATTGTTAATTCATGATTAAATTTTTTATATAAGTTTTTTGCTTTGATTCCATTTAGATAAGTTATGGCCACACCAACACAATTTTGGTTACCAAAATTTGAGTTATCAAAGATAATAATTTTGTTAACTTTTGGTAAATTTAAATATTCCTTAATTTCATTTAAAATTATTAAATTTTCATTTTTATCTTTTTTAAATTTATTTTTTTCAATTGAAGCAATTAAATTTGTTAAAGTGTTATCTAAAATTTTTTTATTAGTTCCTATTTTAGGGGAAATAATTTTAGAATTTTTAATAAAGTTAATTTCTAAATTATTTATTTCATTAGGAATAAGCAATAAATCAGGAATAATTTTATTTTTATAATACAAATTTAAAAAATCTAATAATGAATCTTTTCAATCGATATGAATCTCTATGGTTTGATAATCTTGATTAATTAAAATACCTCATCTATAAAAAGAAAATAAAATATGAATTTTATCATCAATAACTTTATAAATAAAAGCATCAATGTTTTTTTGATTTTGAAGTTCAACTATTTGGTTTTCTTTCATTTTATTTAAGTATTCAATATTTTTTTTGTATTCTAATGCTAATTCAAATTGTTCATATTCAGCAGCTTTCAACATTTTATTTTTTAATTCATTTAAATATAAAGAATTTTTAAAACTTAAAATATTTTTGATTCTTTCGAATTGTTCTTTTCAATAATTTTGATTAACATTAGTTATAGGAAGTCCATCTTTGTAAAATGATTCTCTTTGCAATAATTTTAAAATAGTAGATGCACCATAATTATCAGGAAAAGGGCCATAATAAATTTCATTTTCATTCTTATAATGGTTTATTTTTTTGGTAAATGTTATTTCTAATTTATTAGTTAATTTTAGTTTAATGTATGGATAACCTCTATCATCCAAAAGTAGTATGTTATATTCAGGATTATATTTTTCTATTAAATTTTTTTCTAAGATAAGTGCTTCTTTATTGTTATTGCAAATAATATAGTCAAAATTAGTTATTTCTTCAACTAATTTAGTGGTTTTATAAGAATTAATTGAACCTTTAAAATATTGATTCATTCTTTTTTTTAAATTTATAGCTTTTCCTACATAAATTATTCTATTATTTTTGTCTTTTCATAAATATACTCCTGAATTAGAAGGAATATTTTTAAGTTTTTCTATTATTTCTAAACTCATAACTAATTCAAAATATTGGTAATTACATCAATAAAAATTTCTTTGGGGTAATTATCATATCCTTTAAAAATGATTTTTTTATTCACCATAATAATATGAGTAGGAATTCTAATAACTTCAAAATTAGAATTTAAATTATTAAATAAACTCGATTCATCAGCATCTATTTGAAGAAATACAACTTTATTATTATTTTTAAAATATTCTTCAACTTTTTGAATGATTTTATTCATTACTTTTCATTCTTGATTTCATTTACTTATAAATTCTAAAAAATAAATTGTATCTTTATTATGTTCATTATAAATAATAGGTTCTATTTCTTTTCAAATCACTTCTTTCATTTTACCTTCTTATTATAAAATAGGAGAAATTCATTCTTCTTCATCTTCTTCATTATTAGTCTGATTGTTTATTTCTTCATTTTTAATGTTGTTTGTTTTTTCTTCTATGTTATGTAAGTTTTTATCAAGTATAGTTTCATTGATTTTATTTATTTCTTCTTTACTTTCATTGATAAAAAGTGAAGAAGAAAAAATGTTAGATTCTATTTGTTCTTCTGATGGAATGGTTGAAGCTTCTAACAATAATTCTTTTGTATCCATATTAGTTAAATTAGTAACTTCTTTATTATTAATTTCATTTTCTTTTTCTAATTTTTCAATATCAATATTGTATATTTCTTTTGTTTTTTTATTATCTTCTTCATCAACTATTTCATTAAGAGCATTTTTAATAGTTCTATTAATGTTTACAAATTGAATTTCATTATTGCTAAGATCATATTCATTAGTAACAATATGATTAATTGGATATTCTAAATTTGAAAATTCATTTTCCATAGTTGTTATTCTAGTAGGTAAAGAAGCAATACTATAAGTGATTGGTTTATTTCTTTCAAAAGAATTTTTTTCTAAACTATAAGAACTAATAGTATCAAAAATAATATCTTCATCTCTTATTACATTGTTTTCATCTATTAACAAATCTTTATTAAAATAATCATTTTTTACTTTTTTAGCTATTTTATAGAAATATTTGGAAGTAGCAGAATGTTCTGAAAGTAAAGAGATATTTCTATTTATTTGTTTAATTAAATCTTTAAAAGAGCAATTAATAAAATGAATTTTTAAGACATTTGCACTATCTTTACAAAATTGAAAATATTTAGAAACTGTTTGAGTATAGTAAAAAATACTATTTTTTCTTTTTAAATATTTTTCAATCATTGGTAAACTTTTCTTAGAAGCATTCATATTTTTTCGATATATTTTAGGATTTAAAGTTATCAATTCATATCAAGAAAAAACAATTATTAAAATTGAAATTAATGATAATAATCAAGGCCCAAAAGAAATAATATAAATTAAATTGTAAATAGAATCGAAAAAAATTCCAATATTTAAAAATGCTTGTGGTAAGTTATTTTTAAAATTTGTAAAACTATAAAATCAACCATATTTATAAATATCAACTATTTCATTAAAGTTTAATAAATATCATTTAGAATGTCTTGAATTTGCTATGAAAAGATAATAAATAATAGAAATACTTAATAAATTTAATCAAATAAATTTCACAATTTTTTTTCTTAAAATTCAGTAATCAACCATAATATATTTTTTAAATCATCTAAAATAATATTTTCTAAATGTTGGAGTTAATCATCAGATAATTAAAGAAGCAAAAGAACCTAAAATAATTAAAATATTTAAATCTCCAAAAGCTAATCCAAAACTAAATAAATATAATTTTCTCAATGATAAATAATTTGTATTTTTACGAAATTGATATTGAAGCATAATGAAAGCTATTGATAAAATAGAAAGACATAAAAACTTCAATATTTCTATTGGAATATTGAATGAAATTTCTTCTATTCATTCATTTTTGTTCTTTATTTCTCAAAAAGGAATGCTTAAATGTTTTCTGTTTTTAACTGCTTTTCTCATAAATAATATTTATATTATAAATAAATTTATGTTAAAATAAAAAAGCAATATTTAATTGCAGAAAGTAGAATAAACTTCTCACCTGATGACCAATAGTCTTGGGTTCACCGCTACAATTAAAGTTAGTTTTATTATACTTTAAATATAGTGAGAGAAGAAGTGACATAGGTCACTTTGTATTTTATTTTTATGAAGGAGTACATTATACAATCGACATTTCAAAAAAATAAAAAGCCTAGTGCTGAGCATATGATTAATGAAAATATTCCATTTCCTAAAGTTTTTTTAATAGGAAGTAATGGTGAAAAAATAGGGGTTAAAACAACTTCTGAAGCATTAGAAATAGCAAAAGAACAAAGACTTGATTTGGTTGTTATTTCTGTAGAACCTAAACCTATTGCAAGAATTTTAGATTATGGAAAATTTAAATATGAACGTAAAAAGAAGCAAAAAATAAATAAAGAAAAACAAACTATTATTCAAAATCGTCAAATTAGATTAACTCCAATGATTGGAGAACATGATTTAATGACTAAAAGTAAAAAAGCACGTGAATTTTTACTTAATGGAGATCGTTTAAAAATTAGTTTGAAATTTAGAGGAAGAGAAATGGCTAGACAAGATTTAGGTCATGCTGTTCTTAATAAATTTTTTGCAACTTTAGAAGATATTGCTGAAATCACAAAAGAGGCTAAATTAGTTAATGAAAGATTTTTAGATCTTTATTTACAACCTAATAAAAATAAAGTTATTAAATACAAAAAATTGCATAATATTGTTGACAAAAAAGTAATTGTTGATGATAATGAAGATGCAAATGAAGGAGAAAACTATGCCGAAGATGAAGACTAAAAGAGCTTTAAGAAAACGTATTAAAATTACTGGAACAGGTAAAATAATGCGTGAACAAGCTTATCGTTCACATTTAGCACAAAATAAAACTACAAAGCAAAAACGTCAATCTAGAAAATCTGCTCAAATGCATGCCAGTGATGTTAAAAGATTTAAAGCTTTAATTTAGTTTATTTAAAATAATTTACTTCAATAAATAATAAATATAAGGAAGGATATCTTATGAGAGTAAAAGGTGGAACTGTTACTAGAGCAAGACGTAAAAGATGAATAAAATTAGCTAAAGGTTACTTTGGACATAAATCAATTGGTTATAAAGTTGCTAAACAAGCAGTTGTTAAATCATGAACATATGCTTTTAGAGACCGTAAACAAGTTAAAAGAACATTTAGAAAATTATGAATAGCACGTATTAATGCTGCTGTTCGTGCTGAAGGAATGTCTTATTCATTTTTCATTAATGGACTTAAAAAAGCTAATGTTACTATTAACCGTAAAATGCTTTCAGAATTAGCTATTAATGAACCAACAACATTTTCTTCATTGATAACTATTGTTAAAAATGCTAAATAATTAAAAAGATCTTGTCTAATAATGATGAGATTTTTTTAATTAATTTTTTCTTAGATTTAGGTTTAAAAAAGCATTTTTTAACCTATAAATCTTAAAAAATGCTTTTTTAAAATTAACATTATTTTATAATAAATAAGGTTATTTTTATTAATTAATAAAAATAAATAAAAAGGAGGTGAAAATGTACAAAATGTTAAAAATGATTCCTTTAAAAAATAAAATTTTGTTTTTTATTGGTGCTTTTTTAATTTCTATTACTGTTTTTGTCTCTTTATTTATGTCAAATGTTATAGCCCAATTTATTAAATTGATTATTAGTCCTAAAGGTCATAATGTAGATATTATTTTCTTTTCAGGAAGAATTAATTTTTTAAATTTAGATTACAATAAAGCAAAAATGGGATTGATATGATCTTTTATTGGTTTAACCATATTTAATGCTCTAGCGATGTTAGGAGCTACTACTTTAATTGTTTATACTGCAGAATTATGTAGTAAATTTTACCGGGATAAACTTTTTGCTAAAATTCAAAATTTATCTTTAAAAAATATTGCTGATATTAAAGTAGAAAGTATTATTACCAGAGTTTCTAATGATGTAGCAGAATTTTGAGAATTTTTAGTTAATGGATCAACAGCTTTAATAAGAGCTCCTATTATGGTTATAGGTGGGGCTATTTTAGCCTTTTTAACTGATTCTAAAATGTCTATTGGAGTATGAATTATTATTCCTTTAATTATGATTATTGTAATTTCAATTGGTTTAGCAGCTAGTCCAAGTATTAAAAAAAATCAAAGAGTTATTGAAGAAGTTACTAAGAATGTTAATGAAAATATTTTAGGTGCTAGAGTTATAAAAACCTTTAATTTACAAGAACATCGTAAAGATAAATTTAAAAAAGCAAATAATAATTGATACAAATTACAATTTAGAATTAATATTATTTTTTCTATAGGCCATCCTTTATTTTTTGCTTTAATAAATTTATTGATTGCAGTTATTTATTATGTAGTTAAAGTTAAAGTTACTACCAAACCATATGATTTAGCAGCTAATAAAGAATTAATTGTAAATATCAATGTTTTTTTAGATTATTTATTTATAGTTAGTTTTGGTGTTTTAATAATGAGTATGTTTTTAGTTTCATTATTTAGAGCTAGAATTTCTGCTAATAGAATTATAGAAATTTTTGAATATAAAATTAATTTAGAAGAAAGAAAAAATAATAAAACCATTACTAATTATGATATTGAAGTAAAAGATTTATCTTTTAAATATTATGAAAGTTCACCTGATTATTCCTTACTAAATGTTAATTTTAATTTAAAAGAAAATCAAGTTTTAGGTATTATAGGTCCTACAGGTTCTGGTAAAAGTACTTTAGCTAATTTATTAGTAAATAATTACTTATATAAAGAAGGTTCTATCAAAATAGGAAATGATGAAGTTAATGAAATTGATACTCAAAATTTAAATAGTTCTTTAGGAATTGTTTATCAAGAAGCATTACTTTATACTGGAACTATTAAATCTAATATGCTTTTTGCTAAGCCAGATGCTACTGATGAAGAAATTAATGAAGCTTTAAAAAATGCTTGTGCTTATGATTTTGTAAATAATTTTGAAGATGGTTTAGATCATAAAATAAAACAAGGGGCTAAAAATTTATCCGGTGGACAAAAACAAAGATTATCTATTGCTAGAACTTTATTAAGAAAGCCAAAAGTTATCATTTTAGATGATTCCACTTCTGCTTTAGATAATTTAACCACAAGAAATTTATTAAGAAATATTAAAAATAATTACAAATGTTCTTTGATTATTATTTCTCAAAAAATAAGTGGAATTAAAGATGCTGATAATATTCTAGTAATGGCTAGAGGAAGTATTATGGTACAAGGAAAACATAAACAACTTGTTCAAGAATGTAGTTTATATAAAGAAATTTTTAGTAATCAATTAGATCAATAGGAGGAAAAGATGTCAGAAAAAAACAAAGATGTTTATAAATTATCAACTTTTTCTCTTTTCAAAAATCTTTTTCGTTTCTTAAAAAAAGATCGTGCATTATTGTTTTTTGGAATTTTTATTTCCATTTGTAATGCTTTAAGTTATGTTGGTGGTTCTTCTATCATTGGAATGATTGTTAAAAAGTTCTTTAATGAAGAAGTTTTAAAAAATGGTGATTTATTTGATAATAAAAATTTCACAATATGAATAATTTATCTTGTTTCTGCTTTTGTTTTATATGGAATTTTTAGATTTATTCAAAACCGAATTTTTGTTCATTTAACTTTTAAAATTTCAGCAAAAATGCGTGAAGAAGTAATGAATAAATTACTTAAAATGCCAATTAGTTATTATGATAAACAAAAATCAGGTAATTTAATTTCTATATTGGTTAATGATGTTAATAATATGTCTAATTCTATGCTACAAATGTTAAATGAAACTTTTTCCAATTTTTTTAACACAGTTTTATCAGCTATAGCAATGATTTTCTTTAGTGGATTACTAAGTATTATTATTTTATCTATGTCGATTCTGTTATTTTCAATTAGTGTTTTAATGATTAAAAAAGCTAGACCATATTACATTAAGGTTCAAAATAAATTTGGTGATTTAAATGCTTATGTAGAAGAAATGCTAACCAATTCTAAAATTACTAAAACTTTTAATCAAAAATCATTAGTACAAAATAGATTTCAAGAAATAAGTACCGACATAAGAAAAAAGGCTTTTGTTGGAGATGCAGTTTTAAGAATTTTTGACCCTTGATTTGTGGTGGTATCAAACTTATTGATTTTAGTTATTGTTGCTTTAGCAGTTACTTTCAAAAATAATAATATTCCTTCATATGGTTTTGGAAACCCACTTTTTGAAGAGGGATTAATTCTTTCTTATATTGCTTTAATGTATAACTACAGTGGAACAATTCAAAGTGTTTTAAATATGGTTTTAACTTCTCAAGTAGGAGTAGCTTCTAGTTCAAGGGTTTATAAACTTTTAAGTTTAGAAGTACCTAAAGATATTGAAAATCCTGAAATTCTTAATGAAAATGAAGTTTTAGGAAGGATAGAATTCAAAAATGTTGATTTTAGATATAGTCAAAAAAGTCAAAAATATCAGCTTAAAAACGCTTCTTTTATAGCAGAACCTGGCCAAACCATTGCTATTGTAGGTCCTACAGGAGCAGGGAAAACTACCATTATTAATCTACTTTCTAAATTTTATGATTATGAAAATGGCTCAATAACTATTGATGGTCATGAATTAAGAAAAATACCTTCTGCTAATTTAAGAGATATGTTAGCAATTGTTTTACAAGATTCATTTATGTTTAATGACACAATTAAAAACAATTTACGTTTATTAAATGAAAAAGTTAGTAATAAAGAAATAGAAGCAGCAGCTAGATTAACTTTTGCTCATAATTTTATTGAAACTATGCCTAAAGGATATGAAACCATTATAGAAAATAATGGAGACAATTTATCTCAAGGACAAAGACAATTATTAGCTATTACCAGAGCTATTTTAGGAAATAAAAAAATTCTTGTTTTAGATGAAGCTACTTCTAATATTGATTCAAATACTGAAAAAATTATTCAAAATTCATTAATGGAAATAATGAAAAATAAAACTAGTTTTGTAATCGCTCACCGTTTAAGCACAATTAAAAATGCTGATAAAATTTTGGTAGTTAATGATGGTGAAATTATTGAGCAAGGAAATCATGAGCAACTTTTAAAACTAAATGGATTTTATGCTACTTTATATCAAAGTCAATTTGATAATTAATTTATTATAGAAATGAAATATATGAATAAATTTTTTAAAATAACTAATTTTGTTTTATTACCCACATTAGTTTTTAGTACTAATGTATTTTCATTTTCTTGTAAAATAAATAGAAAAGATAAAAATAATTATTTAAATTTACCTAATAAAATAGGTACTTGAATTTGGGATTATAAAAAAATTACAAATGAACATTTAGAATTTGCTCAAAAAAATAATATTAAAGAAATTTATGTAAAAGTCTATAAAATAGGACAAAATGAAAAAATTTTTTTAGATAAATTGAAACAAAAGAATTTTGATATATATCTTTTACTAGGTAAAAAAGAGTGGATTAATAATTCAAAAGAGTTAAAAGAAAAAATTGAATGATATAAAAATGTTCAAAAAGAATTTAATTATTTTAAAGGTATTCATTTAGATATAGAACCTCATCAATACACACAAGAATTTAAGAATTTAGAAAAAAGAAGAGAATTATTAACTAAATTTGTTAATTTAATTTATGAGTTAAAAACCAATTATTCTAATGTTAAATTTGACTATGATATTCCTTTTTGATTTAAAGATTTAATTACTTTCAATAATCAAACTAAAAAAGTCTATGAGCATATTATTGATAATAGTAATCGAGTTTTTATAATGTCTTATAGAGATAAAACAAATAAAATTTTAGATATTTCCAAAGAAATAATCAATTATGCAAAAAATATTCAAAAAGAAATTACTTTATCTGTTAATACTCAAAATTTAAAAAATGAAAAAAATACTTATTTTTTTAATAAACAACATTTAAAAAAAGAATTATTGGATTTATCTAAAAAAGTTAGTGTAAATATCAACTTTGCAATTCATCATTTGGATACTTGATTCAATTTAAAAGAAAGTGATAAATAATGAAAAAAAACAGGATTGGAATTATTGCTGAATATAACCCTTTCCATAATGGTCACTTATTACAAATAAATTGAATTAAAGAACATTTCCCTAATGATGAAATTATTGTTATTTTAACTGATGTTTTTACGCAAAGAGGAGACTTAAATTTACTAACCTTTGAGCAAAGAAAAGAAATTTTAAAAAAATATGGAATTAATGAAATTATAAAAATGAGCTTTGAAGAAAGTGTACAAGCAGCACATATTTATGCTAAAAATGCTATTTTAAAATTAAATGATTATCAAATAAATAAATTAGTTTTTGGTTCAGAAACAGCTGATGTTACAAATATGTTAAAAAATGCAAAAATATTAAAAGAAAAAGGTCAAGAATTTTTTCAAGAAGTTAAAAAAGTAATGAAAAAAGAAAAAACTTCATATCCTAAAGCTATGAATTTAGTTTATAGTAATTGAAATTTAAAAAGATTTGATTCTCCTAATGATATTTTAGCCTATGAATATATTAAAGTAATTGTTAATTTTGTTCTTAATATTGAACCAATAGCTATTAAAAGAGAAGTTAATTATTTTGATTTAGAACCTAAAGATAATATAGCATCTGCAACTTATTTAAGAACTTTAATTAAAAATGGTGATGATATTTCTTTATATAGTCCCATAAAAAATAAAATTAAGTATAGAGATTTAAGTGTTTATTTTCAAGATTTTAAACAAATTTTAAAATCAATTGAACTTGAAAAAATTAAGACCATTCCTTTAATTTCTGAAGGTATAGAAAATTTATTGCTAAAAAACTTAGATGCTTTAACCTTTGAAGATTTTATAGAAAGATGCACTTCTAAAAGATATACTTCTACTAGAATAAAAAGAATTATCGCTTGAGTAATTTACAAGTTTAAATTAATGAATTGAAAATAAATATTTAATAATAAAATTATTAAGTATTTATAAAAATAATCAATGAGGTGTCTAATGAAATTTAAATTCAAAAATGACAATAAAGATATTTGTGTTATAGGTGCTGGTCGTTTTGGTTCAGCAGTTATTTCTCAATTATCTAAAATGAATTGTTCAATTTTAGTGATTGAAAAAGAAGAAGAAAAAGCTAAACCTTTTGCTGATATGGTACAAAAAGTAGTGATTGCTGATGCCGCCGATATTAATGCTTTAAAAGCTTTGGATATTCAAAAAATCAATACTGTTGTAGTAGCTATGCCTGATAATATAGAAGTTATAGCTTGTTTATTGGAATTAAAAGTTTCTAATATTATTGCAAGAGCAACAAGTAAAAGACATGCTCGTGTTTTACAACAAATTGGTGTGGATGTCATTATTAGACCAGAGTTTGAAGCGGGAGTAAGAACTGCTTTGTTTGCTGCTAACCCTTCCTTTAGTAAAAACGCTGAAAATCTTCAAGAATTATCTGATGGTTTTGTAATGGGAACAACCACTTTGAAAAATGAAGCATTTGAAAATGTTTTAATTAAAAATTTAAATTGATCTTCTAATGGAGTTTCTATTGTTTTAATTAATAGAAATGGTTCTTCTTTTTTACCTTATGGAGATTTTGTTTTACATCAAAATGATGCTTTAACCCTTATTGGGAAAATTGATGATATTACTAATTTATTATCTAGTATAAACCCTAATAAAGAATAATAATGCCTAATAATTCATATAACAAATATGCAAAATTTATGAATAAAGTTTTTTATGCTAATAATAACTTAATTCATTTATTACCTAAAATTTCAGCATATTTAGGTTTTTTTATTTTAACTATTTATATTCCTTTCGTTAGTTTTATACCAATAATACCAAAATTAGTTACAGTAACATATTTACCTTTTATAATGACTTTTGCTATTTGCAATTTAGGTTTTTTAGGAGCTCTAGTTACAGGATTAGGATTTGGTTTTTCTTCATGATTGGTTGCTATTATTTATGGTTTTTCTATTAGATATCAATACTTTGATATAGCTGTTTTACCAAGGATTATTAATGCTTTAATTATTTACTTTCTATATCTAATATTTAGATTTAAAAATAAACCTAAAATACAAGTATTTATTTTTTTATCAATATTAGCAACTATCTTAAATGTAGTTTTAACAGTTTCTGCTACTTATTTAAGACATAATTTAATTAAACCAATTCCAACAGTTTTACCTTTTAAATTTTGGTTTATAAGGCATATTCCTTCAATGATTATTGAACCAATTTTTGCAGGAGCAATCAGTTCTTGAACTTATAAATTTTTAATTTTTATTAATGAACAAAATCAAAATTACAAAAAAATAATATATTAAAAAATAACGTATTTTACTTTTTTATAGATAAATACGTTATTTTTTTTAATTTTAAATTGTCATTATTTCTTTTTCTTTTTGTTCAATTAATTTATTGATAATTTCAATTTGTTTTTCTACTTCTTTTTGAATAGAATCTAAATATCTTTTTTCTTCATCTTCAGTTAATTCTTCATCATTTTTAATATTTTTATTAACTTCTTGACGAATGTTTCTAATTCCTATTTTGGAATTTTCAGTTATTTTAGAAAGACTTTTAACCATTTCTTTTCTTCTTTCAGTGGTAAGGGTTGGGAAAGTCATTCTTATTTTATCTCCTTCATTGATGGCATTAACTCCTAAATTAGCCGCTTGTAATGCTTTTGCTATTTCATGAATAAAAGATAAATCATATGGTTTAATTAATAATTGTTGAGCTTCTGGAACACTTATATTAGTTAATTCTTCTAATGGGGTAGGTGTATCATAATAGTTAACTCTAATCCCTTTAATTAAATTAGGATTTGCTCTTCCAGTAGAAATTTTAGATAATTCAAATTTGCAATGGTTAATTACTTTTTCTGAATCTTCTAAAAAATTTAATATATAAAAATCTAATTCCATAATTATTTATGCACCTCAGTATGTTCAATTTTGCCTTCTAAAGCTTTTACAATTGAATCTTTTTCTAAAATGTTAAAGACAATTAAATTAATGTTGTTATCTCTTGCCATTATGGTAGCTGTTAAATCCATAACTTGTAAATTATTTTTCATAATTTCATCATAGGTTATTGTGTCAAATTTTTTAGCATTAGGATTTATTTTAGGATCTGAATCATAAACGCCAGAAACTTTATTTTTACCCATTAGAATTACATCAGCTTTAATTTCAGAAGCAAATAGAGTTGCGGCTGTATCAGTTGTAAAGTAAGGTCTTCCTGTTCCACCTACAAAAATAACTACTTCACCATTTTCTAAATATTTCAAAGTTTTTTCATTAACATAGTTTTCTGCTACTTTTTGATCAATAGAAATGGAAGATTGAACCCTTGTTTTTAGACCTACTTTTTCAAAACCTGATTTTAATGCTAATCCATTCATAATAGTAGCTAACATTCCTATGTAATCAGCACGATTTCTAGGGATACCATTTTTTTCAGCACTAGCACCTCTTCAAAAGTTACCACCACCTATAACAACACTTACTTGAATACCTTTATCTACAATTTTTTTAAGTTGTAAAGCAATGTTTTCTACTAAGTCATAATCAATTGATAAGGATTTAGCATCATTAGCAAATCCTTCTCCTGATAATTTAACTAAAATTCTTTTATATTTCATTATGCTCCTTAACTAGATTTTTATTATTTAATATATTTTATATAATTATTAAAGAGACTTATGAAAAAAACATTTAAATTAGGTATTTTGTCATCTATTCCTATTTTAACTTTAACAACTATTTCAACTAGTTGTATCTTTAATGGAAAAAATAATGAAGTAGAAAAACAAAATTTAAAAGAATATGTCAAAAATTTTACCCTTAAATTAACTAATCCAAATAAAAAATATACAAAAGAAGAAATAAATAATTTTGTTTTAAACAAAGATTATTTAATAGTTGATAATAATAAAATAATTCAAAATGTTTATTTTAAAAAAGTAAAAGTGTATTATGATGAATTAACTTGAAAATTAAAAGTGATAGTTGAAGTTTATAAAAATAATCCTTCTAATTATGTTATTACTACTTTACAAACAAGCATAAACACTAATGAGCAAAAAATTCCTTCTAATGAAGAATTTGATACTTATGGAAACAATTTAAAGTTTTCTTTAAAAGATCCTAATAAAATTATTGATAGTTCAAATGCACAATATTTAATTCCAAATGATTTTAATGTTGAAAATCATAATTTAAATAATGTATATGAAATTAAATGATTTCCTAATAGAAAACCTAGATATATTTACGGTGATTATTTAGAAGTTGGTTTTACCTTAATACATAAACCTAGTGGAAAAACATGAGGTTCTGTTAGATATTATCATATTAAATTAAATGCTAATAAACCAAATCCAATACCTAATCTCACTAATTTACCTTTTCCTATTTCCTCTATTTTAGAGGCAAATAAGGCAAAATTAGTAACTTTATCTAATGTAAATGATGGGGATACTTTTACTGATAATGAAAATCATAGATATCGTTTTTCAGGTATAGATACCCCTGAAAAATATAAAAGAAATACTAATGGTCAATTTGTTCCCACGGAAGGACTACAACATGAACATGCTTTAAATGCTTCTAATTTTACAAGTAGTATTTTAACAAATCCTAAAAATAAAATATATGTTGTTCCTCAAAAAACAAAAGGTGGAACTTCCGAAATTACTGAACATTATGGAAGATATGTAGCAATTATTTATTATGTAGATGAAAATAATGTAGTCCATAATTTATGTGAAGAAATTATTGCTAAAGGATTAGCAAAAGTTTCTTATATAAGTAAAGATAAAAATAGTAAATATTATAATGAAAACACTTGATATATTGATTTAATAAAAAATGCTGAAAGAGAATCCCGTAATAAACAATTAGGTATTTGATTTGAAAATTCTTCTCATATAAATGAAATATATCCAAGATAAATTAAAAAAGTAGTTTGCTTTAAAACTACTTTTTTATTTATTATTTTCAATAAAAACTTTCAATATGAAAATCTTTAAATGTTACTTCATTAGTTAAAACATTTTTAATAAATACTCTTAAATGATAATTATGAGAATTATGACTATGACCATATTGAAAATCAAAGAAATATTTATATTTATTATTATCTACATTTCCATCTATTGCTACATATTCTTTTAATAATTCTAAAGCCTTATTATTAACTTCAACTTTATCAAAAATTTTATTTTCATCTAAATATTTAGCTTTTTCTTCTGGTAAAAAACCCTCAAAAAAAATATTATTTTTTTTAGCAAAATCTTGTGCTATATCTGTAAATTCCTTTCCAGTAACGTTTTTAGATTTTTCTATTTTTTTGTGTTTAGTATTTAAATAAAAAGTTAAATCTCCTATTTTAGCAATATCTTCATTTTCTTCTTCATGGTTATTTCCTGGATTAGGATTTGTTGTTTTAAAAGCTGAAATAGTACCTTGGATAATAGAATCTTCTTTATCATTTACATATCTTATAATAACATAATGTAATTCTTCATCTCCATGTGTATGAGTTTTTGATAAATCAATTTTATATTCTATTTTTCTATCTTTACTTGATTTTTCTAATTTTGTAGTATTTATACGTAAGAAATTTTCATAAATTTCACTTAAAACATTAGTAAATTCTTCTGCTTGATATTTTTTATTACCTATTTTTTTAAATTCTTCATATAAATCTTTAATTTTTATAAATTCAAAAGGTAATCGATTAGGAATAGTTAATTGACCATTTCAAAAAACAAATTCTTTTTTAGTATGGAAATGATGTTGATTTGGGTTAAAGATATTATTTTTACCTAAATCATTAAATTCTAAAACAGAGTATTTAGAATTATTTTTATCATCTAAATATTTAAAAACTAAAGTTAAACCATTTTGTTTATTAATAAAAGAAGCATTGATATCTATAAATATTTTATTTTGATATTTGTTATCAATTGAAAAAGGTTTTTCAAAATATTTATCAATTATTTTTAATTGTTCTTCAATATTTTGATTAATTGTTTTTTTAAGTTCTTCTAAGATGTAGGGAGAATCATATCCTTTTCCTAAATCAGAGAGTTTTGAAATAACTTTAATCTTTTCTCCAAAAAGAGAAATTTCATTATTGGATATAGAAGGTTTCATAATTTTATTTTTTAATAAATCATTAATTTCTTTTTCTAAATCATTAGTTTCTTTAACAATATTTAGGTATTTATCCTTTTCTTTTAAGTTTATAGAATTAATATTTTGTTCCAAAACATTAAAAGCATTTTTAAAATCATTTATTTTTTGATAATTTTTAATTTTTTCTTTTAATTCTATTAATTTAGATAAAGTTTTTTCTATTTCTTTTTTTTGTTTTTTATCTTTTTCTTTGTTTGTTTCTATTTTTGTTTTTTCACATTTAATAGATAAAGAAGGAATTAAAAAAGAAGTCAAAATTCCTAAATTTAATGAGGTTAAGATAATTTTTTTATTATTTTTCATTAATTTACTTTCTACGATAAATTGATATAAATCAATTTTCAAAAAAATTATAATATAAAAAAATATTAATATTTTTATTTAAATTGATTCTAAATTTTTTAATTCATTAAATTTTTTAAAACATATATTTTTTATTTTAATTTTTTCTAATACTGTATTAAAAATTGCAATAAAAACTTTATTCATTTCATCTATTTGGATAGAAGAAAAATTTAAGAAATTAATAAAATACAATTTTAATTTCTTTTTATTATTGAAATTATTTTTAATATATGAATTTTTAGCATGGTTAGAAATAGGAAAACTTTCATTTTTTATAAGTTCATTTAAATTTTTATGTATTGTTGTTTCTATAATATATTGAATATTATTTTCTTTGTCAAAATATTCAAAATCAGGATTATTACCAGGAGCTGAAAAAGATGGGAATAATTTATTATCAAGGCTTGTATTACAAAAATTTTTGAATTTAAAAGGTTTTAATTTTAATTTATATCCAAAAAATAAATTAACAAAATATTCAGCTAAAACAAAATTAGCGGTATTTTGAATATTTTGATTTGCGTTTTTAAAATTAAAATCATTATTTTGAATTTTTTCTAATATATTTTTTACTTCTTCAAAAGAAAATGGATATTCAATGTTTTCAAATTTTTCATCTTTATATATTTTTAGAATAGAAAAATTTTCATTATTTATTTTTTCTAAATTATTTAGGTTTAAATATGAAATTAAATCATTTTTAAATATTTCTTTTTCTTTGTTATTAACAATAAAACCGAATTTATTTAATCATGTATCAAACATATTTTTATATTCATCATCTATATTTATTTCAATAGAAGCTTTTTTTAAATCAAATAAAAAATTTCATTTATTTTTATTTTTTATATATTTGTTTATTTCTAGAAAATAATTAATATTTTTTTGTCTTGGTTCAATATTTAATATTTTTTTTATATATTTAAAAAATTTAGGTTTATTTTTTATAAATTCTTCTTCTTTTATTAATTTATTTTTACCAAAAGAATTAAATATTTCATTTAATAAATTTAATTCTTTTGGTGGTTTTTTAAAAATTGAGTTAATACTTTTAATTTCATTTACATTTATTATTTTATTTAAAATTTCTTCTTTTGATAAAGAATATATTTCTTCAAATTTATCTGTTTTATAGTCAAATACTGAAAATGCTCAACGTAATTTATCTATATTTATTTTTTCTTTTTTATATTTAAAAATAAAATCTATCATTGAATGAAATTCATTTCAATTTAAATACATTATTTTTAAAAATAAATCTTCAATTAAAATATTTTTTGAAAATAATTTATCAATTTCTATATTAAAATCTATTTTTTTATTTTTATTAAATTCTTTTATAAAACCCCATTTTTTTAAATAACCCAATATAAAAATAAATCTATTTTTAATTTTTTTATCATTACTATAGTTATAAATTTTTTCTTTTTTAACATATTTTTTAAATTCTTCATTTCAATCAAAATTTTCTGATAAAAAAGTATCTCTATTTTGTTCTTGATTTATTCAACATAATACAGAATAATATTCTTTTATTGGTTCTGATATTCTAAATTCAGTACCTCCAAATTTATTAAAATCTTGTTTTTTCATAATTTGTTATATATACTTCCTCATCTTTTTCTTCTCTGTTTTTTCTTTGATAATTAGAATTTATATATGTTTTATTTAAATAAAAAACTTTATATTTTTTAGCCCAATTAATTAATTCAACATTTTCTTTCCCTTTAGATTTTGTTAAATTTGATAACCCTCATCTTATGTTATTAAAAGTTAATAAGTCTAAAAATTCAAATAATTTTTTATCATCTTCTTTTGTTCATCCAATATTATATGTAGCATTTGATATGGAATATGGTGGATCAAAATATCAAAAATCATTTTTATCACTTTCATTAATATGTATATTTATAAAATCTTTAAAATCTAAGCTAAAAAATTCTATATTTTTGTTATTAAGAGAAATAGAAAAATCTACAAGATGTTGTTTTCTTGTTTCATTTAA
This sequence comes from Mycoplasmopsis lipophila, assembly GCF_045276895.1. Lineage (NCBI taxonomy): Bacteria > Bacillati > Mycoplasmatota > Mycoplasmoidales > Metamycoplasmataceae > Mycoplasmopsis > Mycoplasmopsis lipophila. Next base: position 341,540 of record NZ_CP174165.1, read on the forward strand.
TATTTGTTTACCAGGAGGAATATTAAATTCTCCTTTTGAATTAAATCTTATTTGACTATTGAAACCATAAATTATTAAAATTAAGAGAATAATTGATGCTTCATATGAATTTTTATTAGTTAATGAGTTATATTGATTTTTAATTGAATTATAAATGTTTGAAATAACTCTTTTAGTTTTAGGATCTAATAAATTGATAGAGTTATGTTTTCCATATATATATATATATATATATCATTTAGTATTTTGAAAACATTTTCTTCAGCAAATATTTTTATAATATCTACTAATTTTTTATTTATGTCATTATAAAATATTTTTTTTGCATTAACATTAGCTATAACTGTTCCGCCTCCTGCAAAAACATCATAAAAATTATTTATGTTGGCAGGAAAAAAATTATATAGTTGAGAAAATAATTTATATTTATCACCTAAATAATATAAAGGAGATCTAATTATTTCTTTTTTTATATTTTCTTTTCTTTCTATTCTATCTTTTACTTTTTGAAAATAATATTTATCAATTTCACAACCAATGAAATTTCTTTTTAAATTTAAAGAGGCAATGCATGTGGTTCCAGATCCCATAAAAGGATCAAATATTCAATCATTTTTATTTGTATGAATTTTTATAAGTTCTTCAATTAGTTCTATTGGTTTTTGAGTTGGGTGTATTTTGTCTATTGATTTTGATACAATAGAATATTTAAATTCAGGTCTTATATATTTTTTACTTTTATTTTTATTGAAAGTTCATTTTCCATTTTCTTTAACTGCTCATATTGCAAATTCAAAATCTGTAACATATCTTCTTTCAATATTTCTTGGCATTGGATTATTTTTTATTCATCTTAATAAATCTTTTATGATAAAACCTTGTTTTTCTAATTCTTTAACTATTTCTCCAAAATTTTTGTAATCATTAAAAATAATAATTGTTCCTCCATCTTTTATTAATGGAGAAACTTTTTTAATTCAATTTGTTTGGTTAAACTCATAATCTCATTTTCCAAAATCTATTCCATTTCTCCCTATTGTTTTGAAATTATTTTTTCTTGAAATATTATAAGGAGGATCTGTTATAACAGCATCAAATATAGGTTTTTGTTTAGTTATTTTTATTAAATTTTCCATATATTCTAAACAATTTTCATTTTTCAATATATAAGCCATATTGATGAAGATGATACACTAAATTTAATTATAAAAATAAATATAACAAAAATTTAATTTCCAAATTGAAAATAATATTAAGAATAGTCATTAATGAAAAAATATTATTTAATAATTTTGTTATTATTTAACAATATTTAAAAAATTTTTTTTATTAAATAATTGACAAATATTTTTTAATATTAATAAAAATATTAAAATTAATTTAATATGTCATTACTTAAGAATTATAAAAAATATTTTCCTATGCTTAAAAAAATAGTTTATCTAGATAATTCAGCACTAGTTCAAAAACCTTATTCTGTTATAAAAAAATCTACTGAATTTTATACTAAATTTTGTATTAGTAATAGAACAGCTAATTCTCTTTTAGGAAATAATATATACTCAATTATTAAAGAAGTTAGAAATAAAGTGGCTAAATTAACAAATTCTAATTTAAATGAAGTTATTTATACTAGTGGCACTACTGATTCATTAAATAAAATTTCCTTAATGTTAAAAGATATTCTTGATGAAAATGATGAAATTTTATTAAGTTATATGAATCATTCTTCCAATATTGCTCCTTGAGTGGCATTATTAAAAGAAAAAAATATTAAGATTAAATATAGTGATGACATTTTTAATGATATCAATTCTCAAACTAAAATTATTTCTATTTCTCAAATTAATAATTCTTTTAAACAAGATATTAATATTAAGAAATTATATGAAATATGTAAAACAAAAGGAATTATTCTAGTAAATGATGCAGCACAAGCAATTATAAATGAAGAAGTAAATTTAAATTATTCAGATGTTATAGCTTTTAGTTCTAATAAATTTTATGGACCAACAGGATTAGGATTTTTAATAGTAAAAGAATCATTATTAAAGAGATTAAGTCCAAAGTTTTATGGTGGTGGTTCAATAGCAAGTGTTCAGGATAACAATTTAATTTTGCAACCTGGCATAAATGGATATGAACCTGGCACTTTAAATTTAGCTGCTATTTATATGTTTAATGAATCTATTGATTTTTTTAACAATATAATTGGTGGATATAAAAATTCACAATTACAAATTAAAATTTTAAGTGAATATCTTTATAAAAGATTACATGAAATAGAAAATATTAGAGTTTATAATAAACCTAATTCTTCAGTTTTTTTATTTAGTATAAAAAATATTAATTCTCAAGATATAGCACATTTTTTAGGTAAAAATAATATATATGTAAGATCAGGAAATTTTTGTGTTCCTTTTATTGAAAATAATAAAAATATTTTAGATAAAAATGAATCTTTTGTAAGAATTTCTCTTGGAATTTATAATACTAAAAAAGATATTGATATTTTGGTTGAAACCTTAAAAAAAGGGGGTGATTTTCTTGAAATATAATAATGATGAAAAAAGAAACATAATTATGCAACATTATTTAAATCCCAATAATTTAGATTCAAGTTTAAAATTTCAAAATGATTTTACAAAATATGGTGAAACATGTGGTGATGTGTTAACAATTGAATTTAAAATAGAAAATGAAATTTTAAAAAAAATTGTTTTTAATGGTAAAGGTTGTTCAATTTTTATGTCATCAACTGACATTTTTATCGATTTAATTAAAAATAAAAATTTAGGAGAAATACAAAAATATATAGAATGATATGAAAATTTAATTAACGGAAATGACTTAAATATAGAAGAATTAGAAAAATTAAAAGAATTAAATATTTTTGATAATATAAAACAATTTGACAATAGAAAGAGATGTGCGAAAATGATTATTGAATTTTTAAAATATAAACTATATGAAACAAAATAAAATTATTTTTCATATAGATTTTGATTCATATTTTGTTTCTGCACATCGAGCTATCAATGCTAATTTGAGAAATAAACCAGTCGCTGTTTCTAAAAATGAGAAAAATTCTATCTGTTCTTCTGTTAGTTATGAGTTAAAAAATTTAGGTATTAAAGCTGGTGATCCTGTTTTTAAAATTAAAAAAATATGTCCAAATACCATTTTTGTTGTTCCTGATTATTATTTATATTTAGATTTATCAAATGATATTTTTGAATATATTCAACAAAAATATTCTAATCAAATGGAAATATTTTCTATCGATGAATGTTGAATAGATATGACAGACAAAGTTAAAAATATTAATCTTTTAAAAATTGCAAATAATCTTAAACAAGATATTTATGATGAATTTAGAATTCCCATAAGTGTTGGTATTTCATATAATAAATTTTTAGCAAAAATGGCTACTAATTTAGCTAAACCGTTTGGAGTATTTTTATTAAATCAACAAAATTTAGAAGAATCAATATGGAATTTACCTATTGAAAAATTTTTTGGAATAGGTAAAAGTAATGGACAAAAATTATTAAATTTAAGTATTGATACTATTGGAAAGTTAGCACAATTAAATCCTAATTCTTTAGAAGCTATATCTACTTTTGGAAAATTTGCTCAAGAATATATAAATAAAGCAAATGGAATATCAAGTGATGCTTTAGAAGTTACTTTAGATCCAAAAAGCAAAGGAAAAGAAATGACTTTTGAAAATGGAGGAATAACAAAAGAAGATGTTTTAATGGGTGTTATTGATTTATTATCTAAATATATAGCAATAAAATTAAATGATAAAAATCTAGTTGGGAATGCAATTTCATTAAGAATAAGAAATCAAAATGGAAAATGATTGGTTAAACAAAAATTATTAAATCATTATATTAATAATTCAGAAATTATATTTAAAGTAGGAAAAGAATTGTTTTTTAATTTTAAGCAAGAATATCCAATTAGAGGTATTGGAATATATGTTAACAATTTAAAAAAAACATTAGAAATAGGTAAGGATGTTTCTTTATTTGATGAAATTTTAAAAGTTGAACCAAGAAAATTTTATAAGGTTGATAAAATAATAAATGAAGTTAATTTTTCTTTAAAAAAGAATGTTTTAAAAACAGGAAAAGATTTATTAAAAGAAGAACAAGAACATAAATCATTTAATGTTAAATTTTTTGATAATGATATTAAAAAATAGAAAAGAGAAGATATGAAAATTGGAATATTTGGTGGTTCATTTAATCCTGTACATATGGGACATATAAATTTAATTAATGAAGCAAAAAATAATTATGAATTAGACAAAATTATTGTTGTTCCTACTTTAATTTCTCCTTTTAAACAAAAACAAAAAGTCATTTCATATATAGATAGAATTAATATGCTTAAATTGGTTTTGCCATCTTTTTGTGAAATTAGTGATTTTGAAGTTAAAAAAGATTTTTTTAATGTTAGCTATACAATTGAAACAATTAAACATTTTAAAAAAATATATCCTAATGATGAGTTATTTTTACTTTTGGGTAATGATAATATTAGAGATTTTTATAAATGAAAAGAAGCAAAATTTATTATTCAAAATCTTTCTAAAATTATTTTTTTTACTAGAAATAATCAAATTGAAAAAGAAACATTAAGTAAATTTAATAAATATTTTAAAAATTACAAAGAAAAAATTATTTTTCATAATTCAAACACAATACTTGATGTTTCTTCTACTGAAATACGTGAAGGAAACAAATTTGAATTATTAGATCAAGAAGTAAGAAAATATATAGGAAATAATTTTTTATATGCTGATTCAATTATTAAAAGTTATTTATCAGCAGATAGAGCTAAACATTGTTTTTTTGCTGCTGAATTTGCTGCAAAATTAGCAAAAACAATTAATTATGATGCGAAAATTGCGTATTATGCTGGATTATTTCATGATATTGCAAAAGAATTTGGAGAAGAAAAATCAAGAGAATTCATTTCCTCTTTTAATATGGATGGAAATGATTTATCTTTATTTCCTAAACATAAATTACATCAAATTTGTGGTGCTTTATGATTAGAAAATGTTTATAAATGCAATAATCAAGAAATTATCCATGCTATTAAAGTTCATACAACATTGGATTTTGAATTATCAACTTTAGATAAAATTGTTTTTATAGCAGACAAAATTTGTCAAGGAAGAAATTATGAAGGAATTCAAAAGATAAGAAATTTAGCTTTAAAAGATTTTAATAAAGGTTTTGCAACAGTTGTTAAAATGAATTATGATCATCAAATTTTAAAAGGAAAACAACTAGATTCAGAGCAAATATTAATTAATGAAAAATGAATTAAAATTAAATAGTTAGAAAGAATATTGTGGAAAAAATAAGAATTCAAAAAGTTATTGCTCAATCTGGATATTGTTCTAGAAGAAAAGCTGAAGAATTAATTATTCAAAATAAAGTTAAAGTTAATAATCAACTAGCAACTATAGGTATGCTAGTTGATTTGAATGATCACATTTATATAAATGGAAAGAAAATAAATCAAAAAGAAAAATTTGTTTATTTTCTTTTAAATAAACCACCTAAAACTATTTGTACTTTAAATGATCCTCAAAATAGAAAAAAAGTAACTGATTTAATATATACAGATAAAAGAATTTTTACAGTAGGTAGATTAGACTATGATACTACTGGGGTTTTATTTTTAACTAATGATGGAGATTTTGCTTATAAATTAACTCATCCTAAATTTAATATAGTAAGAAAATACCGCGCTAGATTAAATGAACCTTTAACTATTAATGAAATTAAAAAATTAAATCAACCAGTAAAAATAAATGAAATATTCTCTAATCAATTGGTAGAACAAATAGATAATAAAACCTATTTGGTTACTTTAAATCTTGGAACTTATCATCATATTAAAGAATTATTCAAAATTGTTGATAAAAAAGTAATAAATCTTAAAAGAATAGAATATGCTGGGATAACAGTTGAAAAAATGATGGTAGGACAGTATCGAAAATTAAGCATTAATGAATTAAAAAACATTAAAACTTTAATTCATTTAAATGAAGAAAGGATTAAGAATGAAAATAAAGAAAAAATTTCATAAAAAAATATTTTGATTAGGAACTATTTTCTTACCAATTATTTTAAATAATTTATCCATTAGTTGTGGTAATGGATTTACAAAAGAGGAAGAAAATAAAAGCAAAGAATTTTTAAATGAATATTCTAAAATTGAAAAAAATATTATTTCTTCATATAATGGATTTAAAGATTTAATGAATGAAAAAATATATAAAAAATATTACTTTGATAGTTATGAAAAAATAGAAAATTTATCAAAAGAAATTCAAAAACAAAACATTTTTGATGATATTAATAAAATGATAAATTTAGAAGAAAATGATTATAAGAAATTTTCTTTTTTTACTATAAAAAAGAATAATAAAGAAAAAATATTAGATACAAATATTATTAATAAATTATTTAATTTTCTTTCTTATTTTGAAAAATTAAATCCTAATGGAGATAATTTAATAGATAAAGAATTAGTTAGATTATTTAATCTCAATGATGAATTAAATAAAATTTTTTATGATTATTCTTCACAAATAGACACCGAAAAAAGTTCTTTGTATAACTTGAATAAAATAGCTTTATTTTCCGATAATAATGAATGAAAAGAAGCTAATGATGGTGCTAATAATCCTTCATTTTTGAATATAAAAAATAAAACAAAAAGAGATCAACTAAGAAATAATTTCTTTTCAAATCTTTTAGATGAAATAAAGAATTTTTATAATGGAAAAAATGATAAAAATGATGAATTTTCTTTTAAGTATTGAAATGAAAATTTGAAAGATATTGATTATAGTAATTTATATGATGAAAATAATGGAAAACACGTACATGCTATTTTAAATTTATTTAATGAGTGAAAAAGTATTGTTTCTGATTCTAAAAATAGTAAATTTAATAAAGTAAATGATTTTTTAAATAAATTTAAAGATTTATTTAAAAATAATGATGAAGAAATACTAGTCCATAATTCAAAAGATCAAGAAGTAATTAATTTAACTAAATGATTTAATAAGTTTAAAAATATATTCAAAGATTTTGATACTTCTAAATTAGAAATTTTTCAAAAAGAAGTTTTAAATAATTTTGAAACTTATAATTTAAACTTTTTAAAAGTTTTAAATAATTTAAAAGATTTTTATTTAAAATTAAAATCACTTGTTAATGAATATTAGTTTTAAAGGAGAAACAAAAATGAATAAAAAAATAATTTTTGGTAGTGATCATGGTGGTGCTGAATTAAAAAATAAATTAATTGAATATGCTACAACAAAAGGATATCAAATAGAAGATTTAGGACCTGCAAATAGTGAAACCCCAGTTTCTTATGCTTTACAAGGTCATAAGGTTGCTAATGAAGTGTTAAAAGATAAAAATAATTTAGGCGTTGCTTTGTGTGGTACAGGTTTAGGAATTTCTTATGCTTTAAATAGACACAAAGGTATTAGAGCAGCAAGATGTACTAGCATTGAAGATGCACATTTAGCTTCACAACATAATAATGCAAATGTTTTAGTTTTTGGTGGAAGACAAACAAAGTTAGAAGATGCTATTAAAATGTTTGATGAATGAATCAATACTCCATATGAGGGTGGAAGACATCAAGCAAGAATAGAACAAATTGATGAATTTTAATTAAAAATAATTTAAAAATCAATGGTTTTACACATTAATCGTAAATGTGTAAAATTTTTATTTTTTCCATATTAACTTATATAAAAAAATAAAAAATATATATTTTTTATGTAAATTAAAAACAAGGAATAAAAACATATATATGAAAAATAAGAAAGTAAAATTTATTTTACCCGCACTTACTACAAGTGTGACACTTTTTGCTTCTTGTTCTTCTTTAATTTTTACTTCATGTAAAAATGATAAAAAAACTATTGAAGAACTAAGAGCATATGCAAAAAATTTAACATATGTTCCTACTGAAGGTACTCAAATTGATAAAAATCAAAATATACAAGATCCAACATTTTTAACACAGGTTAAAAATTGAAATCCTGAAAATAAAGTCGATGGAGTTGGTTTATATAAAACAGAAATTGTTTCTATTGATGATAAAAAAGATAATGCTTCTGGCCAAACTTTTTTATTATTAAAAGTTAAAATTACTGATACAGATAAAAAAGTTTCTGTAGAAGAATATGTATGATCAGATATTACTAATTACTTAAAAGATAATACACCTATTCCACCTAAGCCTACACCTGATCCAGGAATTGGTGAAGATGATAAAACAAGAATTTTAGAAGAATTAAATAATATAAAAGAAGCAATTAATTTTACCTTTAAGAAAGAACCTGCTGATACTTTACCATCTGCTATTACTAAAAATGATATAAATGTTAGTGGTTTAGATGAAAGTAAAGCTTCTATTCAATTTTTAAAATTAGAAGCAAATAATAAAAATGGTTCATTAAAAATTTCTTACAGATTAATAAGTAAAGAACAAAAAAGTTTAGTTATAGATGATGAACAAGAATTTGAAGGATTTAAAAAACAAGAAAATAATCCAATACCAAATCCTAACCCTGGTCCTAATCCAGACCCTACACCTAATCCAGGTCCCGCACCAGAACCAAATCCATCGCCAGATGGTGGTTATAAATATAAAATAAGATTAGCACATTGAAATGTATGTAATTATGGTGATACTGGTTTTAAACAAAATACTGCTAAAGGACAAGCTATTGCTTCAATTATTTATAATCAAAAATATGATGTTTGTGGATTAACAGAGTTAGATAGTGTTAATGTTCCTCATCGTTTAGCTGATTTATTGAACGAAATTGAAAGAAAAAAGGGTACTAATAATGTTTGAAAAGCAATAGTTGGAGATTATAAAAATGAAAGTGGTGAAGCTGGAGCACAAGCAGGTTCTGGTGATAGAGCAGCTGCATATCTTTATAAATCTAATATTGTTAAACCAGTTGCTTTTAAAAATGGAGCTATAGGTCAATTTTATAAAAATAAATATTTTGAAAATAAATTTGGAACTTCTGGTTCATTAGGTTCTGAATACAAAAGACCTCCTTATGTTGTTAAATTTCAATCATTGGTAAAAAATGTAGAAAATGCTAACTTTACATTTGCTATTTCTCACTTTGACGGCCCTGGAACAAAAGCTGCTGGAGAAGGTGCTTCTGGTTTAGGTGCAGGAGTTGGTTCATGTGAAGCGAATGAGGCATGAAATATTAAAAATGTTTTTAAATGAATGAGTGAAGAAGCAGAAGATGATGATTTAGTTTTCCAAGGCGACACAAATATACCTTTAAATAAAGCTAGAGGTGCTTTTGGTGATGATGTAGAAGATAAATGATCACTTTTAAAAGATACTTCTGAAAATGCTTCTTCTTTAAGAACAACTGAAGGAAATTATGCTCAACCTTATGACAAAATTTTACATTATTCTAATTTAAAAGCTTCAAATGCTAAAGTTTATAAATTATGAAATTTTGTAAATGAAAATATTTTTCATTGAGCAACTATTAATTCATTGAGTGAATGATATCAATATACTAAAACTGTTAATACAAAAACAGCCAATAGTGCAGCAAGATCATTATATGGAGGAGGTGGTGTATCTGACCACTGTCCTGTAAGTTATGATTTAGAACTTGATTCAAAAGACCCTAGATAATGATAAAAACATCTAAATCGGATGTTTTTTTCTTTTGCTTATTATTATAAAAATAAAGTCCCAAAAAAAGTCCCATCATAAAGTCCCGAATTCTTCTTATTTGTTTAACAAAAAAACGAAACTTTTACTCTTCAAAAATAATTTTAATACAAATTTTTAGAAAATTGATATTTTTAGCATATTTTCATTCAAAAAATACCAGTTATTTTGAATTTTATAAGCAAAAATAGTTTTAAAATGATGATTATTAGCATAAGTTTTAATGTGTTTAATATTGTTAAACTTATCATTAGGCTTAACTTGTATAACATAACTTATATTATCTTTTGAAGCTATTAAATCAACTCCAACAATAGCATCTAAAATTAAAAAACTAGGTTTAACATTAAACCCTTTATTAGTTAATAAATTCAATAAATTTTGTTCTCTTTTTTGATTTATATAGCCATAGTAAAAAATAACGTTATAAGCATATAAAAAATTATCAGACGTGTGTTTATTCATTTTGTGTAAATAATGGCCTAATTTCGCACAAAAAACACCATTATAAGCGTGTTTAAATTCTTCGAATGATTGATAATTATTCTCTCAAAGAATTTTCTTAATATTTATGCCTAAATCTTTATACGTTGGAAGTTTTAACATACTTAAATTTTAATAGCAAAAAGTAAAAAAATAGCATAAGCTATTTTAAATTTTCTTTATTTAATTTTGTATTAGTTTCAAATGCATAAAATGGAAATGAAGTATTTTCTAAACGTTCAGCTATTTTTAATTGTTGTTTTAAATTTTCTATTTCAATTTTTAATCTTTTATTTTCATCAATAATTAATTCTTCATCTATTTCTTCATCATTTAAAAAGTGTGATATATTTTGTTGCATTTTACCTAATTTCTTATTAGCTAAAGTTGGGTTATAAGTTAAATATGTTGAAGCTGTTGTATTTGAATTAACGTGTCCTATAACTTTAGATATTTCTTCAATTGAAGCTTGTTCAGCGGCAACAGTAACAAATGTATGTCTTAAAATATGAGCAGATATCTTATTTTGAAAATCTAGGTGGTTTTCCATTACAAAATTTTTAAAGATATTAAATAAATTTTTAATAGTTTTAGCACTAATATTTAAATTTAAACCGCTTTCAATAGCAGATCTTATATCTTTAAATTCATTAGTTTTATCATCAATAATTTTAAAAGGTCTTGGGTTATTATTTTTAGCAGTTTTTAGAATAATTTCATAATTGTTTTCTTTTAATTGTGTTCAATTAATAGATTCTCATTCGCTAACTCTTATTCCTGTAGTTAATAAAATTTTAAAAATAATTTCAAATTTATAATTATTAAACTTTTTAAGTTCAGAAAGAAGAATATTTAACTCATCTTTATTGTAAGCTCTTCTTGTTCCTCTTTCAATTTTATATTTGTTAATTCTTTCATTAAAAGGAATATAAATTCTGTTTCTTTTAGCAAATCATTCACAAAATGTTTTGTAAATTGCTCTATTTGTAAAAAGTGAATTTTGACTTAGTTGTGAATTATCAAGTAAAAAATTGATTTGATTTAATAATTCATCAGTTGTTTCTCAATTTTGAAGATTTTTTAAAACACATTTATAGGTATTTAAAGTGTGTATACTTCTATTATTTGTTTTAATAGTTTTTTCATATTCAGCATAAAAAATTTCTAATTGTTCAATGTTTTTCATATTTTCTCCTAATTTTTTTGGAGAAACTGCACAATCTCAATTTTTATGTTATAATGATTATGCAATTTCTCGTCGTAGTTAAATTGGAGAAATTGCTCTTTTTTTATTCTGAAATTTCTCCAAAGCTAAAAAATAAAAAAAGTGATAGATTATTATTTTCTACCACGTCCCCAATTAATGAAAGTTTACATTTAAAAATTGCTAATTTATTAGGGTCGTAGTAGAAAAAGCCTATATTTCTTAGCAATAATATTATAACATAATCTCTAATAAATTTATATAATTAAGATATATGAGAGATTGACGAAGTAAAATTTTTGATTTAGAACCTGCTAAAATGTGAAAAATATTGGTTAAATGGTGTAAATTTTATTTGATATATTTTTCTATTTTCTTTATTTTATTTTGTTTTTCTTTTACTGGTATTTTTGTATTTAAAAAATATCAAATACCTTTTATTATTGCTACATCAATTTTATATGCTCAATGAGTGGTGATATATTTTATTTTTGTTTTTAAAGTTAATTGATTTACTGATGTAGGAGCTATTACTTTTACTATTACTGCTATTATATTCATATTTGGTTTTATTGGTGGATGCTGCTATGCTGGAAAAGGATTATATTTTTATAAATTAGATAAATTAGGTCGCTTTTATGGCTAAATACCTTAAAAAAACCGTACTAAAAACCACCCGTATAACGACGATTTTTACATAAAGATGTATAGTTGTATGTATTTTGTCGTTACAAAGGTGGTTTTTTAGCTATATTTTTTAATATAAAGTTGCTTTTACACTATTTTTAGAGCTATCTTCTTGATTTTTTATATTTGGATTATCTAATAAACTTTTAGGAGTAATTTCTTCATCTTTCTTAATTTTCTTATTAAGTTCAGCTAATTCTTTCATAGCTTTTATTTCTGCTTGAATTTCTCCTAAACTTTTCTTAAGATTTTCATTTTCTAATTCTTTAGCTTTTAGCAATTCTCTAACTTTAATTAAAGCTGTTCTATATTCATCATTATTAGCTTCTAATTTTGAAATATAAGGGTCTCCTGATTTAGTTTCAATTTTAGATTTTAAAAGTTCAATAGTATTTAAAGCTTGAGCTAATTGTTCTTTTAAATCTTTAATGATGATATCTCGTTTAGCTAATTCTTCTGTGTGTCTAACTTGACGTTTTTGTGTTTCTTCATTTAATTTTGTTATTTCTTCTTTTAAAACTTTGTAATTATTTTTAGCATTGTAAACTTTAACAAATAAAGCACTAATAACACCACCTAAAGTAACAACAAAAGGTGTGATTATTAGTATTAATTCTTTAATAGTTTCTAATTTCATTTTTCTCCTATCTTTTTATAAATATTTTCATTTTTTCAAAAAGTCAATTTAATCATTGAATATTAAAATTTTTATATGTTCATAATAAACAGAAAAATATAAATATTAAACTTATTATTCTTCCAATTATTCATTTAAATATTTTCATAATTTTCTAACTTAGTAAACTTTTTAGTTTTAATAATTTTGTTTTATCTAAAAATAATTCTTCATTGTCTATTTTTAAACTAATGTATTTATTGGAATTTTTTATTCCAATTTCAACATGAGTATCGCCTTGAAGTGCCGGAGTTAAATTTAAAAAAGTTTCATTTTCTTTTTCAATATATCTAACTATATTCCTTCCATCTCTTTCTCTATCAAAGAAAAAGTTTGAAATAAATCCCTGAGATAAATTAGAACCAAATCTTATTTTTGATTGCTCTTTTGAAAAGTTAATTAAAGAATAGTTATCATCACTTTTTAACTTAATTCATAAGTCTTGATCTTGTTTCTTTCCTAATTGAGCTCTTAATTCAGCATCATCAATAAAAGGGTGGTTTCTTATTCAACATTGCTCAGTGTTAGAAAAATCTAAAAACATATCTTCATTGTCTTCATTTTTCAAACTCATAGCTATATTTTTTTCTTTGTCTTGAAAAATAACATTTAAAATAGTATCATCTTCTAAATATCATTGATAAAAATTATCAATAGTTTTGTTTTGCTTGTCATCAATGTCTCACTCTTGACATTGAAATAATGTTTTTAAGCTTTCATATAAATTAATACTTGTATCATTTTTTAATTTATTATAAATATCGCTTATTTTGTTTTCATTGTTAATTGCTTTTTTAATAGAAGTATTTCATTTTTCTACATTTTCATAATTAATAGTTTGCTTTGGTTTAGATTCATCATCTGGATGTGGAAAGGAAATTTTATCATAAGATAAATCTATTCCCTTTCCGGCACCTAGAATCTCTATACCTTCTGGTCGAATGTAAGTTCGGTATTGTTCTTGGCATACATCCATTCCTAATTCGTCATTATCAAACGTAATTTTTACATAATCATCTCCATCTTCTAGACCTAAATAATCAGGTGAGTTAATATTATTGTTTAGAAAATTTCTTACATTATCAGATAGTTTATTTTCTTTTTTATCATTTATTTCTAATTGTTCTGATTTAAATTTAGAAAAAGAAAGTTTAAGGTTTTCATCTGATTCTGAATTATATTTTAAAAGCTTTTCAATTCTATTATCAAATAAATTAAATTTATCTTCTAATGATTTAGTTTTATCAAGATTATTTAATAGTAAATTTAAATTTTGAGCGGTTAATTTAGAAATTGTTTTATTTTCGCTGTCTTTAAATTCCAAATTAGAAGAATCTAAATAACTCATACCTTCTGAAACATTTTCAATTTGAATCCCACTTGGTTCAATTGTAGTATTAAAATATTCACTTTTCAATGTTATTCCTATATCACTACCACTATCACCAAAATTAATATTTAAATATTCACCATCATTATTACCTAATTCATTATCGTTTAAAACATTTTTGTTTAAAAAACCCAATATTTTATTTTCAATTAAATTTTGCTTTTTATTTATTTCATCTTGTAAATTAATATTTTTAGTTTCTTGATTTGATTTAAATGTTAAAAATGAAGTTTTTAAGTTTTCATCAAGTTCTGAATTATCTTTTAAAAGCTTTTCAATTCTATTATCGAATAAATTAAGTTTTTCAATAATAGAAACAATATTTAAATAATCATCTTTTTTAAATTTTAAATCTATTCAGGAAGGACTTGTAAGATAAGCAATAGCTTCAGGTGATAATAAACCTTGAAAATTATTAAATTCTCTACCCGCTTGAGCTAATGAAAAATTAGATGTTATTAATTTATCTCTTTGAGAAAATTCAGGAAATTTTTCTGAAGCTATTCGATATTTAATTTCAGTATAAACAGAACTAATAAAGTTTTTAACTCTTTGTTCTCCTAAAATATCTTTTATTTGTTCTAATGTTATATCTAGAATTAAAAATTGAGACATTTTTTGATTTATAAATAAATCACAAGTATTAAAAACATTTAATAAAAGTTTATTGAAAAATTGCTCTTCAGTAATATTTGGCTCAATATTTTTAACAAATTGAGGAATATCAATATTTTTTGAATATCAATAATTATTTTTAAATTCATCAATACTAAAATTCAATTTATTTATTTCTTCCATTTTCTTGCTCCTTTCATTTTTTTATAACTATAGTTTTTTATCGATTTAGAAAATGAACTATAAAAAATTGCTTTTCTAACCCCTACAGATGCTGCTCTAATGCCATAAGTTGGACTGTGTTCAATAGCACTACGAGTAAAACTAACTAATGGCCTAATATACTTAAAGTTTCAACCTTTTAAAACTCCTTCTTTAGCACCACTTAAAATATCAGAAGAAAAATCTTTTTTATCTTGATTTCATAATCATTTATCTTTTTTAATTGATTTAGCTATAGCATTAATTGTTTTATAACTATGTGCTATGGTACTAATTAAATTTGAAAATAAAGGTATTTTTGATAAAGCAATAAAACCATTAAAATTTCTTAAAATTCTTCCTATATCTCAACCCCAAGCAAAATGCTTTAAATAATGTTCGCCTGGTGAAGATGTAGTTAAAAACTCTAAAATTAATTTTTTATCTTTTTGTCATAAAATAACAGGTTTTTTATTATGAGTTTCCTGTTTTTTAAACCTTATAATAGCATTAACATTTTTAAAATCTCAAACATTATTGCTGCGCAAAATAGTTATAGTATCTAATCAAGAACTAGCAAGTGGTATACGTTTCATTGATTCTTCCAATGTTTTTTTACCTTTAAAAATAATTTTTTTAACTTTTTCAGTAGCAAACTTATTAAATTTTTTAACTATTTCTCTTCTAGGTTTTTTAATTAAAGTGTCAACTGCTTTTTTAGCAGCATATCTTGGCGAAGTTAATAAAGAAACAAAAGTTCTTATTTTTGTAAAAACTTTTGTTGTTTTATCTAAAACCTTTTTAGTTTTATCAAATATTATTTTTGAAGATTTTGTTGTTTCTTTAAATATTTTATTATTTAATTTTTCCTCTACTGCTAAAGCACTTTCTTTAATAGCTTCATAATGTGTAGTTGTTACTTCTTTAACTTTTGAAGCACCAAATTTTGTTAATTCTTTAGCTGTATTTTTAAATTGTTTTTTAAATTGTCTGTTACTATCAATAATATTATCAGCAAGTGATAAAACTTTATTTTGAACTCTAACGGCTTTAAATAATTTAAAACCTTTAACAATAGCTCCTGCAGCATTAAAACCAGCTGTAATGCTAAAATCAGTTCAATCTATTTTTCCATCATTTTCAAGTCAATTAAATAGTAAATCAATTAAAGTGTCTAAAGCAAATTCTAATGCTAACCCTAAACCAGGAACAAAACCATCTATAAATCTAGCAGCTATAGACAAAAGAATTGATGATATTGTTTGAATAGCTATTCTTAACCATTTAAATCATCAATTATTTTTTAATATAGGTTTAACTTTATCAGCTTTTACTGATTGATAAGCATAATCGCTTTTACCTGCATAATAAAGCATTGTTATTTATTAAAAATTGTTCTAAAACAAGTTGGGTAAGCTACACCAAATAATGACATAGCTTCATAATACATTCCGTAGTCATTTGTAGGTGCTAATCTTTCATAGTTTGCAGCATTAACATTAATCATAGATGCTACAGCAAAGTTTGTACAAGCAATAGCATCAATATCAGTTAAATATTTATTAGCAATGATTGTATAACCACCAACTGTAGCTATTGAATATTGTCCTCCTACAAACATTTGTTCTGCGTAATTTCCTACTAAACCAGATTCGCTCAATCTGTCTAATACTTCAGGCTTAACGTGAATTATAATGTCAGATTTTTTAATTCCATTTATTCCTTCTTTATCATCTTTATGTTTAGTTAAAGCAGTTCCTAAAGCAATAACTGCTTTTCTAACATCTTTATCAGAAATAGCTTCATCTAATAAATTTTTAACTTGTTTATGTGTATCAGTTGTTTTAACTTTCTTTTCCAATTCTGCTCAACAATAAGCTTCAAAATTATCATTAAAATCAGCTGAAGCTTTTTCAATTTTAATTGAAGCAGCAGCAGGCACTCCTAATAATGTATCAGCGTGTGTAAATGCTAATGATTGATATTGTGGAGTATTTCAATTAAAACTTATTTTTGTATAGTTTCCTTTTTCAAATTCTCCAGGACCTGGGTTTTTCTTTTCATTTCAACTTTGTCCAATGTTTTTAATAAAAGTTGCCGAAGCTTCTGAAACGCTTCCTAATGATAAGTTTGTTCCTAATGTTCCAATTAAAGAATATTGAACTATATATGAATTAATTTCATTTCTTGTTTTTTGGTCTAGTGAAAATGCTTCACCTTCTTTTTGGTTAGCAAATAATGCGTTTAAATATTGTTTAAATTCCATTTTATTTCCTTTGTATTATTTAATTCTTCTTGCTCCTATATCAAATGATTGTGTGTTATTTAAATTGCTTCCTAAAGTCTCTAAATTATCTATTTCTTTAGGTTCAATTATTTCAGGAGCTATATTTTTTAATTTAGCTATTTTTAAAGCTTCAGATTTTAGATTTAAAAAATCTAATTCTTCATATTTAATATCTTCTAAATTAGTTTTAGGTAGTTTTAAATTAGTTCATTCCTTTTCAAAATTATTTTTTATTTGCGCGCTTACTTTTGAAAATTTGTTTTCTAATTCTTTATTCACCTTTTCAAAATCAAGTAAAGTTTTATTTTTGTTTTCTAATTCTTGATTTAGTTTTTCCACTTCACTTATTTTGTTTTGGACTTTATTTTTTATGTATGTTTCTAATTCTGTCTTATCTAGGAAAAGACCATAAATACCTAGTGCGTCTTTAATTTCTTTAGTTGAAGCTCCTTCTTCTAAATTTAATTTTTTGAATACTTCAGCTTCTTCTAATTCAAATAATTCAGCTAATTTTTTAAGTAAATTCATTTTTACTCACTTTCTTCCGACTTTAAGGCAACAGTTCCTATTTTTGTTTATTTAATGTGTTTTATATGTAATTGTGTTAAATTTTTAATATTAGGTAATACAATACCAATATCATTTATTTCAATAAATTTAGGTAAAAATAAACCTTTTATAATTAGCTTCTCTTCTGGTCCTATGGAAAAGTTAAATGGTTCAATTTCTCCTAATGAATAAGAAAAATCTTTCCAAGTAGAAGGGGTTAAAATAAAATTATTTTCAAATAAGAGTTTTGTAGATGTTGGGTAATCATCAAAATTTGTTTCAGCATTTTTTTGAATTCAAAACTCAACTGTATTAATTTGAACTGTATGGTAATAATTTATATTTACTAATGAATTAATCATCGCAGGGTTAGCTAAAAATATACTCAATCAACTAAATACTACTTTAGCATTACCACTATGATATCAAAGTTCCTTAACATAAGCTTTAAATTCATATTGAAATTCTTCATTTACTACTTTTCAATTTTTAGCTTTATCATATTGAATTCATTTTTTAAAACCACTAGGAACATAATTATTAGGTTTTACATAATGGTCTTTAATAACTCCACTACCTTGTCCAAAATATCTTACGTCCATAGGTACATCGCATTTGCATACTTGAAATTTTGAAACAATAGACCATTCTTCTCCATATTTTTCTTTTATGTAATTATTGAAATAATTAGCATCATATTTTTTATTTATTTCAAAATCAGCAGGGTTTAAAGTAATTTTTCTTTTATCTTCAACTTTATAAGTTTCACCTTTACCATTTATTAAATTTTGATTTTTAAATAAAAAACTATAAATTGATTGAGCTTTTTCAGGTATTACTAAATTAACTTTATATTTTAAATAATCTGCTGTTATTTTTGAATAATCTAAATCAATATTAACTTCTTTTAAATTAAGAGGAATATCATAGTAATCTATAGCTTGTCAATTTCTATATTTCTTATTTACTGTATCTTCAATTACTGGTCGATAATAATGTAAATATTTCTTGTTAGGCTCTTCACCAGATGAAATATTTCCTCCAGCACTTCCGTAACCATTACCAGGTAAATAATAATCATTTCTTATTATTGCCATAATTAACCTCTCTTTCTGCCATCACCACGTCTATTTTTACGTTTTTCTGCTTCTTCTTGTTCCTTTTTTTCTTTTTCTTCCCGTTCTTTTTTCAATCTTTCTTGTTCTGCTTTTCAAGTTTGGTCTTCTATTACTCTTCATAATTCAGGTTTTTTACTTAATTCATAAAATTCACTTTTTAAATAAAGAACTCCTCCTATTAAATCAAAATAAAAAGGTAATATAAATTTATGAATTATTGAAAAACCACCACCAATACAAAATGTTGATTTTAAAAAGCCTGAACACATTAATATTAATAATTCAATTTGTTCTTTAGAAAATTTTGAACTATCTTTTAATATAGATAATTTATAGTTAACATATTCTTCAGCATTTGTTCCACTATAATTTAATTCTTTAAATTTAGCTATTTCTTCTTTTGTTTTACCAGCAAAACCAGACATTATTAAACTTTGATGTTCATAAATTTCTAATATATCTTCAAAAAATTCTTTATATCTTTCATCATATTGATTTTCTCAATAAATAGAATAATCATTTTCACTTAAACAAATATCTCTTATATCAATTAGTCCAAATTTAGATAATGAAGTCATAAATATTTTTTCTTGTTCTTCATTAACTTCGACAGGGTTAACTATCATTGATATAGCATTTTTATTTAATTGAACTTCTTTTAATAATTTATTATGATTTTCAATATAAGCCTTTTGATATAAAAAATTATCTCTAATTTTTATATTGATTGTTTCAGATGGTTTATCAATCACATTTGGGTAAATAATAAATTTTTTATTATTAACA
Organism: Mycoplasmopsis lipophila; assembly: GCF_045276895.1. Taxonomy (NCBI): domain Bacteria; kingdom Bacillati; phylum Mycoplasmatota; order Mycoplasmoidales; family Metamycoplasmataceae; genus Mycoplasmopsis; species Mycoplasmopsis lipophila. Next base: position 361,313 of record NZ_CP174165.1, read on the forward strand.
TAATCTTCTAATCTTTGACAAACAGCAACATTAACAACTTCATTTAATTTTTCTGGTGAAAATGTTGTATTAATGTTTTCAACTACATAATATTGATTTTTAGCTATTAAGTTTTTTAAAATTAAAACATTATTTGTAAAGTCTAATTTTTCATTAAAAATAATTGTATATTTAGCATCTGAATCTATCTCTTCAGATAATGGACTTTGATTATATGCTAAATCACTAATCATTCCCTTTATTTTTGGTAATTTTTCTAATTCAAAATCAATAATATTAATAGCACCTTGAATAGTACAAATTTCATTTATAGGAATTAATTTAGCATAGAAATATTCAAGGACTGATTTGTCTACAACTTCATTAATCTTCGTAATTTCCATTTAATTCCTCTTCATTATTTTTATTGTTATTATTTTGTAATAATTGATTTTGATTTATTACACTTCCATCTAAATTAACCGCATATTTTTTAGCTTCAGTTATTAATCATTCTGTTGAACCATAAATTAAAACTTTTTCAACTTCTAACTCTGGGTAAAAACTATTTAAAAATTCTTTAAATTGAAGTTCTCTTAAATTAGCTTTTGATTCAACATAATCTTCAAAATCAGAGTTAAGAGATTGTGCTTCAACATTATGCATATTCTTTGTTCCGAAATCATTCGAATCTTGTTTTAAATAAGCAAACCGTTTAATTCAACTTATATTTTTTTCAATCTTTTGAATAACTATTTGTGATTGTGAATTACTTTGTAATATTCTTAAAGGGTCATAATCATACATTTGAAGCTGTGGAGATAAACCTATAAATCTTTTATCTAAATTATCTAAACCTTCTTGAATTTGCTTTTTAATACCATTATTATCAATTGCAAATATTCAAGGAGCTGATAAATATGAATCTTTTATTAATACTTCAATATCTTTATCTAATAGTCTAAAAAATTCACCATTTACTAAATTTAAATCAGGTTGTTTTAATGTATTGTTATAAAAAATCTTATAAGGTATTTCAATATATTTTGTTGGTTTATATTCATATGAATTAAATAAAATTTCTTTAACTTCTTGTTCTGTTATTTTATCTGGTTTAACAATTGAATAATCAAATACTAATTTATCATTTTTATATTCAAATGTTTCAAACACATATATTGTTAATTTAGAATAATTAAATTCTAATTTTGTTTTTAGATATTTAATTTTGTTATTTATTTCAATATAATCTAATATATCAGCAACTAATCAATTACTTCTTAATGCTGCTATTCCTTTAGCATATAATAGTGTTTCCAAGCGTTGTAGGGCTAATAAAGCATATGATGAACCAATTCTATTAAACTCAATATTTTTACATTCAATTTTAGGGAAATTGCTTCATAGTGTTTGAATGGTTGATTGTGTACCATATTTTAAAAATTGATTTTTAGAATTTATTGGTTCTTTCTTTAATTTTGAAGTTGTTTCATTTAAAGATAATTTAAATTTTTCTATCGCTTGTTCTGTTGTCATTTTTTTCTCTTTCTTTATTTTCTTTTTCTTTAACTAATTCAAATACATAGTTTTCAAAATCACTATAACTTTTTCAAACTTTATTAGCATTAGGAAATCTTTTTATATTTGATAAAACAAAAAAATCTTTTTTAATTTTCCCATTATCTATACTAAAAATTTTTCTATTCGTTGTGTCTAGAGAATTATGATGATTTAAAAATTCTCAAAAAAAAGATGGTTCTGTTGATTCATAAATAACTAAATAATTTTTAATAAAATTTTCATTTATATTAATTGCCATCATAGAAGCTATGTATTCATTTATTATTCTTTTTCTTTCTAAATACATATCACCAGGATTTTTATAATTTAGTTTTATTGTTTGTCATCCTCATTCTTCAATTCTTTTATATGAACATAATTCGGACCCTTTTCTTCAACTTTCAGTATCAAAATTTTTATAAATTATTAAATTAGGATCTGTGTAATGTTTTTGTTTTAAGTTTGTTCAATCATCTACACGTAAACAAATAAAATTTTGTTCATCACAATTTACATATCTTATTTTCAAATTATCTATTTGTTCCATTTACTTTAATCTTTCTAAAAATCATTCTTTGATATATATTCATTTGTTTTTTCTAAATTTTCAAAAATTAATGAATATTGATATTTAAACAATAAACTACAGCTCATTTCGAAAGCATTAACTACATCATAAATTTCTGGGTTGATTGATTCATCTCTTTTTTCAATTTTATCTAGTGGTTTTGTATTGTCTTTGATAATAACTTGTTTTGCTAAACATTTAAGTAATGTTTCTGTATTAGGTAAAAAATTAATTAAACCATTTTCAAATATATTTTTTTGCCACATTTGTCTATCAACTATTCCAAAATTTTGTGTTGGTTTTCTAACTGCTTTTATTGCTCAACAATTGATTTTATTCTCTTCAAATAATAAATTTAATGCTTCTATACTTGAATGGTTATCACAAAACAAAACAGATGATTTACTATATAAAAAATTATTTTGAGAAAACCCATAAGGTAAATGTTTTTCAACTATTTGATTAAACTTTTTTATTATTTCTACTATTTTTTGATTTATAGCTTTATTTTTTCAAATTGTGTTTTTAGGTATAAGTGTTTTAATATCTTCAATTACTTTGATAACTATAACTCTACCATCTCTATGTAATGCTACTGATACAAATGCTGCATTATCGTGAATTCCTGGGTCATAACCGTGATATATTCCTATAATTTCCTGATTAGATAAATATTCATAAAATTTATGTTTAGATATTGTTTTTATTTTTTTTCTGATATTTCCATCACTATCAAAAATTATATTTTTCATAAAATAATTTAATTTAGTGTCTTCAAAGTTGAAAGCAAACCCTACAACAGTAATAACTCATAATCGATAATTTGTTTCACGTAATAAATCTAAATTTCTTTGTTGAATTTCAGAAAAATATTTTTTAGGTATAAAGTATTTAGAAAACATAGTTACGATAATTCCTAAACCTTTGTTAAAATCTTTGTTTTCTCTTTGAATAAAATGATTCTCTAAAAGTTCTGATAGCACATTTTGATTTATTGTTTCATCTTCCTCTAAAATTTTTATAGCTTGTTGATGATAATTTTTTATTAGAAAATGATTAGTTGTAAAAATGTTATAAAGAAACGTTACATTGATTTTAAAATTTTCTGGAGCTACTTCTCTTAAAACAGTATTAGCAATTAGTAATGGTAATTTTTCTTCTTGTAAAGCATATATCTCTTCTAATTCATGAGGTAATTTATTAGTATCTGCTGTATCTTCTAAAGGTTCATCAATAACTAATTCTCCAAATCTAAAATTAGAATTTTTTAATGTAAAACCTTGAAATGCTTGTATCTTTTCTCAATTCTGAAAATATATTGCTCTATCTATTCCACCATCTTCATATTTTCAATATGCTGCTTCATTAGTAACGTAAATAAAATTTCTAAAATCTAAATTGTGTTCTTCTGCTAGATAATATAAAACTTTTTCTAACATTGGTTTTAATGTATTACGAATATGGTTAAATTGATTTCTACATCAAACACTACAAAAATTATTTTCATTAACAAGTCTATAGATTGTTTCTATCATTCTACTAAACGATTTTGATACACCTTTAGCACCCGAATAAATTTTGTAAAATGAATTAGATTTATAAGCATTATATGTTGGGTTAACATCATTGTCAGTGTAATGTAATAATTCCTCTAATTTCTTTTCTGTAAATATTGGAGGTTTATCAATAGTATTTGAAGATATAAACATTCCTTAGTCCTTTCTTAATAACAATTTAGTTTGATTTAATACATACTAATGTTTTGTATTTATGTCTACTAGTATGTATGTATATATCTATCTACATATATACCTTTAGGTATATGTAGATATATACATACTAGTAATTCAAAAGTTGTTTTATACTAATTTTTTTCAAAACTTGATATATCAAATTCTTGGGCTCAAGTTGATACATCATTGAAGCATTTGTCACAACAAATAAAGTTTCCTCATTTGCGTAAATTAGTTGTTTTATTGCATTTGATACATTTATTCATTTTTTCTCTTTTCTAACAATTCAATTGCATATTCTTTAATTCTTTTTTCATAAAATTCCATTTGAAGTTCTCTTATTCTTTCTTCAAGTTCCTTATCAGAAATATTGCAATAAGAAACATTTTTTATTTCTTTATTTGCCATTTTCACTCCTTGAATATTTTTCAATAACTGTAAAGTTATCTTTTTCATAAAATTTAGCTTGTTCTGTATTAAAGATTAAACTTGATGTATTACATAAACCATTTCTATTTTTAGCAATTGTTAAAGATAATTCTTGAATTGTTTTTGTTTCATATGAATTTGAATTTTGTGAATATAAAAACATAATTATGTCTGCATCTTGCTCTATTGAACTTGTTCCCTTTAAATCACTAAAAGTCGGAATCATAGTTCTACGTTTTTCATATTCTCTAGAAAGTTGAGATAAACAAAAAACATTTATGTTATTTATCTTTGCTATTTGTTTTAATTGTTTAGATGTATCTTCTTGTGCCTTATATTCAATTGAATTAATTAAGTTGCTTTCTAATTGTTGAAAATAGTCAATAAATACAGTTCTAATTTTTATGTTTTGAGATTTTAAAATATCTAACATATTTTGAATATAACTTGGAGTTATTCTTTCTCCTAATTCATTGTCAAAAATTAAGATTTTTCTTTCTTTGAATAAATCTTTAACTCTATTCAATTCATTTTTTATTGCTTCTGTTGGTTCTAAATCATTTATTTCATTTCTAGTAAGTCAATTACTTTCAATTTGTAAAAACTTCTTATAAACATCAACAGCCGATAGTTCTAAACTTAAAAATAAAACGTATTCATCTTGTTTTAATTGTTTAGCAACATTAGTCATTATATTTTGTGCTAATGTTGTTTTACCAGTTCCTGGTCTAGCAGCCAAAATGTATAAACATCTATTTTGTAAACCATCGATATATTTGTCAATATTTCTAAAATTTGTAAATAATTTTTTATCTTGTAATTCCATTTTTTTAAACTCATCATATTTATCAGATAGATTTGATAATTCGTAAATACTTGAACTCATTTTTTCCTTTCAAAAATTGGTATAGCATTAAATATTTTAGGGGGTAATTTTTTTTAGGGTATGGGTCAATATTTAACAATAATTTGCTAATAAAGTCCCGAAAACCCTTAATTTGGGAACTTAATATCTATAAAGTCCCGAAACTTTAACACTTCAAAATTTAGATATAAGAAAGTGAAAAACAATAACATTTATTTGATTTGGAGAATATAGGTCATTGTTTGCTATGTTCTTATATACTCTATTTGTTATACAAATAGGTATATAAGACGCAAACAATGACATAGATTATGAAACCATTAAAAAAATATTAGAGTGTTGAACCTTATTTAATTTAAATTTTGAAGTGTTAAAATAAAACATAATCATTAAAAAATATTTGTTTTTTAACTTTTCATTAACTGAAGAATTTTATGAAAGGGAATTAAAAAAAGTCCACCACGGGACTTTATAAAAATAATATAATAAGCATATGGAATTAAAAGAACAAATATTTAATGAAAAAGATGAAAATCAAAAAGATTTGGTTAATCCAAAAAGTTTAAAAAAACATACTATTTTAAGTTTATCTTTAATATGATTTTCATATATATTAATTGTAACATTTAGTTTTGGTGCTTTATTAACTTGACAAGCTCCAGTTATAAAAATATGAATAAGTAGTATTTTTGCAAGAAATCCAATTTTTGCTTGAACTTTAATTATATCTTTATCAATAGTCCAAATTGTTTTAATGTTAGTTGTAGGTTTTTTTGCTCATAAATTACCTTTAGGATGATTAGCATTTTTCGCTACTTTGTATGCACTTATGATGGGTGTATTTATAATTCCTATTATCCAATTTTTTGTGTCACAACCATTAAGTGTTTCTTTTGGCTTAATTTTAATACCATCAGTAACAATGTTAGTAATGGGACTTTTAGGATATTTTGATGTTATTAATTTTAAAAAATTATGGCCATTAATTTTAGCGTTATCTATATCTTTAATAGTTGTTTCACTTATAGCGGTATTTACTATTAATAATAGTAATCAAAGAATATTAACTTTATTAATATCTGTTTTAGGTTTTATTGTAATGGCATTATATATGGGACTAGATTTTTGAATTATTTCAAAACAAGGAAAATATATTACTGAATATGAAATTCAAATTGAAAAAAAAGAATTAAATAGGTTAGGTTTATTATTTGGTTTACATTTAGCTATTGATTTTATTTATATGCTTTTATACGTTTTTAGAATTTATCAAGCAGTTTCAAAATAGAATATTTATAAAAAATAAACTCACAAAAAAATTTATGGGTTTATTTTTTAATTTTAAATTATTTATTTATTTTTGTAATAATTTTTAATGTCCTTAGTGTGAAAGATTTAAGCATCTTAATGTCTTCTTTGATTTCTTTTATATCATTTTGAATTGGTTTAAGTTCTTTTTTAGTGGCCATTTGTTGTTTTATGAAGGTAATTTCATTATTGATGGGTTTTAACTTTTCATCAACAATTTGAATAACGTTTTCTTTTGAAAGCGTGTTTTTAACAATTACAGTTTTTATAATTGTAGTTAATTCTTGAATAGTTAAACTTCCGACAGTCATATCAGGCTCCTTTGGTGGTTTAAGAACTTTTAAATCATTTAAATCACAAGTTCCTTCACATTTGATTATTCCGAAATCTTTTATATATTTAATTGTAAACTTTGGATTTTCAAATTCACTAATTTTTTTATTAAATTCTTTTTTGCTTACTAAAATTTCATCATTATTATATTTTTGCATTTAAACTCCATATAAAAATAAATTTTAGAAAAGAGCTTTGCTCATCTATATATGTCATATTTATTAAAAAAAGTAATAAAAAAATAATAATTTAACAAAAATCGCTTATTTTTCCATTTTCATTAAATTGTTAAATTGGTAATTTAATAATAATGAAGTGGTGTGAAATTTAAGTTTACTTAAAAAATAGTATGTTTAGTTTTTATTTTATTTAATAATTTTTGATGTTAAGATAATTTATTAAAAATTTCCATAGACAAACTTTTTATTATTTTATCTTGTAATAAAATTAATAAATAATTTTATGGAGGAAATTAAATGAAAAAAATATATTTAGCTGGCGGATGTTTTTGAGGAATGCAAGCATATTTTTCAAGAATTAAAGGAATTATTCAAACTAAAGTAGGTTATGCTAATGGTTTAACTAAAGACACAAATTACCAAAAAATTAAAACTACCGGTCATGTTGAAACACTTGAAATTATTTATGATGAAAATATAATCAATTTAGCAGAAATTTATGAAAGATTTTTATTAATTGTTGATCCTTATTCTTTAAACAAACAAGGCGAAGATGAAGGATTACAATATAGAAGTGGGATTTATTATTTAGATGAATATAGTCATAAATGTGCTATAGAAACTTTAAAAATTTTTGAAAAATTACATAATAATAAAAAAGTGGTTATTGAAGTATTACCTTTAAATCATTTTGTAAATGCAGAAGAATATCATCAAGACTACTTAGATAAAAACCCTAATGGATATTGTCATATTAATTTAAATATTTTAAATAAACCTTTATCAAATTTTAAAAAAATTTCAAAAGAAGAAATTGATAAAATGAATTTAGATACTTTATCTTATGAAGTTATGATATATAAAGATACAGAAGAACCTTTTACTTCTTCTTTTAATAAACAAAAAGAAGAAGGTTTATATATAGACAAAATAAGCAAAGAACCATTATTTTCAAGTGAAGATCAATATGATGCTGGTTGTGGTTGACCTTCTTTTACTAAAGGAATTACAACTGATTGTATTAGTTATACAAATGATTATTCACATAATTTAAGTAGAATTGAAACTAAATCAAAAATTCAAGATTCTCATTTAGGTCATGTATTTGAAGATGGTTTAAAAAATAGAGGTGGATTAAGATTTTGCATTAATGGTGCTGCTTTAGATTTTGTTCCTTTATCAAAATTAATGAATTCTCCATATGAAAATTTTTTACCTTATTTTAAAAGTTATATAAATAAGAACAAATAAGAAAATAATAAAATGAAACTCACAATGATTGATATGAGTTTCATTTTATTTTATAGAATTTTATTATTTTATGCTAGTCCTAGATAACAAATTTGAATGTTAGTGGGTTTAATCCCAATAGTAGAATTAATTAAATTTTCTATATCATTTTGAAAATCCTCAATAATTGCTAAAGAAATTTTTTTAGAAGCTTTGATTTTTATATTTAATTTAATAGAAATATTATTTTGGTCATCTGAAAAAATAATTTTAGAATCATTCAAAATTTTTATAGATTTATATTTTTTAGATACTTGATTAATCAAATCAAAAAAAACTTTTTCATTGATATTAGCAAATTGATTTAAACCACAATTTAGAGTTAAGATATTCATTATTTATTTGATTTTCCTGTATATTTTCCTGTTTCAGTAGAAATAGTAATTTTGTCACCTTCTTTAATAAACATAGGAGTTTCTAATTCATATCCTGTTTCTACTTTAACTTTTTTTTGTGGATTGGTAGTAGTGTTTCCTTTAACAGCATCTGGAGCTTCTGTAACAATTAAATCAACATTATCAGCAATTTCAATATCTAAAACTTCTTCTTCAAATTTTCTAATTTGAACTTTTGATCCTTCTTTAATAAAATTCATTTCTCATTTTACTTTTTCCAAAGGAATTTCAATTTGTTCAAAAGTTTCTTCATCCATTAAAACAATATTTACACCATCATCATATAGAAAAGTCATTGGTCTTTTTTCAATATGAGCTTTTTTAATCATTTCTCCACCAGTGTATGATTTAATGGTAATAGAACCAGTTCTTAAGTTTTTAACTTTAGCTTTAACATTTGCTTGTCCACGACCTTGTTTTGAATGTTGAGCTTCTAAAACAATGTAAATTTCACCTTCATCTTCATAAGTGATACCAACTTTAAAATTATTTACATTAATCATTTTTTCTCCTTTAATAAAATCTTTAAATTATTGATAAAGATAATTATATATATTTATTTGATGCTTATAATTTTACTAATTTTTTATAGTTTTGTGTAGTACATCTTTTTAATCTATATTTTTTAGAATAATTTTTATTTTTTAAATAAATTTGTATATTAATTTTTGATTTATATCCTATTTCTAATTTGTTTTTAACTTTGAAATCTAATAATCCAAAAATTGCTCCAAATAAAATTAAAAATCCCAATATATAAATATATCATTTGTGTGGAGTTCAAGAACTATCTAATATTTTTGTTAGTGGTTCTATAACCATTGTTCAAAAAGCATAAGTAATATTTATACCTGTAGCTTTAGATACACTTAATTTATCAATAGCTCGATAATATAGCATAAAAGAAATGCATACAAAAAGTCCAGATAAAAAAAGCAAAAATAAAGTTTTTTTCGAATTATTAAAATAATTAATAATTATTTGATTATTATATGTACCAAAAGAAGGTAATAAAATCAAAATAAAAGTTATTACTGAAGTTAAACTTCTTATTAGAATAGAAATATAAGGATCAATATCATTTTTTAAACTAATAGAAGAAAGAAAGGCTTCCATTCCTCATGCTATTACTGAAATAGAAATGAATAAATAACCTTTTCAATTATTGCTTTGGTTTATGCTTTCAATAATTCCTAAAGAAGATGCGGCAGTCACAGCAATGATTAAACCTAAAATAGTGTTTCAATGAGTTTTTTGTTTAAAAAATAAATAAACACACATTGTAGATAATATGGGAAATAAAGTAGAAATAGAAGAGGCCTTAGTTGGTGATATTTCTAAAATAGCCATATAATACATAGCAGTCCCCAAAGGAGCACCTATAAAAGAACTTAAAATTAGTATTCAGATATTTTTATTTTTAAAAGGAAATAAATTGCTTATTCTATATTCTTTTTTAATGATAGGAACTAAAATTAAGGCTCACATTAATGAGAATAAATCAACAACAAAAGCAGATAAAATTCCAAACTTTAGACTACCTATTTGATTATCTAGATTAGAGTTAAGAATTGAAAATCAAGTTAATAAAATCCCACCAATAGCTCAAGAAATTGCTGAAAAAATCCCGCCTTCAATTTCTTTTATTTTATTTTTTAAAGATGTCATATTTTTCCTCTAACAGATTACTATAGTATTTAGCATTATTTAACATATGATTTAAATAATTATAAGAAATGTTATTTCCTTTATCAATGAAAGCATATGTTCATATCCATCATAAATATCCTAATAAAGCCATATATGCATAAACTCTTATTTTTTCTTGTTTATGTGCGTTATTGTCGAAATAGATATTTATAGTTTTATCTAGTCATTCTTGATTATAAAAAGCACTTGTAGCAAAAGCAGCAATATCAATCATTGGATCAGCATCACCTGCATATTCATAATCAATTAGTTTAACTTCATATTTATCATTTATTAGAAGATTATCTGGTATAAAATCTATATGACAAAGTACTTTTTTTATCTTTAAATTATTGACATATCTGATTATTTTATAGACTTTTTCGGATAATTCTTTTTCTAAATCTAGTTTATACTTGCTTTTATTTATTTGTTTTTTGTATTTATTAATTTCTTCTTCTATATCAAAATTATTTCCCAATAAATAATTGTGTTCATGAAATTTTCTTATCATTTTGAAACTACTAAAAACTTCGTTTTCATTATATTGATCAACATTTTTATGGTCATTTTCAAAATAGGAAATTTTAGAAGCAGTTTTTTGATTATAGAAAAATAATTTTTCAGCATTAGGAAAATTTTTTATTAATTGATAAACCTTATATTCTCTTTGTCTATTGATTATGTTTTCAGTACCGATTCCTGGGGAACGATAAACATATTTGGTGTCATTAATTTCAAATGAAAAAGAGTTATTAGTTAAGCCTTTTTTAATAGTTTGAATATTTTTAATATCTTTAATTTTGACATTAAAAATTGAACAAATTTCTTTTAAACAAATATTTTTTTTTAAAATTTCACCTTGTTTATCAATTTGATAAATATCTTGTAAATTATCTATTTCATAAATATTTTGATCTTGATTATTTATTTTTATAAAATCTTTTTTTATAAGAGCAAATAACGTTTCTTCTCAATAAGCTTTTTCTTTATTTTCTTGATCACTTAAAATTTTAGTTGCCTCTTCAATAAATAGTTTTGAAGTTTTTTCATTAAAATAAGAAGCTCCAGTAATGAAAAAGTCGTTTTTTTTCAAATAACAAGGTTTAATTTTGTTGATATTATTTTCAACATCCCATTCTATTTTTCATTCAAAAATGTTTGAATTATCAGAAATATTTTTTACAATGGATAAATAAGAAAATTCGTTATCAGAATTAAAATAATTATTTTTAATTCAAGTATCACTTGTTAAAATGTAAGTGTTTTTTAATTTATCTTTTGCTAAAAACAAAGAATATAAAGAATTAGTATTGTTATATTCTTTGTTTTCAATAATGTTAAGTTTATATTTTTCTTTTAATTCATAAAAAAATTCTTTTTTAAAGCCAACAACAAGGGTAATATCAGTTATATTTTTTTCTTTTAAAAAAATAATTTGTCTTTCAATCATTGATTGATTTTCATTTATTTTTAATAAACCCTTAGGTTTTTCAAAAGTTAAAGGAACTAAACGAGAACCAAAACCAGCAGCCAATATCACTGCATTTTTTTCAATTTTATTTGAATTAATTTTTAGCATATTTTTCCCTTATTAAAATATAAAATAATATATTTTTAATTATAATTTTATTTAAAAAATAAAGAACAAAATACTAGATGAAATATTTAATTATTCGTTAAAATGTTTACTTTATAAAATAAATTTATTTATAAAAAAACAGCTTAATTTTTTAATTATGCTGTTTTATAGGTAAATATGGAAATTATTGATTATTTTTTATTTAAATTCATATCGTACATTCCTAAATGTTCTGACATTTTATATTTAATAGGAACCATTCAATTTTTACCATAGTTTTGTTCTAGTATATCATTATAATTTTTAAAAACTTTACAAGATATATTTTCGAATTCTTTATATTCAAAATTATTGAAATTTAAATCTTTAAAAGTATTATTAATAGTTATTTTTTTAAAAGGCCAATTTATTATTATATTTTTATCACCGTTATCATTTTTTAAATCACTTATAGCATCTAATAATTTATATTTTTTAAATCCCCATGTTCAAAATAATAGTTTATTTGCAATTTTTAATTTTAATTGTTCATTATGTAATGATCTATGAGAAAAACTATGAAGGTATCTTAATTTATTTTTTAAAGATAGATATTTTTTAATATTTATTTCTGAGGTTTTAAGAGTTATAAAAAGATCAATAAAAACTGCTTCCATATCACTTTCATTATTATTGGTAAATTTAGGATAAAGTAAAAAATTAGCACTATTATAATTGGTTTTAATTTTGTTTGGATAATTTTTTATTAATCATTCATATGTTTCAATAGGAATAGCTATATCAATGTCATCATCTCAAGGGATGAATCCTTTTTCTCTAATACAACCTAATAAGGTTCCATAAATCAAAGAATATTGTAAATTATTGCTTTCCATTATATAAATGAATTCTTTAAATAAATTAAAAACTTTTTCTTGTTTATTATTCATATAATTTTATTTTAAAAAATCCTGTTTAAAACAGGATTTTAGTTATTTAGCTTCTTTTTGAGCAGCAGCAACTTCTGCAGCAAAATCAGTTTCTATTTTGGTAATTCCTTCACCAACTTCAAAACGAACAAAAGAAATTAATTCACATTTTGATTGTGATAAGAATTTTTCAATAGTTAAACCTTCATCCATAACAAAATTTTGTTTTTCTAAAACAAATTCTGAAAATTGTTTATTTAATCAACCTTCTTTAATTACTTTTTGGATATTAGTAGGTTTTTTATCAAAACCAGCAGGTTCTTCGAATTTTGTTTCTATTTCAGATATTTTAGTTTGAGGTAAATCTTTTAATAAAGCAAATTCAGGATTCATAGCAGATACATGCATTGAAACTTTTCTAGCTGCTTCTTGATTATTTCCTTTAACTAAAACAATAGATGCCATTTGACCATTAATGTGAACATAATTACCTAAAACTTCATCTTTACCTGCTTTTTTATAAGCAAACCTTCTAAAGGTAATTTTTTCTCCGATGGTTGCAGTAGCATTTTCACATAGGGATTCAATAGTTTCTTTTCCAATTTTAACTTTTAAAGCTTCTTCATTTGATTTTGGTTTAGCTTTTAATATTGCTTTAGCTATATCATCAACTAATTTAATAAATTTTTCATTTTTAGCAACAAAATCAGTTTCTGAATTAACTTCAACTAATACTGCTTCTTTTTCATCACCAGCAATAGTTACTAAACCTTCTGCTGATATTCTACCTGCTTTTTTAGCAGCTTTTACTTTTCCATTTTCTTTTAATCAATTAATAGCTTTTTCGATGTTTCATTCAGATGCTTCTAAAGCATTTTTACAATCCATCATTCCACCATTGGTTCTTTCTCTTAATTCTTTAATAAGAGCCATTTTGTTTATTTCAGCCATTTTAATCACTCCTTATTAAATTATTTAGTTTCTTGTGTAGAAGTAGTGTTTTCTTTTACTTCTTTTTGAGTATTGGTAGTTTCTTTTTTGAAGTTATTTCTTTCACCATATTCTCTTTTTACAAATGGTCTTCTTTGGAAATTATTTTCTCTTCTTTCTGGATTAATAAATTCTGGGAAAACAATTTTTTCATCAGGCTGGTAAGCAAATTTAGCTTGTCCACCTCTTGCTGTAGCAATAGCATCAGCTAAGATAGTAATGATTAATGAAATACTTTTTGCAGAATCATCATTAGCAGGAATACCAAAATCTAATGAATATGGATCAGCATTAGAATCTAAAATTCCAAATACTTTTACACCCTTTTTTCTTGCTTCTTTAATTGCAATAGCATTTTCAATAGGGTCAGCAACAATCATTACATTAGGAAAATTAGAAAATGCGTTCATATTTCTAATACCTTCAAGGTTTTTATGTAATTTATCAAGTTCTTTTTTAAATAAAAGACTTTCTTTTTTAGTGTAGCCTTCAAAGTTTTTTTCTGCTTTCTTTTCTAAATCTTCCATAGTTTTTACTCTAGAAAAAATAGTAGAAGAATTGGTTAAAATTCCACCTAATCATCTTTCTGAAACATAGTGAGATCTAGTTCTTATAGCATTTTCTTTAATAGCTTCTTTAGCTTGTTTTTTAGTACCAACAAAAATAAAATTTAATTTTTTGTTACTTGCTAATTTGTGTAACAATTGATATGCAAACTCTAATCTTGATAAAGTTAAATTAGCATTAATAATGTGAACACCTTTGTTTGGTTTTGGAAGCAAGAATTCTTTCATTTTTGGATTTCATTGACTAGCTTTGTGTCCAAAATATGTTCCTGCTTCTAAAAGTTTTTCTCTTGAAACAATAGGTTTTTTAACTTCAGCATTTGCTGTTGTTTCTTTGTTTTCTTTTGTTGAATTTTGTTCAACTTTTTTAGTTTCTTTTACTTCTTTTTTTTCTAAAGAAGGATTTTTAATTTCTTTTTCTGACATTGATTTTATGTTCCTTTTAGTTTGTTTAGCATCCTATTATTTCGAACATTTAGCACTTTTTCTAAAAGCACACCCAAATGAATCCATAATAGTGTTATATAAAAAAATGAATTTATAAAATTCTTTTATATTTTACTATATTTATTAATTTTTTTATTGATAAATATATCAAGGATTAGTTAAATATATTTTATTTATTTTGCTTATTTATAGATATTTTAATAAAAAGCAAAAGACAATTTTTAATGTTTTTTTCTATGTTTTTTATTTAAAATTTATTTTTTAGTTTTAAAATAAATAAAATTAAAAATGAAATTAATACATTTATTATTACAAACATAATGCTATTATAAATTAGAGGAATTTTACTGTATATTTTTAATGAAACTTTTTATGATAAAATCATAAAAGTGGTTAAATATGTAATAAATGTTATTAAAAATAAAATAGAAATTAATAAAATAATTAAAATATATTTTTTAATTTTGGAAATATTAGAGAATCAATATATAAGTAAATACTAAAAAATAATATTAAAATTATCAAAATAAATTGAATTGATTCTATTACTATTTCTAGATAAATAACACTGAATTCTTTTATTTTTAAAGTTCTAAATGTGATACCAATAATAAGCGTTATAAAAACAATAAATAAAAAAAGAAATTAAAAAATAAACTTTTGTATTAAATATTTTTTGACTTTTATTATTTATTTTTAACTTCTTCGATTTGTTTATTTAATTCTAATAAAAGGATTTTTCTTATATCTAATTCATTATCTTTTTCATTTATTTTTTCAAAATCTTTAAGTAAAAAAATTATATATTTATTTTTGATATTTGAGTTTTTATATTGGTTTTTAAGAAAATTTTCTTTTTCTAGTTTTGTTAAAAATAATCTTTTTAATGTGGAAATTTCTTTATTTTCATTTGTTGATGTTTCAATAAATTTAATTTCAAGTTCTTCTTTATTTTTTACAATTTCATTTATTTTATTTGACATAATTTGAATAGTTTTTTCATTATTTAATTTATTTAATAATTCATCAAAAAAGAATAATAATTCATTTGTCATTTTATTTTCTTCAATTTTATTTTTTAAATATTTTAATAAGTTTTGATTATCTTCTTTATTAGTTAAATCGAAACAATATGTATTTATATAATAAGAAATAAAGAAATTAGATAAATATAAATTAGCAATTGCATTAATGGTTTTATTCATTTTTCAGCTATTAGATTTATTTAATAAAAAAGCCAAATCTAATAAAGTGTTTTGAATTTTGTTTTTTGAAATACTAATTTCATTTTTATTCATTAAATATAATCTAAATAATTGATGAATTTTCATTGCTATCATTCATTTAATATTTGGAATTTTTATTTCATTTATTTTACTTATATATTTATTTGGAATATATTTTGCTATCAAAACTTCTATTTTTGTTTGTTCTAGTTCCAATTTAGCAGTTATATTATCAATAAAGTTTATCTTTATATTTTTATATTTATCTATATTTTTCAACTTTGAATTTAAATCTTTTGACATAAAATCTAAATCATTAGTTTTCCTCCAAAAATCTGAATATTTGAATGATATTGCTTGACTACCATGTAAAATGAAATTATTATTTTGCATATAATTTATAAAATCTTTTGATTCCATATTATTTTCTTCTATTTTTTGTTTAATTTGCTTAAATAAACTAAATTTAAATGAAGTAAATAATTTAACTTTAAACCATTTCAAAGATCTAAAAATATTAAATTCAAAATATCTATTAAGTAATATTGATGATAGTGAATTAATAAATCAATTGATTTCAAGATAACCAAAAATTATCATAAATATTCATATTAATACATAACTTTTTTGATATTTATCTATTTTTGATAGATCAAATGATTTAAAAATTGGAATACTTTTTTCATAGAGTATTAATATTAAATAAAAATTTAAAACAAATAAAAATATTGAAAATAATAAAAAAAAATAGTATTTTAATAATTTATTTTTTAAATATTTTCCATCTTTCATTAATTGAATTTTTTCTTCTAATAACATATTTTTCACCTCTGTTTTTACAATTTAAAAATATTTTTTATTTTTTTAGATTTTTTATTCATTTTCATAAACGAAAATAATATTATGCAGCAAAAAATAAAAAATAAAGTAGTTTCTAATATACTTACAAAAAATTCATTTTTTAAAAAAAATAGCATAATAAAACAACATATTGAAATAATAATTATTGATATTTCTGACAAACATATAATTAATTTAATTTTTTTTAAATGGGGAAAAATTGAAACATCTATAAAAAAATACAAACCAAAAAATATAATTAAAATAAATAAAATAAATAAAGCTACAATAGCAAATTCTTCAATGAAAAAAAATCTTACATTTAAATTTTCTAAATATAAAGATAAACTCTGCAATAAAAAAAGTAAAAAAATAACACAAGAAAATATAAATATAAATGTTAATTCAACATATATTCTTTTTAAATTTTTTATAAACATATTAGTAATTATCACCGTCTCATGCACTGGTTCTTAAATGCGTTTCATATCTATTTTTAGCTAATAAAAAAAATTTATTAACAACCTTATATGTTTTATCTACCTTTTTTTGTGATACTCATAAACTAAAAAAATTGTAATATTTATATTCCATTTTATTTAGTATTTCATTAGAAACTTTTAATACTTCATTTAATTTTTCAATATTTTTTAATTTTGTTGTTTCTAATATTATAGAAAAAATGTTTAGTATAAATTGTTTTGAATATTCTAAGTTTTTTTCATTTTGGTGTAAAAAACTTAGGAATGTACTAACAACTTCTCCAATTGCAACTGTTCCATCAATATATTGGTTACCTGTACCTCCACTATCTGTATAAGCCGAAAGAAATTCCGATATTGCACCAAATGCATCTCATGCTGGATTTAAATTATATAGAAATGATTTTAAATCAGATAAAAAACTACTAACTGTAGTATGGAAATGAAAAAAAGTTTCTATATGTGAATAAATTTTTTCATTAATTTCATTTCATTCTTTTTTATTTATAAAATCATTTATATTTATGTGATACATAGTATCTGAAAATAAATTGATATTATTTTTAATGTTATTATTTATTTTTTTTATTTTATTTAAAAATTCTTGGTTCAACAAATCAATTTCTTTTTTAAATTTATTTGTTGTTTTTTCTTCAATATATTTTTCATTATTATAGTATGTATTATATTGATATATCATTTATTCTCCCTTTTATAATTTATTGCTTATTAATTATATTTTTTACATTTATTAAAAATAAGATTTGTTGATAATATTAAAATGTTTACATATAGATGTAGTACTTTTAATTAAAAATAATATAAACAATGAACTATTTACCTAGTGTATTTAAATTTTTTCATTTATTTAAGGAATGGTAAAACCACTAAATTACAATTAAATTTTTAATGAATTAAAAATTGATATTCACTAGTTATTATAAAAATGAAAATAAATTATAGATTATTATTTTTCTTTATATAAAGCACATCATACAATAAATAATACTGGTTTTGTAAAAATGATTGTAGTTTTATAATGGAATATGAATCAAAAAAAGAAATATTTTGTATTAAATAGAGATGTCTTTAAAATTAAATAAAAAATGAGCTTATAACTAAGCTCATTATTATTTATTTTATTATTTTCGGAACATCAACAATAAAATTTAATTTTTGAAAAAGTTAGGTATTGAATCTTTAGTTTCTTCATCAATATTATTATTAGTTTGATTTTTGAAGTTGTTAATGGTATTATTGGCCAAATTATGAATTTTTTGTTCAATAGTATCATTATTTTTTGAAAAAGGAGCCTCATTTTTAATATTAGAAGCAATAATATTAACTTGAAAAAAGTCTTCTTGATCTTCAAGTAGTTGAAAACCAATGATTTTTTCAATATTATCAGCATCTAAATATATCAATTCATCTATCATATCACTAGCAGATTCAATTTCTTCTAAATTAGTATGTTTATCACATTGAAATAGAACAATCATTTTTCCAGCACCTTTAATTTCTTTTTCAAATAAAGGAGCGGAAAAAGCTTCTTGTATAGCTTTTTTAGATCTTTCTTTTCCATGAGCTGTACCTATACTTATAATTGATTCTTTACCATTAAGCAATATTCTTCGCAAATCATTAAAATCTACATTGATATATCCAGTTTTAAAGATAGTATCATGTATAGCTTTAATACTTTGTTTTAAAGTGATATTAGCAACTCTAAAAGCATCAATTATAGGTAGTTTATTATATAAAGAAATTAATTTTTGATTTGATAAAACAATAAAAGCATCAACATTTTTTTTAAGTAAATCTAAACCTTTATTCGCTATTAAAGATTTATTTTTACCTTCAAGTTTAAAAGGTGTTGTAACAATAGCTATAGTTAGAGCACCAGCATCTTTTGCAGCTTTAGCAATTATAGGAGAAGCACCAGTACCAGTACCACCGCCAAGTCCTGTTGCTATTACAACAATGTCAGTGTTTGCTACAACTTTTTGGATTTCAGAAAGTGATTCATTAGCACATTGAGCACCAATATTTGGATCATTTCCTGCTCCAAGTCCACGAGTGGATGAACCTAGAAAAATTTTATTATTACATGCTGATTTAGCTAAATCTTGACTATCAGTATTAGCTACAAATAATTCCACATCATTTCAGTTTTCTTTTTCTGAAATAATAAGATTTATTGCATTATTACCAGCACCACCTATACCTATGACTTTCATATTAATAGGTTTTTGACTTAGTAAATCTTGCATTCCCTTTCTCCTTGTTTTTTAAGTTTTTTGCTTTTTATTCATTCATTAATGTTAAATAAATGAATTTTTTTAGGTTTAGTTTTAATAACCATACTTTTATCCAAGGTATTAACATTAGATAAAATTTTAGGAACATAATTTTTAGTTAAAAATAATATGCCAGATAAAATATCATTTTTTAAAACTTCATTAGAATAAAATGGATCATGATTTTTACAAGTATAGCCTTGATTTAACAATTTTTTATTTATTAAGTTAGCACCAAAACCTTTTGTTATTACATAACCTCTATTTTTATCAAAATTTTTGATATTATCAATACATTTTAATATTTTTAAACTAATATCTTCAAGTTCTTTATTTATGATATTTGTTACTAAATTAGCAATTTCATTTTTAGAATTATTATTGTTAAAATATTTTCAATTAGCAAATATGGATTTAATAAATAAATGGATTTTTTTAACATTTCAAAAAATATTTTTAGAGTTTAAAATTTCCATTATTTTTTCTTTTAAATTAGAATAAATAGTTTCTCTTTTATTTATAACGCCATTAAAAAAACTATTAATTATTATTGCATTAGATTCAATATTTATAAAAATATTATTTCCTTCTAATGTTCCATAACTTGGAACAATAACTTGTGATTTTAGAAAATAATGTTTAAACTTTAAATTAAATTTTTCAAAAAAAGTTAATAAATTTTGAAATTCACTATTCATATCTAGTTCAATTAAATATGAAATAATTTCTAGTTTATCACCTTTTTTGTCAAAAGGAAAATGATTATACTTTTTAATTGTTTCTTCATCAATAAACAATTTAAATAAATTTCATTGATATTTTGAATATTTTAATTTATCATTTATATCTTTTAAAGTTTCTAAAATTTTAAAATAATTAGTTTCATTAATACTATTTTTTTTAAGTTTAAAAATAGAAACATCTTCTTTAATTTTTAAATCTTTAAAATAAGAATCATATATACATAATGAAGTTTCAGCACCTTTATATTTAGTTTTTAAATTTTTATAAATGGAAATAATTTCTTTTTGTTTTTCTAAAGTTTCAAATAAAAAAGCAGTAGAAAACTTAAAATTATCTACAATTTCATAATTATTATTGATTTTTGAAGCAACTTTAATTTCAGTTTTATCAAAATCTAAGTTAAATATAATTGTTGAAACTTCCATAAATATTTTCCTTATTTTAACTTTGTTAATATCCGTAATTTAGCAGTTCTTGAACGATTATTAATTTCTATTTCTTCATTACTAGGATAAATACTTTTAGTTAAATATTTTTTTTCTTCAATAATAGGCATTTTGTTTGGAATTTTGCTTTTTATTAAATTACCAAAAAAATTTTTAACAATTTTATCTTCTCCTGAATGAAAAGTAATTATAGATAATGATGAATTAGGTTTTAACAATTCAATGCTTTGTTCTAACATAGATTTTATAGAATCATATTCATGATTAACTTCAATTCGTATAGCTTGAAAAATAGCTTTTGCAGGATTTTTTTCTCTTAAAAGAGCTGCAGGATAAGCTTCTTTAACAATCTTAACTAGTTCAAAAGTTGTCTTTATAGGACGATTTTTTACTATTGCTTTCGCAACTTGTTTTGCAAGCTTTACATCAGCATAGCTATATAAAATTTCATTTAGTTGTTGTTCAGAATATGAATTAACAACTTTGTAAGCATCTAATGTTTCATCTTGATTCATTCGCATATCTAAATATGCATCTTGTGAATAAGAAAATCCTCTTTCTGGGTTATCAATTTGAGGACTACTCATTCCTAAATCGGCAATAATTCCATCAACAGAATTAATGTTATGTTTTTTTAATTCATTTTTAAGATTTGAAAAATCCGAATGAATTAAAATGTAATTTGAATTTATAACTTTTAATTTTTCATTTGTTATTGATATAGCGAATTTATCTTTATCAAAACAAATTAATTTTCCTTCATTATTTAATCTTTTTAAAATAGCTATTGAATGACCACCCATTCCCATTGTTAAGTCTACATAAGTTCCATTAGGTTTAATGTTTAAACTCAAAATGGTCTCCTTAAGCATAACTGAATAATGTTCATTTTTAGTCATTTTATTTTTCTCCATCCGCTAAAGATTGTGCAGCAGCAACAATTTTATCAGTGTCAAATTGTTTTTCATATTCTTCATAAGTTTTAGGATCTCATAATTCAATATAATCTCCACTACCTATAAATAATATTTCTTTTTGAAAGGCTCCTTTTTCCATATATAACTTAGGGATGATGAAACGACCTTGAGCATCAAGTTCAATTTCTTGGGAACTTCCAAATAATGTTCTCCTTAAAATACGAACTTTAGCATCAAAAACACTTTGGCGATCTAGAGATTCAAAAAATGAATTAATAGATTCTTCACTTCTTATTTCTGGATGTCCGTCAATTCCGATAAGAATGAAAAATCTATTCCCAAGTACATTTCTGTATTGTGAAGGTAAAGCAATTCTATTTTTAATGTCAATATTTCTAGAATGTTGGCCAAAGAACTTTATTTTCACCACTTTTCCCCACCTTTCAAAATTATTATATATGATTTTAAGCGTTATATGTTATTTTTCCTTAAAAAAATTTAGTTTTTTATAAAAAATGAAGAAAAAAATCAAACCCAACATTTTTTGTTAGATTTGATTTTTTAATTTTTTTATCAAATTTTTACTCTTTTTTCTGGAGAAATATACATTTCATCATTTTCTTTAACATTAAAAACTTCATAGAATTCATCCATATTTTTTATTTGTTGATTAGCTCTTAAAATTGTAGGAGCATGAACATCAACTACCAAAAGCATTTTTTGATATTCATCTTTATATAATGATCTTCATTGAGTAGCTCATGAAATGAAGAAATCTTGTGGATTAAAATCTTTTTCTAATTTAGCAGCTTCATAAGCACATCTAATACCACCAGCATCTGCTATATTTTCAGAAACTACTAATTTTCCATTACATTCACCTACACTAGTAGGAACTTTGTCAAATAAATCTATCATTTTTTGAGTTTTTAAATCAAAGTTAGTTTTATCTTCTTCTGTTCATCAATTTTTTAAATTACCATTTTCATCAAATAAAGCTCCATTGTTATCAAAACCATGAGAAATTTCATGTGCTATGATTGCTCCAATAGCTCCATAATTTGCACTTGATGATCTTTTAATTGAATAAAAAGGATCATCAAAAATGGCAGCTGGAAAAACTATGTGATTGTAAATAGGATTGTAATATGCATTTACCATAGCAGGTGACATACTTCAATATTTTTTATTAACTGGTTCTAAATACTGAGAAAAAACATATTTATTAATTAAAATATCAAAATTAATAATATTTTCTATAAGGTTACTATTTTCTTCATAGGTTTTAACTTTAAATTGATCGTAATATGGCTTATATATATCTGGATAACCTACATAAATTCCTAATTTTTCAAGTTTTAAAATAGCTTTTTGCTTAGTTTCTTTACTTAATCAAGTATTATGGGTTAATCTTTCTTGATATATTTTAACCATATTTTTAACCATTTTAATAACATCATTTTTACCTTTTTCTCCAAAATATTTTTGACCATAATAAATTCCAAATGGCATTCCAAAATATTTTAAAGTTTGAATAATTGATGCTTTTTCTGGTTTTGAAGGTTTATCAATTCCGGAAAGAAATCTTCCTAATGTTCCACTAATTTCTCTTTCTTCATTAGATAAATAAGGTGCATATAGTAAAATTACACTAAGAATTAATTTAGCTTTATACTCTTGAAAATTTTCTTCTTTACATATGAAATTAAAATTTTCTAAATATTTAGGATTTTCTATGCTAAATTCCAAAACATTTTTATGAGTTAAATTTTCAGCAATTTTTTTAATGTTTAAAAACTCAAATTTATTTTTAGTTTCTTCAATAGAAAATAAATTATATAGTTTAGCATAATTAGCACTTTCTTCTCTTGATAAAGAAAATGCAGCAACTTTTTTATCAAAATTAATAGCTTTATTAATCAAGTTTTTTGCTTCTTCTAGTGAATAATCTAATTTTAATAAAAAGTAAGTACACATTTTTTCATAAACGTTAAAAATTTTATTTGCTTTTTCTTCATTAGAATAATATGTTGTATCAGGTAAGATGATTGAAGGATTACCTAATCACAAAATTTGTTTAGTTGAATCTTTAAAATCATTATAAATTCCAAATTCAAGAGGTAAATATCAACCTTTTAAAATTAAATTTTCATAATCATTTGCCAAATCTTTAAAAGAATGATATTTATTATTGATTTCTTTTATGATTTCTTTTATGGGTGAAACACTTAATTTATCTCTAGTTTCTCAATTTGAAACCATATTATAAAATTTAATCATTTCTTTTAATGTTGGGTTGTTAGGAATTTTATTTTCATCTTGACTTCATTCTTTAAATAAAGTTTTTTTTCTTTTTTCTAATTTTCTATCAACTTCTTCAAATGCTCCAGTTCCCGGTTTATCATTAGGAATTTTTGCTTTTGCTAATCATTCTTGATTAACTTCTAAATAAAAATTTTTTTTAAGATTTTCTTTATTCATTATTTTTTCCTTTCTTTGTATTTATTTTTTAAATAAGTTGTCATTTTAAAGATAAATATACATATGATTATGGTTAATATTAAACCTAGAACTATCATTATGATTTTATTTTCCATATTATTTAGGTTATTAAAATTATTTAATTCATTATTTGAAATAGTAATTTGATTAGTTAAACAAGCGGGACATTTACATTGATCTAAATGATTAATCATTATTCTCCTTTTATTTACTTATTTGTTTAAATTTTTTAATATTTAAACAAAAATGAAAAAGCTTAAAATCATAAGTGAAAGAGTTATAAGTGTTGTAATAACATCAGTTAAAGTATTAATTAAAGAAATTGATATAGAAGAAGGATCTTTTTTAATTTTCGAAGCGATAATAGGAAGAATAATTCCTATAAAATTACTTAAAAGAATAGAAATAAGAATTGTTATTGAAGAAACACAAATGATAATTAAATATTTTTTCATTTCTGTATCTAGTAATTGTTTAGTAGCACTATAATAAATTGCTAATCTAGCAAAATTTATAATTCCTAAAATTAAACCTATGATTAAAGAAATGAGCATTTCTTTTAAAATAATTTTATTAAAATCCTTTTTATTTATTTCTCTTAATGTTATAGCTCTAGTAATAGAAATATTGGATTGCAATCCAGAATTACTAGTTATATTATTCAAAATAGGTATTAAACTAGATAAAGAAATAATTAAAATAGCATCTTTTGTAAGTGTTGAATTTAAAGAATTTTTACTAAAAACTCTTAATAAACTATCAATAACAATTTGAGTTAATGTAGCAAACATTAATAAAGCAATTAATCAAAAAATTCTAGATTTAATAATTTTTCCAATAGAAGTTTTTAAATAAGTAGTTTCAATAATTTCTTTAGGATTCATTCCCGCTAATTTATACATATCTTCACTAGCAGAGTCTTGAATTACATCAATAACATCATCACTAGTTATCATTCCCACTAAATAACCTTCACGATTAACAACAGGTAAAACAGATAAGTCATGTTCAGAAAATACTTGTGCTGCATGTTCACGATTGTCATAAGTAGAAACTGATGCTATTGAATAATAAATATCGTTAATTAGAGCATTAGGATCAGCAAAAGCAATATCTTCTAATGTTAGTGCACCTAAAAGTTTATTAGATCCATCAATAACGAAATAAAAATGCATAAGTTCAGCTCTAGCTTTATTATAATCACGACGAATTTTATTCAGTGCTTGTTCACAAGTATATGTATTTTTGATGCTTGATAAATCAATGCTCATAAAAGAGCCAACTTGATTATCATGATATCTTAATAATCTGTTAATTTCAATTCTTTTTTCATTAGGGGTAAAAGCTAAAATTTTACTAGTAACATTAGCAGGCAGTTCCTCAAGAACATCAACCAATTCATCTGATTGAAGTTCTTGTAAAAGTTTCATACCTCATTCTTCAGTGAAACATTGTGCTAATTTAGTTTGAACTTCTTCATCTAAATATGAAAAAATTTCTGCTGCATCAGAAGTTTTAAGTAATCTTAAAAATGTTAACTGTTCTTCAATTAACATAACATTTAAAAGTTTAGCAATAGTAGCATCTGGATATTTTTCGGCAAAATCACGAACTTTTTGCAAATCTTTTTCTTTTATGGTTTTTATCAATTCTTCTTGAATTAATTGTTCATCATTTTTTTGATGATTCTCGGAATTTTGTTCATCATCTAAAATAATTTCTCTTGTTTTAGGCATTTTTTCCTTTTTATTTTTATATTAGTCTTTTAAATATTTAATTAATTGTTCTTGGAATTGCTCTAATCTAACATTGTAAAAAATTCCATTTTTTACTAATTTAATATCACCAGTTTCTTCAGAAACAATTATTGTTACAGCATCACATAATTCTGAAATACCCATTGCTGCCCTGTGTCTTGAACCATATTGCAAATCAATTGATTTTCTAGTAATTCTAAAAAAAGTAGCGGCATAATGGATTTTATTATCTCTAATAACAACTGCTCCATCATGCAAAGGAGAGTTTTTGTTAAATATTGATATTAGTAAACTAGAACTTATATTTGCGTCCATAATAATTCCATCAGTTCTTAAATTATCAATATTATCATTATTTTCAATAGTAATTAAAGCACCAGTTTTAGTTTCAGAAAGAATTTGAATTGCTTCTCTTAATTGGTTAATCAATCTAATTTGACTACTTTTTCCCAATTTTTCATAATTAGTTTTTCTTAATTTATTTTTAGAAATATTAATAGTGATAGGAATAATAATTGCTAAAAATGTAAGTACCATTAAGGTTAAAGTAATTACAGAAATAATGATAATTATTTGTAAGTGATTTTCAAGATTATTCATAATTATGCAAACCTTTTGGTTATCACATAACCAACTAACATTAAAGCAACTATGGACAATAAAATAACACTAATTATTAAAATTTTAGTAGCAATTAATCAATGATATTCTTTTTTAGACATTGATTCTTTTTTGCTAATTAAACATCCAAATTCTTCGCATTCTTTATCGATTTTTTCTTCCTCTTCTTCAATTAAACTAGGATGTTTAAGTTGTTCTTGATTTTCTTGATAAAGTTTTAAAAGAAGTTCTTTTCTTTCATCTATTTTCTTTTGGTATTGATCATCAATATTTTCCATAAATGCTCCTTTAACAACTATATATTTTTTTATATTTATAAATTATATTGTAATAAGTATTTATAATTATTATATATTTATATGTAATATATTATTTTAATGTAAATAAAGGAGTTTTTGTTATGAAAAAAACAATTGATGATTTAGTTTTAACTGGCAAAAAAGTTCTAATGAGGGTTGATTTTAATGTTCCTTTGAAAGATGGAGTTATTACTTCTAATAAAAGAATTGTTGCCGCCTTACCTTCAATTGAAAAAGTTATTAAATCAGGCGGAAAATTAATTATTCTTTCTCATTTAGGAAGAATTAAAGAAGCAACTGATAAAGAAAAAAAATCTTTGTTACCAATTTCTAATGAATTAGCTAGATTGTTAAATAAACCAATTCTTTTCGTTGATCAAACAAGAGGAAAAGAATTAGAAAAAGCAATTGCTGAAATGAAAAATGGAGATGTTATTTTAATTCAAAATACTAGATTTGAAGATTTAAATGATAAAGCTGAAAGTAAAAATAATCCTGAATTAGCTGCTTATTGAGCTTCTCTTGGTGATGTATTTATTAATGATGCTTTTGGTACAGCTCATAGAGAACATGCTTCAAATGTTGGAATTAGTAAAAATATAAAAGAATCTGCTATTGGTTATTTAGTTGAAAAAGAATTAAATGCTTTATCAAAATTAACTATCAATCCTGCTCATCCATATGTAGCTATTATTGGTGGTGCTAAAGTTAGCGATAAAATTCAAGTTTTGGAAAAATTAATTAAACAAGTAGATAAAATGATCATTGGTGGAGGTATGGCATATACTTTCAAAAAAGCTTTAGGTTTCAATATTGGAAAGTCATTAGTAGAAGATGAATTTTTACCTTTTGCTCAAAAATTTATAGCTGAAAATCAAAATAAAATTATTTTACCAGTTGATAACTTGTGTGCTGCAGAATTTGCTGATGTAAAACCAGAAATTGCTGAAAAGGATATTCCTGATAATTTAATGGGATTGGATATAGGACCTAAAACCAGAACATTATTTGCTTCAAATCTTTTAGGTGCAAAAACAGTTATTTGAAATGGACCTATGGGAGTTACTGAATTTAATAATTATAAACAAGGTACTTTAGTTGTTGCACAAGCAATTGCAAAATTAAAAGGTTGTTATTCAGTAGTTGGTGGTGGTGATAGTGCTGCTGCTGTTGAAAAATTAGGTATGGAAAGTCAATTTTCTCATGTTTCTACAGGTGGTGGTGCTAGTTTAGAATTACTTGAAGGTTTACCTTTACCTGGTATTGAAGCAATTCAAGAAAAATAATTAATTTTTTATTTATAAAGTAGGTTTTTACCTACTTTTATTTATTGAAAGTAAAAACTAAAAGATGAATTTAGAAGATATTTTTATTTGTACCACTGATACAGTTACAGGTATTGGTGGACCTATTAATGAACAAACTTTAGAAACTATTTATTTTTTAAAAAAACGTCCAAAAAATAAAAAAATAATGATTTTAGTTGGTTCTTTAGATCAAGCTAAATCTTTTAAAGAATGAAATAATTTAGCAACAGAAACTGCCTTAAAATATTGACCTGGAGCTTATTCAATAATAATTAATAACCAAGGTTTTAGAATGCCAAATTTAGCACCTTTAAATGATTTTTTACTTAAAAATGGACCTATGTATGTCACAAGTGCTAATATATCTGGTAAAGAACCAATAAAAATTGAAGATGTTACAAAAGTTTTTCCAGAAGTTAAAAACATTTATAATTTTGGACAAGGAACAAATGAAGCAAGTACTTTAATTAATTTAGATAATGGGGAAATAATTAAACGATAATAAAAATGCAAGTTATTAGGCTTGCATTTTTATTATTTAAAATTAAGCTATAAAATCATTGATTCCATTAAAGACTTGTTCATCATGTTTTTCAAAATTTCAATAGTGATTTTTTTGATGATTAGCAATAATTTTTTGTCTTCTTGTTTCTAAAGCAGTTCATAATCATGTAGAAATAAATAATGAAGTGTAAGAACCGATTAAAAGGCCAAAAATCATAATCACATTAAATCATATATTAGTAGCATTTCCAAAACATAAAAGCACTATAATAGAACCAATAGTAGTTAAAGTGGTATAAAAACTTCTTTTAATTACATCTCCAATAGCTTGGTTAGTAATTTCTCTAATTTGTTGCTTATCTAAAATTTCATCATGTCATTTAGTTTTAATAATTTCTTTGATACGATCAAAAACAATAATTGAATCATTGATTGAGAAAGCAACAATAGAAAGAATAGCGGCAATAACAATTGGCGATAATGAAGCTCTTGATAAAGCAATAAAGGCTATTGAAGCAACTGCTGTATGAATTAAACCAATAACAATTGCTAATGAATATGTTCATTTAAATCTTACAAGAGTATAAACAATAATTCCGGCAAATGCTATTAAAATAGCATATAAAGCATTTAATACTAAATTTTTAGCATCTGTATTAGAAATAGTTTCACCAGTAATTAATAAGTTAGGAAACTTACTTTGGAGTTCTTGAATTAAAGTAGAAACAATAGTATCACTTTTACCTATGTTAGCACGAATGTTAATATCAAAGATTGTACCTTCAACATTTAATGGTAATCTTTTGATAGTAGCATTAACATTATTTGAACCAAAACCTCATTCTTTATATTTTTCTAAGAAAAATTGTTCAATTTGACTAGCTAAATCACTATCAAGTGGATTTATATTATCTCCTTTGATAGATATATCTACTCCACCTTTAAAAGCAAAAGAACGATTAAATCCATCAGCAATATTTTTATTTAATATAGCGAAAATGGTAAAGATAATAATTCCTATTAAAATAATTGAAGATGAACCAGTTAAGAATCACTTAGAATTTTTAACATAGTTAAAGTTTTTATATCAAGTGGTTTTACTTCTAGTATGATCAATATATTTTTTATGAACGCCTAAAAGCCATAACTTATTATTGAAAATGTCCATATTTAATAATAATGAAGTTAATAATTTTGTAAATAATAACATTGCTATTAAGATAAACATTACTGAGAAGATTAATGTAATACTAAAACCTTTAATTTGAGCATTACCAAAATAGAATAAAATAAAGGAAACAATTAATGTGGTAATGTTAGCATCTAAAATTGATGATAAAGACAACTTATTAGCACTTTTATGAGCTTTTTTAACCGAATCTCCTCCGTATATTTCATCTTTCAGTCGCTCAAAAGTAATAATATTAGAATCGACAGATATACCAACTCCTATTATTAAAGCTGCTAGCATTGATGGAGAATATTCACCGCCTAGAGTTGTATATAACAGAAGCGTCATAAACATATATAAAGAAATCGATAAAGAACTAATAAGTCCTAACAAACCATAATTAACAATCATAAAAATAGTAATTAAACTAAATACAATTGCTCCTGCTAACATAGCTTTTTCAAAAGTGTTATTTTTTAATTCAGGATTTACTCAAGTAGAAGAAGAAATAGTTAATTTATATTCTGCTGAACCATAATTCATATTTGCTACTAATTGTCTTGCAGTAGCAATATCAAAACTAGGAGATGAAATAACAAATGATGATGCTTGAAGAGGTCTTCAAACTAAAACTTGTGAAATTAAATATCTTTTAGCATTAATACTATGGGTTTTTAAAATTGGAGATTCTGTTTTTTTGGTTTTAGAATTATATTTAGGTTTTGCATCATTGTTAACATGAACAAAATTTAAAAAATTCTTCTTAGCAGCTTCTCATTCTTTTGGATATTTTTTTTCAGCAATATCTTTTAATTCATCTAAATTATTTCAAAAAAGTAATTGTCTATCTGCTCAACTTGATTTTTGAGCAATATAAGCAGTTGCTTTAGTAAATTCTCTTTCTGCTTCTTCATTAAGTAAATCAACATTTACTGCAGGTTTAGTTCCAGAATATGTTAATTTAGCACCATTTGGTTTTAATGGAGGAGAGAATCTATGTCATTCACTAGAAGGTAAATCTTCTAACTTAAGGCCTTCACGAAAATAACCATCTAAAAATAAAGGACGCATTTGATTATCAGTCATTATAAGAGAAGGCTTAGTTGAAATAAGTTTTTCAAAATGACGTTTTTCACTTTCTGTAATAGATCCACTTTTAGTTATTCTTAATCTTCCATTTCCTTCTGCTATAACATTAGTACCAACAATTCCAGTTCCACCTGTTAGTCTTTCATAAACAGCATTAGCAACATTTTCTTCTTCTTTAGCTGTTATAGGTTTATCATCAGGAGATTTTTTAGTTCTTTCAATTTTAGCAATAGTTTGCAAACCACCACCATATTCAATTGATTTATTAATATTTTTAGCAATATAAAAATGAGAACCAAAAATTATAGCCAAAATAGTTGCTATAAATGTTATAGAAATAATAAATCATCTTTTTCAATTGGTTAAACTAAAAAAAGAATGCAAAGCATTTTTAATTCTATTTTTCATATTAAAATATTAACATATTTAAATAAATATATATTTATTAATATATATAAATGTGAAAACAATTTAATATATAAAAAAGTTAAAAAACAAATGTTTCTTAACTTAAATTCTAGAAATTTACTTTATAAAAATTTATTTCTATTATTTAAAATATAGTCTATACCTAAAATAGTTATTCTTCTTCCTCGGGAACTTTTTTCAATTAATTTTAAATGTAATAAGATAGGTTCTATTTCATTGATTAATATTTCCTTAGAATTATTTAAAATTCCAGCTAAAGAATCTATAGAAGCTCATTTTTCTTCAAAAATATCTATTAGTAATTTTAAATAATCTATATGTTCACGATTCAAACCATTTTCAAATAATTCTATTTTTTTAAAAGTTTCTATAACAGTTTGTAAAGAAATTGTTTCTTCTGCTTTTTTAATTGAAAAATCATTAACACGTTTTAGTAAATTATTAGCTATTCTAGGAGTGTATCTAGAATATTTAGCAATTGTTTCAATAACTCCATTATCTACATTTAAATTCATTTTGATTCTAGAATTATCAATAATTTGTTCTATGTCTAAAATTTCATAGTTTGTTAATTTAGCTTTTAATCCAAATCTATCTTTTAAAGGTTGGGATAAAAGATTTAATTTTGTAGTGGCACCAATTAAAGTAAAAGGTTTAAGTTTCATTCTTAATGCTTTAGCATTACCCTCTGGACCTAAAATTAAATCTATTTTAAAATCTTCCATAGCATTATAAATTAATTCCTCTAAATTTTTATTTATGCTATGTATTTCATCTATGAAAACAATATCATTTTCTTGAACATTAGCAAAAATAGATAAAATATCTGATTTTTTTTCTAATAAACCACCTTGTAAATAATGAATTTTAGAACCAATTTCATTAGCAACAATAGAAGCTAATGTTGTTTTTCCGGTACCAGGTGGTCCATATAATAAAATATGATCTAAACATATATTTTGTTTTTTAGAAGAATATATCATTGTTTCAAGAGTTGATTTTAATTTTTCCTGTCCTATGAAATTTTTAAAATTTAAAGGTCTTAAATTAAGATATTCCATTAGCGTTGTTACTATTAGCAATAATTTTTATAGCAGATTCAACCATTTCTTCAATATTAGAAGAAACTTTAACTTGTTTTAATGCATATTCAATTTGATTATTTTTAAACCCTAACATTTTTAAAGTTTCTTTGATTTCATTAAAATTAGGATTATTTATATTTTTATCAATTTCTTTTTCTGTTAAATTTAGAATTTTCTTTCATTTATCTTGTAATTCAATAATTATATTTTTGGCAATTTTAGGGTTTAAATAAGGTATTTTTACTAATTCTTCATAATTGTTTAATGCTATTAAAGATGAAGTATTTTCTCATCCATTATTTAAAATATTAAATGCAACTCTAGGACCTACACCATTTATTGCTATTAAATCAACAAATAATAGTCTTTCTTTAAAATCTTTAAAACCATATGTTGCTTGATAATAATCATTTTTTAATTCGACAATATAAAGTTTCATTTTTGTATTGTTTTCAAATCTTTTAATATCAGGAACAATTATGGAATATCCTATACCTTGACTTTCAAAAACAATATTATTATTATTTTTATAAATTAATTCACCAATGCGATATAAAATCATATTTTTCCTCCACTTATATATGTCCTTTTTTTATAAAAAAATGAAAAAATAAAAAAATTCCCAATAAAAAGAAAAAAAATAATTTTTTTTAATATTTTTCAAAAAAAGGACATATATAAGTGGTAAGTATAATTTTTTTGCTATTTAGTTGATTCAAATTGTAATTATTTGTTATATTTCTTAATTTATTTATATATTTTTGCAAAAAATAAAAAAATTCCTAAAATTAAAATTAATTAAAATTTTTTTGACTTTTTTGCAAAAAATAGACATATATAATTGGTATGAATAATTTTTTATCTGTTACTGCTATTTTAAACCATGAAATAAATATGTTTCTATTTGAGGAGATTAGAAACTTTTGTGAATTAAATAATTTAAGAGAACCATATTTTTCTTTTGAAGAAAAACAAATATATATTTTTATTCCTCTCTGAAATTTGGAGGGAATAAAAATATATTTAAATTTAAACAATGATTGTTATTTAAAAGTTAATACATTAAAATATGGACCTGGATTCCATCATTATGCTTTATCAATTGTTGAAAAATTTTGTAATCAATTTTTAGTAGATTATCAATTACAAGATTTTACAAATTATTATTATTCAGAAGACTTTAATAAGTTAAAAGCTTATTTTTATTATTATGCTCTTGAAAAATTGGAAAATAATGCTAAATATGTTAAAAAATATAAATTTGGTTATTTTAATATTGAAGATTGAGAATTTCCACCAATTTTAAATAAAAATGAATTTGCAACAATGATTGGAATTAAAAGCATATGAGATTTTTATAACGAAAAATATCAAGTTAGAATATTTTCTTTATATGATATTTTTCCTTGAGTTGATAAAACAAATAATATTGATAATTTAATGAATAAATCTTTATTTAATATATGAAATTATTGAAGTTTTGAAAATAAAATGTTAAATTTTGAGAAAAATGCACAATTTGAGACAGTGTACTTTCTAGAAAATATTATTGAAAAATGTGATAAGAAACAACATATTTTCTTTCCTAAAGATATATATCAAAACATAAAAAATAAGAAATGACAAGGAATAAATCAAGAAGATATAAGTAGTTTTAAAGATTTAAAATTATGAGATAGTTATAAATTAAGAAATTCATTAGTTAAATTAGGTAAATTAAAACTACCAATAATTTCTAATTTTAAAAATTTTATTTTTGATGATAATTATTTTTTAATAGAAGAGGATGGCAATTCAAAAAAATGTAAAACTACAATTAAATTAATAAATTTAAAAGTATTTGAATTTAAAAATGACTTAAAAAATAAATATAAAAATTTTGAAGAAATTTATAAATTGGAAAATGAAAATTCTTTTCTATTATCAAAATATAAAAAAGTTTGAACTAATAAATATCAAATTATTACTTATTTTTCTTATAAAAAATATTGTTATGTTTATGAAATGAATTATTTTTCAAAAAAACATATCTTTAAAGAATGAAATAAAATGATAGAAAGTATAAAAAATATGTATTTTGAATAATAATTAGAATTAAAAAAAGTAGGTAATTTTTTAGCCTACTTATTTTTAAGTTTTTTATATTAAAATTTAATTTTTTGAATAGTCTTTTAAAAATTTACTATCATTTTTATTACTATTTTTTAATTTTCTTAAAATTTTATTTTCAATTTGTCTAATTCTTTCTTTAGAAACTCCGCCTCTTTCTTCAGCTAATTCTTCTAAAGAATATTGACGATATTTATTACCATTTTCATCATATCCAACACCATATCTTTTACAAATCAATTGATAGTCATCATCATCTAAAGTATCTTTTAAGAGTTTTTCCATTTTTTCACTTAATTGTTCTTGTGAAGCAAAATCATTAGGACTAACAACATTTTCATCTTTAACAAAATCTGAAAATGCAGAATCATTTTCTTTACCAATTTGTTTATCTAAAGAAATGGGATCAATATTAATTTTTCTAATATATCTAACTTTTTCAGGTGTATATCCATTTCCATATCTTAAAGCAATTTCTTCATCAGTGGGTTCATAGCCTTTTTCTTGTTGTAATTCTCTTTCAATTTTGGTTATTTTGTTAATAGTTTCTACCATATGAACTGGAACTCTTATAGTTCTAGCTTGATCAGCAACTGCTCTTGTTATAGCTTGACGAATTCATCAAGTGGCATAAGTTGAAAATTTAAATCCTTTAGAAACATCATATTTTTGAACCGCCTTAACAATTCCTGAATTACCTTCAGATATTAAATCTATAAAACTTAAACCTCTATTTTTATATTTTTTAGCATTATTTATAACGAGACGCAAATTTCTTTTAATTAATTTATCACGTGCTCTTTTTCCTCTGAAACCGCCTTTTTCCATTTCTTTTGCTAATTTTTGTTCTTGTTCAGAAGTTAATAATTGACCATATTTACCAATTCATCGCATATATCATTTAACAATATCATTGGTTTCAGTTAATTTATTTCTTAATTCTTTTGCTTTAATTTTTTCATCATTAGAAATAGAAAGATCGACTTCTTCATCATAATCTTCTAATTTAAGATCATCATTTTTATTTTTTTTCTTTCTTTTTTCTTCTTCTAATTTTCTAGCTTTTTCTTCCTCTTCATCATCTTCATCTTCTTCATCATCCTCATCTTCACCATCATCATAATCATCATAATCATCAAGATCATATTCGGAAGTTTCATCACTATATTGGCTATATCCAGAATCTAAAAGGTATGAATGTAATTCATCACTTGAATCATCATCTTCATCATAGATATCTTTATTTTTTTTATTTTTCTTGTTATATTCTTTTTTATATTTACTAGGAAGTTCTTCTTCAATTTCCTCTTCATCAATTAATTCTAAATCACCTTCATCAGGATCTTCATAAATTAAATTATTTTTATATAGTTTTTCGAAAAGTTGTTCTGTGCTATTTTCATCTAATTCTAAATTTTTATCAGATAAAAAATCATAAACTTCAGTTTGTGATATTTGAGTTTTATTTTTTTCTTTAGTTCATTTTTTAATTAAATCAACTACAATTTTTATACTATTGTTTTTTTCTTGCATTGTCATCACACCTTTCTTTAACTATTTCTCTTTCTCTTTTAAAGAATTTTAATTTTAGTTCTTCATCTAAATCATCTATGACTTGTGTATTTGTTTTATCTTTATATCAATCATTAAATAAATTTTGAACTTGTTTATTAGCTTTTTCAAATATATCTTGAAAGCATTTTTTAATAGTTATTTTTTTCTCTTTAATATCATTTATCTTATTCTTAAAAATGGTATTTTGTATTATATCATTAAATTTTTCATTTAATTTTTCTTTTAAATCATTAAATTCTTTAGTTTCTGGATTTGTTTTAATTATTTTATAGCTATAGTTATAGAGTTCATTTTCCATTTCTAAATTAAATTTTTGTTTTCCGTCTTCTATTATTTTTTTATAGTCTAAAATTAATTCTGGATAATTAACAAGCATAAGAAGCAAGCCTTTGATTCAATTGGTATTATCATATTCATTTTGATAATTTTTAAGTGGATATGATTTAGATATATAAGTATTATTATTTTCTTGTTTTTCTTCAGGAGTGTAAGTAGATTCTTCAAAAAGTATATTTTCTATGTCAATTTTATAATTAAATTCTTGAATAAATTTTGATATATAAAAATCAATATCATTTTTATCTTCAAACATTAAATAATTTTTAAATTCATTAGCAAAATTTTTTATATTTTGTAAATCTTTTTTAATTCTTAGGTTATTTTTTTCAAGTAATTTATTGTATATAAAATCAATTCCAATCAAAGAATTATCTATCAATGATTTTAAAACATTAGGTCCTTTTTGGTTAAAAATTTCATCGGGATCTAATCTTGTATCATTATTAACTATTTTTACTTTAAAATGATTTTCTCTTAAAATTAAAAAAGATTTCATAGATGCTTGAATGCCAGGAATATCTCCATCTAAAAATAAAATAATTTCTTTATTTTTTAATAAATATAAATGATTTTTTGTTAAAGCTGTTCCCATTAAACATACAGAATTTTTTATATTAGCTTTAAAAAGAGCAATAACATCAAAAAATCCTTCAGTTATAACAACTTGTTTAGTTTGTTCAATATAAGGTTTAGCAATTCCATAATTATAAATTATGGAATTTTTTTTAAAAAATATACTTTCAGGTGAATTAATATATTTAGGTTTTTGCTCTTTTTCTAATGTTCTTGCTGAAAAACCTACAACTTGATTATTTTCATTTTTGATAGCAAAAGTAATTCTATTTTTAAAAAAAGGTAAAAGATTATCACTATTCAATAAACCTGCTTTAATTAATAGATTTGTTTCATTTTGCTTTAAAAATGTATTAGAAAACCCTATTTCTGGAACATATCCTATATCAAACATTTTTCTTGTTTCTATATCTAATTTTCTATTATCAAAATATTCTTTAACTTTATGATTTGTTGGTAATAATTGAGATTCTAATAAAAAATAACTATTTGCTTTTTCTAATATGTCTAATATTTTTAATTCTTCTTCATTATATTTTGAATTTGCTTGATTTAAATAATCAGTAAAATCAAAATTATAATTAATTTTTTCTGCTAGTCATTTAATAGCTTCTATAAAAGAAATTTTTTTATATTCAGTAAGAAATTTAGCAACATTTCCAACATTATTACATACAAAACATTTATATATTTGCTTTTCTACATTGATAGATAAAGAAGGATTAGTATCATTATGAAATGGACAAATAGCACGAAAATTTCTTCCATATTTTTGTAAAGGAAGAAATTCACTTATAACTGTTTCAATTTTATTAGCATTTATAATGCTATTAATAGTATTTTGGTCAATGTATTTGTTCATTTTATCTGCTTTATTTATTTATAAATTTTAAAATATTTTTAATTGAAATTCGTTTTTGTTTCATTGTATCACGATCTCTAATAGTGACTTTTTGATCATTTAGAGTATCAAAATCAATAGTTATACAATAAGGAGTTCCTATAGCATCTTGTCTTCTATATCTTTTTCCTATAGAACCAGTTTCATCATATGTAG
This sequence comes from Mycoplasmopsis lipophila, assembly GCF_045276895.1. Lineage (NCBI taxonomy): Bacteria > Bacillati > Mycoplasmatota > Mycoplasmoidales > Metamycoplasmataceae > Mycoplasmopsis > Mycoplasmopsis lipophila. Next base: position 399,503 of record NZ_CP174165.1, read on the forward strand.
CTAAAATATTGTTTTCTATAAGAAAATTATAGATTTTCTTAGCTTCCTCTGATAAATTTTTCATTAAAGGCAAAATAGCAACCTTGTAAGGAGAAAGTTTTTTATCTAGTTTTAAAATTATTCTTTCTTCATTATTATTTTTTTCTATTTCGAAAGCATCTATCAATATTGCTAACATTAATCTATCTAATCCAATAGAAGGTTCTATAACATAAGGAATATATTTTTCATTTGTTAAAGGATCTAAATATTCTAAATTTTCTTTAGTTGCTTTTATATGTGAAGATAAATCATAATCACCTCTATTTGCAACTCCTAAAAGTTCACCTCAACCAAAAGGAAAAAGATATTCTATATCACTAGTTCCTTTAGAATAGTGCGATAATTCTTCCTTTTCGTGTTCTCTAATTCTAATATTTTTTTCTTGAATACCTAAAAAAGTAGTAAATTGTTTTACTTTATCAATATATTTTTTATAAATATATTGTGCTTCATTTGGATGACAAAAAATTTCTATTTCCATTTGTTCAAATTCTCTAGTTCTAAAAATAAAGTTTCCAGGGGTTACTTCATTTCTAAAACTTTTGCCTATTTGACCAATACCCATTGGTAATTTTGCTCTTGTAGTTCTTTGAACATTTTTAAAGTTAACAAAAATACCTTGAGCAGTTTCTGGACGTAGATAAATAATATTTTTTGAGTCTTCTATGACTCCTTGTTTTGTTTCAAACATTAAATTAAATTTTCTTATTCCTGATCAATCTGTTTTTTCATTTTCATAAGTTTTTAAATTTTCTTTTATAAAAGTTTGCATTTCTTCAAATGTCATTTTTTCAGGAATAAGATTAGGATTAATTTCTTGAATAAGTTTATCTGCTCTATAACGTTTTTTATTTATTTTATTTTCAATAAGAGGATCATTAAAATTTAAAACATGTCCTGAAGTAATTCAAACTTGAGGATTCATTAAAATTTTTGAATCTATTAAATAAAAATTTGGTTCTGTGTGAATAAAATAATTTTTTCATTGTTTAGCTATATTATCTTTTAAAATTGACCCTAGAGGTCCATAATCTCATGTATTAGCTAAACCTCCATAAATTTCAGAACCTTGAAAAACAAAACCAACACTTTTTAAATGATTGACAATGTCAATCATTTTTTTATCTTTATTTTGCATATTTTCTCCTTATATCTACAATAAAATAAATAAAAACACTTTTTAATAAGTGAAAAACTTATAAATAAAGTGTTTTTTATATAAATGATTATTAAAAATTGAAAATGGTTATATCACCAAAAATTTGTAAACAAGATAAAATGATTAAAACAAGAAATACTAAAGTAGCAACTCCAAATACAATGGCTAAAATTTTGTACAAATTAGTTTTATCAGGACCAGTAACTTCTTCAGATGCCTGTACAGTAGGAGTAACAGGAACTGGCATACCCATAGTAGCAACAGCAGGTGGCATTGCATTGAATGGCATTAAATTAGATTGCATTGCCATAGTAGGCAAGTTAGTTGTTTGCGGAGCAGGAACAAATTGATTAGGTTCATTTACAGGAACAATAGGTTCAGGAACTAATAATTGATCTTGTCTATTAATTACAGTTTGTTGTGAAGTTTCAGGTTGCAATTCTGGTTGAGGTTTAGTAACAACTGGTTCTGGTTCAACAACTGTTTCTTCTTGAATATTTTTTTGTGTAGTTTCTTCTACTACTTTATTATTAGTTTCATTCATTTGCTCTTTTCCTTTCGAAGAAGCAGGCTTAGTTTCTTCTACTACAACTTCTTCAATAATTTCTTCTTTGGTATTTGAAGAGATATTTTCTTCAGGTTCATTATCTTCAGTTAAAATCATAAAGTTATTTACAACATTTTGTGCTAGGTATGAAATTGCATATGAATAATCTTCATAAGGAACAAAACCTATGTGTTTCATATTCATTATTACATATGAAGTATCTCAAGATAAAGGGGTATAAGTATTTGTTTTTGAATCCTTTGAATATGCTCTATAAATTGGTAAATCTTGTACTGAAGCATCTTCATTTAAAAGTGAGATAATTTCATCTTTAACTATTATGAATTCTTTATGTAATCTTTTTAAAGTTTTCAAATGTTCAAAGTTTTCATTTGATTCAACACCATTTATTTCATTTTCAACATTTTGGAAATTATTTTTAATTAAGTTAAAATCTTTTGAAGAAACTTTCTTAGCATAAATAGTAGGTTTTAATTTATTTAATTTTTCAATGTATAAACCTAATGCTCCTAAAAATTCAGATGAATCTAAATCAATGTAACGACAATATTTAATTCCTTCTGAAACTTTTATATTGTTTTTTAAACGTTCCATAGATTTGCGCATTTCAACAAAGTTGGTATCTTTTTTTTCAATTTCTTCTTTTAGTTGATCCATTGCATTTTGTGCTTCAACAGATTGATCATTCATTTGAGTTAAAAGCAAATCAATTTGTTGTTGATAAGCACTTTTAATTGCTTCTACATCAACAATTTCCTTTTTAGCTTTTTTAGAAATTTCTAATTCCGGAGGAAAGTAGGTTTTTGGATCATTTAATAAAACAAAATCCAAACTTCTTATTCTATCATGTTCAGCATATCTATTTCTTGTAAATTCTGATGGACTAATAAAGAATTCATCACAGCATTGTTCATAAGTAGCACCACCATCAAAACCACCAGTTTTAATGTAATAACTAAATTTATTTTCATCAAAATCAGATGTTAATTGACCATCAAAAATCTTTTTATCATTTTGAAATCAAAGAGCAACTTCCATATCTAATGATAAAAATCAATCAATAGCTTGTTGTCTAGTTTGAAACTTTGCTAAACCATCTTTAATTTTTGGATGTTTTAATAATCAAGGATATTTTTTATCTTTTTTATTTTCATATAAACAATTCAATCTTTTCATATTTACCCCAATATTTAAAAATAAAGCATTATAAATATAATGATTATTTTATTTAAATTTAATACTTATATTATATAAGTAAATAAGAATATAAATATAAGATATTTTTGCTTAATAAGGTAAATACATTTATATTTATTTTTTAATTTATATGGTCATTTTAATATAATATTTTAAGATTAAAAAATACATTTTTTATGAAAATATTTTTGTTTTTATGTAGAAATGCTTAAATGTATAACAAAAGTTAATTTTTTGAATATGTCTATAAAAAAGGAAGAAATGAAAAAAATAAATTTAAAAACCTTTAATTTTTATCCAGATTTTTCCAATGAAGAATTAAGAAAAAAAAGTAGTGCTTTAATAAAAAAAATAAAAATTAAAGATATAGATAATTTTGAAATTTTTAATTTTCATGATCTTGCTTCGAATTTTGATGAAGAAATTTTAAAAAATGTTTATGAGTTTGGTTCTGAAATTTACAATCAAAAAATTGAAGATTTAATAATTGTAGGCAATGATAAAATTTTTTCAAATTTTAATTTTGCTCATAATTTTTTATTAAAAAACAATCTATTGAATGATAAAAAAATTAATCTAATTTTTATTTCAGAAAATGATTCTACAGTAGTCTTAAATGAAAAAATTAAGTATATAAAAGAAATAATTTCTTTGAAAAAAACAGGTTTAGTTTTAATGGGGTTTAAAAAAACAACAAATGAATTTTTTAATTTTGTTAAACATTTAATAAATCTTTTACAAATAAATATTGGATATTTTAATTTACATAAAAGCATTTTTATTATAGGAAAAGAAACTTTTGAAGAGCAATTTAGCTATTTAAAAATAAATGAAAAAAATACTTTAATTGTCCCAAATATTTTACCTAATACATATTCTTTTTTCTCTGAACCAAATTTATTTTTATTATTAATTGATAATATAAATATTGAAGAAGTTTTGGAAGGATATAGACAAGGTTCTTTAGAATGAATTAACAATAAAATTACAGAAAATTTTGCTTTTCAATATGCTTATTGTTTAAATTTTTTAACAAAAGAAAAAGAAATAATCATTAATTTATCAAATAAATATTATTTAAAAAATTCTTTGAATGAAATTTCAAAAATAAGAAATGGTTTTTATAATGGAAAAGTAATTTCATATAGTTTTACTTATCCAAATGATATATTTTTAATAGGACAACATTTAACAGAAAATAATAAAAATATTTTAGTAAGCAATTTTATTGTAAAAAATGAAAATGTTGATTATAAAATTAGTGACGATATAAATAATGAAGATAATTTAAAAGAATATTCTTCTTATACTATTAATTTTTTATCTAATATGAGTGATAACATTGTTAATGATTTAATTGTTAATATAGGTTCTATACCTTTAATAGAAATTGAAATTGAAGATATTTCTAATATTTCTTTGGGGATTTTTATTTCTTTTTTATATTGAAGTTCTATTTTTGAAAAAATTTTACTTAATCTAGAAATGTCAATTTAAAAACAATCATTGTAATTAATATCTTCATAATTTAATTCATCATCATTATCATCATTATCATCATTATCAAATTTTCTTACTAATATTGAACCTCCATTATTTTGCTCAATATATTTTAAATTAGGAAAATCTTTATCCAAAATTTCTAAAACTGTTAATTTTAATGCCCCAGTACCTTTTCCAGTAATAATATTTAATTCATATATAAAATTATCATTTTTAAATTCTAATAATGAATTATATATAATAGGTGTTGCTTCATTAACATTTAAATAATGTAAATTTATTTCTTTTGAATAAGACATATTAATTTTCCTTTTGACAATTTGGACAATAGTTAGTTCCTCTACCATTTAAATTAGTTTTAATAATTATTGAATTACATTCAAAACATTTTTGTCCATCTTTTCCATAAACTTTTAAATAATTTTGATAACTACCTTTTTGATCATTTAAACTAGTATAAGTTTTAACTGAAGAGCCACCTTTAGAAATTGAATCTAACATAATTTCATTGCCTATTGAAATTATGTTAATTAATTCTTGTTTTGTTAAAGAATTTGCTGGTCTAAAAGGACTAATTTTACATTTATATAAAGTTTCATCAGCATAAATATTTCCTCATCCTAATAAAAATGTTTGATCAAGAATTAAAGTTTTAATGGGTTTTTTAATTTTTTGTATTTTATTAAATAAAAAATCAATATTTTTTAAAGCTTCATTAGGCATAAAACCTAATTTATTTAAAGGATTAGTATTTTTTAATGTATCTTTAGTTTTAAGATAGAAAAAACCAAATTTACGATAATCATTAAAAACTAAAAAATTATTATCATTTAAATAAAAAATGATATGGTCATGAATTTTTGGAAAATATTTGTTTTTATAAAAAAAATATTTTCCAGTCATGGCTAAATGTGATATTAAATATTTATGATTAGATAATTCAAAAATTATATATTTTCCTAATTGATCTATATTTAAGATAGATTCGTTATTTAAAAATTCATTAAATTCATCAGGATTACTATTTCTTAGCATTTTATTTTCTTTAATTTGTACTTTTAAAATTTGTTTATTTAAAACAACTTCTTTTAAAGCTTTAATAACTATATTTACTTCTGGCATTTCTGGCATAACATTAATAATATATATTATTTAGCAAAATATATAAGTTTTTTGCTAAAATTAAAATATCAATTTATGCCCGAATGGTGGAATTGGCAGACACGCTAGACTAAGGATCTAGTGAAGAAATTCATGCAGGTTCAAATCCTGTTTCGGGCACCATATCATTTTAATGGCTTTCCTTGTCTAAAGACAAGGATTTTTTTATAAAAAAGCACCTTAATATAAGGTGCTAAAAATAATTAAAACTTAATTAAGATTAAACTAATTCAATAAGTGCCATAGGTGTTGCATCACCTTGACGTGCAGGAAGTCTAAAAATACGTGTATATCCACCATTTCTTTTTGCATATTTAGGTGCAATATTTTCTATTAAATGTAATGAAACAGAAATTTTTTTAGCAGCTTCTTTTTTCTTAGCTGTGATTTCTACTTCAATAGGTCTTAAAAATGCTTCAATAATTCTTCTATTAGCTAAATTAATTTTTTTAGCTTTAGTAATCATTTTTTCAGCATATCTTCTAATTTCTTTTGCTCTTGTTAAAGTAGTGATGATTTTACCATTAGCGAATAATTCACTAACTAAGGTACGCATTACACCTTTTCTTCATTTTGTATCACGTGAATAAAGTTGAATTGGATTAGCCATAAATTATTCCTCTCCTATGGTTGAAAGACTATAATCATTATCTTTCAAACGTTCTTCGATTTCATCGATTGATTTTTTACCTAAATTTTTGGTGTTTTCTAATTGATCCCTTGTCATTGCGGCGATTTCTGAAATTTTAGTTTTTCCAATACGTTTTAATGCATTTAATGAACGAACTGATAATCCTAATTGTTCAATTGAAATATCATTTTCTTCAGTAGAAACTTTCTTTTCTTCTCCTGATGAAAATACTTCATTGAAAGCTTTCATTTCATCAACGTTTCCAATCACTTTAAAATGAGCAACTAAAATTTCAGCTGCTTGTTGAAGGATTTTTTTAGTTTCAACAGTTCCATCAGTTTCTACATATAATTTTAATTCTTCTTCAATTTTGTTTGATGAAGAGTTTAATTCTTCAACAGAATAATTTACTTTTTGAACAGGTCCAAATTTACTATCTGTTGCAATAAAAACTGGATTTTTAATTTTTGATTCAACTTTTGAAGCAAAAGCTGATATATGCATTAAATTCTTTTTGTTATCTTCATTAGAAATAAAACCTCTACCTAATTTTAGAAACATTTCTAAATGTAAAGAACCTTTAGCAGCAATTTTAGCAATAACAAATTCTTGATTAACAATTTCTACTGATGAAGGAGCATTTACAACTTCTAAACTTTTAGCAGTTACTTCTCCTTCTTCATTAGCATTTAATTCTACTTTAATAATAGTTTCATCTGATAATTCATCAGGGTTGTATTTAAATTTAATTTGTCTTAAATTCATAATTAAAGTAGGTACATCTTCTATAACACCAGGAATTACTTGGAATTCATGTTCAACACCTTCAATTGCTACAGCAAATAAAGCCAAAGAAGTTATATTAGATAATAATACTCTTCTTAGTGCAACTCCTAAAGTATTTCCAAAACCTCTTTCAAGAGGTCTAATAATAAAGGTAGAAATATTTGGTTTGTTTTTTTCAGTTAATTGTTCAATTTCTTCATAATAAAGAAGTTTATTCATTTTTTCCATAATTATCCTTCTTTCTTATTTTTGTTTTTCACGTTTTAAGATACGTTTTGGAGGTCTAGTTCCATTGTGTGGAACTGGTGTAACATCTTTAACTTCAGTAACTGAAATTCCTGCTACTTCAATTTGTTTTCTAGCAGCATCTTTCCCAGCTCCTAAACCTTTTAATTCTACTCTAACAGTTTTAATTCCGTGTTCTTTAGCAGATTCAGCAGCTGCTTGAGCAGCTAAACCAGCAGCATAAGGGGTTTTCTTTTTAGTTCCTTTGTAGCCAATAGCTCCTGCTGAAGATCATGACAATACATTACCGTTTTCATCTGTAAAAGTTACAATAGTATTTTGATTAGTTGAGTGAATGTGAGCAACACCACTAGTAATATTCTTTTTCTTAGATTTTCTAGCCATATTTTAACTAAATAAAATTATTTAGTTGCTCCTTTCTTACCTGCAACAGTTTTTCTAGGACCTTTTCTAGTTCTAGCATTCTTTTGAGTTACTTGTCCTCTTACTGGTAAACCTTTACGGTGTCTAATTCCACGGTAGCATTTAATTTCCATTAAACGTTTAATGTTTAAATTTACTTCTCTACGTAAATCACCTTCAGTTGTATATTTTTTAGCTGCTTCACGAATAGCTGCTAATTGATTTTCATTAAGGTCTTTTACACGAGTATTTTCGTTTATTTTAGCAGTAGCACAAATTTCTTTTGCCACTGATTTTCCAATACCATAAATGTAAGTTAATGAAATAACTACACGTTTGTTATTGGGAATTTCTATGTTTAAAATTCTAGCCATTTACTATCCTTGTCTTTGTTTATGTTTTGGTTGAGCACAAATAACACGTATTATGCCTTTACGTTTAATAATTTTGCAATCCTTGCACATTTTTTTAACACTAGCTCTTACTTTCATAAAAGTCTCCTTGTTATTATTTTTGACGATAAACAATACGTCCACGAGTTAAATCATATGGACTCATTTCTACGTCTACAGTATCCCCAGGTAAAATACGAATACGATTTACTCGCATTTTTCCTGAAATATAAGCTTTAATTATTTTTCCATTTTCAAGTTCCACTTCATATTCATCATTAGAATAAGCTTCCTTGACAACTGCTTGTAATTTGAAAGCATCTTTTGCCATTAAATTCCTTTCGTCAATACCACACCTTTACCATTTTCAATTAAGATAGTATGTTCATAATGAGAAGCATTTTTTCCGCTAGCGCTAACAACAGTTCAATCATCTTCTAATACAAAAATTTTTCTTGAACCTTGTAAAATCATAGGTTCAATACAAATAACCATTCCATCTCTTAAAAGTGGTCCAGTTCCTGGTTTTCCATCATTAAAAATTTGTGGATCTTCATGTAATGAAGTACCTATTCCATGACCGCAATATTCAAAAGGGGTATATAAATTATTTTTTTTAATAACTTGACCAATGGCATATGAAATATCACCTACTCTTGCTCCAGGTTTAATTGCATTCAAACCTGCTTCAAAAGCTTTTTTAGCAACATCAATAATTTTTTGGTCTTCTTTAGTGATAGTACCTACTCCTTTAGTAAAGGCACTATCACTATGGTATCCTTGATACATACAACCCATATCAATAGAAACAATATCTCCATTTTGGATTTTATAATCACTTGGAATACCATGAATCAATTCTTGGTTTACAGAAGCACATATAGTAGCTGGAAAGCCATATAAACCTTTAAAATTAGGTTGAGCGCCTCTTTTTAATATTTCTTTAAAAGCGATTGAATCTAATTCTTTTAAAGAAACTCCTGGTCTTACGTGATCAAAAACAATTTGTTTAACCTCAGCCAGGATTTGACAACTTTTTTTGATTTTTTCAATCTCAAAAGCAGATTTTATAGAAATCATCTTTACCTTCTTTCTATAAATTTAGTTATCTTTTTTAACATTAATAAACAAAACATACTTATATATTAATATATAAGTAAGATAACAATGTTATTTATTATATAACTTATTCATAATTATTTTGGTAATTTCATTAGGTTCTAATGATCCATCAACTACAAATAAATTATTTTTGTTTTTGTAATAATCAATAACAGTTTTGGTTTGTTCATCATAAAGTTGTAATCTTGTTTTAATAGATTCTTCTGAATCATCTTTTCTTTTTGTTAATTCATGATTACATAAATCACAAATATTTTCTACTTTTGAAGGTTTAAAATAAATATGATAATTTGCTTGACAATTTGGACATTGACGTCTTCCACTTAATCTTTTAATGATCAATTCTTGAGAAACATCTAACATTACAACATTATATTTCAAGTTATCAATAGTGTCTAAAAATTTAGCTTGTTCTTCAGTTCTTGGAAATCCATCCAACATAAAAGTTTTTTTATCTTGTAATAAACTATTTATTTTTTTTCTAACAATTTCATTAGTTATATCATCAGGAACATATTGTCCAGATTCAACTATAGAAACTACTTTAAGACCTAATTTAGATTTAGAAGCAATTTCTTCTCTAAAAATATTACCAGTAGAAACATGAATTAATCCATATTGTTTAGCAATTTCAGCAGCAACTGTTCCTTTTCCAGCTCCTGGTTTTCCTAAAAAAACAATTTGTTTGTCAATATTTATCATAATAAACCATCTCCTTTTTTAATGTTCCCTAAATTATTATTACTCTTTTCAAAAGCCATAAGTGACATTCTTTTTTGTTTTGCTAGTCTATTAGTTTTTAATCTTGCTTTAAATTGTTGGATAGTTTCAAGAGAAACTGAAACTAAAATCATCATTCCAGTTCCTCCAAATGCTATACGTTCAGGTAAAATTCCAGTCATAATTTGAAGAGATTGAATAGAACCTAAAATAACTAATCAAATACCGCTAAAAGCAGATAATCTTAAAACAACTCCAATTAAGTAATCTTCTGTTTCTTCTCCTGGTCTAATACCAGGAATGAAGGTTGAATTTTTAGTAAAATCTTCAGCAATTTTATCAACTCTTGATTGTTGAATTCCCATTACAAAACTAAAGAAAAAAGTGACGATAACTAAAAGAGTTAAACCAACTCAATGTTTAAAACTTAAATATGTTTCCATTCAAGTTTTAGCATTTGAATCAGGTAATAATCTAGCAATCATTAATGGAAATGAAAGAATCATAGAAGCAAAAATAATTGGCATAATTCCGCCAGGATTTACTTTTATAGGTAATTTACCCATTTCAGTAATATTTCTACTTCTTCCAGCTCCAATTTGTTGAATTGGAATGTGTCTTTCTGAATTATAGATAAATGAAATAACAAAGATAAGTAATAAATAGGAGAACAGATATGTTAGAAACTTTAATGAACCAATAAAGTAAGTATTAGCATTTTTAATATCAATATATTCTTCAAATGCTCCTCTAAATTGATCAGGTAATTGAAAAGCAATTCCTACAAAAATAATTAAACTTGTTCCATTGCCTAGACCTTTATCTGTAATTTGTTCTGCTATAAATAAGGCAAATAAGGAACCTCCAATTAAAATCATTGGTAAAATGAAATAAGCAATTAAATTTTCTGAAATATGATATTTTTCAATTTTAATTAGCTCAATAAAAGGATTTTTTCCACTTTTTAGGGAAGTTGTTAAAAAGATAGCTTGAGGAATAGCGATTATAAAGGTTAATATTCTTGTAATAACATTTATTTTTCTTCTTCCTTGAGGTCCACTTTGACTTAATTTTTGAATAGGAGGAAATAATCTTGTTTGTAATAAAGACATAATTAAGGAAGCATTAATAAAAGGTCCTAATCCTAAAGCCATTAAAGAAAAGTTTTTTAATCCACCACCACCAACTAAGTTTAAAGTATTTAAGAAGGTATCACTTTGAATACTTTGATTAGATGCTATTTTAACAAAAGGTGAAATAATAGTAGTGGCAATTAAATATAAACTTAAAAGACAAATAGTATAAATTAGCTTTTTAGTAATTTCTTTTGTTTCTCAAAATTTCCTTCAACCATTTTTAAACTTAAAAATGAATCTTTGAAAATAAAAATTAACATTACTAAATCATTTTTTAGTTTTTGTTTGTTTATTCATCTTTCATTCCTTTCAAGGATAATTCAGTTTATATAAATAAAATTATATTTTTTAATTATATATAAACATAATTTTTTATTTAATAATTTAAGCAAAAATAACAAAAAAAATGGAAAAATAGGAATTTTTTAAAAAAATATTTGTTATAAAAAAATACCTTAATTTTTACTTTTATTATGTTATATAATAAATACATTATTTACTTAATTATTAATAATATATAAAGGCATAAGCCATGAAAGGTTAAAGATATGAATAAATTTAATAATAATATCTTTGAAATTCCAAAATTAGAAAAGAATTCTGAACTATCTTACAGATATTTAAAAACTGATAATTGTAGAGTTGAAATTATTTATTCAAATGAAGCAACAACTGCTTGAACTGAAGAAGATGCTATTGAAGTTGCTTTCTTACTTAAAGGAACAGCAGTAGTTGAAGAAAAAGGTTTTGTTAAAACTGTATTATCAGCAGGTGAAGGTATTAAAATTGATGCTAAAGCTCAACATAGAGTTGTAAGTACATCTTCAGATGCTATTTGATTAGTGGTTTACACAGATTAATTTATTTTAAGTTTTTAAGGAGAAATTATGTCACAACATACACAAAAAAAATACGGTTTTTTAACAACTGCTTTATATTTCACAACTTTAATTTCAGGTGTTGGTGCTGCTTGAGGTTTAATTACAATTAAATCTAATCCAGCTTCTAATAAATCATTAAAAAATTCATATCAAAATCTAAAACAAGCAATTAACAATGGAACTGAATTTTCAACTAAATTAAACAAAAATTATAAATATTTTAATAATCAATCTAAACCTAATTTAGCAATTAATATTTGAGAAGGTGCTAATATTCAACATAAAAATGTTAATTTAGAAAAATTATTTTTAGAATATAGAGCAGAAATGGAAACTAAATTATCTGAAATTAAAAGTTCTATAAAATCAAAAAGTTTCCAAGAATCTGATTTACAAAAATGAACTTTAGATTTAGAAGGTTTAGAAAAAACTATTAAACAAAAATTAGAAGAAAAAATTGTTATGTTAGAAGAAATAGCAAAAATATGTAGTGAATTAGCTACTAATTCTGCTGAATATAATGATAATTCTAGTATTTCAACTACCTTAAAAGAAAAAATGGTTCCTTGATTTAAAAATAATGTACAAAATAAATTATTAGAAAATGACCAAAATTTAAAATCAATTACAAGTGAAGAATTAAAAACTATTCTTTCAGATGTTAAAAAACAAAATGAATTATTTAAATATTACAAATATGCTTCTAATTTAAATGTTTTATTAAATGCTGATCCTGTTTTAAACGCTAATAATTTAGAACAAAAAATTGATGGCTATATTGAAAAATCAAATAAAGATAATTCTGCTTGAAAAAACTTTAAAAATCAATTAGCAACATTAAAAAATCAATTAGCAGATGCTAAAAATAAAGCTAAAACTGATATTGAACTTATAGATTCAACTTCAAATATTAATAAATTAAGTAAAATTAACATTAAAGAAACTTCTGGCAATGAAACATCTTATGATTATTCTTCTTCTTATGATTTGCTAAAAAATGTAATGCGTGATATTCAAAAATCACTTCTTGAATTAGAACAAAAAGTAGCAAATTATGAAAAATAAAAACTTTTAAATAAAAAAAGAGAAGATTTAATCTTTTCTTTTTTTATTTTTTGATCCCAAAAAAGGAGAAATAGATATGGCAAAATTTATAGATGAAATTGAAATTTTATTAAAAGCTGGTAAGGGAGGAGATGGAATGATTTCCTTCCGTAGAGAAGCACATGTAGATAAAGGTGGACCTGATGGTGGCGATGGAGGAAATGGTGGAAACATCTATTTTATAGGCGATAAAGGAAAAAATACTTTATTATTTTTATCAAGTGTAAATAAAATTACTGCTAAAGATGGAATTAAAGGTGGACCTAAAAATTTATATGGTGCTAATGGAGAATCTACTTATATAAAAGTTCCAATAGGAACAATGGTTTTTAAAAATAATGAATTAATAGCAGATGTAATTGAAGAAAATAAACCATATTTAGTAGCCACTGGAGGTAAAGGTGGTAGAGGAAATATGAAATTCAAATCTGCTAAAAATACAGCTCCTAAAATATGTGAAAATGGTTTACCAGGTGAAACATATAAAGCTAAAATTATTTTAAAAATTCTTTCAGATATAGGAATAGTTGGAAAACCTTGTGCAGGAAAATCAACTTTATTAAATGCTCTTTCCAATGCTAAAGCAAAAATAGGTGATTATGAATTTACTACATTGGTACCTCAATTGGGAATTGTAAAATATTTTGAAAATGTTTTTACTATAGCGGATTTACCCGGACTTATTCAAGGAGCTTCTCAAGGTAAAGGATTAGGAATACAATTTTTAAAACATATTGAAAGATGTAAAATAATTGCTCATATTATTGATTTTGGTTCAATAGAAAATAATCCAATTAATAATTATGAAGAAATACAAAATGAATTAAAAAATGTTAATTTAAAACTAGAAAAGAAAAAACAAATAATTATCGCTAATAAAAAAGATCTTCCTAATTTTAAAAAAAATTATCAAGCATTTATAATTAAATATCCAAATTTAAAAATTATTAGTATTTCAGCTTTAAATGCTGATAATTTGGAAATCTTAAAAAAAGAAATGTGACAAGAAATTAAAAATCTTGAATTAGAACCAATAGAAAATTTAGAACCTGAAAAAATTCAAAAAATTATTACTTTAGAAAAAGAATTTGAAATAACTAAAATTAAAAACAATACTTTTGAACTGAAAGGTGAAAGAATCACTTATTTTTATAACCGTATACCTTTTACAACTTATGATAACATATTAAGATTTAATAATATTTTAAAAAAAATAGGTGTGTGAAATGAATTAATTAAAAAAGGTATTAAAGCGGGAGATATTGTAAAAGTTTTTGATTATGAATTTATTTGAGAATATGACTAATTTATAGTAAAATATGTAAATCTTATATTTTTTATATTAATCAATTTTTAATTTACAAAATACTATTTATAATAATAAAACTAATTAAGGAGCATATATGGCATTTAAATTAATTGTATCTAGAGATCCTAATGAAATAGGATTTAGAATTGCTGATTTAATTGTCCAAGCCACTAGAAGAAAACCAAATATTGTTATGGGCTTATGTGCTTCTGATTATTCAAGTTATATATATAGAAGTTTAATAGCACAAAATTATGCAAGAAATGTAGATTTTTCAAGAGCAACAGTTTTTGCTACTGCTGAATATGTAGGAATTGATCCTAGAAATAGTTTAAGTTGTCGTTCATTTTTATTTGAAAACCTTTGTGGAAGAATAAATATGAATCCCAATTATTTAAGATCACCTGTTCCTTATGGTAATATGCTTGTAAATTGTAGTAATTATGATAATGAAATTATGAAATTTGGTGGTTTAGATATTACTATTTTAGAACTAGGAGATTATGGAGAATTGTCATATGTTAATGAATTTAGATCTACTTATGATAATTCTTTAGTTTGTGATTTAACACAAGAAAATTTAGTTAAAAATCAACTTCAATTTGTAGGTCAACAAGTTCCCGATCGTATGATTTCTTTGGGAGTAGGACCTATATATAATTCTAAATTGGTTATTATTTATGCTATAGGTGCTAAAAAAGCAAATGCTGTAGCTAATGTTTTATTAAACCCTATTAATAATAATGTAGCTGCTTCGATTCTTCAACAACATCCTAATACTTTTTTATTTATAGATGTGGCTGCTTCAAGTGTCTTTTACCAACGTTCACAAATGCAAAGACAACAAGCTTTACAAAATCAACAACAACAATATTTAAATCAAATTAGACAAATGCAACAACAAACTACAACAATTCAAAATTATAATCCTCAAATAAATGTTCAAACGACTCAACAAATGAATATGCAACCAAATCCAAATATAAATTCTAATACCCAACAAATTTATAATCCTAATAATATGCAGCAAAAAAAATAGGTGATTATTCTTCACCTATTTTTTCTTTTTCATCTTTATTTAAGTTAAATTCATCATTTTCTACTTCTGTTTTTTCATCATTTTTAGTAGAAATTTCTTCTTCATTATTTAGTGGTATATGATCAATTTGTTTTTCTTCTTGTATTTGTACATCCTTAAGTTTTAGACCAAATGGAATTAATAGTTGTAATAATAAATAAATTAAATAAATATCATCAATTATTCTTAATACAAAAGTTTTAATAACTTTATTTCTATTAATGCTTTTCAAATTTAGATTTAAATCTAAAATTTCATATTTACTATTAAATCAAATAAATGCTTCTTGATTTCTTATCAATAAACTTAAATTATTAATAAGATTTTTCTTTTCATTTTCATATTTATAACTATTTAATTCATTTTTAATGGCTTCTAAAAAAGCTAAATTATTCTCATTTATTCATTCCATTAACAATTTTTCATCTTCTGTTTTTAAAATTAAATCATCATATTTTTTGTCAACATTTTCTATGAATGTATAGGTTTCTGGACTATATAAATTATCTTTATCAAACAAAGTTAAATTAATATTTTCTTTTAAATTTCTTAGTTTAATAGCCATTCCAAATTTTTTATTAATTTCTCTTATTTCAACTTGATTTAAATAACTATCATTCTTTTTGCTTAAGATTTTTTTTGCTTCTTTTTTATTTAAAAATCTTAGGTCATATCATTTTGATAAAAAATATTCTAAATTTTGTGCTTTAATATATTGATCTTCAGTAACTAAATCATAAATTTGATATTTACCTGATATTGCCAATGAACCATTTGGTAAATCTTTAAAATTTTTAATATTTCTGTAAAAATTAATTTGTTCATATTTTGGAATAATATTATTTTGTTCATCTCTATTAAATCTTTCTTCTAATCCAAAATATTTAAAAACATATTTATACAAGTCATAGGCATTAAATTTTTTAACTATTTCTTTTTTAATAGTTTTCTTATTTTTAATACCTATAGAAAATAGCATAATTCCTATAAGTTCAAAAGCTCCTAATATAGAAAATCAAATAATTTTACTATTTGCTTCATTTAATTTTTTAGCAAAATTGTTATCTTTATTTAAGATCATAATCAATAAAAAAATAGAAAAAATTAATGTTGAAATAAGAATTAAAGATAAACCAATTCACAATCCTACTTCTGCAAAAAATAATTTTGTTCTGGTTTTACCTTTAGCATAATAATCATTAATTTTTTCAGTAGTCATATGATTTATAACTTTTTCTTGTTGCTCATAAAATCTTCTTTTTGAAACTAATTTAGTTTCTAAATTTTTATCCATAACATTACCTCTATAATATAAAACCTTGTTTAATATATTTAATATATATTAAAATAAATTATAATAAATTAAGTATTTTTATAACTAAACTAATCAAGGAGATAAATATGTCAAAAAACATTAAAATTCTAGCTTTAGAAGGTTCTGTAAATAAAGACAGTTTAAGTCAAAAATTTTTATCAAAAATCTTAGAAAATGTTAAAAATAGTGAATCAAAAGTAGTTAATTTAAATCAAGAAATTTTTGCTAATTCATTATTAAACCAAAATAATTTATCTAATTTTTTTGAATTAAATAATAGTGATAAATGAATTAATTTATTAAAAGAAACTAATTATTTAATTATTTCTTTTCCTATGATTAATTTTACTTATCCTGCTACTGTAAAGAACTTTATGGATACTATTTGTGTTGCTAATAAAACTTTTAGCTACAAATATTCAAAAAAAGGTAATGCTATTGGTTTATTAAATAATCTTAAAGTAATTTTAATTTCTACTCAAGGTGCTCCAGAAGGCTGATATCCTTGAGGTAATCCATTAGCACAACTAGAAGGTATATGAAAATTTTTAGGAGCAAAAGAAGTAAAAACTTTATTAATTGATGGAACTAAAATTGCTCCAAATAATACTTTATCTCATGAAGAAATTCTTAAAAGATATGAAACTAAAGTTTTAGAAATAACTAAAAATATTAAAGTAGAGGAATAATAAAATGTTTAATAGAATTAAAGGAACTAAAGACATTAATCCTACTGAAATGATGACATATGAATTCATAAGAGGAATATTTTTAAAAATAACTAACGCTTATAACTTTAGTTATATAGAAACTCCTATTATAGAAAATGCTGATTTATACAAAAGATCAGTTGCAAGTAGTGATATTGTAAAAAAAGAAATGTATGAATTCAAAGATAGAGGTGATAGATCTATTTCTTTAAGACCAGAAGGAACCGCTGGATTTATAAGAGCTTTAATTGAAAATAAATGATATACCTACCAAAATAATAAATTTAGTTATTATGGACAAATGTTTCGTTATGAACAACCTCAAAAAGGTAGACAAAGACAATTTTATCAAGCTGGTGTAGAAGCTATTGGTCAAAAAAATATTTATCAAGATTATGAATTAATTTCTATGGCTAATTTATTTTTAAAAACTATTGGAATTAATACAAAATTAAAGATTAATTCTATTGGTGATAAACAAACAAGAATTAATTATCAAAAAGAATTAAAAAAATACTTTTTGCCTTATAAAAATGAATTATCAGAAATTAATCAAGAAAGATTAGAAACCAATGTTTTAAGAATCTTAGATGATAAGATTGACTCACAAAAAGAATTTGTTAAAAAAGCTCCAAAAATCTTTGATTATCTTTCAGAAGAAAGTAAAAAATACTTTACTGATTTATTATCTCTTTTAAAAATAAATTATATAGATTATGAAATTGACTATAGTTTAGTTAGAGGATTAGATTATTATGATGAAATTGTTTATGAATTTGTTTCTTTAGAAAAAAATACTGGTGCTCAATCTACTGTAATTGGTGGTGGAAGGTATTCAAATTTAATTAAAGAATTAGGTGGTCCTGAAACATCTGCTTCTGGTTGAGCAATAGGAGTAGATAGAATAGCAGAAATAATTTTTGATAATAATCTTTTAAATGAACAATATCAAAATAATAAAATTAAAATTCTTTTTGGTTGTTTAAATCAAGAAAATTTAAATACATTCATTTCTTTATGTAATGAACTACGTTCATATGGAATAAAATCAGAAATAATTAAAACTTTAACTAAGAGTAAAAAAATCTTTGAAAAAGCAGAAAAAACTAATGCTGATTTTATTATTTTTGATGATAAAGTTGAACAAAAAAATACTTTTTTAGTTAAACATTTAAAAACAAATGACAAAATATATTTTAGTCATAATGAAAGTGGATTTGATAACTTATTACATTTTTTAAGTGATAATGATGATGAAATTTATGAAATTTTAGATGAATTAGCTGAAACGGAAGAAGAATAAAATGAAAACTAGTAAAAAAATAAATAATAATGAATTGAGTAAAAAAGATATAAACAAAACTGTTACTTTATTTGGTTGAGTTGCGAATAAAAGAAGATTTGGAGAATTAACTTTTATTGATTTAAGAGATAGATATGGAATTACTCAATGTGTTTTTAACAAGGATATTAAATTAACTAAAGAAACTTGTTTATCTATAACAGGTAAAGTAGTTTTAAGAAAAGAAAAAAATCCAAATTTAAAAACTGGTGATATAGAAGTTTTAGTAAATAAATATGAAATTTTTTCAAATTCATTAGATTTACCATTTCCCATTAGAGATGATGTTGAATTAAAAGAAGATACTAGATTAAGAAATAGATTTTTAGATTTAAGACGTCCTATAATGCAAAAAAATATTATTTTAAAAGCTAAATTTAATAATGCTATCAGAACATTTATGGAACAAAATGGTTTCTTAGATATAGAAACTCCTATGCTAGCCAAATCAACTCCTGAAGGAGCTAGAGATTATTTAGTTCCCACAAGAAATTACAATGAATTTTTTGCCCTTCCTCAAAGCCCTCAACTTTTTAAACAATTACTTATGGCTTCAGGTTTTGAAAGATATTATCAATTTGCTCGTTGTTTTAGAGATGAAGATGGTAGAAAAGATCGTCAACCAGAATTTACTCAACTTGATATTGAAACTTCATTTTGAACTGTTGAAGATTTTCAAAAATATATTGAAAAATTATTTAAATATGCATTTGAAAAAATTGGAATTAAAATTAAAACTCCATTTTTAAGAATGAAATATGATGATAGTATAAGAGATTATGGTAATGATAAACCTGATATAAGATTTGGATACTTATTACAAAACATTGAAGATTGTTTTAAAAATTCAGAATTTTCAATTATTAAAAATGCTCCATCTATAAGGATGTTAAGAGTAGATACTAAAATAGATAAAAAAACTTTTAACCATTTAGAAGAAATTGCAAAAAAGAACAAAGCTAATATTTTATTTTATTTTGTAATAGAAAATAAAGAAATCATTTTAACTAATTTTGCTAATAAAACTCCTAACGAAATAAAAAATATTTTAGAAAAAAATAATTATCAAGATGGTAGTTATTTTATAGTGGCTAATAAGTATGAAAATGCTTCTCAAGCTCTTTCTGCAGTTAGAAATGAATTGAATGCTATATATCATTATGCTAATAATGATGAATACAAATTCTTATGAATTACAGATTGACCTATGTTTGAATATGATGAAGAAAATAACAAATGATCAGCTGCTCATCATCCTTTTACTCAATTTGATCATAATTTTGAAGATTTAGATAAATTAGAAATGAAAGATATTAGAGCAAAATCATATGATTTAGTATTAAATGGTTTTGAATTAGGTTCAGGTTCAGCAAGAATTTATAACAAACAAGTTCAAGAAAAAATGTTTAATTTAATAGGAATGAGTGAAGCAGAACAACAATCAAAATTTGGGTTTTTCTTAAAAGCTTTTGATTATGGTTTACCTCCTCATTGTGGAATTGGTTTAGGTATTGATCGTTTAATAATGATTTTAACCAAGCAAGAAACTATTCGTGATGTTATTCCTTTTCCTAAAAATGCAAAAGGTCAAGATGTCTTTACAAATGCACCTAGTGGAGTAACAAAAGAACAATTAGATGATTTATTTATAGTATTAAAAAATCAAGAATAAAACAAGATAGCAACTTTTCAATTGCTATCTTGTTTTTAAAAAATATCATTTTTTATTAAATTATTTCAAATCAAGGTTGTTCAGCTTTTTCAATATTTTTTGAACAAAGTAATTTTAATTGAGAATCTTTATGATTTTTATCAGTTATTAAAACAATAATATCTGTACATTTAATTTTTGCTTCTTGAAGTTTTTTCATATCGATTTCAACAAGTTTTTGACCTTTTTTAACCATATCATTTTGATTGACAAAAGATTTTAAGCCAATACCATTTAATTTAGTAGTTCCAATTCCAATATGAATTAAAATTTCTAAATTTTTTGCTTTAATACCATATGCATGTTTAGTTGAAAAAGAAGTTTCAATTTTTCCATCAATAGGAGATAAAATAGTTAATTTAGATTCTTTTTTATTACAAATTGCATAACCATTACCTAAAGTTTTACTACTAAATACTTCATCTGGAATTTCTTCTAAACTTTTTCATTCACCAGAACAAGGAGAAAAAATAATTTTTTGTTCTTGTTCTTCATTTTCTTTTACAGAAGTAGAACTTTTTTCTAATAAATTTCCAGTTTCAATTTGAATATTTTTTGCTGCTTCAATTTTTAAATTTTCTTGCGCTTTTTGAATTTCTAAATTTAATTCTTCAGCTCTTTCGCCAAATTTGACTTGAATATGTCTAGGACCAAATAAAACCACATCAGTTGCTCCTAAAGATAACAATTTATCTTTATTAACTTTATCAGAATCTTTAATGTCATAACGTAATTTAGTTGTACAGTTATTAAAAGCAACAATATTATTTATTCCACCTAAAGCATCAACAATATTTTTTATCTCTTCTGAAACAACATAAGGTTCTACTTTTTTAATATTTTGTTTTTGTTTTTTATTTTTAAATAATTTAGCAAAAAGACCCATATTATTATTTCTCCTTATTACTCTATAAAAATACTTTTATTATTTTAATACATTATTATTTTTACTTTTTCACTCAAATTAAATATAAAATGCTTTTATGTAAACGTTTTCATATTTTAAACTTCTCATAAAGTATATATATTATCAATGTTTTTTATAAATGTTAAGATTATAAAAGCATTTTTTTATAATAAAAATTTATGTTTTTTAATACAAGGAGAAATATGAAAATAGCTTTTTTTGATGCTAAAGAATATGATATTAAATATTTTGATGCTGTAAATCAAAATAGACATGAAATTACATATTTTAAAGAAAATTTATCAATTGATAATGCATATTTAGCAAAAGGTTATGATGCAGTTTGTGGTTTTGTTAACACATATGGAGATAAATTTGTTTTAGATATCTTATCTAAAAATGGTGTTAAATTTTGATTACAAAGATCAATGGGATACAACAAAATCAATTTAGCATATGCTAACCAATTAGGAATTAAAGTTTTTAGAGTTCCCAATTATTCAGCAGAATCAGTAGCAGAATTTGCTGCTTGTACAATGATGGCATTAAATAGAAATTTACTTATTGCCCAATCAAGAGTAAAAAACTTTAATTTTTCATTAAATCATTTAGATGGAAAAGTTGTTTTTGGCTCAACTGTTTCAGTTATAGGAGCTGGTAAAATTGGACAATGTTTTATTAAAATTGTAAAAGGAATGGGAGCAAAAGTTTTAGTTTTTGATACCTATTCGCAAGAACATTTTCCAGAATTAGCAGAAAAAATGGGTTTTGAATATGTTTCATTTAAAAAAGCAATAAAAGAAGCAGATTTCATTTCTTTACATGCTCCATTATTACCTTCTACTAAATATTTAATCGATGAAGAAGCAATTAAAATTATGAAACCAGGTGTAATTATTGTTAATACTGCTAGAGGTGAATTAATTGAATTACCAGCAATTTTAAAAGGTTTAAAATCTAAAAAATTAGGGGGAGTAGCTGTTGATGTTTTGGAAAGAGAAGAAGGAAGATTTTATGAAGATGTTTCTTCTTATGCTAAAGATTTAAAAATTAATGATCCTGAATGAGCAGAATTATTACAAATGGAAAATGTTATTGTTACTTCACACCAAGCATTTTTAACTGATATTGCTTTAGACCAAATTGCTAAAATTACTTTAGCTAATGCTGATGATGCTCAAAACAATAATTTTGAAAAAGCTTTAATTCTAATGGATAACGGAAGGGTTAAAAACGGTTAATCATTATGTTTAAATTTTTTAAAATTAGAAAAGCTAATCGTCCAGATGCTGTAGAACCTCAATCTGCTTTTGCTTGATTTAAACATTTAACTTCAGAAATTATCGGAACTATTTGAATTTCTTTAGCTTTAGCAGGATTATCTATTCTCATTTCTGGTAAACCTTTAGAAAGTTTTTTCTTATTACATAATGTTATAGTAGGATTTTTTGCTGGTTTTATTGTTGTAGGTTCTTGTTTAATGATCTTTGCACGATGGTCAGTGGATTTAAATCCTTCCGTTACTCTATATAGATGAATTAATGGAACAAATAGCAGCAAATATGCTTTTGCTAAAATTCTATCTCAAATTATAGGTTGTATTCTAACTGGTTTAATTATTTGAGGAATTGGTTATGCAACCAATAATAAAAATGCTTCTAATTTATCAATTTCTTCTTTAACTGCTGCTAATAAAGATTTTTTAGATTTTAATAACCTTAAAAATGGAGCATCTATAACTAATGCTATTGTTTCTGGATCATTATGAATTTTCTTTGGAGAAATGGTAATGACTTCTATTCTTTTATTTCCAATTTTTTCTCCTCGTATAGATTCAAAATACCGTGATTTATTTATTTTTTTCATTATTTCTTTATCTGTATGAATGGGAATTTTACAAGGTTCAGCTGCTATCAATCCTGCTCGTGGTTTTTCTCAACAATTGCCAGATTTATTCTTCGGTTTAAAAAATGATTCTTCAGCAATGAAAAATCTTGAAGGAACAACATGACAAGGTAATTTTAATATCGGTAAAATTGACTTAATATCAGCAACCATAGCAATGATATTAGGCGATTTATGTGCTCCTATTTTCTACGCTATTATTCAAGGTTTAACTGAAAAATATTTCAATAATTGAAATAACGCTATTATTAACTTTAGAAATCAAAAAGCACAAGATTTTATTAAAAAACAATAATATTAAAAAGTAGACTTACGAAAAAAGTCTACTTTTTAATATTAACTAATTTATTTATCATCTTCTTTAAAAGAATGATCATTTTTAGTTAATACTGGCTTTAAGTGCTGTTTTTTCTCCTCTCATAATTAGCACCATTTTTGGCTTATCTTTATCACTATTTATTTTTTCACCTATTCTATCAACCACTTGTAATTGATTTTTTACCCCTAAATATGGTAAATCATCCATTTCATAATCCTTAGTTTTTAAATTAAGATACATATCTTTACGTTTAATTTTAAAAATTTTACTTAAATCAATTGCATAAAGATCTTCAATTTCTTTTAATTCACCTTCATCAGTGATACCATCGCCTTTAATTACTTCTATAATATCTTTTGGATTATCATAATCTTGTTCTTCAATTTTTCTATCATAACAAGATAAGAAATAGAAGTATTCATCATCATCTGCGATAATTAATAATCCTGGTGAATGTAATTTTTCTCCAGTCATTCTTTCAATAAAATTTTCTTTGAATCATAAGGGTTTTAAAATAGGTAATAAGTTGATATCTTCGTTTTTATTCATGAAATTATTTTATAAATTTCATTTTTCTAATTATGCTAATTTAGAATTAAAATTAAAAATTAAAATAAATTATCAAAATAGTTAAAAAATCAATATTTCTTATTTTTTTATAAGAAAAAAATACTTTTTTAATAAAAAGCTTTTGTGGATAACTTTTGGTAAAGATATTAAATGTTTAAAATAAATTATTTAAATTAAAAACTTAAATAAGCAAAATTTACTGCTTTCCTTTTCTAAAAATTCCATTTACAACTATTTTTAATAAAATATTTAAGATATATTAAATTTTTAATATAAATTTATAATTGTTATTAATATATTAATAAGGAGTAAAACAATGTTAAAAGTCATTAATCATCCATTAATATCTATTAAATTAACTAATATGAGAGATATTAATGCAGACCATTCTAAATTTAGACAGAATTTAAATGAAATTGCTTCATTAATGGTTTATGAAATTTTAAGAAATTACAAAACTAAAGATAAAATTATTGAAACTCCACTACACAAAAAATATACAGGTTTTACTTTTGATAAACCTATTGTTTTTGTTCCTATTTTACGCGCTGGTTTAGGAATGTTAGATGGTTTATTGGAATTGGTTCCTCAAGCTAAAACTGGTCATATTGGCATGTATAGAGATGAAAAAACCTTTAAAGCTAAAGAATATTTCTACAAAATGCCTCAAGTTGCAAAAGACAGTGAAATCTTTGTAGTTGATCCTATGTTAGCAACAGGGGGTTCAGCTGTAGATTCTATAACTAGATTAAAAGAAGATGGCTTTACCAATATTCATTTAGTTTGTTTAGTAGGAGTTAAAGAAGGAGTAGAAAATGTTGAAAAACATTTTGGAAAAAATTTTGAAATTTATTTAGCTTCTTTGGATGAAAAATTAAATGAAAATAGATATATAGAACCTGGGTTAGGTGATGCAGGAGATCGTATATTTGGAACTAAATAAAAATGAAAAGATTAAAACCATCAACTAGTAAAACCATATATATGATGCTAAATAGTGCTTTTCTTTTAGCACTATCTATCCTTTTTGATTTTTTAGCATCAAAATTCTTCGCTTTCCCTTTAGCTACTTTTTTAAAGTTTAATTTTTCTATTGGTTTTATTTTTTTTACTTATAAAAGATGTAATTATTTTTATGCGCTTTTAATTTCTATTCTTTTATTTTTAATAGGTCCTTCTTATGGAAGTCATGGATATGACTTAGCAGGAATTTTGGGACATTTTCTATTATTTTTATCTCAGTTTTTTTTTATATCAAACTATGTTTGAATTGAAAAAGTTTGAAAACAAAAAAATAAAAATAAAGATTTTAAAATTTCAAATTATTTATTATTTCTAATTTTATCTATTTTTATTTCTACAATTCTTTTAACTTTTATTAATGTATTTTGAAGTACTCCTTTATATTTTAAAGTTTTAAAAATAGTAAAAATAGAAAATAATGAGTGATTATTTACTTCCTTTTTAAAAAGTTATAATCTTAAATTTAAAAAAATATTTTTTAACCTTGATAACTATTTTATAGGCGCATCATTACTATATGTAACCTTTAATTTAATTAATTTTTCCCTAAATACAATATTAATTTTAGTTTTACTAAAATTTGATAACAAAACTAAAATTTTAACCAATGGATACCAAAATATTTCATGAGAGGATGAAATTACTATGAATGAATATAATCACAAAGAAATTGAAAATAAATGACAAAAAAAATGATTAGAAAAAAAATCTTTTGAGCCAGAAAATAATTTTGAAAAACCTAAAAAATATATTCTTACAATGTTCCCTTATCCAAGTGGTAATTTACATATGGGACATGTAAGAAATTACTCAATAGGTGATGCAATAGCTAGATATTATCGTAGAAAACAATTTAATGTTTTATATCCTTTTGGTTGAGATGCTTTTGGTTTACCAGCAGAAAACGCTGCTATTAAAAACAATATTCACCCTAAAGATTGGACATATAAAAATATCGAAAGAATGGATAAACAAATTAAAAGTTTAGGTCTTTCTTATGCTTGAGAACGTGAATGTATTACTGCTGATCCTATTTATACAAAATGAGAACAAGAAATTTTTATTAAAATGTGAAATGCAGATTTAGTTTATACAAAAAAAACAAATCTTAATTTTTGTGAAAAAGATCAAACCATTTTAGCTAACGAACAAGTTATTGGAAATAAATGTTGACGTTGTGATCAACCTATTGTACAAAAAGAAATGGAACAATATTATTTAAAAATAACTAAATATGCTAATGAATTAAGTAATAGTTTAGAACAATTAAAAGACCATTGACCAGATAAAGTTTTATCAATGCAAAAAAATTGAATAGGTTTAAAAAATGGTTTTAACTTTAATGTTCAAATTAAAATTAATAAAACAGAAAATTATGATTTAGAAATTTTTGTAGAAACAAAAGAAAATATTAATCAAATTTCTTATATAGCAATGAATGCTAGTCATGAATTTATTGATTATTTAAAAAATAATTCTTTAATTGATAATAAAACTATTCAAAGAATAGATGAAATTAAAGCTAATGCTAATAGCAAAACTTTTTCTAAATTAGGAATCAAACTCCCTTTTGAATGTAAAAATAAAGCTAATAATGAAAAAATAGAAATATGAATAACTGATTTTGCTTCTGCTTCTGTAGATAAAAAACATCTAGTTTTAGTAAATATTGAAAGTTCAAAATCACATTTAGAATTTGCTAATTTTAATAAAATTAAAATTTTTAAAAATAAATTGAATAAATTAAATGAAGAAGAAATAAAAGAAACTTCAAAAATAAATCTTCAAGATTGGGGTATTTCTCGTCAAAGATATTGAGGTGCTCCAATACCAATGATAAGATGTAAAAAATGTGGTATTGTTCCTGAAAAAATTGAAAATCTACCTGTTCTTTTACCAGAAAAAATTGATTTATCAGTTGCTGGAAATCCATTAAAGCAAGCAAAAAAATGAATTAATACCAAATGTCCAAAATGTAATTATGATGCTAAAAGAGAAACTGATACATTTGATACTTTCTTTGAATCTTCTTGATACTTTTTAAGATATACAACAAGCAAAGAATTTTGAAATAAAATGATGTTTAATCCAAAAGAACTTAATTATTGACAAAATGCTGATGAATATATAGGTGGAGTAGAACATGCTATTATGCATTTACTTTATTCTAGATTTTTCACAAAAGTTTTAAATGATTTAAATTTAATTCCTTTTAGAGAACCAGCATCTAATCTTTTAACTCAAGGAATGGTTCTTAAAAATGGTGAGAAAATGTCAAAATCAAAAGGTAACACTGTTGATCCTTTAGACATTATTGACAAATATGGGGCAGATACTGCTAGATTATTTATTCTTTTTGCTGCTCCACCAGAAAAAGAATTAGAATGATCTGATAAAGGAATTGAGGGCTCATATAAATTTATTAAAAAAGTTTTTGACAAAAGTATTTTAATTGATAAAAATTCAAAATTCAAAAATATTAATCATAATGAATTAAGTAAAAATGAACAATTAGCTAGAAAAAAACTTTATCAAGGATTGATTAAACAAGAAGAAATTTATAATAACCGTAGAAATGGATATGCTTTTAATACTTTAATAGCTTGGATAATGGAAATTTTTAATGCATATGAAGATATTAATAAAAAAGAATTAATTACAGAACTTTATTATGTAACATTAAATATTCTAGAACCCTTTATTCCTCATATAGTATGAGAGTTAAGCCAAAAATATTTTAATAATCAAAATCTATTTGATTTTAATATTGATCAAAATGCTTTAATTGAAAAAGAAATTAAATATCCTATTACTATTAATGGTAAAGTAAGAGATGAATTAATAATAGATTCTAATAAAGAAGAACAAGAAATTATGTTTTTAGCAAAAGATAAAATTAAAGATTTTTTAGAAAAAAATAATTTAGAAATTAAAAAAGAAATTTTTGTAAAAAATAAAATAATTAACTTTGTAGCAACTAACAAAAAATAAAATAAATAATTTAGCACTTTTATTGGTAGAGTGCTAAATATTGTATATAATAGTATGAGCAAAAAATATCTTGCATATTTTTGTTTTGTGTAAAGGAGACAAATGAAAGCAAAACCTTTTGTTATTTTTAATGATATAGTTTTTCAATTTCACACAAGAGAAATTAAATTAACTAACAAAAAAATGATTGAAAATTTTAAAACATATAAAGAAACTGGTGAAAGATTCATTTTTCTTTTTCCTAAGAAAAAATATTCTAATAAAAAAGAAAAACAAGTTTATGTTGAAGATGATAAAGATGTTATTACTAATGAACAAGTTTTTGAATTAGGTATTTTATGTAAAGTTGTTAAAATGTCTACTATTAAAAAAGATGGATCGGTAAACGTTACTTTTAAAGCCTTAAATAGAGTAAGAGTTGATTTTGAAAAAACAGTTAAAACTTTACATTTAGAACTTCCTATTGATATTAATAAATTAGATGAATTAACCTATGTTAAAGATGAATATGAAGAAAATGAAAGTTATGTAGGTATGATTTATCAAACTAAAATTGATAAAATTGATAATCTTTTAAATAAATTAAAATCTAAAAATATTTCCATTTTATCTTTTGATGAATCAAATAAAGATGTAAGTAGTATTTTTAATGAAGGTGCTGGAATAATTGATTTTATCAATATTTTAGGTGGATGCTTAGTTTTACCATATGATAAAAAATATGAATTATTTTCTAAAAAAACTGTTGATGAACAAATTGATGTTATGTTAGAACATTTAGAAAAAGAATACAAATTTACTGATGTTAATGAAGAAATAGAAAAAAAAGTTAAAGAAAATTTAGAAAAACAACAAAGAGATTTCATTTTAAGAGAAAAATTAAAAGCAATTAAAGATACTTTAAATGATGGTGATGGTATTGAAGAAGATGATGAATATAATAAAAACATCAATGATGAAAAATTAAAAAATATTTATCCTGAATCTGTACAAAAAATTATCAAATCAGAAACAGAAAAATCAAAATCAATGATGACAGGTTCTCCAGATTATGCTTTAAGTCAAAATTATGTATCAGTATTAAAAAAACTTCCATGAAGAAAAGTTGAAAAAGAAAGTCTTGATATTAAATATGCTCGTGAAATTTTAAATAAATATCACTATGGACTTGAAAAAGTAAAAGAAAGAATTATTGAATATATAGCTTTAATTATTAACCAAGAAAAACACAATAAATCTAATAAAGAAAACTTAATTTCTATTGATGAAAATAACGCTATTGATTTAGATTTATTTAAAGATTCTCAAGAAGTTAAAGTAGACAAAAATAATGAAACTTTTAATAATGTTCCAATTTTAACCTTAGTTGGTCCTCCAGGTACCGGTAAAACTTCTCTAGCTAAAGCTATTGCTCAAGCTTTAAATAAAAAATTCATTAAAATTTCTCTTGGTGGGGTTCATGATGAAGCAGAAATTCGTGGACATAGACGAACTTATGTTGGTTCTATGCCAGGAAAAATTATTAAAGGTATTCAAAAAGCTAATGTTTCAAATCCTTTAATTCTTTTAGATGAAATTGATAAAATGGCTTCTGATCAAAAAGGTGATCCATCTTCAGCAATGTTAGAAGTTTTAGATCCTGAACAAAATGCTAAATTTCAAGATCATTACTTAGATACCGATTATGACTTATCAAAAGTAATTTTTATCGCTACCGCTAATTATTATGAAGATATTCCTGCTCCTTTATTGGATAGAGTAGAAATTATTGAATTAAGCAGTTATACCATTAATGAAAAAATAAAAATTGCTAGAAATCATTTAATTCAAAAAACTATTGAACAAGCATCACTTTCACCTGAACAATTTCAAATAGATGATCAAACTATAGAATTTATTATTAAACACTATACTTCGGAAGCTGGAGTTCGTGGTTTAAAACGTGCTTTAGATAAAATAGCAAGAAAAATTGTAGTTCAAGTTATTGAATCTAAAACCGAAATTAAAGAATACATCATAGATCAAACTAAAGCAAAAGAATTTTTAGGTGTTCCTATGTTTACTGAAAATGAAAATGAAAAAGAACCACAAGTAGGATTAGTAAATGGATTAGCTTTTACTTCTCTTGGAGGAACTACATTACAATTAGAAGTAACTACTTATCCTGGAAAAGGTGAAGCAATTAAATTAACAGGACAATTAAAAGATGTAATGCAAGAATCAGCACAAATTGCTCTTTCTTATGTTAAAGCAAATGCCGTTAAATTTGAATGTGATAAATTTGATTTTGAAAATAACCAAATTCATATTCATGTACCTGAAGGTGCAATTCCTAAAGATGGGCCTAGTGCTGGAGTTACCTTTACTACTGCTATTATCTCAGCTTTAAGTAAAAAACCTGTTTCTCCAGAAATAGGAATGACTGGAGAAATTACTTTAAGAGGTAAGGTTTTAGAAATAGGTGGCTTAAAAGAAAAATCTTTTGCCGCTTATAAAAAAGGAATTAAAACTGTTTTCATACCTAAAAATAATGAAAAGAATTTAGTAGAATTTCCAGAAGAAGTTAAAAAAGCTATTAAATTTATTCCTGTTAGTCAATATGAAGAAATTTATGACATTATCTTTGGAAAAAATCATTCTCAAAATAAAAAATAATAAAAAATTCTTTTTTATTAAAATTAAGCAAAAAAGTGGGTAAAAAATATGTTTTTACCCACTTTTTTTATTTTTTGGTATTTGCCCTAATTAACTAAAAACAAGGCATAAAAAATAAATATGATATCATTAAAATGATTAGTTTTTTCTAAATATTTCTATATTTATTTTTGCATTTTTTACTTAAAAAACTAACAAATTTTTAAAAATAAGGAGAAAAAATGACACCACATATAAATGCTAAAAATGGTGAAATTGCTAAAACTGTGCTAATGCCTGGGGATCCTTTAAGAGCAAAATTTATTGCTGAAACTTTTTTGGATAAGGGATATAAATTAGTAAACACTGTTCGTAATGTTTTTATGTATACTGGAACCTATAAAGGTAAACCTATTACTATTGCTGCTAGTGGAATGGGTTGCCCTTCTATAGGTATTTATTCATATGAATTATTTAATTTTTACAATGTAGATACTATTATTAGAATTGGTTCCGCTGGTTCATATGAAAAAGATTTAAAAATCTATGATGTGGTTTTAGCCAAAGATGCTATTGCTGATAGTTGTGCTTTTAGAGAATTGGTTTTAGGAGATAAATCTAATGTTTCTTTACCAAGTAAAAAAACTAATGAAAAAATTCTTAAAATCGCTAAAAAATTAAACATTCCTGTACAAGAAAAAAGAGTTCATTCTTCTGATGTTTTCTATGCTTCTGTTTCTTTAGAAGAAAGAATCAAAACTACTCAAGCTGCTTGTGTAGAAATGGAATCTTACGCATTATTTACTAATGCTGAAAAATTAGGTAAAAATGCTGCTTGTTTATTAACTATTAGTGATAATTTAATCACTAATGAAGCAACCAGCGCTGAAGAAAGACAAACTGCTTTTACCAAAATGATGCAAATTGCATTAGAAATGGCTGAATAATATGAGAGTAGTAGATTTAATTGAAAAAAAGAGATTGAATAAACCTTTAACTAAAGAAGAAATTGAATTTTTAATTTCTTCTTATGTAAAAGGTAAAACTCCTGATTATCAAATGGCTGCTTTTATTATGGCGGTAATGTTTAATGGAATGACTAATGAAGAAATTAATGTTTTAACTTCTACAATGATGCATTCTGGTAAAGTTATGAATCTTAAAGAAATTCCAGGTATTAAAGTAGATAAACATTCAACTGGTGGAGTTGGTGATAAAACTACTTTAGCAGTTGCTCCTATTGTAGCTGCTTTAGGCGCCCCAGTTGCCAAAATGTCTGGTAGAGGTTTAGGTCATACTGGTGGAACTATTGATAAATTAGAATCAATTCCTGGCTTTCATGTTGAATTAACTGATAAACAATTTATTGAACAAGTTAAAAAACACCAAATTGCCGTTATTGGACAATCAAACGAAATGGTTCCTGCCGATAAAAAACTTTACGCTTTAAGAGATGTTACTAACTGTGTACAATCTATTCCTTTAATTGCATCAAGTATTATGTCTAAAAAATTAGCTACTGGTTCAGATGCTATTTTATTAGATGTTAAATGTGGTAAAGGTGCCTTTATGAAAGATCTAGAACAAGCTAGATTATTAGCAAGAACTATGATTAATATTGGAAAAGGTTTAGGTGTAGACGTTAGAGCGGAAATCACTAATATGGATAGACCTATTGGTTGTGAAATAGGAAATAAAAATGAAGTATTAGAAGCTATTAGAACTTTACAAGGAAAAGGTCCTAAAGACTTTAATGAATTAGTTTTTTCTTCATGTGCTACCATTTTAGAACAAGCTAAATTAGTTTCTTCACATGAAGAAGCAATTGAAAAAATAGAAGAAGTTATTCAAAATGGTAAAGCTTTAGAAAAATTCTATGAATTTATTACTCTCCAAGGTGGTAATGTAGAAATTTTAAAAGCTAAAGATTTTTGAAATCCAAAATATAAATTAGAAGTTAAAGCAGAAAAAAATGGTTTTGTAGAAATTTTTGATAGTTTAACTTTTGGAATTGTAGCTATGAAATTAGGTGCTGGTAGAGCAACTAAAGAAGATTCTATTGATTTCGAAGCTGGAATAACTATTAAAACTAAAACAAATGATGAAGTTAAAAAAGGTGACACAATGTTCATTTTATATTCATCAAAACCTATCGAAAAAACTTTGCTTAATGAATTAGCACAAAGTTATAAAATTAATAATGTTAAAATTGAAAATAAAATTATTTTAGATAAATTAAGTTAAAAGGAGAAAATATGATTGAATACAACAAAATGATAGATCATACATTTTTAAAACCAAACGCTACTAAAGCAGATATTGATAAATTAATTTCTGAAGCTAAAAAATATGAATTTAAAACTATTTGTGTAAATTCATCATGAATTACATACTGTAAAAAAGAATTAGCAAAAAGTGGTGTAGGAATTACCTCAGTTATTGGATTCCCATTAGGTGCTTGTACAAGTGAAACTAAAGCTTTTGAAGCTAAAGAAGCTATCAAGTTAGGTGCTGATGAAATTGATATGGTTATTAACATTGGTAAATTTAAAGACCATGACTATAAATATGTTTTAGAAGACATTAAAACTGTAAAAAAAGCTTGTGGTAAAAATACTTTAAAAGTTATTGTTGAAACTGCTTTATTAGATGAAGAAGAAATCAAAAAAATAACTGAAATCGTTATGGAATCAGGAGCTGAATTTATTAAAACATCAACTGGTTTTTCTACTCGTGGAGCATCAGTTAGAGATGTTGAAATTATGAAATCAGTATGTGGTGACAAATTATTAATTAAAGCCGCTGGTGGAGTTTCATCATTTGCTGATATGGAAGCAATGGTAAAAGCTGGAGCAAACCGTTTTGGAACTTCTCGTTCAGTTGCTATTATGGAAGGTAAACCTGCTACTGAAGGATACTAATAAAATCCAATAATAATATTTTAATCAACCTATTCATAGGTTGATTTTTTAATAATTATTAAAAATAGGAAAAAATAAAAAACTAGCAATTAAAATTTAATAGTTTTTTATTAGTATTTTGTAGTTTGTTTCAAATACAATAAAATATTCTTTTTTATTTCATTTAATATGTATTCTTGTTCTTTATCATCAAAAATAATAACTTTCTTACTAAATTTATTAGCATTTTTATATCATTGAGAATTTAAATCATAATATTTTTCATTTACTTTTTTAAAGAAAATTTCATTTTCTTTACCTAATTCATTTTTTCTATTAGGTTCTTCATTAGCACGTTTTGTTCTTCATAATTTGATTTCATTATAATTTGCTCTAATAATAAACAAAATATCCAATTTTGGGGATCCGTGAAAAAACGGTTTGTTAAGAATAAAACACTAACTGATTGCTTCGGTTAGTGTTTTTTATATTTTTTAGTTAGGAGCAGCCAGGAGCAACTATGAGTTATTTTAGTGAAAGAGATTTAAGCAAAAGATTTCAAACAACTTTAACTTTTGAAATTGTTAGAAAAGAAATGCAAACAAAAAATTTTAAGCTTAAATATAACTCAAAAAAATATGATGTTTTGGACTACAAGTTCATACTAAAACTTTATAAAAGCACGTTTAGTATTAGTGAAAGTTATTTTCAATTATTTAGTAAAAATAAAGTTTTAGTTGAAATATTTATAGCAATTAATGTTCTTCTTAAAAGCAAAAAATTTAAGAAAAAAAGTAAAGTTGGAATTAGCAAAAAAACTTTACAAAAAATTTGTGGTTTTAAGAAAAGTAGCAGAAATAAAGATAATTCTATCATACAAGATTATCACCCTTTGGTAGTCTTTTACAATGATGATTATGTTTATTATTTAACTGCTAAGTCTTTATTTGATAGAAAAACAAATAAAAGAAGAGATGAATTTGGGGAAAATATAACTTTTGAAAACGGACTATTAGATGAAAAGCACGGAGCTATTGTAAATTGCACTTCTATAAATATTATGAAAAGAGAGGAATTTGAAAGTTTATTTGAATTGGAAAATCAATATAACAATTCAATGATAAGTGATGAAAAATATAAAAGAATTATAGAAAAATTGGTTTGAAATATTGAAAACCATAATGTAGTTTTTCATCAAGCGATAGTTTTTTGTGATGAAAAAGGAAGAATAAATATTGAATTTTATGACAAAGTTGATATTAAATTAAAAATAAATATTAAAGAAAAGATTAAAGAAATAGAAAAAATGGATGATTTTGAATTAAAAAGATTTAGAAGAAAAAGTATGGAAGAAGAACATTCCTATACTTTGAAAATGTAAAATTGCATTTTTCTAACTAAAATATGGGTATAAAATAGCACTTTTCTAACCAATAGAAATAGTTGCTATTTTTTTATTACGTTATAATAGCAAACATTATTTATATTTTGGTGGGAGCAAAAATGAATTTGAATGATTATATTTTTAGTGATATTAGAAGTAATACTTATAAAAAAGCAGCATTATATTCTAATTATGAAGAAGAAAAATTTAGAACGATTACAAGAAAAATCTTGTATCCTGATTGAACTGTATTTAAGACAAAAACAAAAAAATGAATTACAAGAGAAGGTGTTTTAGATATTAACATAACCACTTATCAAAAGTGAGATAAAAAAGAAAAAAGAAATGTTAGGTTTATATATTTGCACAACGATATAGCAAAAGAACTTAAATATACTAAATATGAAATAAGCATTTTTAGAGAAGCAATTATTGATTATTTAGAAGGAAGAACTATACATAATAAACCCAATTGGCCTTCTGTGCAATTGGTTAGATATTGAATTAAAAAGTTCAAAATAGAGGAAAGAATAAAAGAAAAAAATGAAGAACTTTTAGAAGAAGTTTATACCAAAATAGAGGAGGAAAAAGAGGCAGAATTAGATATACAAATTGATGATTTATTTATAAAAAGTCATAGTGAAAATAAGGTTAAAAAATGTAGATATAGATTGAATGTTTTGAGTTTTAAGAAAAGTATTGTTGCTGGTGGAATAGCTTATTTTGATGAACATTTGGTTGGTGTAAAACAAGAAGAAAATAAGACTTTTGATAGTTATGTAAATAAGATAGATAAGTTATTATCTTCTCTAAAAATTGATAGAAAAAAGCTAACAATAAATGGAGATGGTGCTACTTGAATGAAGACCCTTTCTCATAAGTTAAATGTTGAATATGTATTAGATTTTTTCCATTTGAAAAAGATAGTTAATGCTACTTTTGGGTTCAATAAATTTACTACAAAAGACAATAAAATGTTCTTCAAAAAATGAACTTCTAATGTCTTTGGCGATTATTGAATTAACCTATTTAATGCTGTTTTTGATAGTGGAAATATGGAACAATATTTACTCTTAAAAGACACATTTTTAGAAGAAATAAAAACTAAAAATGTCCCTGAAAGTGTTAATAAAAACATTAAAATCTTCATAAAATTTATTAATAAAAATAAAAATTTTATTTGAAATAAAAGTGGTGATTTGTTAAAAAATAAAAGTTATACAGAGCATTGCGTTTATCATTTGTTTAAGAAAAATTTGAATAAACATCATAGTTTATATAGCAGAAATAACCTAAAAATGATAGTAATGTATCAAAATATTAAGAAAGGTTTTGCTGCTATTTTTGACTAATTTTTTTCATTTTTTTGCTCTCGTGTGAAAAAGTGAAGCAGTTTTGAGTCGGTTTTTAAGTTTTTTACATATATACTATGTATATATGTAATTTTTTGTGCGCCTCAAATTTGCCTCAAAAGTGAATCAGTTTTGGTTAACTGACTCACTTTTGAGGCAGTTTGCTTCACTAATATTACTTTATATATTTATACATAGTATAAATATATAAAGTAAAGATAAGGAAAAATAGTCCGGTAAGGACTTACTGATTTTTTCCTTATCTTGCATATAAATGTGCGCGCGAGGGAATAAACTGTAAAAAATAGCAAAAAAATAAAAATCTGAATCGGGATGAAGCAAAAGAAAAAAATTAGAAAATAAAAATAAAATAACG
Organism: Mycoplasmopsis lipophila; assembly: GCF_045276895.1. Taxonomy (NCBI): domain Bacteria; kingdom Bacillati; phylum Mycoplasmatota; order Mycoplasmoidales; family Metamycoplasmataceae; genus Mycoplasmopsis; species Mycoplasmopsis lipophila. The sequence continues at coordinate 436,379 of NZ_CP174165.1, forward strand.
CTATAATAATTTTGAAGCAAAAAGTTAGGTAAAAATCAATTTCATAAGATTTTGATTTTTATAAAACTTATTCCAACAAACCACTTTTTCACGGATCCAATTTTGGTCTTCTACTCAATTTATTTATATATTGTTTTTCAACTTTAAATCATTGATTTTTTTGATATTCATTAAAATTATTTAATTCCATATGTACTCTTGGAAATATAAAATCATCAATTAAATGTCTATCCATAACAGTTCTTTTTTCTAAAAATGATTGATCAATTTGTTTTAATCTTTCGCTAAAAAATAATTTTTGCATATCATAAGCATTATCAGGCATATTTTTCATATATTCTTCAAATTTGCCTTCTAAAAAATCTCTCTCATCAAATATTTTTATATCTTTTTCTTTAAAGAAAATTTTTAATTTTTCTATAATGGTTGATTTACCTACTGCTCCAGGTCCTATTATTGAAATATGAAGATGTTTTTCCTTTTTTACATTAATATAAATAAATATTGAAAGAGATCCATATAATATGTTCATTATTATTACAGAAACATTTAAAAATCCTATCCCTGAAAAAAATATAATTGCTAAAGCATTTTTAACTAATCACACATATCAAGATTGTTGATATCCAAAAATCATCATTATTAAAGCTATGATACATATAGTATTTATTAAATTACTTAATACTTTTGCGAATATAAAATAATTAAAATTATTCCCGTATTTAACAGAATCTAATTTTAGAAATTTTGCTCATATATCATTTAATAAGGGAGTTATAAATCAAAAGGAAATAAATATAATAATTCCTAAATTTATAAAAATAATTAAACTTCTAATATTTATTACTAAAATTTTAATTTTATTTCCTACATTTAATTTAATTCATAAATATATATATATTGGTATATAAAATATTAAATTAACAATAAACTCTCCAGTTAAATTAACAGATAAAGCATACATTCCAAATAAAAGCGCATGGATAATTCCTAATCAATATCCTTTTTGATTTCTTTTTCAGAAATAAATAGTAGATAAAATACCAGCAAATGCAGAAAAACCTGCAAATGAACCCAATATTTTTTGGTATAAAAACCCTTCATCTCAAATTCATTGCATTTTTTCAAATGAAAATAAAGATAAAAAAGTAGCAATACCAAAAGAAATTATTAAAGAAAATAATTTAATAATTTTTATTGTTTTTCGTTTGTTTTTCATTTTGTTTCTTTATATTATGAAATTAATCTTTTTCTTGTTCTAATATTTTTATTTCTTTTTCTAAATTTTTTCTTAAATTAATGAAATGATAATCATATGAAAGATATTTATTATAGTAAAAATTATGATTAGAAACATTATTTTTTATTTCCTCTGAATTTATATAAACTAATTCATTGACAAAAATGGTATTTTCAGTTCTTTTTCAATAACAATCATTTTTTTCAGAATATAAATCATCAGAAAATTTTTTAGATTCATCATTATAATTTTTTACAATGTAATAAATATTATAAGAATCTAAATGATCATATTGAATAAAAAAATATTTTAAATATGTATTTAATAAAATACAAATATTTAATAAATAAGAAATATCATTTTTTTTAGGAATATCATATTTTCTAACTATATATGCAGTATTCCGATCATCATATAAAAATGAAAGTTTATTTTGTTCTAAAAAATAATTAATTCAATATAAAACTTCATAAGAAGGATTTTTCAATTTTATGAGAAAGATAGCTGAAAAAGTGTTTTCCGCATATTCATTTTCATAAAAAAATTTTAAACCTTCATTTGAATTATAAAAGTTGCAATTTAATTTGCTTAATTCTTCAATATTTTTATAATGTTCGTTTTTATGTATTTCATAGTGATTCATTACTTTTTTTATTTGAAATTCTTCACCATTACTTTTAAAACTTGGAAAACTCTGACCTTTTTCTTGATTAGTTAAAATATGGCAAGGGATAAGATTATTTAAATTATCTTTACCTCCTAATTTTTTAGGAAGAATATGATCTATATTTCAACTAAATTTACTATTTCAATCCCCATAAGCTCCTTTTACTATCATTCTTCCAGCAAAATCTTTAGTTTTTGTTTCCTTACCAAAATATGTATTCCATATTTGATTAGCTGTTTTTTTATTTATATCCATATTTTTATATTTTTTTTATAAAAACTAATTCATTTTTTCTAATTTGAAAAAGTTTGTTGTTAGCTCAAAAAGTTGTTTTGTAACCTTTTTCTTGATTAGTTAAAATATGGCAAGGGGTAAGATTATAAAAATCACTTTTACCATTTTGTTTTTGTGGAATAATATGGTCTATATTTCAACCAAATTGACTATTTTCATCTCCATATGATGATTTGCAGATAAGTCTACCTGCAAAATCTTTAGCGTATATTTTGTTTTTAGAAAATATATCATTTCATATTTTCATAGCTAGTTTTCGATTAATTAGCATAATAAATTCCTTTCTATTAAAATATGCAATAGCAATACATAATTAACTATGTTTATTATCAATAAACAAAATTTCTGAGAATGATTCTTTTTTTAAAAAATCAGTTAATTAACTTTTTTAACTTTTATCTTAAAAATAAAATATAAGTATAAAAAGATGATTAGTTGCTACTGCAAAATAATTATATAAAATTAAATATCTTTTTAAAGGCGAAAAAAACTCGCAATTAATTTCTTTGCGAGTCTAATTTTTTATCCTAGTATAGAATATTTTTTGCTCATAATAACATCCTATTATCTTAATTTTAAATTTAATATATAAGCAATTTTACATTTTTTGTAAATGTTGCGTTTATTCATTATCTGGTTTAAGTTTAATGTAAGGTTTAATAGAATTAAAATATTCTATACCTGAAACTATATTTAAAATTGCAGCAATAATCATTGGTAAATTAATTAAATGAATAAATAAAATAATAATTAATTTATTATCAATTTTATTTTTTAATGTAGAAGGAATATGGTTAATTAAAAATTCTTGATTTGAAATATCAAAAAATATAAAAATAATAAATAAAATGATTATTCCTATGCTTTGCATCATTGTTTTAGCTTTACCTGTTCATTTTGCAGCAACGCTAATATTATTTTTAGCCATTACTACTCTAGCACCATCGATAATTAAATCTCTTAAAATAAAAGTTAAAATAATTCATACTGGAATAACTCCAAAAATAGATAAAACAATCATTGAAGAGGTAATCATTATTTTATCTGCTAATGGATCTCACAATTTTCCAAATTCTGTTACTTGATGATATTTTCTTGCTAAATAACCATCAAAAAAATCTGTAATCATTGCCAACATAAAAATAGATAAAGAAATAGCTAAAAAAATTCTTCCTTTTACTGAATAATCGTAAGAAATATTTAAATAGTCTTTTTTAATATAAATGTATGCTAAAAACATAAATATTAAAAAAGGAATAACCATTACCAATCTTAAAATAGTCAAGATATTAGGAATAGTAATTTTATTATTGTGTTTCATTGTTTTCTTTCTTTTCTTCTTCTAAATTTTCATTAGCTTCAATTTCTTCCATCTCTAAACTTTTAGCTATTTCTTCTTTATAAAAATTAGATATGGTTTGATCTGCTTTTTTAACTTCTTCTTGATATAAAGAAAGATCTAAAGCTGACACTTTATTTTTAAAAAAGTTTATTGCTTCATAATTTTTCTTTTCTCAATTATTACTTCTTATAGAATTTAAATTATTAATTTGATCTATAAGTTGTTTTTGTTCAAAATCACCATTTTTAATTAAATTTTTAAATCCTTCAGTTTGTATCAATTCATTTAAAGAGTTTTTTGCTCCATTAATAATTTGATTCATTTTATATTGACCAATTGAAGGTTGAAATTTATCTAAATATTTTTGATTAATCTCAATTAATTTATTGATATAAATTAAAGCATAAGCATTAAAAATTTTCATATCTTCTTCATTTTTAATTCTTATTTTTTTAAGTTTTTTACGATTAATTGCATCCTTTATAGTAGCAAAAACAAAAATAGCTAACATTCCTGCTAATAAAACCCCAAAAATAATTCACATTGTAACACCACTTAAAGTGCTTGAACCATTATTTTGGGTTTTTACAGTATCTTTTAATAAAGTTAAATTATTTAACATTATTCCTCCTTTATATTACATTTTAATTTAATAAAATTAATTTTTCTTTATATATTTAATAAAGAAATTCTCTTTAAACGTTATTAAAATTTGTTTTTTTTCATTTTCTATTTCATCAATAGTTTTTTTAAGTTTAGATATTTGATCTTCTAATTCTATAATTTGAATATTTTTAAATTCTATATTTTCTATATTTTTTTTATTAGTATTTAAATAATTCAAATGTTTTTTTAATAATTTTTGAAATTTATCTTTATCTTCAAAATTTTTAGTACTTAAAAAAGTATCAAGGTAAACTTTGTTATTCAAAGTATTTATTAAGTCATCAATACTTTTCATATGATTTGTTTTTTTACTATTAATAAAATTATTGATTTTATTTAAATTAATTATTATTTTATATTTATTTTTTAGTTCAATTAAATTAAAATCATCATATACTTCTTTTTGTAAATTTTTATAATATTCTATAAAAAGATTTAATTCTTTTGGATGTTGATATAAACAAATGGTTTTATAAGTATCATGAATAGAATAAAAATATAGATCATTTTTTAATTGTTTTAAAGTTATATTGTTTAGTAAAGTATTTAGATCTTTTTTATATGTTTTTCTTTTATTTATTTTACAAAAAATTAGCATTCCACATAACGAAGCTAAAAAACCTAAACGATCTTTATATTTTTCGTATATTTTTAAACTAGCTTTTTTTATATTTGTAAAAAATTCTTTATCATATTTGCTGTTTTTAGTTAAACGATCTAAACTAAAAGAAAATTTAGAATTTTTTATAACATTTTTAACTTTAATTGATATTTCTTTATCTTTAAATACTTCTTTAAAAAATGAATTTTCTAAATCCGGATTCCAGCCTATAAATTGAACTTTTTTAGATATTTCTTCTCAAGAAGAATAAGAAGTGTTTATTTCAATAAAATTTCTTATTTGTTCTAATAAATTATTTTGAATTAATTTTTCATCTTTAAAATCTGCTAATAAATAAGTAGTTATGAATTTTTTATCGCTATTTTTTTTAATTCCTATAGATACACAAAAGATAATTCGTTTTTTTAAATTATTATGAAATTTATGCAAATGCTGTTCATTTATTGCTTCAAAATCCAAAATTACTTGATATTCAAATTCCATAAAACTTCCTTATTTTTATACTGTTATACATTATATATTTAATATATAAGAAAATATCTTTTTGGTATAATTTTAATGATTTTTTCAAGTGATTATTTTTAAATAATCATCTTTTATTTATATGAAAAAAGAGGAGGCTATTATGGCACAAATTAAAGCAAATATTAAAAGTATTGCTAAACAAGAAAAAAACAGATTAAGAAATAATGCGATGAAAAATCGTGTTAGAAAAGCTATTAGATTAGCAAGAGAAGCAGCATTAGCACAAGATAAAAAACAAGAAGAATTATTAAATAATGCTAAATCATTAATAGCAGTAGCAGTTCAAAAAGGAATTTTCCACGTTAATAAAGGAAGCAGAAAAGTTTCAAGATTAGAAACTTTTGTTGCTGAATGTAAAGCAGGAAAACATACTAAAGTTGAAAGCAAAGACAAAGTTGCTAAAACTAAAGTAGAAACTCCTAAAAAAGAAACAAAAAAAGTTGAAGAAATAAAAGAACCTAAAACTACAAAAGTAGAAAAGAAACCTGCTAAAGAAACTCCTAAAAAAGAAGAAAAAACTACAAAATCTGTTAAATCTGAAAAAACCACAACTAAAGCAACTACTTCTAAAAAAGCTACTACAACCAAAAAATAGTTCCTTTAGATTAATTTCGATGTATGTAAAATTACATACATTTTTTATTTTTATAATTAAATTGTGTGTTTATTTCCATATTGTCTTATAACATAAAACAATAAGCATAAAATATAGAAGTAATCTTTATTTATATTAGAGAAATGAAAGGAAAATATTTCTATATGAAATTTAAAAAATTATTATTATCTTTATCTTCATTAGCTGTTTTACCTACTATTGCTTTATCGGTTTCTTGTGGAGATAATACCAAACCACAAAAACCAACAGTTCCAGAAAATAATCAAAATAATCCTTCTAATCCAAGTAATCCAGCAAACCCATCTAATCCTTCTAATCCAAGCAACCCTTCAACACCATCTAATCCTGCTAACCCTACAGAAGAATTTGGTAAAGTTAAATTAGTAGGACCTCAAGATGCTACTATAGATTCAGCTTCAGGTTTAAAAATTGATGAATCAATGACCTTTGATTATGAAAATGCTAAAGCTGAAATTATTGATCAAAATTGATTTAATGAATTAGGGAAATTTAATCAAGTTTCATTTAGTTATACTAGTGGTTCATTCCATGGAAAAGATGATAAAGGAAATGCTAGTTATAAAGGAAAAGCATTGTTTAAAATAAAAGGTATTGATAAAACAACTCAAGCAGTTAACCACAAAAAACCTGTATATAAAAGTAAAAGTGGTAAATGAGGTGGAAGTGGTTATATAGGGACAAAAATCGAAGGTAATAAAGTTACATTTTTCTTCAGATTATACAATTTTAAAAATAAAACAATTTCAAAAAATGTTTACTCAGTTACTTTAGAAAAGAAATAATTATTTAAATTTATAGATGAAAATCACCATAAAATTGGTGATTTTTTGATTAATTTTTTTAGAAAAAAATAAAAAAATTATAAATATTTTTCAAAATCTCTATATAATTAAAAAGTATATTTTATATACTTAATGCCCAGGTGGCGGAATAGGTAGACGCAAGGGACTTAAAATCCCTCGGTCGCAAGACTGTGCTGGTTCAAGTCCAGTTCTGGGCACCATTGATGCGCTCTTAGCTCAGGCGGTAGAGCAAATGGCTTTTAACCATTGGGTCGGAGGTTCGAGTCCTCTAGAGCGTACCATTTGTTAAACTTTTAACTCCTTTCAAAGCATCTAATAAGATGCTTTTTTATTTACTTTAATATGAAAAATATAATAATCTATTTATTAAAATTTTCTATTGTAATACAATATTAAAGATATATTTTTTATACAAATTATTATTTAAAATCTAAGGAGAAAAAATGAAACTTACTGATAAAAGAAGTAAATTAGTAGCTACTATTGGACCTTCTACAGATAATTATGAAACCTTAAAACAAATTGTTTTAAATGGAGTTACATGTATTCGTGCCAACTTTAGTCATGGAACTCATGAGGAACATTTAAATAAATTTGAATTAGCAAAAAAAGTTTCAAAAGATTTAGATATTCCTATTTCTTTAATGTTAGATACTAAAGGTCCTGAAATTCGTTTAGGAAAAATGAAAGATGGAATGCAAGTTATTCCAGCAAATAAAATTGTTAAAGTTTGAACAACCACTGAAAAATATCAAAATTTAGAAGGTAATGAAGATGAAATTACCGTTGCTTATGATATGAGCAATGACCTTAAAAAAGGTGATGAAGTTTTATTTGATGACGGAAAATTAATTTCTATCGTTACCGAAGTAGGTAAAGGTTATGTACTAGTTAAAACTGAAAACCAACATAAATTAAAAACCAATAAAAGAATTAATTTACCAGGTGTTGAATTTTCTTTACCATTTTTAGCACAAAAAGATATTGATGATGTTCTTTTTGGAATTAAAGTTGGAGTTAACTACATTGCTGCTTCATTTGTTAATTCACCTAAAAACGTTAACGAATTAAGAGAATTATTAAACAAAAATGGTGGTTCACACATTAAAATCATTTCTAAAATTGAATCAAGTTTAGGAATTAAAAACATTAATGAAATTATTGAAGCTTCTGATGGAATTATGGTAGCTCGTGGTGATTTAGGATTAGAAATTCCTTACTATGATGTTCCATACTTTGAAAAAATGATGATTAGAAAATGTCGTGAAGCAGGAAAACCAGTTATTGTTGCTACTCAAATGTTAGACTCTATGGAAAATTCACCTCATCCTACTAGAGCAGAAGTTACTGATGTTTATACCGCTACTGAATTAGGTGCTGATTCAACTATGCTTTCAGGTGAAACAGCTAGTGGTAATTTCCCAGTGGAAGCTGTTAAAACTATGGCTGCTATTAACCAAAGAGCTGAAAAAGAATTTTATAATGAAGTTTACTATGACACCCAATTAGAAGAAGTAAGAAGAAAATCTACTCCTGATAAAAGAGCAAGAATTGCTTATGAAGTTGCTAACAGAACTAGATATGGTGATTACAAATTTGCTGTTGTTTTATCAAGAACTGGTAAATTATTAGAAGAAGTAGCTAAATTTAGACCTAATGTAATTATCATAGGAATTATTAATGATCCTAAATTAATTGGTGGTTTTGGAGTTACTTCTAGTGTATGAAACTCATTAGATTCAATTAAATTATTTGAACAAATTAAAAAGAATCATGCTAAAGCAGGAGATGCTTTAAAACCTTATGGTGTTCAAAAAGGTGATAGATTCTTAGTTATTGAAAATGAAGTAATGACTGAACACATTGCTAAATAATAAATAACTTAAAAATCCAAAGGTAAAATAATTCCTTTGGATTTTTTTTTGAAAAATAAAAGCAAAATGGAACATATTATCATTTTGCTTTTTTAACTTAATTATAGGATTAAAAATCAATATTTTTAACGTATTTAGCATTATTTTCAATGAATTCACGTCTTGGTAAAACTTCATCTCCCATAAGGGTAGTAAAAGCTCAATCTGCTCTTGCTGCATCTTCAATTTGTACTTGAAGCATTTTACGATTATCTGGATCCATTGTTGTTTCTCAAAGTTGTTCTGGATCCATTTCTCCAAGTCCTTTATAACGTTGAATATTGATTTTGCTACTTGAATTTAATTTCTTAATTATTTCATCTTTTTGTTCATCATTATATGCATATTCAACAGTTTTATTTTGTCAAATTTTGTAAAGTGGAGGTTGGGCTATATAAATAAATCCATATTCAATCAATTCTCTAAAATAACGGTAAAAGAAAGTTAATAGTAAAGTTCTAATATGGGCACCATCAACATCGGCATCAGTCATAATAATAATTTTGTGATATCTTAATTTATTAATATTGAATTCTTCTCCAATTCCTGTTCCTAAAGCAGTAATCATTGAAAGAATTTCTGCATTAGCAAAAAGTTTTTTTGCTTGATTTTTTTCAGCATTAATAACCTTACCTCTTAAAGGTAAAATTGCTTGAGTATTACGATCTCTACCCATTTTAGCAGAACCACCCGCAGAATTACCTTCGACAATGTAAAGTTCAGAAATTTCAGCATTTTTTGAAGAACAATCTGCTAATTTTCCAGGTAATGAGCCACCTTCAAAAACAGTTTTTCTTCTTGTTGCTTCTCTAGCAGCAATTCCAGCTAAACGAGATTTTTTAGCTAATAAAGTTTTTTCAATAATAATTTTAGCTACATCAGGATTTTCATTTAAAAATCTTTCTAATCTTTCTGATAAAACTTTATTAACTGCTGCTCTAGCATCTTTATTACCTAATTTTCCTTTAGTTTGCCCTTCAAAAATAGGTTCAGCATGTTTAACTGAAATAATAGCGGTAATACCTTCTTTAATATCATCTCTAGTTAATTTATCATCATTAGAAGCATCAATTTTTAAATAACCATTGCTAATCGCATAATTATTGATTAATCTTACTAAAGAATCATAGAAACCTTGTTCATGAGTTCCACCTTCAACAGTAACAATATTATTAGCATAAGAAACCACATTACCAATATATTTTTCATTATATTGAATAGCTACTTCTACATGTACTGGAAGTTGATTTTGATAAGCATAATCACCATCAGCATAAATAATTTCTTCATGGAGAATTTTTTGTCCTTCATTTAATTCTTTTACATAATCAACAATTCCACCTTCAAAGAAAAATTCTTCATAAGAATTATCTCTTTTATCAGAAACTACTACAGTTAAAGCTTTATTTAAATAAGCAATTTGTTTAGCATGGTCTAAAATAGCATCTTTATCAAATTTATTTTTATCCATAATGGTAAAGTCTGGATGAAATTTAATTCTAGTTCCTGTATCTTCTAAATCCACTTGATCAATTACTTCAAGATGTTTAATAATTTTTCCACCATTAGCAAATTGAGCATAATGTAATTTACCATTTCTTTTTACTCATACTTCAAAACTATCTGAAAGAGCATTAACTACAGAAGCACCAACTCCATGAAGTCCTCCAGAAACCTTATATGAAGATTGATCAAATTTACCTCCAGCATGTAAAACAGTTAAAACGGTTTCTACTGTAGAAAGTTTAGTTTTAGGGTGAATGTCAACAGGAATCCCTCTACCATTATCTGAAACTTCAATAGTTTCATCTTCACCAATAGTTATTTCTACTCTATTTGCAAAACCAGCCATACATTCATCAACGGAATTGTCTACAATTTCTCAAATTAAATGATGTAATCCTTTAATTCCAGTAGTACCAATATACATCCCTGGTCTAACTCTAACAGGTTCAAGTCCTTCAAGAACTTTTATATTACTAGCTGTATACTTTGTTTCATCTTTTTCTTTAGCCATATGTTTCCTTTCATATTAAAAAATTAAAATTAACTATAAGTTTTATTATACCAAATAGCACATTTATAAGTCAATTTTAAATATAATTTTATATACTAAAGTATATAAAATAAGTTAAATTATAAAAAATAAAAAAATTCCTAAAATTAGTTTTTTTCAATATTTTTAACTATATTTTAATGTTTGTTTATAATTGGTATTATGAAAAAAAATGAGGATAGAATTTTAAAAAATAAAGAAGTTTATGCTTCTTTATTAACTGAAAAATCAATGTTTAATGCTTTATTAAATTCTGATGCAGCACTCAAGAAAAATGTTGATTGATTTAATAAAAATGTTAATAATAATTTTAATTTTTATGATCAAAATAACGAATTATTTCTATCTGATTTAAATATATCATTAAATAAAAACTCAACTAGTTTTGAAAACATAACACTTTTAAATAATTGATTATTAGAAATAGAAAAACTATTACCAAATCAAATAGATATTAATGAAAATGTTGATCATTTTACTAATAATTTTAAAACTAATGACCTAGAAGCATTATTAGATGATTATAGATTTGATGATACTAATTCACCTTATTATGAAGGATTAGAAACTGTAAGTATTGATAAAACAGGTGAAATTACTATAAATAAATTTGAATTTTAGTTAAACTAAAGGAGAAATTATGGAAAAAATAAATAAAGTTAATGTAGCGATTGATGGACCTTCTGGAGCTGGAAAATCTACCGTTTCAATTGAAATAGCAAAAAAATTAAATTATTTTTATATTAACACCGGAAGTTTTTATAGAGCTCTTGCTTATTATTTTTTAAAAAATAAATTAGATGCTACCAATGAAAATGATGTTGATAAAGTATTAAATTCTATAGTTATTTCCTTTGACCAAAAAGAAAATATCTTTTTAAATGATCAAAATGTTTCTAAATATTTAAGAAGTGATGAAATTTCTCTTGCTGCTTCCATAGTGGCTAAAAATCAAAAAATAAGAGATTTTATTGTTAAAACTATTCAAAAAACTACTAATGTGCAGAGGGGTTTTATTATGGATGGAAGAGATACTACCTTTAAAATTATGCCTAATGCTGAAGTAAAAATCTTTTTATCTGCTTCTACCGAAGAAAGAGCAAAACGTAGATCAATTCAAAATAAAGAATTAGGTTTTAAAAGTGATTTTGAACAAGTTTATAAAGAAATTAAAGAACGTGATTTTAATGATATTAACCGTAAAAATGATCCCTTGCATAAAACAGAAGATGCTATTGAAATAGATTGTACTTTTATGTCTTTTGAAGAAGTAGTTAACAAAATTATTTCAATTATTAAAGAAAAGGAAAATTTACAATAATGAGAAATAGCATTGCAATTATTGGAAAACCAAATGTGGGTAAAAGTACCCTTTTTAATCGTTTAATTGGTAAACGTTCTTCGATTGTTTATGATCGTCCAGGAATAACTAGAGATAGGCTTTATGAAAATATTCAATGAAATGGTAAAACAATTAAAGTTATTGATACTGGTGGAATTGAAATTAAAAATAATAAAAATTCTTTCCAAGAAGAAATTCAAATTCAAGCTAAAATAGCTATTGATGAAGCAGATGTAATTATTTTTTTAGTAGATGGTAATAACGAACCTTCTAATGATGATGCTTTTATTTTAAATATTTTAAGAAAGGCAAATAAACAAATTATTGTGGCAGCTAACAAATTAGAAAGTATTTCTCAATTTAATTATGCTTGATATTCATTAGGTGTGGATCACATTTTTCCTATTTCTGCTTTACATGGAAATGGTGTAGGAGATGTTTTAGACGAAGCTTTAAAATATTTAGATTTTAGTGAAGATCAAAATGAAAATTACTTTCAACTTTCAATCATAGGACGTCCAAATGCAGGAAAAAGTTCTTTGCTAAATATTTTAACCAAAGAAAATCGTTCTATTGTTTCTAATATTCCAGGAACTACAAGAGATAGTGTAAAATCACTTATTAAAATTAAAAATCAATATTTTAATATTGTGGATACTGCCGGAATAATGAGAAAAAGTAAAATCGAAGATGTTGTTGACCAATATGCTTTAATGAGAGCTAAAAGTTCTCTAGAAGAATCTAATTTATCAATTATTATGATTGATGCCACTCAAGAAATATCACATTTTGATGCTCGAATTATTGGTTATTCTTTAGAAAGTAATAAACCTATCATTATAGTAATTAATAAATGAGATTTGGTAGAAAAAGAAACCAATACAATGAGTGATTATAAAAAAATGCTTAATAAACGTTTTCAATTTGCCACTTGAATTCCTATTGTATTTATTTCTGCTAAAACGGGTTTAAGGATCGATACATTAATAGATACTATTCTAAAAGTTAAGGCTAATTTAGAAAGAGATATTAAACCAAATTTACTATCAGAATTAATTTTAGAATCTCAACTTATTCAACCTCCAAAAAGTTTTAATAATGGAATTTTAAATATTTATTTTGTAAGAAAAACAAAAGATTTAGTTCCTACCTTTGTTTTATTTGTAAATAATAAAAAATATCTTCATTTTTCTTACCAAAGATTTTTAGAAAATCAGTTAAGAAATATGTTTGATTTTACTGGCTGTCCTATCAATTTAATTTTTAAAAACCGAAATGAGATGGAATAAAAAAGTAGATCTTTGTTTAATCTACTTTTTCTTTTTCACCTTCAATAAAGGTTAAAAAATCAAAATTACTTATTTCAAATTCTTTACTTGGAAATGAAAAAAGATTAATTAATTTTTTGGTTTTAGGATGAATAAAACTTAAGTTATAAGCATGTAATCTTTGATTAAAATCATCAACTTTTTTTCCATAAATAGGATCTCCATAAACTGGATGCTTTATATATGCTAAATGAACTCTAATTTGATGGGTTCTTCCTGTTTCTAAAGAACACTTTACTAAAGATAAAAATTCACCTTCATAATAAAATTCTTTTAATACTTCTACATTAGTTATTGCTTCTTTAGAATTATTAGGAGTAACTGCCATTTTTTGGCGATTCTTTAGATCCCTGCCAATAGGTAAATTTATTTTAAGATTTTTATCTTTAAAAGAACCTAATGCTAAAGCTAAATATTTTCTTTTAATTAAATGGTCTTTAAGCATATTTGATAAAAGATTATGCATTTCATTATTTTTAGCTACTACTAGCAATCCACTAGTGTCTTTATCAATACGATGAACTATTCCCGGTCTTAATAAACCATTTACATCAGATAAATTTTTATATTTATACATTAAGCCATTAATTAAAGTATGTTCAAAATGACCTGGAGCAGGATGAACCACTAAATCACTAGGTTTATCAACTACTAATAAATCTTCATCTTCATAAACCACTTTAATTTCAATATTTTCTGGTTTAATTTTCAATTCTTGTTTTTCAATAAGCTTTAAAATTTTGATATTTTGTCCTTCATTAACAATAAAATTAGCTTTCATTACTACTTTATCATTAACTAAAACTGCATTTTGTTTAATTAATTCTTGGATATCATTTCTAGTGATATCAGTATTATTGGAAATGTATTTATCTATTCTTTCTTTATATGTAACTGTAATTTCTAACATAGTTAATATTATAAAGATAATTTTATAATCAAGGTTCAAAAACTATAAACGCTAAAGCTAAATTAATTAAAATAATAAAAATTAAAGGAATTTTTTTATATAAAAGAAAAATAGTTTCTGAAACTGCTATAGGAACAAATATATATAAAGCTATTTGTCTTCAGCCTTTAAAAAATTGAACTTTTGGAGAAGAAAAATTTAATTTTAAATATTCTTTTCAAGAGTTATTAAAAATTAAATATGGAAAAGTAATAGAAATAATCAATTGTAAAGATAAAGAGATTACAATGGCTGAAACAATTGGATTCATTACTAACACTAGTTTTTTCAAAATTTCATTATTAGAATATTTATTAATTTTTTTAGTGGCAAAATACATAATAATAATTGCTGGTAAAACAAATAATAAATAAGTAATAAACATTGTTATTCAACCTCATCACTCACCTTTTGTTATATAAAAACCTGAAAGCAATGCAAATTTAGGAGAAAGAATACCGGGAGTAATATTACTGATAGAAAAAATATTATAAATAGTTGATTGATCAATATTAGTTCCGAATCATTTATTGCAATTAGTTCAAAACCAATTAAAAATTGGCATAAAAATTTGTCCACCACCAAAAACTGATAAACTAATCAAAATCATAAATAAAGATACCACTAATAAAGATAAAACACTAATCATGGTTTACCTCTTTTTCTAAATCTAATCCTTCTTTTTGTTTTAAATCAGATTGATTTTTTATTTCTTTATTTTTATCTTCTTGAATTTCTATTTTTTCTATAAAATTTTCATTATTTTTTTCTTTATTCTTCTTTTTTATAACAATATAAATAAAAAATACCCCCCATCACTAAAAACATAATTACAATAGGTAAGTTATATGGATTAGGAACAAAAAAATTAAAAACAAAGCCTAAACAAAATAATAAAATTCATTGTCATATTCCTAATTGCTTATAACTTTTTTTAAAATAATTAATAGCAAAAACTATTAAAACTCCAATAATAGTTGAAATTACTCCTACATTAATTACATACAAATATTTAGAAGGTATATATTTTGAAAAATAAATTAATAAAAATGTAAATAAAACATGAGGTAAACACCCAATAATAGTAACTCATATTCCTTTTTTAAAACCTAATAATTTCATTGGAATATAGCTAAACATTTCAATGGCACTAGGACCTGGTAATAAATTGGTAATAATAACATTTTGATCAAATTCTTGCTCAGTTAATCATTTCTTTTTATCAACAGCGGTTTTTTTAATAATAGTCATTAAAGCATTACCACCACCAAAACCTATAAAAGATCATAAAATAGTATAAAAAAGTAAGGTTCAAAAACCTACTTTTTTATTCATTTTTATTTCTTGTTTTTCTTCCATTTTCTAACCTTTATTTTTATTTGTTTAAATATAAATAATAATTAAAAGATAAAATAAGAATTATAAAAAATGAACTCATCTTTAAATAAGTTCATTTTTTATAATTCTATTTGTTTACTAAATGTGCTACTAATTTAATTAAAGGCATTAAACTTTTTTCAATTTGAGTATGTATTTTTGCGAAAAAGGTAGCAAATTGTTCTAAATAAGTTAATAAATCACAATATCTAATTTTATCAACTTCATTATTATCACTGAACATTACTTCTTTTTTATCATCAATAGATGAATAATCACTAGGATTAAATGGAACAAAATTATTTATAAATAAAGTTTGTCAATATTTTTCTTCTCTGTCTTTAATTTCATCATATGCTAAAACAGCAATAATTTTTTTATTAAAGCAAGAAATTGAACTATTAGAATGCGAATAATCTCTAGCAAAGAATTTATCATCCATAAATTTATCTAACGAATTTATTAATAATTCTTGTTTTTCTTTTGGAACATTTGTTTGTAAATTAAAAGTAACATCGAAATTAGTATCATATTTTTTAAGTTTATATAAATTTTCAGGTGCTGAAGTTTTAGAAGATTCTAAGAAATTAAAGATATTAAAATCTGGAATATCATACTCTGCAAATTTTGATTTCTTTAAGTCTAATTCAATAATTTTTAATAAATTAACATTTTCATTAATGTTTGGATTAACAATTTCACGATCATCAATTCTCATTTTATCTAAATTCATTTTTTCATATGAACCATCATGATATTGTAATTCAGCATCTTGAATATTTACATTAATATTTCTATAAATATAATTATGACTATATTCTATACATTTAACACTTCTATTATGTGGTACATCAGGATAAGTCATTTTACCTACCCAAACTTTCATTGAAGAAGTATTAACGAAATCTAAATCTACTAATGAATTAAAAGCATATTTTTTAAGATCAATTCATTTTATACGATTATCCAATAATGAATGTGCTATATGTTCTTTTATAAAATAAGTTAATTTTTTTATTTCTTTTTTAAGAGGGGGTATATAAAATGCTAATGAAAATAAATCTAACAGAGCTAAACCACCAAAAATTCCTAATCATATATAATCATTTTCTTTTATATCATTAACAAGTCTACCAAAACCAAAAATAAACATATTTAATAAATAAAAAGTTATAGCTCCTAATAAAATAAAAAAGAAAAATAATACTAAACCAGTAATTAAACCAATATTTTTTTTATTTTGTTTAATTTTATTTTGATATAAATTAACACTATCATAATCAATAGAATCTTTTAATTTTTCTAATAAATGTCTTTTAATTTTAGTTTCAACTACTTGTTCACGTGTTAATTTTTCATTTTCTATTTTATTTGATTCTTCAGGGAATAAATAATCTTTTTTAGAAATTACTTTCCCTTTATTTTCATAAATTTTTCATAATTTATCTAAATCATTTTTATTAATTTCATTTTCATATTTTTTAATTGATTTATCAATTGATTTATTTTTAATAGTTTTATTTTTAGTTTCTTTTTCTTTTACTAAAAGTTCCACTTTGTTGTCAAGGTCATAAATACCACTATATTTTTCGTCATTAAATAAATCATTAAAATATTCATCATCTTTATAATCAGTTTTTAAAGCCTCTTGATTTCTTTTTTCTTTATTTAAATCTTGTTGATTTTCAACTTCAAAACTAGAATTTTTATCCATTTGTTCTTCCATATTATTCCAATCTAAATATATTATCTATGTATTTCTATATTTATGTATTTCTATATTATATAATAAGAAAACTATGAAAAAATTACTATTATTAACTCCTTTAATTACTTTTTTACCATTTTCAATCTCATGTAAATATGAAAAAAATAACAATAATATAGAATCTTTTTATGATGACTTTAATAAATCAAAAACTTTAAGTCAAAAAGAAAAAGAAGCTTTTACTAATTTATCTAAAAATGTAGAGTTAAATTACATTGGAAATAATTTAGATGAATATACAAATA
The DNA here is from genome assembly GCF_045276895.1 of Mycoplasmopsis lipophila. NCBI lineage: Bacteria > Bacillati > Mycoplasmatota > Mycoplasmoidales > Metamycoplasmataceae > Mycoplasmopsis > Mycoplasmopsis lipophila. The sequence goes on from NZ_CP174165.1 coordinate 454,153, forward strand.
ATAATCTAACTAAAAATAAAGTTAAAATCAATGATTTTGATTTATCTTTTAACAAAAATGAAATAAATAAAAATAAGTTTCAAATTAAAAAATTATTTATTAATTATAAAGAAGATTTTTTTAGTAATGAAGGAAGCCTTTTTTATCAAATTTATTCATTAGAAACTAAAAAATATTCACAAGTCTTTGAGACTAAGATTAAAGTAAAACCGGCACAACCTTTAAAAGAAAAAATTCAAAACTTTTTAAAAACTTATGTTTCTAAAATTAATCAAAAATTTATAGATGAAATAAATGAAGTTTTAAATGAAGTTTTAAAAGATAAAGATAATCAATTAAAATCAAAAATTAATACTCTTAAATTTTTTATAAAAAATACAAATCATTTTTTTATAAATGAAAAATTTTTAGAAAAAGCATCCACATACATTGATAACATCAACAGTATTCCTTTACTACCTAATTATGAAGAAAGAGAACAATTCATAAATTATTTAAATAGAATAAGTACAAATATAGAAAAAATTACTGATTTAAAAAATTCTTATTCTTTTTTAGAAAAAATTAATAAAGAATTTAAAAATTTAACATCAAATAATGAAATGGAAAGTATTTTTTATGCAATAGATTTAAATGAAAAAACTATAAATGAAGTTAACAATAAATATAAAGAAATAAATGAAATGTCTAAACAAAACACTACAATCTATGTGGCACATAGAGATGGTTGTTCTATATGTAAAAATTTCTTAGAAAATTTACCGAATTATTTAAATAAATTTAAAAATGACAAAGTTGTTAAAGGTAATATTGATGAACTACCATATAGTTTATTACATTACAAATATTTAAATATTTCAAATAGTTGAAGTGGTAAATTACCTTATTATGCTCTTATCAAAGAAGGAAAAGTTATAGGTAATTGTGGTCTTGTAGAAACAAGTTCAAGCACTTGATTAGAAAAATTAAGTCAACAAAGAAATTATTACTAATCTTTCTATAAAATAGAAGAATTAGTAAAAATCTAAAGGTGAATAATAAAAATCAAAGACCTAAAAAGTCTTTGATTTATTTTCACATTTTTCTAAATTATGTAATGCTTTTTTTAAGCTGTCATAAACTGAAGTTCTAGTAGTTGCAACAATTTCAGAAATTTCAAAATAAGAAAGATTTTCAAAAAAATAAAGTTTAAAAATATTTTGTTGAGTAGTAGTTAAAAAGTTTTGATATTTGCTAAATAAATTAATGTAATATTCACGAGTGTCAATATCTCTTATATCTTTATTATTCATTTAAAATTAATTCCTTAGTCATTCCATATATAAAAGAATCTAAATCAAATTCTTGTAAATCATCTAATCCTTCTCCTAAACCTATATATTTAACATTTAAATCAAATTCTTCTTTAATAGTTAAAACAATACCACCTTTAGAAGTTCCATCCATTTTAGTTAAAATAATCCCTGTAGGATTAGCAACTTCTTTAAAGGCTTGTGCTTGTGATATTCCATTTTGACCTGTGGTAGCATCTAAAACTAACAAGCATTCATGTGGTGCTGAAGGTTCGAATTTTTGAATAATTCCATACATCTTTGCTAATTCATTCATTAAATTAACTTTATTTTGCAATCTACCCGCAGTATCAATAATCAATAAATCATAGTTTTCTTTTTTAGCTTTATCTAAAGCTTGATAAACCACAGAAGAAGGATCAACACCTTCTTTAACTGGTTTAACTATATCTGCTTGAACTCTATCAGCTCAAACTTCTAATTGACTAACTGCTCCTGCTCTAAAAGTATCAGCTGCTGCTATTAAAACTTTTTTATCTCTTTTCTTATAAATGTTTGCTATTTTAGCAATAGAAGTAGTTTTACCCGAACCATTAACACCCACAAAAATAAAAACATTTAAACGATCATTTTTGTAGTTTAAATTAGTGTTGATTACTGACTGATTAGCATAAATTAAAAACATTTGGTCAGCTACAATTTCACCAATAAGTTTGGGATCAGTAATATTATTAATTTTTACTTCATTTTTTATTTGAGTAATAATTGCATAAACTAATTTTGTACTAATGTCACTCATTATTAAAATTTCTTCTAATTCTTCAAAAAAATCTTCATCTATTTTATTATGGCGATTTTGAAGCTCTAGTATTTTTCTCCCAAAAATACTAGTTTTATTTAAACCGGCATTATATTTTTCTAATTTTTTAGATTTAATTAATTCTTCTTGTTCTTGTTCTTTAATCGCTTCTTCTTTGGCTTCAATTTTGTTTTTTTTACCAAAAAGTTTTTCTTTTAGATACTTAAAAAATCCCATATGTTTATTTTATAATAATCTCCTTTATTTTATAAAAAATAAAGACCTAAAAAGGTCTTTATTAAAACGATTTAATTTAATTATTTAGTAGCAATTGTTAAAGTGTAAACTTCTTTTGAAATTTCTTTGATATTTTTACCTTTATTGTATTTTGCTACTCTAAATTTAAGAACTATTTTTCCTTCTTCTTTAGTTACAGTTATATGAGCTGATGGATATTCATTATAAATAGGATCTTTTGGATGACATAATTGTAAACCATTTAAATTTTCAATATGCATTAAATCTGATCTTTCATTATTAGTTTTTTTACCTTGTAAAATTAACTTTTTAAAATCATATTTGTAATAATCAGTATCAATTTCATCTGCTAATTTAGATTTATCTACTAATAAATCAGCAATAACATCTTTTCCTAATTTTAATTTATCATTTTCTATAAATCCATTAGTTAATTTACCTTGTTCAACAGATTCTTCTTTAACTTCTAAAGTTGCTTTTACAGAAGAAACAGGTTTTTTAAATCCTTCTGCTACAATGGTTTTAGTAACTTTTTTGTCTGCTTTACCTTTAATATTTAATTCATAAGTAGCAGTAATTTTTCCTTCAGCAACATTAGCTTCTAATTTAGTTACTTTAGCTTCTACTTTATTAGCATCAAGATTTTTAATCGAAGCACTTTGTAATCAATTAGCTTCAAAAGCATAATGATCTTTACGTTGTGAATCTAAAATTCCTTTGTATGATAAAGCTGCTTTTTTAGCTTCTGCTTCTAAAACTTGGTCATCAGTTAAAACTTCAGGTTTTTTATCATTGTTACATTTTGCTGATAAAGCAATAGGTGCAACTGCTAAAGGACTAACTGCTAAAGCAGAAAATAAAATTTTTTTATTCATTTTTTCTCCTTGTTTTTTATTTTAAGTTTTATATTTAACTTAATTTAATATTAATTGTATTCTTTTATTTTAATTTTGAAAATGTGAAATTGCTTTGAAATATCCTAATTCTCTATTTCATTCATCAATATCTTTTGATAAGAAAGTAGTTCCATCTTTATCAGGTACATAATTAACAATATTTGAGGTATCAGTTGTTTTATCTACTTCAAAAGTTCAATCATCCACATATTTAGTTAATGGAGTGATTTTGTGAGTAGAAGAAGTATTTTTATCTAAAAGTTTATCTAAATCATTAGAAAAATTATAAACTTCTCAATGATTACCATTTTTCTTTTCAATTACATATTCAAATTTTTTAGTAGTTTTATTAAATACTTTTAATAATTGAATATCTTTATAATCCTTAAAGTAAAGGATTTGAGTAAATAATCTAGCTATAGAAGCATAACTGGTTCCATAGTTTTTAATGTTAGCAATATTTTGTCTATATTTTTCTTGATATTTCTTTTTATCACTACTTTTTTCAAAAGATTCAGCAAATTTTTTAGAATCAAATAATAAATCTTTGTGTTTACCACTTTCACTAATAAATTCAGTTGGATTTTGAATATATTCTTTAATTAGTTCATCTTTAGTAATAGAATTTTTAAAGATTTTATCAGCATCAGATCCTGATTTATAAGTATTGTTTAAATTTTGCAATGGATATAAAAGTGGAAATCCAGCAAAAGCACCTACTTCCCTGTTAAGAGTTTCGTTGATTCTAACATTATTTTTAACAAATGCTTTCAAGAGATTTTCATATGAAGTTTTAAAATCATCTTTAGCATTAATTGCTTTGATAAATTCATTAAAATAATATTTATCAATATTATCAGCAGTAGGAGTTGTTACAGTAATATCTTTAATTACAGTCCCCTCTGGTGATGAAGATAAAATATTTCTTGAATAGAATAGATAAGCATAGGGAGTATCTTTAAAATAGTAATCAGTAATTCTTTTAGCTTTTTCAAAAGGAATCTTTTTTAAGTTTTCACTCTTAAAACTTTTTGTAAAAATGTTCAGTTCAAAAGTATGAGCTTCATATTTAGCAAAACGCATACTTCTAATTTCTTTTTCAAAATTTCTTTCTTCAACTGAAGAATTTTGATCAGTAATTAATGGTTTTTTATTAAAATCATGGTTTTTACCATATTCATAAGCTTCTTTAATAGTTTTATCTAAACGAATCAAACATGAACTAGCTACAATAGGAGTAGCAACAATAGTTGAAGCTGGGATTAAAGTTAAGAAAACTTTTTTATTTAATTTCATCTGTTACTCCTTTTATAAAACTGCATTGTATTTTCATGACTTAATTCCAGCATAACTAATAAAAGTTCCCATTGAGGCAGTTACAACTGAGAAAATTAAGAAAGAAATCGCATAAGCCATTTCTGCTAAAGCAGAGCTTTTATATTCATCTAGATATACATAATCAGTAGCTTTAATAACAAATCTACAATTTGCTATTCAAATTGAGGAAAGAATAATGATTGCTAATGAAACAATAGTAATAATTAATCAAATCACAGTTTTGGTTTTTAAATTTGCTTTTTTCATTATTTCTCCTATCCTTTAATGGTACTTCCTTGACGAGAAATAGCATTCATAATTCTTTTTCTAAATAAGAAGTAGAATAAAAGCATAGGTAAGACAGCACAAATAGCACCAGCCATTTTAAGACTTTGATCTACTCTTTTATCATCGTTAGGATCTTTACCAACATCAAATAATCAAACTGAAATAATTTTGTAATCTGTACCAGCAATTAAAGCAGGTCATAAATATGAGTTTCATGAAGCTAAAGCAGTAAGAATAACAATAGTTAAAGTAGTAGGGGTAACCATAGGCATAGCAATTTTAAACAAGTATTTAGCTCCTACAGCTCCATCTACCATTGCTACTTCTTTAATTCTGTTTGGAATAGCTTCAAAAGCATTTCTATACATTAAAGCGTTAAAAATTGAAGCAATAAATGGCAAGGCAATAGTTAAAACAGTTCCAGCAAAATTTTGTCTAATTTTAATTTCATCTAAGAAAAGAACCATTTTATATTGTCCAGTTAATAATGCTACTTCTGGTAAAACTAATAAGGAAATAAATAATGATCATAAAAATTCTTTTCCTCTTCAAGTTTTAATAGAAAAGGCATAACCAGCTAACATTGTTACAAATACTTTTAATACTATTGATAAAATAACGTTAGCAGAGGTTAAAAAGAAGGAAGTTCAATAACTTGAAGTTGCTCCTTTAATAGCATCAGGAAAGTTTCTTCATACTCATTCTTTAGGGAAGAATGAAAATTGTGATTTCAATAAATCAGATTGGCTTTTAGGCATAACTGCCACAAAAAGCATAAAGAAGAAAGGTAAAAGCACTATCATACTAAAGAATACTAATAAAAGTAGTTTAAGAAAAACGGAAGTAACAATTGAAAGAGTAGAAATTTCTCTTACTTGTTGTCTAGTTCTATCACGATTTTTTCTTAATCTAAAGTTTAGAAATTTCTTTTGACTTCTTAATTTTAGTTCAAACATTGTATTCTCCTAAATTAATAGATGATTTCATAATAGTGCTAAATCCTCCACGGATTAAAGTTGAGAAAATAATTCCAATTACAAATAATCCAATAGCAGCTGCTGAAGCTTGGTGAATATCTAATGAAATCTTTTTATATACAAATAACATTAATGATGAAGCACCATTTTGGATTGCTTGTTCTGGTTTGTTTTCGAAAAGTGCTAATGGGAAAACTTTTATTCCACCAATAATTCCCATTGTAATTAAAAAGCTGGTGGTTGATTTAATAGAAGGTAAGGTAATGGTAAAGAATTGTTTAAATCCTCCAATACCATCAATTGATGCAGAACGGTATAAGTTTTTATCTACAGAAAGCATCGCAGTGGTAAAAATTAAAATGTTAAACGCTAATCCTGATCATATTCCTTTGATAAATAAAACCAAAATTGCTTTATAACCAAAGATATCTCCTTCTTTTAATCAATCAACTCTAATTCCGAAAGCCGAGTTAAAAAGACCAGTAATACTAAACATTTGAATAAATGTTAAAGATACTGCAATTGCATTAGTAACATAAGGTAAGAAGAAAATAGTTTGTCAAATTCCTCTTGCTCATTTTCTATACACAGTAGCAATTAAAGAAGAGATTAATAAAGAAATCGCCATTACAAAAGGAAGGGTTAATAATCCATAGATAATAGAATTTCTTAAACCAACTGCAAAAGTAGGATCTGCTATTAAATCTTTAAAGTTTTCAATGGTTGCTCCTTTGATTTCTGATTTATCATGAGGAGTAAATGCTCAATAAATATTTAAAAATAAAGGAAAGATTGTAAATAAACCAAGAATTAATAAAGTAGGAAGTAAAAGTAAAAGTGGTTTATAAGCAGGGGTTCTTCTTTCAACAATAGAAGTAGAAAGACTTTCTACTTTATTTTCACTTTGTTTTTTAGCTCCTCAAAGAAATAATTTCTTTGATTTATTTGTTAATCTTGATCAAATACTATTTTTTAACTTCATATTCGACTCTTTCCTCACGTTTAGCATCAAAAATATGTAAACGATCTACAGGTAAGTCAAAGTAAATCATATCTTTTACTTTAAAGTTATATTTATTATCAATTAAAAAGTTTAATCTTTCTCCGGTTAAAAGTTCAACAATCAATTTACTTTCTTTACCAAAGTTTTCAACCGCAATAATTGAACCTTCAAATTGTGCTTCAGCTTTAGTATTTTTCAAAATAAAGTCTTCAGCTCTAACCCCAACATTTAAGTCTAAGGTTTCAACATCTTTAAAGGTTACACCCTTAATAACTTTATCTAAAACAGATAATTTACCATTTTCATATTTAGCTGGTAAAAGTCCCATTTCAGGCATACCCAAGAACCTTGCAACAAATTGGTTTGTTGGTTTGTTATAAAGTTCTAGTGGTGAACCAATTTGTTGAACTTTAGAAGTTGACATACAAATAACAATATCACTAATTGACATAGCTTCTTCTTGATCATGGGTAACAAAAACTGTGGTAATACCTAATTTTTGTTGAATTTCTCTAATTCATTGACGAGTTGAAATTCTTAATTTTGCATCCAAGTTTGATAAAGGTTCATCCATTAACAAGATTTGAGGTTTTTTAACAATTGCCCGAGCAATAGCTACCCGTTGTTGTTGACCACCAGATAATCTGGTTGGTTTCTTTTGTAAAATAGAAGAAATTTCAACTCTTTTACCTACTTCAAGTACTTCATTGTGAATTGCTTTTTTAATAGATAAAATGTTTTTTGATAATTCAATAATTTCATTTCTTTCTTCAACAGATAAATCAGCAGATTTTGTCTTTTTATCATCAGCAATAACTTGTAATAAATTATATTTTGCTATCAATTCATCTTCATATTTATGAAATTCAGAAAGAGCATAAAATCTCATTCAATCTTTATTTCTTTTTAATCTTGACAATTTTTCATTTGATTTAACAGCATCAAGATATTCTTTCTTAGCGATAATCAAGTTTTCTTTTGTTTCTTTAATCAAAGGAACAAATTTTAAAGTTGCTTGATTAGTTTTTATAAAGTATTTATAAAAAAGAGTTAATTTTACTAATTTCTTTTCTAATTCATAACATTTTTTAGTTTCAGACATTGAAAAGTCTTTTTTATCTTCAGAAGTTAACTTAACAATTTGTTCTTGTATCAATTCCACTTCTTGTTGAGCAAGTTCAATTTCTTCTTTTTTAAACTTTTTAGCTTTTAAAATTGAATAATCAAAATTTGCTAAAAATTCAGATTTTTTATATTCTTCTTCCGATAATAAAGAATTGGTATTTTTCAATAAATTGAATTTTTCTTCTAATTGATATTTCTTTTCTCTAATATCTTTTTTCAAGTTATCAAAGTTTTTCAAAATCAATTTTGAAACAGATGATAATTCAGCTTGATAGTGAACCTTTGCCATTTTATGATCAGTAATAGCTTTTTCTAATTTGCTCTTTAATTCAGCAACATAGTTTGCATATTCTGAATCTGTTTCTTTTTGAATTTTAGTATAGTAATTTCATTTATCTTTGTACATTTGAATTTCTTCATTAGTAGCACCTAATTTTTTCAAATATACAACATTGATATTAACTTTAGCAGTTTCAGATTTTACAATCACTTGATTTTGTCAATCAGCATCGTTTCTCAAAGGAAAGGCAATGTTATCATAAACACTCATATGTGGATATAAAGCATAGTTTTGGAAAACAAAACCTAATTTACGTTGTTGAGGTGATAATTTAGTAACGTCTTTACCATAGAAAAATACTTTACCACTAGTAATGGTTAATAAACCTGAAATAGCATTTAAAGTAGTGGTTTTACCAGAACCAGAAGGTCCTAATAAAGTAACTAATGTTCCTTCTGGAATTTTAAAACTAACATCATCAACTGCTAAAGTTTCACCAAAGTCAATAAAGACATTTTTAAGTTCAATAGCAGGTAAAGAATCACCAAATTTTTCTGATTCTTTAATTTTTTCAACTAATCTTACATATTCTTCTTTATCTTCATCTGAATAATTTTTGTAAGATTTTTTGATTTTATTTTTAATCTTGTCAAATAATTTCATATTTCCTTTCTTTATCTATTCTTTTCATCCTTCTTTTGGGAAAAGAGGATCTCCACTTTCATCTTTTCATTTATCAAAAGCGGTAAAAACATTATTAGGATTAGAGTAATCTAATGGATGATATTTATCAAAAATTAGATAATCTCTATTTGGTTTAGCTGTATAAACATATTTAGAAACAGTTTTTGGATTATCTAATACACTAAAAAATCCTTTTCTATTGTCTTGTGCATAAGTTAAAGCTTTACCAAGAGCATAAAATGTATAGTAAGGAATTGAACCTTTGGTTTTCATTTTTTGTAAATCTACATTTTTACCATAAGGTAAAGTTAAACCAGCTCTTGTTATTTCTGTAGCATAAGAATAAACATAATCTTTATCTTCTGGGTTTGTGTTATTGGGATCTTCAGCAAAAAATACATCAGCAGTAATGCGAGAAAAAGCATCTAAATCTTCAGTTAATAATCTAACTTTTCTTCCTTCTTTTCCTTATGCTTTATTTTCTGGTAAAAAATTCTTTTTAGCAAATTCTGAAGATTTTTCAGCAAAACCATATTCAAAGGGATCTGAAGGAGTTGTTCCAACAGCTTTTTCAGGAGTATCTATACCAGCAATTCTAATTTTTGGATATTCTCAAACAAGAGATCCATCTTTTTTCTTCACTTTAAACATTCCATAATGTGGATTAGGTTGACCATCAGGTTTTGTTTTATTAGTATCAACTAAACCTGGATATAAATTGTTAGGGTTATTTAAAATTTTAACTCTTGGGGTATCACCATCAGCTCAATCAACAATTTCTGCATCTAATCATTTTTTGTTTTTTGATCAATCAACAGGTAATTTTTCTGCTTTTGATAAATCTAATTTAGTATCTATTTGATTAATTGTTTTTAAAGTTTTTTTAACTGGAACTTTATATTGAATTTTTTCATTATCTCCAATTAAAGGTTCTCAACCATCAGAAGAATCATTACTTTTTCTATAAGCTAAAAATTCATAAACTCTATTAGTTTCAATTACATTATTTCCTTCATTTAAAGCATAATCTCTACTTAAGGTTTTTTCTAAATTAACAGAAACTAATTCGAATTTTCAATATTTAGTTACAATGGTTTTACTTTTTTCTTTATAGTCATTTACATCTAAATCATAATTATTAGCATCTTTTGAATTATTTAATTGTAATTTTGATAAAGGGTCTTTTATTTTATTAAAAACTTTTCTAGCACCATTAATTGTTGTTTTATCTGTACAACTTGTTGAAGAGATAACAACAGGAATAGCAGCTAAAGGCATTAAACTAAACAAAACAATTTTTTTATTTTTCATATTTTCCTTTCTTTTTTTATAAAAGAAACAACAAAAGCAAGATAAAAGATTGCTTTTGTTGGATATTAAATTTTAATTATTTTATTTGAATAAACCTTCATTAGATTGAACTACTGGATCAACAATATTTGATTTATAGTCTGTTACATCTTTTCCAGATTTTAATATATTGTAAACAGCAACAAATCTTTGTCCCAAACTTTCTCTAAATGAATCAGATCTAGTATCAGCAGGTGATTCAAAAATAGCATATTGATCTGGAGTTTTACCAGCCTTAGCGTAATATTCATATGCTAAACTTAAATATTTATTTTTAATTTTACTTAAATCAGTTTTATCATAACCTTTTGTAGGGAAAATATATGAAGCAACTCTAGAAATATGTTCGGTAGGTGTTTCTTCTATATCATCTTCAAATTTATATTTTTGACCAGAAGTTAATCATTTAATAAACATTTTTGTAGCATAATCTTCTTCAGTGTTAGCATGAATACCCATAATAGAAGGGCCTTGAGAATAAACTACATGTTTTTTATTAGCATCTTGTCATTTTGAAGGAGCTATCATTGAGAAAAATTCTTCTTCATTTAAAACTGAATTATCACCTAATTCAACTTTTTTAAATTTAGTATCTTCAAATTTATCAACATAAAATAAAGTCAAAGGTTGACCTTTAGCATTTTGAAGACCTTCAATTGGTTGGTAGCCTAAATCTTTTAATGCTTTTACTTTACCTTCATCATTAGCTCTAACTAATTTAGCAGTACCAGCTTTTAATTCTGGTTTAGATAAATATTCTTTAAGTTTTTTATCTGATTCTTCATTTGTTGAGAAGAATGAATATCCTATTTCTTTTGCTTTATCTTTTTCTTCTTTGTTATCTGAAGAATAATAAATCTTATTTCAATGTTTTCCATCATCAGTAGAAGTAAATAAATGATCATTATCAGCCTTAGCACTAATAATATCTGAAGTAGCGAATTCAGCAGTTACATTACCATTTTTTATTGTTTGATAAACATATGCTTTATTACCTGATTTTTTAAAGTTATATGAATAACCAGCAGTTGAACCTATTGATAAACCATATTTATGGGTTACTGAATAGTTAGAAGTATATTCTCCACCACCAAATAAAGTTAATGCTCCAACTTTAATGGCTTCTTTAATTTTGTTGTAAATAGAAGTCATATTTTTTCCAACTTCTGAATCAGTTCTAGTAAAAGGAGTGTAATCAATTAATTTATCTCCATTTTTGGTTACTTTGTTTACTAAATATTTATCTTCATCCGCATCAACAGAAGAATAAGCTACATTTTCTAATACACCTGCTATATCATCAATTCCTAAAAAGTGAACACTTGAATTTTTAGTATCTGAAGATTTTTTAAACAATTGTTGTGCTTTAATACCAAAATCTAATAAATTAGAAAATGAAGAAAATGTTTCTTTTGAAATAGTGAATTGACTTAAATTTAATTTTGCTAAACTAGCATCATCAACCACTTCACCTCATTCTTTTTTAACATATTCTGCATCATTAGTCATAGAAGCTACAATTTGATTATATTTTTCTTGAAAATTAGGATGAATTTTAGCACCTTTTTCTACCATAGTTTTCATAATATAACCCATAACAGGCCCATCAACACCTAAGGCTGTAGTACTTTTCATAGCTGGTAATAATCAAGTTCCTTTATTAACAACACTTGCTATATTTTCAGTTAATTCATTAAATTCAGGAGCAAAAACATCACTACCCTTAGTCGAAACATTTTTATCTTTATCTTCAAAATTCATTAACATACCATTTTCAGCAAGTAATGAAGCAACAGGAGAATAATTTGCTACTAAATTAACAAAACCATTTTTATCTTTGGTGTTTAAAGCTGTTCTAACAAAAGAGGCACCAGCTCCATAACCAGAACCAATATTTTTTAATTCCACAGGTAAAAATCCTGGCTTACCTTCATTTTGACTATTGTATTCTTTAATAACGTTTTCTAAAGCATTTCATTGAGGTTTACCTTTTGAAAAGGTAACACCAAAAATAACTTTTTTATCATTAGCTTGTTCAAAACGTTTGTTAGCATATTTATTATTTGCTACATCATAAGTTTTATTTTTATCTTTACCTGGACAAGCAGATGATAAAGCTAAGGTGGAACCTAAAGTAGCACCAATCAATGACATCAAAATAACATTCTTTTTAAATTTAGTCATTTTATAAAATCCCTTCATATCTTGTAAATTACATATTGATTATTTACATATTATTAATATATATAAATAAAAATACACTTTAATTATAAAGAGCAAAAAATATAAAAAAGTGTAAAACCTCAATATGGAAATTTTTCACATTTTTATATTAAAAAATTAGGAAAAAATTGTTTTGTATTTAAAGTATATTAGTAATGAAAAATAAAAAAATATGATCTTTAGGATTTGTTATTTTTAGTTCTTTGCCTCTTGTTTTTAGTTCTTTATCATGCGAATACAAAGGTAAAAATTTTAGCGAAAAAATCAAAAAAGAAGTAAATGAATTTAAAAAAAACATTTTAGATAATCCTAAATCAAAGCATTTAAAAAATGATGATAAAAGAAAAAAAGAATATCTTTATATTGAAAATGAATTTCTTTTTTATAAAAAATTATTTGACTATACTTCAAAAAAATTACCTCCTAAAATAAACATTTTTAATGATCGTATATATCATAAATGAGCGCAAAGTTTTTAAAATTCATTGCAAATTTTTAAAAAATGAAAACAAGAAATTGAAAATTTAAATATTGAAAATCCATATCAAAATGTTTCTTGATTTAAACAAGAAAGTAAAAACAAAGATATTGAAATAGGAAAATATTGAGAAACTTTATATAATGAAATTATTAAACAAAATAACAGTTAATTATTTTATATTTTTTAAAATGTTTAAAAAATATAAAATAAATCTTTAATAAAAAAGTAAGACTGCAATCTTACTTTTTTATTTTCTTAAATTATTGGTTAAAAAATATGAAATTTTAGTTTAAGAATAAATATTTAAATTAGATAAATTTAATAAAAATAAAATTATTTATTTTTGTAATAATTTTCAATGTCTTGAACATGGAAAGATTTAAGCATTTTGATATCTTCTTTGATTTCTTTTATATCATCTTGAATAGGTTTTATTTCTTGTCTAACAATTTCGATTACATCTTCTTTTGACAAAGTATTTTCTTTAACTATTTGAACAATTTGTCCTTTTGACAAAGTGTTTTCAACTACCACATTTTTAATAATATTAGTTAATTCTTGAATTGTCAAACTTCCAACTGTCATATCAGGCTCCTTTGGAGGTTTAGGAACTTTTAAATCATTTAAATCGCAAGTTGCTTCGCATTTGATTATTCCCAAATCTTTTATATATCTAATTGTAAACTTTGGATTTTGAAATTCTCCAATTTTTTTATTAAATTCTTTTTTATTCACTAAAATTTCATCATTGTTATATTTTTGCATTAGGTCCTCCAAATAAAAATAAATTTTAGAAAAAGATTCTTTATTCACTTATCTATGTCTTTTTTTATGAAAAAAGTAATAAAAAAATAATAATTTAACAAAAAGAAGGTATTTTTTACACTTTTGTTAAATTATTGAAATAGAGATATGAAATTTTAGTTTAAGGATAAATATTTAAATTAGATAAATTTAATAAAAAAATGCAATTATTTATTTTTGTAATAATTTTCAATGTCCTTAGTGTGAAAAGATTTGAGCATCTTAATGTCTTCTTTCATTTCTTTTATATCATCTTGAATAGGTTTGAGTTTTTGATCAACGATTTCAATAACATCTTGTTTAGTAACCATTTGTTCTTGAATAGGTTTTAATTTTTCATCAACGATTTGAATAACATCTTCTTTTGAAAGTGTGTTTTTCACAACTACAGTTTTAATAATAGAAGTTAGTTGCTCAATAGTTAAATTTCCAAGGTTATTCATATCAGTCTCCTTTGGAGGTTTAGGAACTTTTAAATCATTTAAATCGCAAGTTATTTCACATTTGATTATTCCCAAATCTTTTATATATCTAATTGTAAACTTTGGATTTTGAAATTCTCCAATTTTTTTATTAAATTCTTTTTTATTCACTAAAATTTCATCATTGTTATATTTTTGCATTAGGTCCTCCAAATAAAAATAAATTTTAGAAAAAGATTCTTTATTCACTTATCTATGTCTTTTTTTATGAAAAAAGTAATAAAAAAATAATAATTTAACAAAAAGAAGGTATTTTTTACACTTTTGTTAAATTATTATTTAATTTCTATTTATAAAAATGAATTTTATTTTTTAACTTTTTCTATATCAAAAACTCCTATATAAGGTAAATTTCTCATTTTTTCATCATAGTCTAAACCAAAACCAACTAAAAATTCATCTGGTGCAAGCAAACCAAATTTATCTGGTACTAGTTCTATTTTTCTCCCAGTAGGTTTATCCATTAAAGTTAAAATTTTTAAACTTTTTGGTTTTCTAGTTAAAAGTAAATTTTTTATTTTAGATAAAGTAATGCCAGAATCTATAATATCTTCAACAATTAAAATATCTTTATTTTTGATATCCTGAGCTAAATCCATAATAATTTTAACTGAGCCACTAGAACTAGTTGCTCCCTGATATGATGATGTAGTCATAAAATCTAAAGAATGGTCAACAGTGACATTTTTAATTAATTGAGCCAAAAAAGGAATAGAACCTTTTAATAATCCCACTATTATTAAATCTTTAGAATCTTTATATGTTTGATTAACTCATTCTGATAAATCTAAAGTTGCTTTTTCTATTTCTTCTTGTGAAAAAACTATTTTTTTAATCAATGGATGAATACTATACATTTTTACCTCTTAATTATAAAAATACTTCTTTTTATAAAAAAGAAGTTATTTATTAATGTTTAATATCAATAATTTTAATATTATATTTTTCAGCAGTTTCTACTTCTACTACTTGTCCTGGTTTAGCATCATAAACTGCTTTAGCTAAAGGAGATTCATTAGAAATTTTATTTTCAAAAGGGTTAGCATCATGAGAACCCATAATTATAATTTCATATTCTTTGTTTTCTTTTAAATCTAAATATTTAACTTTCGAACCAATTCCAGCAGTATCATTAGAAATATCTTTTTTATCAATAACTACACAATTTTGTAAAATATTTTCTAATTCCGCTATTCTTCCTTCAACAACACTTTGGCGGTCACGAGCAGCATCATATTCAGCGTTTTCTGAAAGGTCACCTTGTGCTCTAGCTTCTTTTAAAGCTTGTTGAACTGCTGGTCTTTCTATTTTAATTAAATTTTCATATTCTTCTTTATATTTTTGATGAGTTTCTTTTGTTAAAACAATTTCATTTCCTTTAATTGTTGTCTTAGCCATAATTTTCTCCTTTATTATGTAAATAATTTTACTTTATTATTTGATTTTATTCATTGATTTTCTTTACTATATATAAAAATTTTGAATGAGCAAAAGAAATTTCATATTTAATATTTTGATTTTGTAATTCTTTTTCTAAAATCCTTAAATTATTTTTATCAAAAATTAAACTTTGTTTAATCATTAATAATCCGTCATTATTTAACATAGGATAATAGTTTTTATAATCTTCATAATTATCAGTAGTTGATAAGTCAATAATTAAATCATATTTTTTATCATTTTTTTGTTCTACTAAATTAACTGGCATTGAAAAAAGCTCTGGATATTCTTTAACTTTTTGATTTCATTTTTTAACATTTAAAGTATTTTTAAAAACATCAATTTGAATTTTTAAATTTCCTTGTAAAAGCAAAAGAGGGGTTTCTAAATATTTTCCTATTAATAAAATATTTTTAAAACCATTAATTTTAATAGTTGAAGCTATTCATTTAATATCATTAAAATGGTAAGCATTATGAAATAAAGTTAAAACTCTAGCATCCATTTGATTAAATTGTTCATTAATTTGATTAATAATAGGTAGATCTTTTTTATCTAAATTTGCTTGTAACGCTTTTTTTCTCAAATATCTTGTAATAATTCAAATTATTAAATAAGATAACATTGAAATTCCCATAACAATAGGAATAGAAATTAATAATCATTTGACTAAAATTGGATTTTTTTTGCTTGCTATTCATTCGCTTAATTGTGAATAATTATAAAAAGGTTCAATTTGCATATTTCCTCATTTTTATTGATGATAATTTAAATAATCTTCCAAAATAATTTGAGCAGCTAATTTATCTTTAAAATTCTTACGTTTTTTTCTCATCATCCCTGAAGCAATAAGAATTGATTCAGCAGCAATGGTAGAACCATATTCATTTTGAAAAATAACTTCTTTTTGAAATTTATTTTGAATTTTTTTTGCTAAATTTCTTATCAAAATAGTTCTTTCACTATCAGTTCCATTCGATCTTAAGGGAAGACCTATAATAATTTTATCTATTTGATAATTTTCTAAATAATGTTTTATTCTTAAAAACATTTGTTCAAAATCATTTAATGGAAATTTAAAATTTTCTAATCCTGTAGCAATAATATTTAATTCATCAGAAATAGCAAAACCACAACTAGCAGTTCCTATATCCAAAGCTAATTTACGCATTTATTTTTTCTTTCAAAAAAGTAATGATTTTATCAACTGAAGCTTCAATTTTACCCATTGCTAAAATTTTATTTCCTCCACCTCTTCCAATAAAAGCTTTAGTTATTTGATTAAAAATTCCTAAAGAATCATATTTTTTAGAAGCAATTGCTAGCATTATATGATTTTGATCTATTTTAGATCCGCATAATACCAAAGCATCTAAGGCTTTTTCCCTTATTGAACAAGTGATATTTTTTAACTCTTTAATTTCTAAATTAAAATTAATATACATTTTAATGTTGTTATGTTTGAAAAATTCTAAATTCTCATAATCAAAATCAATTTTGGAATTTTCTTTATTTAGTTTTTTATAATCATCTCTTACTTTTAAAATATTATCTAATAAAATTTGATTTGTTTTTTCTAAATCTTTTTTGTTTAATTTGATATCTAAATGATAATTAGGATCAATTTCTTTACATTTTAATACTAAATTATTTAATTCTTCTTGATGTAAAGAAATTTGTTCTTTATAATAATCATTTACTAATTTATTTGAAGTAACTACCCTTATTCTAAAAACACCTGCTTGTTTTCTATCAACACTAATTATTTTAAAGTTTTCTAATAAAGAACTATTAGGTAAATGCGTTCCTCCACATAAATCACTAGTTATATTACCTCATTTAACTACTCTGACACATTTTGGATCTAAATATTCAGTTTCATCAATAGTCATAATAGCACCTAATTTTTTAGCATTTTCTATATCGGTAATAATATATTCTCTTTTAATATCTTTTTTGATAATATCTTTAACAATATCTTCAATTTCTTTAATTTGCTCATCACTAGGTTTAATTTCTGCTGGAAAATCAAAAGTAAATCTTTCATAAGTTATATCAGAACCTAATTGTTCAATATGAGAACCTAAAACTTTTCTTAATGCTGAAAAAACTAAATGGGTTGCTGAATGGTTTCTTGCTAAATTTAATCTTTTATCTTCATCTACAAAACATTCTACAGGTTTATTTTTGTCTAATTTTCCTTCAACATAATGAATATGATTAGTATGTTTATCTTTAAAAACATCTAAAATTTTAATTTTATTTTTTCCTTGGACTAAATATCCATAATCATGATTTTGTCCACCACTAGTAGCATAAAAAGGTGTATTTTCTAAAATTACATAACCTTTGCCATTTAATTTTTCAATTTCTTTTTCTGTATCAAGGAGTTTTAAAATATTGGTTTTGCCTTTTAAAGTTTCATATCCAGTAAAATGATCGATTTTTTTATTGATTAAAGTTAAAGAATTAATAACTATTTGCATTCCTAAAACTTTTTCACCACGAGATTTATTAATGTGTTCTTCTTTAGCTTGTTCATATTCTTGCATATTAATTTTAATTTGCTTTTGATTTAAAATTTCTTCGGTCAATTCAATAGGAAAACCATAAGTTTCAAATAATTTAAAAGCTAAATAACCATCAAAAATTTTTCCTTGATTTTCTGATAAAAATTTATTTAAAATAGTTTCCCCATTTTGAATAGTTTTATTAAATAATTCTTCTTCTTCTTTTATAACATCAGAAACTTTTTGAATGTCATATTCAAAAGGTAAAGTATCATGAACTATTTTAACTAATTTATATAAAAATAATTCATTTGTTCCTAACTGCATAGCTTTATAAATAGATCTTCTAATCAATCTTCTTATAATATAACCTCTACCAACATTAGAAGGTTTAGCACCATCTGCTATCGCATTAACTACAGTTCTAATATGGTCAGCAATAATTTTAAAATTAGTATTAATTTGGGTTTGAATTAGATTTTCTTTACTTACAAAATAATTATCCACTCTATATCTATATTCATTTGAAACATATTTTTCTATTTCATTAATAATTGGTAAAAATAAATCACTATCATAATTAGTAGGTGCATCTTGCATAATTGAAACAATTCTTTCTAATCCAGCACCTGTATCAATATTTTTTTGTTTAAGTTCAGTGTAATTTCCTTCTCCATCTGAATTATAGGTAGAAAAAACAATATTTCAAATCTCAATATAACGATCATTTTCAATATCTTTTTGTAAAATTTCAATACCTCTTTGATCATATTTTTCTCCACGATCAAAAAAGATTTCAGTATTAGGACCACAAGGACCTGAACCAACTTCTCAAAAATTAGTACTTTTATCTCCTGGTATCATATGTAAAGAAGAAAAACCATGACTTTCTCATAATTGTTTAGTTTCTAAATCATCTTTAAAATAAGTAAAATATAATTTTTCTTTTGGTAATTTCAAAACATTTAAAAGATATTCACTAGCGAAAGCAATTGCTTCTTTTTTAAAATAATCTCCTATAGAAAAATTACCTAGCATTTCAAAAAAAGTATGGTGTCTAGCAGTAACCCCAACATTTTCAATATCATTAGTTCTTATAGCTTTTTGACTATTTGTCAATCTAAAAGAAGGCGGAATTTTTTTTCCACTAAAATAATCTTTTAAAGTTGCTACTCCTGAATTTATTCACAATAATGAATTATCATTAACTGGAATTAAAGATTTTGAAGGAACTAATAAATGTTGCTTAGATTGAAAAAAATCTAGTCAACTTTGTCTTATTTCTTTTGAAGTCATTTTTTTCATATTTTCTCCTTATTAAATAAAATCTTTTTCTTTTTGATTTAAAAATACTTTTTCTATGATTCCACCACCTAAGCATTTTTGTCCATCATATAAAACCACTTGTTGTCCAGGGGTTACACTTTGTGATTTTTTTGGATAAGAAATCATTAATTCGCTATTACTTAAAAATTTAATTTTTACTTTAATATCTTTTTGACGATATCTAAATTTAGCAGTTAAATTATTTTCATCATAATCTTGATTATTAAAATTAAAATTAGAGGCTATTAGAGAATCTGAATCTAAATATTCCATATGTGAAATAGGTGCTACATACAAAATATTTTGCTTAACATTATGTCCACAAACATAATGTGGTTCATTCATACCTCCAAGATTTAAACCTTTTCTTTGTCCAATAGTATAATAAAAACAACCTTGATGTTTACCTAAAACTGTTTTGTCAATAATTGAAACTATATTACCTTCTTGCATAGGAATATAATTTTTTAAAAACTCTGTAAAATTTCTTTCTCCTATAAAACAAATTCCTGTGGAATCTTTTTTATTAGCTGTTTCTAAATTTAGTTTTTTAGCAATATTTCTTACTTCTAATTTTTCAAGTTCTGCTAACGGCATAATAACTTTAGATAATTGTTCTGTTGTTAATTGAGATAAAAAATAAGTTTGATCTTTTCCTTGATCCTTAGCCCGATATAATTTCCCATTTTCCACTTTTGCATAATGACCCATTGCTATAAAATCAGCATCTAATTTTTCAAAAGCATAATTTGCAAAAGCTTTAAATTTTATATATTTATTACATAAAATATCTGGATTAGGAGTTCTTCCTTTTTTATATTCTTCAATAAAGTTTTTAAAAACATCATTTCAATATTCTTTTACAAAATCTACCCGATGCAACTTGATATTCAATTGATTAGCCACTTTTAAAGCATCTTGATAATCTTTTTCTTGCGGACATTGATCATCTTGAATAGATTTATTACCTAAAACATCATTGTTAGCAAAAGAATCTCAATTGCGCATAAATAAACCTTCTACTTCATAACCTTGTTTTAAAAGTAAATAAGCACAAACTGAAGAATCAACTCCACCTGACATTCCTAAAATAACTTTATTTTTTTTCTTCATATAATAAATAATTATATATTTATGTATAAATAAAGTATTATTTTTCTCTTATGGTATAAAAGAATTTTATAATTACTATGTAATATAAGTAAGGATTTATATGAAAAAATATTTAAAATTATCTTATTTAGCTCTTATTCCTACATTAGGAATAGTTGCTACTTCTTCTTCATGTAAAAATGAAAAAGAAAAAATCAACACTCTTTTAAAAAAAAGAGACAATTTATTAATTAAATGTAATGAACTAAAAAACAAACATAGAGAACCTTATTACAAAAATCTTGAAAATAAAGTTAATAAAATTATTATTGCACTAAACAATCTTTTGGAAACAAAAGCTGATATTTTGGAAAAAAATATTGAAAAATTAAAGAATGAATTAAATGCTATTTCTAACACTTATACTTCTTTTGGAAAAGAAGTAAAAGAAGAAATTGCTCGTCTGAATGAAACTATACAAGCAACTAATGCAATTTTTAGTAAAGGTGAAGCAAGTAAAAAAGATACTGATATATCCGCTTTAACTACAAAAGATTTTGATTTAGAAAATAAAGCAAATTATAAAAATTTAAAAATTAATGTTTATAAATTGGATATAGACGAAAAAAATGGAATTGCTAAGATTTATTACAAGTTAGAATCAACTTTAGATAAATTCAAAGATTTAAACATTTTTTCTACAGAAAAAAGTCATACTACCATTAGTGGTTTTGGGACCATTCTTTCTAAAGAAAAAAACATAGGATTAGAAAAAATTAAAAAAGCTGTAGAAGAATATTTAGATAAAGAAGAATTTCAAAAATTATTAACTCCTAACCAACTTGAAAAATTTAAAAAAAATAAAAGTGATTTTAAAGACCAAGAAGTTAAATTAATTCAACAAATTTATAATCCTATTTTTGAAGCTTTATCTAAAGAAATAAAAAATACAGAAATTGTTAAAATTATTAATAACCTTTTTGTAAAAATCTTTACAAAAAATGGTATTAAAGCCTTAGATCAAATTATCATAGATTATATACAAGAAAAAATTGATTTGGCAAAAATTGCTCAATTTGAACAAAATGAATACCTAAATAAATATTTTGCAATTATTAAAGAACAAATTACTAGTGAAGAATTTAAAAAAGAATCTTTAGAAGTTTTACCTAATCTTATTGTTAACTTTTTAAAAGAAATTCTTAAAAATAAAAATATTCAATTAGAACCTAACAAAGAAAAAGAACTTATTAACATTTTGATTGATAAAGAATGAAATAAAGAAATTTTAGATCAAGTTATGCAAAAAATTAATCTTTTTAAACTTGATGCAGATGATAAAGATAAAGAAAAAATTAAAAATAAAGTTGAAACTATTTTTAAACCTATCTATGAACAAATCATTACTAAAATTTCTCCTTTCTTCAACGAAAAACAAAAAGAAGAAATTTCAAAAGATTTAGATCTTCTAATCACCAAATTACAAAACAATATAAAAGATTCAATTAGCCCCCTTAATGTTTTAACTGCATTAAATAATTTAAGCAATTTATTAAAATAAAAATATAGGTTGTTATTTCCAACCTATATTTTTAAATTCATAATTCAAATTAATCAATTTCAACAGTACCTTTATTTGCTCTTTTTCTTGCTTCTATTTTAGCTACAATAACAAAAATTATTGTTAATACTATATGAGATGATAATGTTAAAATAAAGACAGAAACTAATTTTTTATTAAATAATCAAACAATAAGTTTTACACCTGCTTCTTTTCATATAGAAGCAGCATAAACCAATGATAAATGCATAATAAAAGTAATTAAAAAGATACCTATAAAAATAGAACCCACAATTGAACGTTTAATAATAGCATTAATGAAAATTACAATTCAATTAATAAGTAATATTAATAAATGCAATAAAAATATAAATGCTAAAATTATAGAAAAAATTAAAGATGCTAAAACTTTATATTTACCATCATTACCTAATGTTTTAACCAATTCTACAATTTGAGTATAAATAGTTTTAAAATCACTAGGTTTAAATAAAGCATTTCCAATAGATAAAAGTAAAGTATTAGTTAAAATAATAGTTTTAAAAAATAAATTTATATCTCCTATATTTTGAAAATCTTTACCAAAATATTGTCAATTATTTTTCATAAATAAAGGAATAGTAAGCAAAAGAATAAATATTAACATCACAATTCCAACACTTACAAAATTTTTTATTTTAAGAGGTTTATTTCTCATAAAAGTCCCTTTCTTTTAATAATAGAATTATAAACTTTTATTTATTTTTTTAATTTTTAACCAAATTTTTTCATAGTTCAATTAAATAATTAAATTTTATTTATTAGTCTATTTTATAGTTAAATAAATAAAAAAGTAAAAGCAAAACTTGCCTTTACTTATTTTCTTGTTGAATAAAATACATCAATTCTATTTAAAGCTTTTTTCAATTTTAATTCATATTTTAAAGCTTCATGAGTATTTTTGTAAACTTCTAAATTCTTTAAAGCTAATCTTCGATCTATTTCTGCCTTTTCAATATCAATTTCATCAGCAAAAATAATATCATCAGTTAAAATAGAAATTTTTTCAGGATCAACATATAAAAGTCCATTACTTATAGTGCAAACTCTATAATCAGGATCCTTTTCATAATTAATAGTTAATTTACCTATTTCAATATTGGTGAAAAAAGGAGTGTGTTTAGGTAAAATCCCTGTATAACCATTACTAGTGTTTAATGTAACAATTCTTACATCATCTTCAAAAAAGATTTTATCAGTAGTAATAATTCTTAAATGTGTAGTTTTTTCTGACATATTATTTAATTATTTCTTCAGAAGTAGAATCTTCTTTTTCTTGTTCTTTAGTATTAGTTATTGTAGAAGTTTTTTCTTGAGGATGTTCTTTTTCCATTAAAGCATTATATTTTTCAGTAACTTCTTCAATATCTCCTACATATAAAAATAACTCTTCTGGATAATGATCATATTGTCCATCTAAAATAGCTTTAAAACTATCAATAGTTTTAATTAAAGGAACATATTTACCTTTTAAACCTGAGAATTTTTCTGCCACAAAGAAAGGTTGTGATAAAAAGTTTCTTATTCTTCTTGCTCTAGCCACAATCCTTTTATCTTCTTCAGATAATTCACCCATACCTAAAATAGCGATAATATCTTGTAATTCTTTAAATCTTTGTAATAAACTAATTACCCCTTGTGCTACTTCATAATGATGATTTCCTACCACTAAAGGATCTAATAATCTTGAAGAAGATTCTAAAGGTTCTACAGCTGGATAAATTCCTAAAGCCGCAATATTTCTATCTAAAACTGTTTTAGCATCTAAGTGAGCAAAAGTAGTAGCAGGAGCAGGATCGGTTAAATCATCTGCTGGTACATAAACTGCTTGTACTGAAGTAATAGAACCATTACGAGTAGAAGTAATTCTTTCTTGTAATTGTCCCATTTCTGTAGCTAAAGTTGGTTGATAACCAACAGCTGAAGGCATTCTTCCTAATAAAGCTGAAACTTCAGAACCCGCTTGAGTAAATCTGAAAATATTATCAATAAATAATAAAACATCTTGTTTTTGAACATCTCTAAAATATTCAGCCATAGTTAACCCTGAAAGAGCTACTCTCATTCTTGCCCCTGGGGGTTCATTCATTTGTCCAAAAACTAAAGCAGTTTTATTAATAACTCCTGATTCTTTCATTTCATAATAAAGATCATTACCTTCACGTGTTCTTTCTCCAACTCCAGCAAAAACTGAAAGACCACCATGTTCAGTAGCAATATTATTAATAAGTTCTTGAACTAAAACAGTTTTACCAACTCCAGCACCACCAAAAAGCCCTATTTTTCCACCTTTAGCATAAGGAATTAATAAGTCGATAACTTTAATTCCAGTTTCTAAAATTTCACTAGTGGTTTTTTGTTCTTCATATGATGGAGCCTTAGCATGAATAGGCATCATCAATTTTTGGTCAAAAGTTTCTTTTGAAGGATCTTCAACATCAATAGGGTTTCCTAAAACATCAAACATTCTTCCTAAAACTTGTTCACCAACTGGAACCATAATAGGATTTTTAGTATTTTCTACTTCCATTCCTCTATATAAACCAGAAGTTGAAACCATAGAAATAGTTCTTACAGTATCATCTCCTATATGTTGTGCTACTTCAAAAACAAAAGTTTGACCATTTAAAGTGGTTTTTAAAGCATTATGCAACTTAGGAAGTTTATTTTTAGGAAAACGTACATCAACTACGGGACCTAAAATTTGAACAATAGTTCCTAATTCTTCTTTATTGATTGTCTTTTTATTTTTTTCCATAACTTTCTCCTATATTGCATCTGCTCCAGCAATAATTTCATTTAATTCTTGAGTAATAATTGCTTGACGTTTTCTATTAAAATCTTTTTTAAGTTGCAAAATAATATCTTTGGCATTATTAGTAGCATTTTCCATAGCCATTCTTCTTGCAGCATTTTCACTTAATTTAGAAACAATACAACAAGTATAAATATAATTACTTACATATAAAGGAAAAGCATTTTTTAAAACTTCATAAGGTGAAGGCTCAATTTCTATAAATTCAAAATTCTTTTCACTTTTATCAGGGGTATATTCAATAGGAAAAATAGTTTTTTCTACTTCTTTTTGAACTAAATTATTCACAAAATCTGTATATAAAATTTTTATTTTTCCTATTTCATTATTTTTATACATATCTAAAATTTCTTTAGTAATTTTTTTAATGATATGATAATCAATATCTTCGTTAGGAAAAGGATAAGAATCAATAATTTGACTATCTCATTTTTTATCATTAAAAAAACTATTACCTTTATGACCTAAAACAATAATTTTGTCATTTTCTTCTAACAAACTTCTTGATAATTTAAAAATATTTGAATTATAACTACCTGCCATTCCTAAATCACTAGTAATAATAATATAAAGATTAGCGGTGGCATTATTAGCAGAAAAAATATTTTCAAAATCAATTCGATCTAACTTACTAATAATTTTATTGAAAGTTAAATTCATTTCTTCACTATAAGGAGAAATATTATTAAAAATATTTTTAGTTCTTCTAATTTTGGCAATGGAAATCATTTCCATCGCATGAGTAATTTTTTTAATTGAAGATACAAGTTTTATTCTTTGTTTGGTATTTTGGAGACTTTCCATATTTAAATTTAATTTTGTGGAATATATTTTCTTAATTTTTCAGGTAGTGGATTATGATCATTAACATCATAGTTAGGAATAGCTTTAATGATTTTAACCACAATTTCAACTAAAACTTGTAAAATTTCTTCTTCAATTTCAGGAGTTAAAGCATAATTATTTTTTTGAATTTCTAAAGCTATTGAAACTCCTTTAGGATCATTTTCCATAAATTTGATGATTTTATCTCTAAACTTATGAATTTTATTTTTAGGTAATGGATCAATAACTTTTTCTTTTACTCCTAATAAAATAGCCATTTGTGAAATTTCAGCAATTGAAAATCCTTGTTCTTGTTTCAAAAGTTCGTAAACTTTAGAACCGTGTTTTAAGATTCTTTTGGTGGATTCATCTAAATCAGAACCAAATTGGGCAAAACTTTGCATTTCATTATATTGTGCTAATTCTAGTTTTAAAGAAGAAGAAACTTTCTTAACTCCTTTATATTGGGCCGTAGAACCTACCCGTGAAACTGAAAAATTAACATCAACTGCCGGTCTTTGACCTGTATTAAATAAATTTTCACTTGTAAAAATTTGACCATCAGTAATTGAAATAACATTCGTAGGAATATAAGCAGAAATATCACCTTGTAAAGTTTCAATAATAGGTAAAGCAGTTATAGAACCACCACCATATTTTTTAGTAACTCTTGCCGAACGTTCTAATAATTGAGAGTGTAAATAAAAAACATCACCTGGATAAGCTTCACGACCAGGAGGTCTTCTTAAAAGCAATGATAAGGTACGATAAGCAATCGCATGTTTTGATAAATCATCATAAACAATTAAAACATCTTTCCCCTGTGACATTCATTCTTCAGCAATAGTAGAGCCTGTATAAGGAGCAATATATTGTAATGGAGCAAGTTCACTAGCCCCTGAAATAACTACAGTAGTATAATCCATTGCTTGATGATCTTCTAATTTTTTAACAATTTGAGCCACAGTAGAATTTTTTTGTCCTATAGCCACATAAACACAATTAACATTTTTACCTTTTTGATTAATAATGGTATCAATAGCAATAGTAGTTTTCCCAGTTTGACGATCACCAATAATTAATTCTCTTTGGCCTTTACCAATAGGAATCATAGAATCAATAATTAAAATTCCAGTTTCTAAAGGTTGATCAACACTTTTTCTAGTTAAAACTCCAGGAGCAACTTTAAAAACTTCTGAAGTTTTTTTGGTTTTAATTTCACCTTTACCATCAATTGGATTACCTAATCCATCTACAACTCTTCCTAAAAGTTCATCTCCAACTTTGGTAGAAATAACTTCTCCAGTTCTTTTTACAATATCACCTTCAACAATTGAATCAGCATCACCAAATAAAGCAATTCCAACAGCTTCTTCTTCAAGATTTAATGCTAAACCATATACATTATTAGGAAAAATTACAATTTCTCCATTTTTTACATTATCTAAACCATTTACTAAAGAAATTCCATCACCAATAGTAATAACTCTTCCAGTTTCAGAAAAATTAGTTTTGCTATTATAATTTTTTATTTTATCCTTAATAATGGAACTAATATCAGTTACTTTATTAATCATTTTCTTCTCCTCTGGTCAACATAATGTCTTTAAGTTCATTTAAAGAAGTTTGAATATTATTTTCAATTGTTAAACTATCAATTTTAATTTTAAATCCTGAAATTAAAGTAGGATCAATTCTATTTATTAAAACACAATCAAATTTATAAAGATTACTAATTTTTTTAGCAATATCTTTAATTTTGTTAGGTGATAAAGGCATTGTTGTATAAATAATTCCAAATTTAATATTTAATTCTTTATCAGAAAATTTAAAATAATGTTTTAAAATTCTAGGAAAAGTAGCAAACATTTGACGATCTACTAAAAGTTTCATCATATTTTTGACAATTTCATCAAAATCTTCAAAAACTTCATCTATAAATTTCTTTTTCTTTTCTAAAGTTAAATCATAAGAAGAAAGAAAATTAATAAGTTCTCTTCCATTTTCCATATTTTCTGATAAAGATGCTAATTGATAATGAATGTCTTTTTGTTTTTTGCTTTCTTTAACTAAATCGTATAAAGCAATAGCATAACCTTGTATATTATTTCTAAAATACATCTTATTCTTCAGCTAAAAATTTATCAATAATTTCAGCTTCATTTTTCTTAGAAATTTCTTTTTCTAAGATTTTTTTGGTTAATTCTAAAGCTGTATTTACTACGTTTTGTTTAGCTTCTTCTTCCATAGTAATTCTACGATTATTAATATCTAGTTCTGCTTCTTCAATGATTTGTTTAGCATTCATTTTTGCTTTTTCGGTATAAACATTCATTACTTTTTCTGCTTTTAATTTTGCATCTTTTATTAAATCATCAGCACTTTTGTGTGCTTGTTCTAAATGTTGATTAGCTAAATCTAATTTTTCTAAACTTAATTTTTGATTTTCTTTAGCTTCATCAATATTTTTTTGAATAAAATCATGGCGTTTTTTTATTGCTTTTCTTAAAGGTTTATAAATAAGAAAAGTTAAAAAGATGATTACTAAAATTAAAGAAATAACTGTAGCAAGCATCATTGGTAAAGAAGGAAAAATCGCCTTAAATTTTTCAGAAATTTCTGATTTTAAATCAGCATTTGGCAACATTTCTTGAAAAATTTCTTGATATTTTTCTATATTCATTTTAATAATTTATTAGAAAACAAATAATAATAAAATTCCAAGCACAAGTGAATATAAAGCAGATGATTCAGAAATAGCACAACCTAATAATAGTAAAGTTCTAATTTTACTCATAGCTTCAGGATTTCTACCTACAGCTTCAACTGCTTTACCAGCAGTGATACCTTGCCCAAGTCCAACGCCAAGGCAACCAATCATAGAAATCCCAACACCAAGAGCTACTAAACCTCTACCAACATTGTAATTGTCAACTTTATTTTCTGCTAATTTCATTACTGTTTCAATCATATTTTTCTCCTTATATAAAAATTAATAAATATTTTTTTGAGTTTCTAAAACATTGACTACTTTGGTTTCAGTTTTAGAAATCTTCTTAACTTTTTTTTCAATTCTAACTGCTTCTGAAGCTCAATATATACTAGTTAGAATGGTGAAAACCATTGCTTGCATAAAAGCACCAAAAATATCAAAATACATATGAAAGAAAGGTGCTAATAAAGGAGCAAACAAGAATCTAGCTCAATGAGTATCACTAGTTTTAAAAATTAAAGTTCATAAACTTCCTAATGAATAATAAAGTAAGAAAACAATAGTTCCACCTCCTACAATATTCCCAAACATACGTAAACTTAAGGAAATTAAAGGAGCAAATTGTCCAACTAAATCTGTAGGCATTAAAAACTTTTTAAAAAACCTTCATTTTTGGAATCAAATTCCTATAACATAGATTCCTAATCAAGTAATAAGAGCTAAAGTTAAAGTTATAGAATAAGAGGAAGCAATAGGTTCTAATCCAAAAATAGAAATTAAATTACCCACAATAAGAAAAGAAACTAAAGAAAAAATATAAAACTTCAAATGAGGCATTTTCTTTTCAGTTATATCATCATAAGTATCAGTGACATAAACTAAGTATTCTTCCATAATTAATAAAATTCCCTTGGGGGCTTTATCAGCTTTTGAATAAATTTTTAACTTTATATAAATATATAAAGAAAAAATAAAACAAAAGGTCACTACAACAAATAAAGAAAATAACTGGGGTTGATTTCATTGATTTCAATTTTGAAATAATGGATTAATTTCTTCTTTTTGCATTTGTTCTATAACGTTAACATTTAAATTATTTATGCTCAATAATCACCTCCTTTCTTTTGATTTTAATTCTTGCTACAAAAATAGAAATTGGATATAGCGTCATACCCACTAAAAAACAAAAAACGTTAAAAATGGAAGTCGCTATACCAATTTTATTTTTAGATACTTTAGAATTGATTCAAAAAATATAAAAAGAAATAAAAGCAATAACTATGACATCCACTAAAAAAAGTAAATAAATCATAGCTATTGAAGTGCTTTTATTATTTTTAAGTAATATTTTAATACTAAAAATATCTTTTAGGTAAAAAATTAAAAAAGATATTAAATAACCTAGAGAAAAACCTAATAAATATGCATAACTTATAACTTTTGTAAGTCATAAAATTAAGAACAATAAAGAAAATATAAAAGCTAAAATCCAAAAAGCTATATAAACTTTTTTAAAATCTTCTTCTTTAGATATTTGCTTCATTTTTTCTCCATTTTTATTTTATTATTTTTTAATAAGTAATAGAAAAAATATGTTCATTTTTATCATTAATATGTAATTGAACAACTATTTTATCTTGATAAGGTAAATCTAAAAGTTCTGCCCATTCAATAATTACAAGTTTATCTTCAAAATAATCTTCAAATTCATCTAAATTATTTTGAAGATGATATGCATCAATATGTACTAACGGATCATAAATCTTTAAATAATTAAAAGTAGGTGAAGTAATTGGTTCTTTAATACCTAATAATTTAGCTATTTGCTTAGTAAGTTCTGTCTTGCCACTACCTAATTCTCCATTTAAATAAATAAATTGTTTTTGTTCTTTTTTCGCTATATTTAAGACAAATTCAGCAACCTTCACAATAGAATCATTATGTTTAATAGTAAATTTTTTCATACTAATTATTCATTTGTTGTAATAACTGATCCATTTTATTTTCTTCTGCTTTTAGAACAGAAATGTTGATATAAATTTCTTTTTGTAAAAAGGCTTCAGTAGCATCAATACTTTGTTTAAAACTACTTAATTTATCTTTGTATTTTTCATCATTTTGAATTTGATCATATCTGGCTTTAGCTTTGTTTATTTTTGAAATAATGTTCAATCTAACATTTTGTTTTTCATTGTATAAATTCATATATTTATTAAGAATTTTTGAAGCTTTTTCATTATTTTGTACATGGAGATGGGCTTTATTATTTTGTTCACCTTCAATAATTTCTTTCATATTATCCATTTCATTTTTAAATGGTTCAATAATATCTTCAGAATCTTGTTTAATATTTACTCCAGTAATTGAAGAAAGTAAAAGATTTTTTAAATCATTAAGATTTTTTAAGGCTTCTTGTTTCTTTTGATTAGTTAATTCAATAATTTTTCGATTAAATTCTTGAACTTCTTTATTAAATTTTAATCTTGCTTGTTTTATTTCATCAAAACTTTTATCTAAAATTGGACTAATGCTTTCATTAGCAGAAGCTATAAAAGTATTTGCTTGATCAAATAAGGTTTTATAAACTAATTTACTTTGATCGTTTTGATAATTATATTCTCTTAAAATTAAACTTCTAAATTCAGCAATAGATTTTTTAAATTTATCTTTAAAATCATTTTTATCATCAATTTTAGATTTTCAATCTCTAATTTTTTCTTTCAATTCTTTAAATGCTTTATCTAATTCTTGTTCAATAGTAGCACTATCAATAGATTTTCCTAATTGATATCTAATTTTATCTTGTCATTTATTGACAAAAGCATAAACTTCACTATAATATTCTCTATTTAAATCAGCGGTAATATTTTTAATTACTCAATTATCTACAAAATTATCAATATCTTTTTGCATATCATCTAAGTAACCATCTTTAATTCTTGATCAATCTTTAATTTTTT
The DNA here is from genome assembly GCF_045276895.1 of Mycoplasmopsis lipophila. NCBI lineage: Bacteria > Bacillati > Mycoplasmatota > Mycoplasmoidales > Metamycoplasmataceae > Mycoplasmopsis > Mycoplasmopsis lipophila. The sequence goes on from NZ_CP174165.1 coordinate 485,693, forward strand.
GTAAATAATTGATTAACTTATTACTTTCATTCCTATATACATTAACATCTGTTTCAACACGAGAAAGAATTTCTAAGGCTTCACCTATTTGTTTTCTAACTTCTTTATATTTATCTTCACTACTAATTCATTTTTTGATATTATTTTCTGCAAATAAATTAATTTCTTCAATATTTCTTCCTAATTCTTCTTTTGCTAATTTTCTAACATTAAATTTTTCCAAAATTTCATTTTTTAAATTAGTAATTTCTTTATCAATTTTAGCTATTTCTTTTTCTAAACCTTCCAAATCATTTGTTGGAGCATATTTTTCATTTAATTTAGAAATTTGTTCACTAACTGAATTGTATTTTTCATAAACAATTTTTAATAAATCAGAATCAGAAAAACTATTTAATTGTTTATTCATATCATTTAAAAATTTTTCATTTTTATCATTAATTGATTTAATTTTTGCATTAAAGTTTTTATATCTGAAATTTAATTCCGCAATATCTTTATAATCTAATATTTGTTCATATTCAGTTAAAGATTTTATTTCTTTATACTCTAAATTTTTGGTAAGTGGATCAAATCTTCAAGGTATACTATAAACTAATTTATATTTAATGGTTATAGAAGTTTCAGTGTTACTTACAATGCTATTTCTATCAAAGAATAACTTATATTTAAAATTAGAATCAGGATAAGTTATGTTAATACCACTTTGTAATCTATTGAAATAATCAGAGTTAACATCTCTTAATAAGGTATTAACAAACTCTATAAAATTAGTAGTATCAAATTCATAATTATTTTTAGGAGTTAAAACAGGTAATTTTTCATGTTCAAATTCAAACTTTTTAAGATTGTTAATTTCTTTCTTAATTTCATAATTATGGATTTTAACTTTTTCTCCAAAAATATCTATAAAATAGGAAAATTTGAAAGTTGCTATCCCTGTTTCATCATTAGGATCAATATCTACTGAATAAGTTATTTTTTTATCTTTTAAAATCTTTTTTTGTGCTTCATTAAAAGAAAAAATTTCTTTATTTTCATAAAAATATTTTTTATATATTTCTGACGGAAAAACATTATTTCCATTAGAAATATTAGGGTTGAAACTTTCAATTGAAGAAAATAAATTTTTTCTATTATTTAAAGTTTCATTACTTTGTCCATAAAAATCATCAATAATTTTTTTAATATTTTTTAATTTAGCTAAAGTAATACTTATTTTTTTAGCATTAACTCTATATTCATTATCCCATTCATTAATTTGTTTTTGAATTGGTCTTAGTAAATCTAAATATTTTTTTTCTTCAATAATATCATCTGTGTAATTTTTAACAATTTTTTTAATATTAAATAATGATTTATTTACGATATCATTTTCTAATTCAATTTTTTCTTTTTGTAATCCTTTATTAAATAAAAGAATTTTTTCTAATTCATCATATGCTCTTTTATATTCTTGTCATCCTTGATCTTTAGCATTTTCTACCACAGCAGAAAAAATTGCTTGTTCAATTGCATAAACTATTTCTGAATCTCTAGTTAAACGATTGTTTCTTTTAATTTCACTTTTAAAATCCTCTGCTGATTTAATCCCATTAGAAATAAGCTTTTGATATTCAAATTTCAAATCATTACTTTTTTTGTTTTTTACAATGTTATAAATAGATTGACCAGCAAAATAACCTATAACACTTACAGCAGCAATTGAACCAAAAAAGATTAATAATTTTCATCATAATTTATTTTTTGATTTTTTAACAAAACGAACTAATGAATTATTTTCAGGTACTAATGATTCAAAAATATTAGTTCCAGGTAAATAATTATCATTGTTTACTAAAGCTAATTCATTATTTGCTTCATCATTTAATTTATTTTTTAACTCTATTTCTTTCATTTCTTCTTCAGAAATTTCAAAAGGTTTAACTTCATTTTGTTTAAATCCAAATGCTCTTTCTAATTCAAAACTTTTTGCTAATAAAGCAGCATCAGTAACATTAGTTTGACTTGAAATATCATATTTTTTATTTTCTGCTTCATAAACAGATGCAGGAGCAGCTACTATATCTTCTTCTATTGGATTATCAACAATTATTGTATGAGAAATAGGAGTATAGTTGATTTCATTTGTAATAGTATCTATTTTTTTTGCTTTTGTTTTTTTAACTTTAACATTATTTAAATTTTTTTGTAATAAAGATAATGCTTTAAAAAAATATTGAAAATAAACTTTTGTTGAAGTTAAAAAATCATAAAATTTATTTCTTTTCAAAATAAATCTATTTTCATTTAAAACTAATATTTGACTTTTTGTATCTAATAAAATTTTAGTAGAATGAGAAACACCAGCATTATTTTCTAATTGTGCTTGATTATTTACTTTAATTTGATTATTAGCAGATACAACATCTTTTTTTTCATTTAATTCATTTTCAATTTCATTCATATTTTAAATCCTCAAAAAATAAAATTAACTTGTCTATTTATATATTTATATTAATAATTATAAATATATATTAAATATAAATATTTAATAAAAAAAATGAAAAAATCTATTACAATATTTATATTAGCGGTGTCAAGCACTATTGCTTGACAGACTAAATTAAAAATAAGGAGAAATATGGTAAAAATAAGATTAAAGAGAATGGGTAGCAAATTTAATGCTAACTACAAAATTGTTGCTGCCGATGCTCGTGCTCCAAGAGATGGAAAATTTATTGAAGCTCTTGGAAATTATGACCCTCAATCAAAAGCTTTTACTTTAAATGAAGAAGCAACTAAAAAATGAATTGAACAGGGTGCTCAATTAACTGATACTGTTTATGCTTTATTTAGAAAAAACAAACTAAATATTAAATTTAGTAAAAATAACAAAAATGTTTCAACCAAAAAAACTACTAAAAAAGTAGAAAGCAAAACTGAAACAAAAAAAGTTACTACTAAAAAACCTTCTACTAAAAAAGAAACTGTTGCTAAAAAAACTACTAAATAATTGATGAAAATAAATTTTTTAACTTTATTCCCAAATTACTTTAAACCTTTTTTAGAAGAATCGATTATTTCAAAAGCTATAAATAAAAATTTAATATCTTTTAATGTAATTGATTGAAGAGAATATAGTAGGGATAAACATAAAAAAGTTGATGATACAGTTTTTGGTGGTGGACAAGGAATGCTTCTACAAATAGAACCAATTGATATTGCTATCAATAGTTTAGAAAATAAAGGTGGATATAAAATTTTAGTTTCACCTCAAGGAAAAACTTTCAATCAAAAAATTGCTAAAGAACTTTCACAAAAAAAAGAAATAACATTTATTTCAGGAAGATATGAAGGTTTTGATGAAAGAATATCTGAACTTGTTGATATGGAATTATCTATTGGAGATTATGTTTTAACAGGTGGAGAAATTCCTTCTATGGTAATAGCAGATGCCATTACAAGATTAATACCTAATGTAATTAAAAAAGAAAGTCATATGTATGAATCTTTTGAAGAAGATGGAATGTTGGATTATCCACAATATACTCAACCAAGAGAATATTATTCTCTAACTCTTAATAAAACATTATCTGTTCCAGAAGAATTATTAAATGGTAACCATAAAATAATTAATGAATGAAGAGAAGAAGCTAAATACCAAAAAACTTTAAAAAATCGACCAGACATTATTGAAAGGATAAAAAATGAGAAATAAATTATTAGAAATAGTAGAAGAAAGTCAAATCAGAAAAGACTTACCAGAATTTACAACAGGTGATAATATTCGTGTTCACGTTCGTATTCGTGAAGGTGAAAAAGAAAGAATTCAAATTTTTGAAGGTTTAGTAATTAACAAAAAAGAATCAGGAACAAGAGAAACATTTACAGTTAGAAAAATTTCTTATGGTATTGGTGTTGAAAGAACCTTCCCAGTCAACTCTCCTCTAATAGCACAAATAGAAGTTCTACGTTCAAACAAAGTAAGACGTAAAAGATTATTCTATATGAGAACACGTAGTGGTAAATCAGCTAGATTAAAGGAAATTACAACCAAAAAATAATTTAAAAATGCATTAAAAGTGCATTTTTTTATATCCATATTTTAATTTATAAATCTATAAATAAGAATAAAAAGAAAAATGAAGGGTTTTTAAATTTTGATTATTCTATTTTAGTTTTTAAAAATAAAATAATCAAAAAATATTTTTAATTTTGCTGAACTTATCCTTCTCCTTTCACATCCTTACTTACTTATAATTCATTATCATAATGTATATACTACCATTAATGAAAAAATAACTAATATTATAAATAATGCAAATCAAAGAGAATTACAAGCTGAAGAAGATTTAAATCCTATTAATATTGACAAAGTTACTAAAGAATTATCTTCTACATATGAAGATAATAATAAAAATTTAACTAGTCTTGAAAACAAAGTTAATGAAATAAAAACACTAATAACAAATACTAAAGATGATTTTAATAAATATTATTCGACACATTCTCATTTAAGTGATATTAATGATGACATAATTAAATCTTATTAAGAAGCAGAAAAATCTTCCTCTGATCAAGCAGTTCCTAAAACCCTTGATGATTTAAACACCATTTATAATAATTTAGATAATTCTATTAAAAATGCTTCAGCAAAGTATGAAACAAAAATGAATGAGTATATAAATCAATTAAATTCTTACATATCTTTCATTAATGATTATGCTAACAAATTAAGAGAAGGTAGAGATAATAATACAGGTATCGTTGATCAAAAAATATTTCATATTTAGAGTTAATAAATCATACAGCTGAAATTAAGAAAAAAACAGATGATTCAAGAGAAACAATGGATGCAAGAATTGAAAAAATTGGAAAATTAAATAAATTGTATACTGAATTAGAACCTCAAACAAAAAGAGCATATAATCAAAGTCATGAAGCTTGTTGAAATTGAAATAAGACTCAATACAAAAAACTTATAATTATGAAAATGCCTCTGTATCTATTGAATCAAAAAATCAATTTGAAAAAGCTTTAGAAGAAGCAAAAATATATTAAATGCAAATTCACCTATAGATGATGATACTATTGCTGGAGCAATTAATTTATTAAACTCCTCTTCTCAATATTGAATTAGTAATAGAAGAGGAAGTTCATATTGTCGTAATGTTACATATTGATGTCCATAGGATTTACATGATATTAAAAATAAGTTGGAAACCCCAACTTATTTTTTTGTTTTTAATATCAAACAACACAAGCACAATCTCAACCATTTGTGGAATTTCTTGTACATATAGAACTACCACCACTATTATTATTTCAATGATCTGTTGAATTAGATAAAGTCTGTGTAGCTGATTTAATTTCATCATCAGTTTTTACTTCATTTGAAGTTAACAAATCTTCAGCATTTTTTAACGCTTTTTCAAATTCAGCTTTAGCAGAAGTTGATTGAGAAAGATTATAATAACCTCTTCGTTTTCAACCACCACCACAAACTTTACAACATTGATGACCGGTATTGTATTGTCTATCTTTGTGTGGTATTGATGTATTAATTTGTGAAGTTAAATCATTTATAACAGTAATTCTACTATTAATAGTTCCTCTTGAATTATTTAATAAAGATTCGCAAGTTTCTACATGTGATTTTAATTGACTATAAGAAGTTTTTTCTATTGAAGGAGAAGTTAATGTATCTTTTAATCTTTTTAATTCAACGATACCAGTATTACCATCTCTACCTTCTCTTAATTTATCTGCATAATTATTTACTTCAGAAGTAAATGTATTTAATCTATTAATATAACCATTCATTAAATCTATATATTTAGATCAAGCCGCATCAATAGAACCTTTAATATCACTGTTGATATTATTTAATTCATCAAGAGTCTTAGCACCTTCTTGACCAGAAGCAGATTTTTCTGCCGCTTTATATTTAGCCACTAATTCATTATCAATACTTGATAAATCAGAATGTGTTGAATAATATCCTGTAGATTTAGATTTAGCATCTTGTACCAGTTTTTGAATTTCACCAACTTTGTTTACAAGAGCATTTAAAGCATCATTATTAGCATCATATGTAGAAGATAATTCTTTAGTAACTTTGTCAATATCACTAGGGTTTAAATCTTCTTCAGCTTTGGATTCTTTAGTATTAGCTTCTGTAATAATTGCAGCAATTTTATCTTTAACGGTGGTGTAAACGGCATTTTCTGAAGCTCGATTTCTTAAATCTACTCATTTTGCTAATATTTCATCATAAGCTTTTTTAGCTTTTTGAAGTTTTTCTAAGTTTTTACTAATGTAATCATTAACAAAAGCATTAGCTTTATCAGTTCAATATTTATAAGTTTTTTCATCATTACCATTAGCAGATAAAGTTGAAACTCAATTAGCATCTAATGATTTTCTATATGTATTAATTTTATCTTGATCAGTTGTGCTAAATTTATCTTCACTACTATTGATAAAACTTAATTTATCATAACTTTTATCTTCTGCTGTGAAGCCAGGGAATTTAGAGGTAATGCTTGTATATTCAGATTGGAATTCTGCTTCATTGCGATTTCTACGAGCATGATTCATATAGTAAGCCATTTTTTTGATTGCTTCTACAAAATCATTACGTTCTTGAATTTTTTGTTTTTTATTAATAATTAAATTATTTTGTTGTTTTTTCAATTCATCATATTTATCTGAAACAATTTTAAATGTGTTTTCTCCAGTAATAGTTCCACTATTATGAGTAGCACTTAAAGCTTTTTTAGCTTCTACATATTTTTCTTCATATAAAAGTTCAGAATCATTAGTAATTGTTATATTAGTAGCATCTTCTTTATTTGTTTCTTCAAATTTTTTAATTTCACTTTCAAATTCTATAATTTTTTGAGCAGCAAGTTGTTTAGCTTCTTCAAATTTATTTTTGAAATTATTTATTTCATTTTTTTCTGCATTAGTAGTTTCTTGTAAGTGTTTAATTTCAGCATCTAAATATGATTTATCACTCTTGTTATTTTCATCACCAACATAATCATAAGCAGTTTTCGCTCTATTAATTGATTCAATCATTATATTTTGAAGTTCTGTAACATTAACAAAACTTACATTAGTAAATCATTTATTTAAAAATTCTACTTTTTCATTAATTAATTTTAATAAAGCAATTTTAGATTCATTTTTAGCAATTTTATGATTTTTAGCTTGTACATATGCTGTTTTTAAAGTTTCTTTTAATGAATCAAAACCAGGAGTAGTGTAAGCATTTTCTGATATTGATTTATCTTTTGCATCTTTTAATGCTTGTTCCAAAGGTTTAGTAATATCTTCATAATCTTGAGCTTTTAAACCTTCAACAAATGGTTTATCACCTTCAGCTTGTTTGGTTAAAGTAATACCATTTGCATATTTTTGAACTTCATCAATAAAATCATTTAATTTTCTAAATTTTTCTAATTCTTTTGCAATTTCTACTGTTAAATCATTATAAGTTTTTTCTAATTCTTTTATTATAGTAGTGAAATTATTAATTTTGTTTTCATCTGCCTCATTACCATTAACAGCAGCAATACCTTTATTTTTTAATTCAATTAATTTATCAATAATACCTTGAATGTATTTTTTATCACTTAAATTAAATTCTATATAATTAGAAATTTTTGCATTTCATTCTAAAATTTCTTCATATTGTTGCTTAGCTTTTGTATATTTATTTATTACTTCTACAGCTTTTGTTTCAAAGTCTTTTTGTGCCTTTTCTAAAGTATTAGTATCTTTAGCAGTTTTAGTTAAAACATTATTAGCATCATCTAAAACTTTTTTAAGTTGTTCATCAAAATATTTTTTTAAATATTCAACATCAAAATAGAAATTTTTTCTTTGTTCAATAACTAATTTAAATGATGTACGTTTTTCATTCATTATTTCAAAATTATTGTAAATATTTTTGAATTTTGTTTCAAAATCATTAAAATCTTTTTGTAATTCTTCTGATTTTTTAAATGATTCTTTTTTTAATAAAGTAGTTATTTTTTCAATAACATTATTTTTTAAGTCTTCTGATTGTTCTTTGTCTGCTTCTTTATATTCACTAGTACTCATATTTTGATGTAAAGAATTTACTTTAGCTAATAAATCTATCAATTTAACAAAAGCAAGATCAATTTTATTTTTTTCCGCAATCATTTTGGTTAATAAAGGAGATAACAATTTATTTGCTTTAATATAAGCATCTAAAAATGATTGTCTTTTTTCTTTTGCATCTGGATCACCAGAATCTTCACTAGGAATTTCTTCAACTTTAGTAGTTATTACTTTATTTACATCTGGATTTTGAATAGAAGTTTCTATTTCTTTTCCTAAACCATCATATTCTTTTTTAAATTCATTTAAAGCACCATTTTTGAAATTTTTACTTGAAAAATCATTTAATTTAGAAATTAAATATTTAATGTAATCTTGTTTTTGTTTTAAATCAGATTTGTTTTTATTTAATTTAATAATTTGTTCAAAATTAATTTCTTGTCTTACTTTAAGTGTTTTGGTAATATCGCCTTTTTTACCATTTTTTAATTTTCTTGAAATTTCATATTCAAAAATCAATGTATTTGAATCTTTTTTAGAAACCGAAATATATTTATAAGTATTAAATTCTTTATTTGTTGGGTAATTAATACTTATAAGTTTATCATTATCGTTTTTGCCAATATAATCTAATTCTCCAGTTAAACCATGTTGAGAATTTCTAATAGTTGTAACAATGGTATCAATACTTTGGTATGATCCATCACTTTTCATTGCATAGTGCGCTTTTAACCCTAATTTGTCTACTCCATCTTCTGATTCATCAAAAGCAAATTTTTTAAATCCATTAATTGAACGAGAATCTTTAGTTTTATGGAAGACAAATTTTTCTAATGATTTGTATCCTTTAGTAGGATCACTAGGATCAATTAATTCTAATTTACCATATCAAAATTCCACATCATAATATAAAACACCATTTACATCATCTGCATACATTGTTACATCTGCTTGTAAGTTATTATTTAATAATTGTGAGGTAGGACTAAAAACTGGAGCTTTATATTGATTAATTTTACTTGGAGTTATTTTTTCTTTTTCTGAAGAATCATTTAAATCAATAGCATCATTAGTGCCAGGTTTTAAAATTGTACTTGTGATTTAATAAAATTACTTAAATCAGACTGTAATTGAGTAATATCCTTATTATATTGTTCTCTACTTGAAATAATTTTGCTTTTTAGAACATTTTTAATTCCAATTCTTCCATTAGAATCATTTTTGTAAATGTATTGTCCAGATATATTTTCTATATATCTTTCAATAATTTCTTCATATTTTGTGTTAACTAATTTGTAAACAAATTTAACATCATGTTCTTCATTTCCAGTAGGAGTAGATTTTTCTGGAGAATTTTTTAAAATTAATGATTTAAATTCATCTATTTCTTTTACTATTGCTTTAGTTTCTAAATGTTTTTGTTTCTTTTCTTCTTTATAATTAGAAATTTTATTTTGGAAAAATTTAATAGAATTTTCATCAGTTCCATTAATTTGACTTAATTGCATTTTTCATTTAGATACAATATTTTCTAAAACATTTTTTATATCACTGTATAAACCGGTTGATAAATCATTATTTTCGCCGAATAATGGTGAAATAAAGTCATATTGGTCATGTCTAGGATCTAAATATTCAATTTCATTTTTATCTTTTTGTTGAGATCTTCATCTTAATAAATCATCTAAAAGTTTTTGATATTCGGGTTTTGTTTTTTCAATATCTTCTCTTAATTTTTCTGATTTATCTTTTAAATTTTTAAATTTATTAAAAACATCATTTAATTTTGTTTCTAATTCTTTATTTGTTTGATTTTGACTATTAAAGAATGTATGTAATGAGTTAAAATCTCTTTCCACACTTGAATTAGTAAATTCTGTGAAAAAGATATTTTGATTATTAATTTGAAATTCACTTTTATATTTTTCTATGTCTAAACCTAATTGTGTTTTTCTATTACCCAAGTCAATTCTAGTATTGTAAATTCTTTGTGCATTAAAAAATGCATTACCTAAATCTCTAGCTTCAAGTTCAATTTTTGAAATATCTGTATTGTCCTTGTAATCATTTTGTTTAATTTTAACATTTGGATTTGATAAAATGTTTGTATTTGCTTTTTCTAAAGCATTATCCAAAATACTTGTTCATTCTTCAAAATTTAATGTATATCCATTTGAATTGATATTTTTTGTTGCTTCAAGTTTTCAATTTTCTGCTCTTTTTCATAATGCTTCTAATTGTCTATAAGCATTTATTTTGTTATCTCTTTTAGTTTTAGATTCTTTTAATTTTTCAAAAGTGGTAATAAATTCTGCTAAAGCACTTTCATAATCTTTAACTTCAATATTTTCATTTTTTGTATTTTTCTTTTGTTCAAGTTTTGTTAAAGCATCTTTAAATTCTTGGTAGAAGTCATTATATTCATTATATCCTGCTAAAGTATTTCTAAAATCTTGCACTTCTTTTGATGCAATATAGTTTTCAATTTTTTCAATGCTTAAATGTTGTTTATTGTATAAAACCAAGGTTTCGCTAAATTCTTTGTATAATGCTTTAGTTTTTTCTATAATTTGAGTACCACTTTTATTTTCAGATAACAATTCTTTTGCTTCTTTAACTAAATCTTCTAAAACTTTTTTCTTATCTTCAAAAGCAACAGAAGTTAAAGAATTTTGAGTAAATTGTTCAACATGATTGATTAAATGTTTTAAGTTAGAATTTGGGTCAACAGAATTTGATTTAATGGTCTTGATAATAGCAAAAGTACCGGCACCTAAAACTGCTAATGAAGCAACAGCAGTTAAAGTTCAAAATAAACCAGATTTAAATCTAGCATTTGCTTCAATATCTTCCTTTGATTGAGTATTCACAGCTGGAAATGCTGTTGGTGTCATAGGCATCATAGGCATTAAATTTGTTTGTGGAACAAAGGGGGTAATTTGAGTTGGCACCTGTGTAGCAGGCATCATATTATTCATTGGTTGGTAAGGTGCGGGTGCTTGATTATTTACCGGAGCCAATAAATTTTCTTGAGTTTTTTTAGACATAAAAATCTCCTAAATTTTAATTTAAATAAAACTAAATTATTAACATTAGACTAGTGTCTTTTTTATTCATTAATAATTTATATATATTTTAATACATAAAAAAATATAACCAAAAAATATTTTATTGCTATAAATAGGGGGCAATTTATTTAATCTATGTGTTATAAAACTAAATAATTTATAAAAAATTATTGTTTTTAAAAATTCCTATTTTTCCAAATATTAAACAAAAACTAACCAAAAATAAGGTTTAAAAAACCTTAAAAAATCTCATTTTTTTGCTTATATTTGCTTATATGTTATAATAAAAATCATATTTATTATTAATAAATATCCTTAAAAAAGATGAGGAGTTTTATGGCTAAAGCAAAACAAAAAGAAATTAAAATTGCAGAAAAAAATGAAGTTTTAAACAATGATTTTAATGAAGATGATATTTTAAATTATGACAAAGACGAATTAAAAAAAGTTTTTGTTAAAGAAGAAAAAAAAGTTGAAGAAGATGAAGAAGAATATATTCCACAAAACAAACCAGAATATATTGTTCAATCACAAATTATAGATAAACCAGAAAATGGAATTGAACCAATTGATATTCATAAAGAAATGAAAAATTCTTTTCTTGAATACTCAATGAGTGTTATTGTAGCTCGTGCTTTACCAGATGCTAGAGATGGTTTAAAACCTGTACATAGACGTATTTTGTATGATATGAATGAACTAGGAATTTCATATTCTACTCAACACCGTAAAAGTGCTCGTATTGTAGGGGACGTATTAGGAAAATATCATCCACATGGTGATAGTTCTGTATATGAAGCAATGGTGCGTATGGCACAAGATTTCTCAATGAGATATCCATTAATTGATGGACATGGTAACTTTGGTTCTATTGATGGTGATCAAGCTGCTGCTATGCGTTATACTGAAGCAAGAATGGCTAAAATTGCTTCAGAAATGTTAGATGGAATTAAAAAAGATACAGTTGATTTTATTGATAACTATGATGCTAGTGAACAAGAACCAACTGTTTTACCTTCTCGTTTTCCAAACTTATTAGTATCTGGAGGAACAGGAATTGCTGTTGGTATGGCTACTAGTATTCCACCTCATAACTTAGGAGAAACTATTGATGCTGCTGTAGCTTTAGCTAAAAATCCTGAAATCACTATTGAAGAATTAATGAAACATTTACCAGGACCTGACTTTCCTACTGGCGGAATTATTTTAGGAACTAAAGGAATTTATGATGCTTATACTACTGGTAGAGGAGCAATTCCTTTAAGATCAAAAACTCGTATTGATGAATTAGCAAATGGTAAAAGTAAAATCATTGTAACTGAAATTCCTTATGAAATTAAAAAAACCTTAATCATCGAAAAAATAGCAGAATTAGTAAAAGATAAAACTATTGAAGGTATTGCTGATTTAAGAGATGAATCTTCACGTGAAGGAATTAGAATTGTTATTGACATTAAGAAAAATGCTAATCCACACATCATTTTAAATAAATTATTTAAAACTACTCCTCTACAAGTTAATTACAATGTTAACTTTGTTGCTTTAGTTAATGGAGAACCAAAATTATTAAATCTAAAAAGAGCTTTAGAAGTTTATCTTGAACACCAAGAAAGTGTTGTAACTAGAAGATTACAATTCGATTTAGGCAAAGCTGAAGAAAGATTACATATTTTAGAAGGCTTAAAAATTGCCATCCAAAATATTGATGAAGTAATCAAAATTATTAGAGGATCTAAAACCGATCTTGAAGCTCAAGAAAAATTAGCTTTAAGATTTAATTTATCAGATAAACAAACTAAAGCTATTGTAGACATGCGTTTAGGTCGTTTAACAGGTCTATCTATTGATAAAATGCTTGAGGAAATGGCAGAACTTATGAAAGAAATTTCTCACATCAAAGAAATTCTTTCAGATAGAAATAAATTAATTGATTTAATTGTTCAAGAATTATTAGAAATTAAAGACAAATACAATGATAGACGTAAATCAATTATTGATAGCGAAGCCGCAGGAAACATCACAGATGAAGATTTAATTCCTCAAAGAGATATTGTTATCACTACTTCGGTAAAAGGTTATGTAAAAAGAATGGATCTTGAAGAATATCGTATTCAAAATCGTGGTGGAGTAGGTATGAATACAATGAAAACCTATTCTGATGATGATATAGCTTCTATTGTAACCACTACCACTCATACAGATTTATTATTATTTTCAAACTTTGCAAGAGTTTATAGAATTAGAGCACATGAAATTCCTGATTTAACTAAACAATCAAAAGGAACCCCATTTATTAACATTATTCCTTCTCTTGATACTAAAAATAATGAAAACATTATATCTATGTTACCGGTAGATGATTATAGTGAAGATCGTTATTTATTCACTACTACTAAATTTGGTGTTATTAAAAAAACTTCACTATTAGAATATCAAAGAATTAATGCTAATGGAAAATATGCATTTAACTTAAAAGAAGGTGACGAATTAGTAAGAGCTTCAATATTAACTGATGATGAGTTAGTATTATTAGCTAATAATGATTGTCGGGTAATTAAATTTAATGCGAGTGATTTCAGACCTATTTCTAGAACCGCAACTGGAGTTATTGGAATGCGTTTAGATCCTGGACTTCAAGTAATTTCATCTTCTACCTCTTCTGAAGGAGCATTAATTTTAACTATTGGTAAAAAAGGTTATGGAAAATTAACCGGTCCTGATCAATTCAGATTAATTAAACGTGGTGGAAAAGGGGTTATGGGTCTAAATGCTAACAAAGCTGGATCTTTAATCTTTGCACGTTTTGTTAATCCACAAGATGAATTATTAATTATTACTTCTAATGGAACTACAATTAGAACAGCTATTAGTCAAATTTCTGAAACTGGTAGAGCTACTAAAGGTGTTAAAATAATGAACCTTAAAAATAAAGAAGAAATTGTAGCTATTGAAATTATTAAAAATAATGAACAAACTGATCCAGAAGCAACAAAAGCTGCAACTATGACTATCGATAACATTAAAAGTCAAACTAAAGAATATCAACTAGATGATGAAGCATCTTCAGAAGATTATGATGATAATGCAATGATAGAAGAAAAAGAATAGTTATAAAATTATTTTATGAAGTTAAAAGCTGAACAATGAATTAATTTTTTTAAAAATAATAAAGAAAAGTCTTCATTACTAAATAGAGTTTTTTCTAATTTAGTAAAATATGAAGACTATTTTCTTAGTTTACCAATGTATCAAAACCATCATATTATTTTTAATAAAAAATATGGATTTGCTAATTTTAATGAATATTCAGCTTCTTGATTAGCTCAAGCTTTAAATGAAATTGTATTTCAAAATGAAAGCCAAAAAATTTTTATTTCAATAGAAAATGAAAAATTTAATTTTAAAAGTTTAAATCATTTTAAAGATAAATTATCTTTAATTGAACATCAAATTTATCAATTTAATAATAGTAATATTTCTAATTTTAATTTTGCTTATTATGCTTCAAAAAAGATGAATATGGATTATTTAATCCATTTTAATTATTATGAAAAAGAAGATGTAGTTGATATATTAATTTACAATTTTAAACGAGGTTTTGATAACTTTTTATTAGACATAAAAATTAAAGAATTATTTGAATATTTAGAAAATAATGATTTAAATAATTTAGATTATAAGGAAAATAAAACCTTACCCATTGACTATGATTTTTATTTGGATGAATATACTTCTAATAACCATTTATTAAAAGCTTTTAGAAACATTAAACAAAGATACAAAACTACTAATTTAATTAATTCAAAAAATATTCATTGTCTTAATGAGACAGAATTTCTTTTAAATCGTTATAATAAGCAATTTTTAAAAAACTATATTAAAGAAAAAAATATTCATTATCTTTATAAAAATAAATTAATTGGGAATTTATTTTATAGAAATAAAAAAATTAATAATATTTTCAACTTTGATAGTAATAATAATTTAACAGTTATTACTCGACTAAAAGAAAAATATTTATATTTAAATAACCATAATTTATCTCTTATATATTTGGATTTTTTCTTACAAGAATTAAAAATTGATGGTGAAATGAATTTAAATAACTTTTTTGTTGTTCTACCAGTTAATGCTCCAAAAACTTTGAAAATATTATTAAATAGATATAAAGTTAATATTAAATATGAAAATGATGACCTAGATCAGCTTATAAAAAATCCAAATTGTTTATTCTACTATAATGAAAATCGTTTTATACCTAACCCTAGATTTTTCTTTTATTATGATAATTATTACTTTCTAGTTTGTTTAATTTGAATGTTTAATAGTTTATTAAATAGAAATAATTTATTAACTTATAAATGAGAACAACTAAAAGATAATTTAGGAGAAATTATCTTTAAAAATAAGGAAGTAAAAATTAAAGAATTAAAAAATGATTGATTAGACATTCTTAAAAAAAATGATTTAAAAAAGAATGATTTTTCTCTTGAAATAATTAATTTTAAAAATGATTTATTTCATTATTTATTTAAAATTAAAACTAACAATAATCATCAAATCATTGTTAAAAAAAATAATTTTAATAATCAAATTATTATAGAATATCAATTAATAACCGAATATCATGAAACCATAAACAATATATTTTTTGATTATTTAAAGATAAAAAAAATAATAAAAAAACTTATTAAAACCATAGATAAGAAATAATATTTCTTATTTTTTTATACTCTCAAATAATTAAAAATATTGATTTTTAGTATATTTTTTTATTTATTCAAGCAAGGAACAATATTAAAATGCAAAATAAAGAATATTTTTTAACCAAATTTTATGCTGAATATGAAATTTTAATCAAAAATAAAAGTAGAAGTTTAGTAACTTTAAAAACTTATAAACAAGTTTTAAATAAATTAAAAACTGGAAAAACTATAATGATTTGCTAGAACAAATTAATGAAATTTTAACTAATAATGATTCGGACAATTCTAATTTCACAAGAAGATCAATTTTTAAAATTTTTATAAATTGATTGAGTAATATTAATAAAGATTTTATTACTGAAACTAAAATAAAAAAATTTAAATGAATAAATGGCACAAGAACAGCTTTTTCTAAAAATGAATTATCCTTTATTCTAGAAGAAGTTAAAAACTATAATAATTTAAAATTTGAAAATATTTTTTTAATTTTTCTTTCAAATGGAATTAGAGTAAGTGAATGAAAAAATATAGATTGAAATGAATTAAAAAGAAATAATTGAAATATAAATATTAATGTAGCTAAAAAAGGTAATACTAGAATATTTAACATTCCTAATCATGGAATATTTGAAAATTTAAGAAATAATATTCTAAAACTAAATCTAGATCTAAAACCAAAAGCTATTAAAAATTTATTTTACAAATTTTCTTGCTTTGTAAAGAAAAGAAATCCCTAATTTTAAACATACTATTTCTACCCATATTCTTAGATATAATTTTGCTACTCAAGCATGAAAAAATTTAAGAAATTCAGAAAAACAGTAGCAAAATTATTAGGACACGTAAATTCTAAAACTACTGAAAATACTTATATAAATTTTGACCCTAATTATACAAAAGGAGAAATTGAAATAGCAACTATGTCAACCATTGAAGCATTAGATATTTTAGAATTGAGACAACAAATTAAAATTGATAGAGATAAAATTATTGTTTTAAAAGAAGAACTAGAATTTTTTAAACAAAATTTAAAAAATAAAAAAATTCCTATTTTTAAAATTAATTAAAATTTTTTTGAAAGGAGAAAAAAAGAAAACAAAAAAATTAAATAAAACATCACTTTTTAAAGAAATTTCTAAATATGATGATGTTGAATATAATATGATTAATATTGATGAAAAACAATTAACAAGATTTATCATTGATTGTAAGTTAAATAAATTAAAAGTAATAGAACCAACAAAGGAACCTGATATGGCAGTAGGAAACTTAACTATTAAAGAATTAACTAACATTATTAAAACTGTGGTGATTGAAAATACACTTTCTAAACAAGATGTCATTCAAATTTTTGATGAAAAAATTAAACTTATTAAAAATGAAATTTCATTAATAAAACAACAAATGGTTACTAAAGAATATTTAGATCAAAGATTAAAACCAATTGAAGAAGATATTAAAATGTTAAAATTATTTCATACTAGAGAAATTCAAGAATATCATAAAAATAATAAGTAGTTTTGTCTTAAAAAAACTACTTTTTTTAAGACAAAAGTTTTTATTCAATATATCAACTAAAAAATTATCATAATAAAATTATTGATAAATTATTCTTAAATAATTACTAATATTTTTAATATTAAAAAAAGAAAAATAATATATTTTTTAAGTAAAAATATATAATAATTTTCATTATGAATAATGATTTTTGGTTTTTAAATTTATATAGTAAAAAGACAAAATTTATACTTTTAATAAATAATGAAGATCTAACTTCCGATCTTCCTTTTAGTACTATTGAATATAGCCAAAATTTATATGATTTAGCCTCCTCACATAATTATTTATATCTATATTAATAATAATTAAGGAGATTTTTATGATAAAAACTAATAAAAGTCCTTACATAATTCAACTAAAAGACGTTGTAAAAGAATTTGATGATAAAGTTGTTCTTGATAACGTTAACTTAGACATTATGAAAGGACAATTTGTTACCTTATTAGGGCCTTCAGGTTCTGGAAAAACTACAATTTTAAGATTAATAGCAGGCTTTGAAAGAGCTACTAGAGGAGAAATTCAATTTTATGGAATTGATATAAAAGATTTACCACCTCATAAAAGGGATTTATCAACTATTTTTCAAGATTATGCTTTATTCCCTCATTTAAATGTTGAAGGAAATGTTAAATATGGTCTTGCTCTCAAAAGATATCCTAAAGAAATAATTAATCCTAAGTATGAAAAACTTTTAGCAGATAAACAAGTAATTTGAGATAAAAAAGCTAAAACAGAAATGGCTAAATTAGATAAATTACAAGAACAATATGCTGCTGAGATGAAAAAAATGAAGTCAAATTCTATTCAATATAAAAGAAGATTAAAATGACTTGATAAATCTGATTTTAATTATTCTTATTGAGATAGTTATGTTTTACAACAAACTGAAAAGTTTGAAAATAAATATTTAACAAGAAAAATAACCAAAGAAGAAATGGATAAAGAATTTCATAAAATTATTCAATTAGTAGGATTAGAAGGATCAGAAAAAAAATCTATCTCTCAACTTTCTGGAGGTATGAAACAAAGAGTTGCTTTAGCAAGATCTTTAGTTATTGAACCTGAAATTCTTTTATTAGATGAACCTTTATCTGCTTTAGATGCAAAAATTCGCCAAAAAATGCAAGTGCTTCTAAGAACTTTACAAAAAAAACTACAAAAAACTTTTATTTTTGTAACTCATGATCAAGATGAAGCTTTGGAACTTTCAGATAAAATAGCTATTATGAGAGGTGGAAGAATAGAACAATATGATACTCCTAAACAAATTTATGATTATCCAATTAATAAATGAGTAGCTTCATTTATTGGTGATTCTAATATTTATAATGGAACCTATTTAGGAAATGGAAAAGTAAGTCTATTTAATAATTTTACTTTTCCTACCATTCATAATGATGAGCAATTTAAAAAAGATACTGAAGTAGATGTATTAATAAGACCAGAAGATATTGATATTTATTTAAGTGATGAAAAAAATGAAAAACTTAAATCAAAAATATTAAATATGTCTTACCGTGGTAGTTATTATTACATTAAATTAGAACTTCCTACCAAAGATATTATCTATGTTGAAACTGCTAAAAAATTTGAAGTTGGACAAATTGTTTATTTAAGTTGAACTGATGATTCTATACATTTAATGAACAAAGATAGCAAATGGGATTATGAATCTAATGAATTCAAAAATTAAAAATAAACTTGGTTTAAATAAAAGATTACTCTTTTTATTACCTTATGCTTTAATTGCTATCTTTTTAATCATCTTACCAATTATTTTAATTATCATTAATGCTTTAACACCTAGAGGTAATTTTGATTCTTGACAATTAATTAAACAATTAACTACTTGAAAAATTATTTGGCGTTCTTTAAAAATAGGAATTATTTCTGCAATAATTTGTCTTTTTATTGCTTTTCCTTATGCTTATTTTATTTCCGCTACTAAAAGTAAAGCTTTAAAAATTTATGGATTAAGTTTTATTCTTACTCCAATGATGATTTTTACCATTGCTAAAATTTATGCAATCCGTGGATTTTTCTTATCAGTTTTTGAAGAAGAATCTCTAAATGCTGAGTGATTTATGATTTTAGCTTTAACTTATTTAAACTTACCATATATGATTATGCCTTTATATAGTGTTTTTAAAGATATGCCAAAAAACATTATTGAAGCTTCACAAGATTTGGGATACAATAGTTTTCAAACTTTATTTAGAGTTGTATTACCTTATGGGTTTAAAGCTATTTTAAGTGGTTTTGGATTAATCTTTTTAGCTTCTGCTACCACTTTTGTCATTAGTTCAAAACTTTTACCTAATGGTTCACAACTTCAAATGATAGGAGAAATTATTAATGATTATGCTAATCCTTCTAATCAATATGATTTAAGTTTAGGTAGTACTTTGGTTTTAGTTGTTTCAATTATTTTTATAGGTACTTATTCAGCAATCATTTTTTTACCTAAATTAATTATTAAATTAATTAAAAATAGAGGAGAAAAAAATGTCTAAATTTAAAGAAATTTTAAAAAACTCCTATCTTTATTTAATTTTATTATTAACTTATATTCCTTTAACTTTTGCAGTGGTTTTTTCTTTTAATAAGCCTACTGAAAAAGGTTATTTAAATAATGTTTGAAATGGTTTTACTACTAACACTTGAAAACATTTTCTAGATGAAGGTAGAGGAATTGCTTTAATAAATTCGATTATTATTGCATTTTTTGTTTCTATTATTGTAGTTTCCATTTCTTTAATTACTGTTTTTGGAATGTGAAAACAAAGAAATAAAACTTATGGAAAAATTGTAAAAAGCATTAACAATATTCCTTTTATCAATCCTGATAATATTACTGCCATTGGAATGTTTTTAATTTTTGGTTTATTCTTTGGAACTTTATCTTTTGCAAGAGAAGGAATCATAAGAGCTATTATTGCTCATTCTATTATGGCTTTACCTTATGGAATTACTTTAATGTATCCTCGTAGTAGTAAATTTAACATTAGTTTATTAGAAGCTTCACAAGATTTGGGTTATTCAAAAATTAGATCATGATTTAAAACTTATTTTATTTATATGATTCCTTCTATAATTTTTGTTACTTTGGTTTCTACCTTTTTAAGCTTTGATGATTTTATTATTATGCGTACTGTTTCTAATGCTTCTACATTAGGTACTAAATTATATGAAGGAACTTTTAAACCATGAGGATTAGTAGTAGGGGCTTCTTTATTAACTATTACTTTATTTGTTAATGTAATTTACATAATAATTAAAACTAGCAAAAATAAGAAAGGAGAAAAAAATGAAAGAAAATAATGATTTAGAAAAAGAAGAAAAAAATTCTAAAATAAAAAAATTTTTTAAACATAAAATTTTTACCAAAACTTTTGCTTTTTTTGCCTTTATTATAGGTTTATTTGCAATTTTAATTTCTATGATTAGTATTAAAATATCTAATAAATTTAAACCTTCATTTTATGGATATCAATCATATATGTCACCTGAAAATATCAAAAAAATTAATCAAAAATTTGATTATAAAGAATTTGGTGAAATTTCAGAATTTACCAAAGCAATTTTAACTAATAAAGCTGTTGCTGGAATAGGTAGCGATTCACAAGCGGTTAATTTAATTAAAAAAAATGTTCTTAAAAAAATAGATTATGAAAAAATATTTGGTAAAGGTATTAAATCTCCAGAAGCTTTTTTAAGAAAAGATATATGAGAACATATGCTAAGTTATGATAAATATTTAACTACTGATTATTGAGGAAATGTTTATAAAGATGAAAATGGTAATCCCAAACCTAGACATTTATGAGAGTATTTTTTACCATACTATTCACAAGATACTATTATTGCTTACAATCCAAGCAAACTCAAAAAACCTGCAAAAGATGTAAATTTTAAAAATGTTGATGCTAATGGAACCTTACCGATGATTGACATTTTAAGAACTTTAAAAGAAGAAGGTTATAACTCTTGAGCTATAACTAATGCAATTAGAGATAATTTAATTTATGGTTCTGCTTATCAAGCTAACTTAGAAGATGATGAGAAAAAAGATACTGAAGCTACAGGAAGTGTATATCCTGATACATATGAAGAATTAATTAAAAACTTTATTAAACTTATTCAAGATGGAACTTCATATTCAGTTAATGATGATAAGCATATTAACTTTAAATCTGATGGATTAGAATTATTAAATTTACTTTTAAATCCTAATTCCAAAATTAATGCTGCAATTATGTATAACGGTGATGGGATAGATGCATTTTATTCAGAAGATAACTTCAAAAATGTTAAAAATGGAACTATTAGATACATCAAACCTCGTAAAAATTTATTATTAGTAGATGGATTTGTTTTAGCAAATAATAAGAATAAAAATATTGATAATGAAGTATATGAAATAGCAAGAAAAACTTGAATGTCTAACTATACCAAAATTTATCAAGTTGCTAAAGATGTTTATAAAGATAAATCTACAGAAATTTTAAACAATCCCAATAGTGTTGAACATCTAGATAAAATAAAGAATATATATAAAATTGCTAAAGAACAAATTTTGCAAGAACAAAAGATTTTACAAGATAACTTAAATAAAACATATCCTAATGAAGAAAATAGACCTTCCATTTATGAATCTAATTCTAATCCTGGATTTCAAAATTTTAATTATATTGGTTATACTCCTACAAATCGCTTGGAATATGAACACATATATGAAAATTATTTTGAAAATGAAGATAAAGATTTTGAACAAAGAGCTAAAAAATTATATGAAATCACTGGTAAACATATTTCTATTAAACCTATTAGTGATGACCTATTATCTGAATTAAGTGTATATTATAATAAGCAAATTAAAGGTTAATTTAATATAATTATTAGGTTTAATTTTTTGTTAAACCTAATTTTATTTAAAAATTATCAAATCATAGAAATGAGACATATGAAAAACAAAAATAATTTGGACAAATATATTGCTAGTTATTTTCATAAAACTACTGAAATTTTAAAAAGCGAAAATCCAAACAACATCATTACTCTTCAATTTTTTCAAAGAAAAGATGAAGCAATTTTAGGAGGAATGGATGAAGTTTTAGCATTATTAAAAGAACATACCGATACTAGTAAATATATTATTAAATATTTACCGGAAGGAACTAAAATTTCTAACTTAGAAATTGTTCTTGAATTAGAAGGGCATTATCAAGATTTTGGAAAATATGAAGGAATGATAGATGGGATTTTATCAAGAAGTAGTTCTTTAGCAACTAATGCTTATGAATGTGTAAAAGCAGCGAAAAATAAAAAAGTTATTTTTATGGGAGATCGTGCAGACCATTATTTAATGCAAGAAATAGATGGTAAAGCTGTAGCATTAGGAGGAATCGATATGGTTTCTACTGAAGCACAAAATGTTTATCATCACATTAACACTTTTGGTTCAGTTCCTCACATTTTAATTCAAAATTTTGCTGGAAACACTACTAAAGCAATGGAAGCATATGCTAAAATTTTTCCTCAAAACAAAATCATTTCTTTAGTTGATTACCACAATAATGTGATAGCAGATGCTTTATCTTCTTATGAAAAATTACAAGATAAACTTTATGCTGTAAGAATAGATACATCTAAAAATATGATAGATCATATGTTTGATGGAACTGAACCACATTATGGAGTAAATGTAGAATTAGTTAAAAACTTACGTAATGCTCTTGATAATGTAGGGGCTAAAGAAGTAAAAATTGTTGCTTCTTCAGGTTTTGATGCTCAAAAAATTAAAAGTTTTGAAGACGAAAATGCTCCAGTAGATTTTTATGGTGTAGGACAGGCAATGTTTAAACTAGTTTCTAACTTTTCTGCCGATGCAACTTTATTAAATGGAAAACCTGAAGCAAAAGAAGGACGTTGTTATAGAAATAATCCTAAATTAAAATTATTTAAATAAATATGTTTATTTTATATAGTATATTATTAAATCTTTCTCTTGCTATTTTAGGTTATTTAATAGGTTCATTTAACATTGCAATTATTCTCAGCAAAAGATATAAAAAAGATGATGTTAGAAATCATAATAGTGGAAATGCTGGGGCTACCAATAGTTTAAGAACTTATGGAGTTAAATTTGCTTTAATTGTTTTTATCTTTGATGCTTTAAAATCTCTTATTCCTATTCTCATTACTGTATCTATTTTTAATCATGTAATTCCAAGCTTTGTTAACAAATATTATCTTTTTTCACATATCATTGGTTTAGGTGTAATAATAGGACACATCTTTCCTCTTTATCATAATTTTAAAGGAGGAAAAGGTGTAGCTTCTAGTGTTGGTTTTTTAATGAGTTTAAATCCTTTAATCTTTCTAATTGCTGCTATTATCTTTTTTAGTGTCTTTTTTATTTGAAAATATGTTTCACTAGCTTCAATTTTAACTGCTTTTTTAATGATTCCTTTTATTTTTATTCCATGAATGATTTTAAACTTTTCTGGAAAATGAATTAATGTCTTAGGTTTTATAGGTGGAGAAATCACTAAATTTTGATATCTCCAAGGAATTATTTATTCTATTATTGCTTTAATTGTAATTGTTTCTCATCATAGTAATATTAAAAGACTAATCAACCACACAGAAAAGAAAATGTTATCTAAAAAACAACAAAAATTAAAAGAACAAAATAATAACAAATAATTTACTTTTTTCTCTATAAATAAATATAAAAAAGGAAAAATAAAAAATGAAAAAAATAAAAAAATTAATTATTCCTGCTGCTGGTTGAGGAACAAGATTTTTACCTTTAACTAAAGTTATTCATAAAGAATTAGTTCCCATTTTAAACCGTCCTCTAATTGATTTATTGGTAGAAGAGGCATTAAAATCTGATATTGAAGAAATTATCATTATTATTAGTAATCGAAAACATAATGTTATAGATTATTTTAATGTTGATTATGAATTGCAAACAGAATTAGTTGAAAAAAACAAATTTGATTTATTAGAAGAAATCAAACACACTAATTTAAACGTTATTACTAAAGTTATTCAAACTGAACAATTAGGATTAGGTCATGCTTTAGCTTGTGCTAAAGCTTACATTCATAATGAACCCTTTGCTGTAATTTTAGGAGATGATTTAATAAAAGGAAAAGTTCCAGCTATTAAACAGTTAATAGAGGCATATTATCAAAGTAATGGTCAAAATATTTTAGGAGTGCAAGAAGTTAAAGAGAAAGATATTCACAAATATGGAATTGTAAAACCAATAAATAATCTCAATGAAGAAACAAAACTTTTTGAAATAGAAGACGCTATCGAAAAACCAGAACCTAAAAACGCCCCTTCTAATAAAGCAATTTTAGGAAGATATGTTTTTAATCCTGAAATATTAGATATCTTATCCAATATTAAAATTAATAAAAATAAGGAATTACAAGTAGTAGATGCTTTTAAAATTTTAAAAGAAAAATACCATCAAAAAATTTATGGATTAATTTTTGATGGTATTAGATATGATTTGGGTTCAATGGAAGGTTTTGTTAAAGCTAATATCGATTATGCTTTAGATAATAAAGATATCAAAGATGAAATTTTAGATTTTATTAAAACTAAAATTTAATTGTCTTCAATAAATAAAAAAACACATCACTTGATGTGTTTTTAATTTTGTTAATTTATTAAAATTCAGTAAAGTTATTATTATTTTTCCAATCAACTGAATGTTCTTGTTGTAAATCATTACTTCTATATTTAATTTGTGAATTATCTTCTCCTGATATAAAACTATTTTCAATTTTAAATTCATTGAAGGTTAATTGATCATTCATATAGAAGAAAAGATTATAGAAATTATTAATTTCTGTTATTCTATTAAAATTAAATAATTCATCACCAGTTTTATTTATAGCTGATTTATTTACTAAATAATTAGCTAATAATGGGTCAGTAGGGTATGTTCTATAAGGACTACCTGGCATAGGTGATTTATCTTTTGAAGTTCATTCATTACCATTCTTAGTAACTAAAGTACCTTTTCCATCTATATTTAATTTAGTATTTTGGTTTTTTAAATAACTTAATATATTATTATCTTTTGTATCTTTGATATAAACATTATCAAATAATAATTTATTTACTTGGGCAGCAATTAAATTATAATTTAATTTTTGTTTAGTAACAGCACTTTCTGTATATCCCATATCAGAAACATTATCAGGGTATGTATGTAAATAACCAGAATAATTATTAAATCTATCACGTTCATCCTTAGTATCTAAATAATTATATTGTTTATATTCTCATTTACCTAGTTTACTGTTTTGATATTTATATTTTAAGGTTTTGAAGTAAGCATAAGCATATTTATTAAAGTATCTATTTCCTTGTACATATTTTTTTATATCTAAATTATTAAAATTATTTGTTAATAAGAAATTCATAAATTTTTGTTGATGTTGAAATTCATTTGAAGCATCATAGTTTTTATTAATTATTTTTCCGTTAGCATATTTTATATATTCAGTATTAGAAATGGTGGTATTTTTAACTATAAATTCATTAAAATTATTCACAACATTATTTTCATTTCTTTGACCAATATTCCCTAAATTATTATTATTAATTTTAGGAATAAAATTAAAATTGTTATTAACTTCAGTATAACCTAATTTAACTCTATTTTGTTCATTGTAATAATTATAATTATATGTATTCATAAATCCACTAAAATCTATTAATTGATACATATTTAATAAATGTAAAGCTGTAGAATTAGATGTTGCTTTTGTTGCATTATTTATACCTTTTAATAAAGCATATAATGAATTTTTATCTTTTATTAAAGAATTATTAATTTCTAATTTATCAATATAGTTTAATGTAGTGTTTGATCCTTTAATTTCAATTTTACCTATAAAAGAATTAATAAATTTCATTGATTTTAATCTTTGAGCAGTATTTTCATCTATAGTTAATTTTTCAATATATGAATTAACTATTTCAAAATTAAATTTACTATTAGTTTGATTAGAAACTATATTTAAATTAGATATATATGAATTTCTAACATTAAGTTCTGTATTGTCTTTTAAATCAATGTCATATGGTTTTTCTTTAATTGAATTTGCTATGGTATGATGATACATATCATTTTTATAATCTAAAAGTGAATTATATTCATTTATCATACTTTGATTAGTAGAAATATTACTATTTAATTCTTTATAAATTAAAGTTTTATTCATTAATTTATCATAATTTGTTTTATCAGTTGCTCATGATGGTAATGACATATTTTTATACGCTAATATATAACTATCTTTTTGATCTAAAACATCACTATTAAATAAATTTTCATAGCTAATTTCTGTTTTTATTCTTTGGCTATTATCACCAGGATTTACAATATTTTGAATTGAAAATTTCATAAATTTTTTATCATTTAATTTTGCTAACATTTCATCTAATATAGATGAATTTTTAATCACTTCTTCAACTACATTTAAAACATTTTTTTCAAAATCAACATTGTTATTAAAAATTCTTGTTATTTTGTCTAATAATCAACTATCAACAACTTTTCTAGTATTGTGATTTACAGCAAAGAAATATCATCTAAATAAAAACATTAAATCCTTAAATTCACTAGAATTAATTAAAGAATAATTATTATTAGTTTTAATATCTATTTTTTCCTTTTCTATAAAGCTTAAAAGTCCAAATAATTCTAAAAATCTTCTATGATATTTATTAATAAATGATTCAAATCTAAATTTTATTGAGCCATCAATTTTTGTTCCTAATGTATCAACTGCAAATGTTTGATTATTTAAAGTATTAAATTCTATTTTGTTACCTAAAAAACTATTTTTAGTTAATGAATAATTAGAATTATTAAATTTTAATTTATATTTGAAATCATTAATACCATTATTAAAGAAATGTCTATATTCAGAATAAATTAAAGAAGTAATATCATATTTATTTGTTTCTTCATTTACTTGATTCAAATTATTTATAGAGTAATCAATATTACTATTTAAACTTTTATTTTTTATAGCGTCTTGATCTTCATTATATAGTGAATTTAAAAATGAATAACTACTTGTTGAATTTAATTTATTTTCATCAAAATTTAAAAATTTATAATTTATCATTTTTTGATCATAATATGTTGTTTCTTCTGTAGCACTAAATTTAAATTTTAGTTGATAATTAATTGAAGCATGTTCATTATTTTTATTTAAATTTAATACATTAAATGTAACATCATTAAATACTAATTCATTTTTTCCAGATACTTTTAAGTTTTTGGTTAAATCATAATCATATGAAATATCATTAGCATTAAAATCATTAGCAAAGAATTTTTCTTCAATAAAATGAGAACCTAATTTTACTCTACTTGAAAAATCTAATAAATCCTTATTAAAGAAATTTACAAATGAAACTAATGAATCAAATATTTTGGTATATCTATTATTAACATTATCAAAATAATTGATTGCCTTATTAGATTTTTCTAAATATAAATTAATTTTTCCAGAATCTAATTTTCCATTATTGTGAAGTTTAGCTGTTTCATTCTTTGCTTCATTTAATTCTGAAATTGTTTCACTAATATTTTTTAATCATTCTTTAGAATTTAGGTGATTATTAGGATTAATATAACTTCATTTGTTTTTATCCGCATTTAAATAAATATCATTATTAAATACCTTATCTAAAACTTTTTTAAGTATGTATTCTCATTTAGAATTATTAGAAATTAATTTATTAATTTCCTCAACTTTCTTTTTAAAATCATCTATCGATTTTGTAACATTATTATTATCTCACTTCTTATTACCTCAATTAAAAGTATTTATATTATTAATCATTTTTGTAACGAACGTTGTATTTCATTCTTTAATTTTGTTTATATACTTATTAATAATATCTGTTTGATTTTTATTTCCTTGAAGTAAATTAATACCATCAAATTTATTAGCAGTATTTAAAATGTTTATAAATTCTTTTTCCTTATTTTTTAATTCTAGAAGTTCATTATCTATATCATCTTTTAAATTAGTATCATTCCCAACAGTAGCATTTAAATTAGTTTGCACTGCTTTAAGTTGTTCTAAATAATCTTTTTTTAATGTTTCAATAATACCATTAAAATTATTATGTGCTTCATTCAATAAATTAAAGTTTTTTATTTGTTCAATAATTTCTAACATTGTTTGAAAAACTTTACCATATTGCTTAATTCCATAAATTTCTGTAAAGAATTCACTAGTTTCTTTTGCAAAATTTAAACCAGAATTATGTTGATTAGCTTCTTGTGTAAATTTGTCTATGAATGATTTTAAATTAGAACGATATTCTTCATATCAAATACCAGTTGTGTTATTTTGAATATTAATATTTTTAGCTTGCATATATTCATTTAATGCTTTGCTAATTTGTTTCTTAATATTTTCATTAATTTTGTCATTCATAATTTTATTTACTTTTTGAGTAACTGAATCTTTTTCTGATTTTAAAGATTGTTTTTCTGATTTTAAAGTATTTAAAACTTTTAATAAATTAACGAAAGTAACGGTAGAAATATCATTAGTTAAAATAGAAGAACTATTACCATTATTTAAATAATTTAAATTATTATTATATTTTTTAAATAATTCTTTTGCTTCTTTTTTAATTTCTGTATCAAAATTTTGTTCAACATAATTTAAAGTACTACCAAAATTATCAAGTAAACCATTTTCAACTTGAAAATCATATTTGTTATTATTATTTTTATTTGGGTTTATATAATATTTATAGGTAGAACCTGAATTGTAATATTGACCAGAATTATCTAAAAGTTTATCCTGATATGAATAAGTAGCAGATTGTGCATAAATAATTTCTCTAAATTTTTGAATACCAATTCCAGAACTGTCTTGACCATTAAATAATTTTGCATTATATTTATTTTTATAAATATCTTTTAATTCTTTATAAATATCATTTATTTTTAGATCTTTCAAAGATATGCCTTCAATATTTATATTAGTACCACCTAAAACATATTGTGCATTTCTTAAATATTTGAAATTATTTAATTTTTCTCTAATAGTAGTAAATATATTTTTAGAAATTAAATTTTTACTAAATAATTCTTTTATTTTACTATTATTATCATTATAAAACTCGTGTTTAATTTCTTCTTCTATAACTGTTGTTAAAATTTCTTTTTCAGCATATTCTCTTCATAATCATTTTAATGCACTTTTTAATCAAAGTTCAGTCTTTTCTAAATCTTTAAATTGAATTGCTTTTGTTTTTAAATCTTGAAAATTATTTAAATCATCATTTAAATTAGTTTTTGAAGATAAAAATTCTTCAAAGAAATTGTCTTCTTTGTATGAAGAAACACTTAATAAATCATAAAGAGGTTTAACTGTTTTATCATAGTTACTTACATAATGACCATCAAAAATATTTTTAACTTGTTCAATATCTGAATACGCTTTTGCAAGGTCTTGTCCTGTTTCTTCAACATTTTTCTTAGCTTCTTTAATTCAATTAGATATAGTATCATATTCATCAAAGATACTTTTAGCATATTCAAACATATTGTTTAAAATAAAATCTTTCTTTTCATCTTCGCTTTGACTAAATTGTTCAGTGAAATAACCACTAATTTGATTACTTTGATTGTAATTATCATTAGTTGCACTAACAAAATATTCAGCAAAAACTGTTGAAAGATGTTTCATTCTATTTTGTCTATTCTTTTGAATAGATTTTCATACCTTGTTATATTTTGAATTTGCTTCTTCAGCTCAGGATTTATTTAATAATTCTTTATTAAATGTTTTAGTTTGTTTATGTACTTTTAATAAATTTGTATAAATTTCTTTTCTTTCTTGAATTCTGCTATTAATATCTAATGATTGAATAGTTTGCTTTTTAGATATATATTCATTAGTTCTAGTATTTTTATTTGAACTAAAAGCAACATTATTTTTATTTGCTTGAGCACTTCTTTCAATATCTGAAAATAAACCATTTTTAACTTGTTCAAGTTTGTTACCGAGTTTTAATTCTAGTTCTTCTAATAAATCTTTTTCAATACCTTTAGTATTATTGTCTATAAATAAATTATTATATTTTTTTATTACTTCATTATATTGAGTAATAGCATCATAGTGTTTATATAATAAACCTTGGTCTGTTAAAAGATTATTGAATTTGTTTTGAAGATCATTTTTAATATTTTGATATTCTTGAATAGTTTTAGTTAAAACATTAAAATTTGTTTTACTATTATCTAGAATATTTTTTTCATCATCACGAATAATGTCATAAAGTTCTGATTTTAAATCATAACTTTGTGATGATTGATTACCAAATTTAATACTAGTTGAATTAGTTTTAGTAGCATTTAAAGTATTTGTATAATCTGCAACTAATTTATTGAATTCTTGAACTAAATTAAATAATTCAGTATATTCTTCATCATGTTTATTCTTTTTGGTTAATAATCCATTAATATAATTTTGTCAAGTTTCTGTTGTTACATCTTTAACATTAAGATTATTTTGAGCTTCAGTAATATATTCTTCATATCTTTTACCAATTTGAGTGTAATGAGTTGGAGTTCCCTCATTAGTTCATTTAACTCTTTTATCGGGATCGGGATTATGTAAAAGAGTTTTTGCATTGTTAATACCTTTTTCTAAACTTGTGTGAACTTCTTTTCTATTTGTAATAATATTCATTAAAGAAGATAAAGAATCTATAAATTTATTCGCTTCATTAGTTGCTTCTTGAAGATCTAATTTTTTAATTGGATCAAATTTATTTACTAATCAATTAGTATAAGCTTCGGCTAATTTTGCTTCTTCGTTTTCTAATCAAACAATACTTTTATTTGCTGTTCATAAGTTTTCAGCTTCAACTTTTTTATTTTCCATTTTAACTTTTAATTGGTCATAAACAAGTTTATCTTGATTATTCTTTTCTATAGCTTGTTGCAATTTATTGAGAGCATTTTTATAATATGCAGCTTCAAGAGTTAAAGCATTAGAATTATAAGCAAGGTTTGCTTCATTTTTAGCTAAAGATAATTCATTTCCCAAATAAGTAAAACCATTATTAGTTAAATTACTAATAAGAGTTTCAGATTCAGTAATTTTATTTTTTAAATCATTAAATCCATTAGAAAGAATATTATATTGTTCATTAATTTTTTCTTTTCTTGATTTTAAAGAATTGGCATCATTACCAAATTTTTCTTTAAAAGTTTTAAAAGTTCAATTAGTTTCATTAGTTAAGAAAACGGATACTTCATTTCTCAATAAAGTTTTTTGACTATCAAAATTCTTGAACGGATTTTTATTCGCTTCTTCTGGTTTTAATGAAGTAAAACCACCAATCCAATCTCTAACTTTAATAGCTTCATCTACATATTGTCTAAATTGAATTAAACGAATTTTAAAGTTTTTATGTGGATCGGTTCCATTATCTTTTAAAGCTTCTTTATAGAAATTAATCACTCCATTTAAAGTAGCAAAATTATTTTTATAATCACGGTAATCATAAAATTCACCAACAATTTTGGTGTCTTTGTTTAAAAATTCTTCTTCTATTTCTTTTTTAAACGCTGAATATTTATATGGAGCAGCATCTAAATTACCATTATTTCAATTATGTGCTTTTTGAATTTCATTTTTAGCTTCAGTACGTTTAATTTCAATTTCTACAATTTCTTTAATAGTTTGTTTAAATGATTCTAAAAATTCATTATAAATATTATCTAATTCTTCTAAAGTATATCTGATTGGTGAAGTAGCACCAGTAATGTTTTTATTAATATCTTCTTGTTTTTTAATAATGTTATACACTAAAAATGCATCATTAGATAATGCTGCTTGATGATCTTTATAGTATTTAATAAAACCAAAAGGTAAGTAATATTTCTTTAAATCAGTATCAGTTACACCATTTTGTTGCAAATCAATATGTTTTTGTCTAGCACGATCATATAAATCTTTAACATTATTACTTGTATCAACTTTGGTTAAATAAGTTTCAACCAAAGCATTTAATTCAGAAATGAAATTAAATCTTTCAACAGAATTTTTGAAAAGTCTATCTAAAGTTTCATATTTATGCTTAATTTGATTAGCAAATTCTTCAACTTCTTCTCTATTTTTAAAAGAACCAATTTGTGTAGTTCTAGGAGTAAATTCTGCTACTGCTTTTTGAACATCATCCATTAAAATTTGGAAATGTCTATTAGCATTAATTTCTTGTTTTAACCCATTTAATTTATTCATTTGTGGGGTTACTAAATCATTAATTGCTTGTCTAATAATTTTTAATTGAATACCAGAAATATTGATAATATTAGTGTAATATGCTTTATTTTTAGTAGTTAAAGTAGGGGGATTAGAAAGTCATTCATCATAATTTATAACTTCACGATTTTCATTTTTATTACCATTTTCATCAACTAAAAGAAATTTTGCTAATTCTACTAAAGCTTGTTTTGCTTGTTCCTTTTCTTCTGGTGTAGAATTTGCTTTATTCATTTTATTTCTTAAGTCTTTTCTAATAGTCATTAAATCATAGTAGAAAGTTTTAAGATCATCTAATTCTTTAACTCAACCAGCTAATCTATTACCTCAATCGGAAATTAATTTTTCAACTACTTTTTTAGCATCATCTATTTCTAATGATTTAGTGAAAGCTTTTCTAGCTTTTGAAAAAGATGATTCTTCTCTATTGATTTTTTCATATAAAGAACCTTGTTTTCCTACTAAACCAGTGAAAAAATCATAAACTTCATTTTCTCCATATAAAGCATCAATATCTGGAGATTTCATATTTTGAAGTTTATTATCATATTCATCTTGAATTTTTTGGAATTTTTCATATTCATTATCTAAAGTTCTAATGTAGTCACTAGTTTGTTTTTGTTGATTAGATAATTTATTGATTAAAGATGAAACATCATTTTTATATTTAAGAGCGGGTTTTGTGTTTTTTTCTAGATTAATTTTTTCTTCTTTAACTTTTGTTAAAACATTTTCTAAGGTTTCTAAATATTTTAAATCATAGATTTTTTTTGGATTGTTTTTGATACTATCAATATATTGTTGAACATCCACAAGTTTTTTAACAAATTCATTATCAACAGTTTTAATAACATTTTTATTCTTTGAAGAATTAATAATAGCAGGTAAAGAACCACCTAAAATCGCAAGTAAAACAACTCCACCAGCAACTGATGAACCTATAATAATTTTATTTTTCTTGCTCATTGGAGCAGCTTTTTGTAAATTAGTTTCTGTGGTTGCTCTTTTTACAGCCTCTTGATATGCTTGTTGTCTAGCAATTTGTTGGGCTTGCATTTGTTGCTGTTGCATAATATATGCTTGTTGTTGCATATAATTTTGTTGCTGAGCTGCAGCGGCAGCAGCTGCTTGAGCTTGTTGGTTAGGGTTGTTAAATACTTGTTGTTGAGCATTAGCATCCGGTTGTTCTACTTCGAAAGGAGAATCTGAATCATTTCAAAGATCACCAGAAGTTTGTTCTTGCTCATTCTGTTCTTCTGAAACTTCTTCAACTCAATCACCATCTTCTTCAAAAATATATTGATTTATTTTTTTATTTAAATAAAGCATAATTTTCTCCTTGGTTTTTATTTAATTTGCTTTTAATTTTTAGTCTTTTAAGATATCTTCTAATCTAGATTTAAATTGTTGCATCTTTTCTCAAATTTGTTGTAATTTAGCGTAATCATATTGAGGACTTAATATATCTTCATTTTTTAAGCCTTTATAATCTTTAGTTAAACTTTCATATGTTTTAGTATCATTTGTATCTACTTTATCTTTCTTTTGAGTAATAGCTTTATGATAAAGTTCTGGTATAGAATTAGTGTTTTCTTGTACTTTTTCTCAAATTTTAAAGATTTTTTCAATAACATCTTTTTGATGTTGTAGATTCTCATCATAATCTTTTAGGGCATGATCTATTTTTTGTAATCATTCATTAAAGTTTTGATTATTAAATGAACCTTTATGGTATTCTTTATCAATTTCCTCTTTTGTTGTTTTTAAAGTTTTTACTGGTCAATATTGTTCTAATTTAATATTTGTGTAATTTATTTTATTCTGAACATCCATCATTTTTTTATCATATTCTTTAGCAAAATCTTTAAAAACAGATAGTTTTTGTTTAAATTCTGATATTTTATTAGGAATATTTTTAGTTTTTAAATCAATTTCTTCTTCTTTTAGTTCTTGTTTTTCAAGAATTAACTCATTATTTTTAATTTCTTCATTTACTTCTTCCAATAATTCTTTGAAATAAGAATCTTTTAATCTTATATCTTCTTTTCACATAACTAATTTACGAAGTTCATTGTGAAAATTATTATATGAATAATCAATTCTTTCTTTTTCAATAGAAATATTTGATAATAAATAACTTAAATTAACTTTTGATCTTTGGAATTCTATTTCATTAGAATCTGAATCATTTAGTACATAAGTAGCTTTAAGAATTTCTTTTTGTAGCTTGTCATAAATTTCTTTGTATTTTAAAATTTTGCTTAATTGAATTTTAAATTGGTCAGCACTCGAAATAGTTCTTTTTAGTTCACTAAATACTTTGTTTCTAAAATTATATTTTTCTAGGGTGGCTAAATATAAAGAATTTAATTTAGTTATTTGATTTTTAATTGTTTCAACATTAACATCAAAAGTGATTGAAGTATCTGTATCAGACACTATTTTTGTTTTAAACAAATAATCTACAGAATTATTGATTTCTTTAGTCAATTGAATTTTTAATAAAGAAAACACATTTTTATTTAATTCATTATCAACAAAATTTCTAGCAATTTGAATTAAGTTAGATAATTCATTGATAACTTGTTCCCTTTCATTAAAGTTTTGAAGTAAATAACTAGTTTCTCTTTTTAAATTTTCAATTTGAAGGTTTAAATCATTTAAAGAAAAATAATTTCCAGAATCAATATATTTCTTAAATCTTTGTAATTTATTTTCTACATCATCTCTAAATTTTCAATAGTTATATTTATAAAGTTTATTTTCAGAAAAGTTTTTTAAATTAGAATACAAATTATTTATTATTTCTCTCTTCTTGTCATAAATAGCTTTGTTTTCTTTCGATTTCAAAAATATCTTTTTCAATTTATATCTTAAATTAGAAATTTCTTCTAAAGTTTCAGGTAATAATTTATTCTTTGAAACATCTAATTGTAGTAAATAATTTTCAATAGAATTTATAGTTGTTATTAAATCATAATTCATCTT
Source organism: Mycoplasmopsis lipophila (assembly GCF_045276895.1). Taxonomy (NCBI): domain Bacteria; kingdom Bacillati; phylum Mycoplasmatota; order Mycoplasmoidales; family Metamycoplasmataceae; genus Mycoplasmopsis; species Mycoplasmopsis lipophila. The sequence goes on from NZ_CP174165.1 coordinate 521,438, forward strand.
TTTTCTTATTTCTTCAGTATTAAATTCTGTGTTCAAAAAGATGTTTGATTCAGACAATAAAGAGTTCAATTTTTTGACTTCTTCTTCATATCTTTTTGTATGATTTTTTTGCTTAATATTTTTCACCAAAAAATATGTTCCAACTGATATAGTAGTCACAAAACCAATGGCTAAAAGAGAAGTTATAATTTTAGCTTTTTTGGTTTTTTTCTTTTTTTCAAAAAGCTCAGTATCAACTGAATTATAGTACTCCATATCACCCCCTAAATATCAATCATATTAAAACAATAATGATATATATATATATATATATTAGTATTATAAAATAATATTTTATTAATGATAGTGAATAAAAAAAGAAGAAAAAACTGCTAAAAAGTTAATTTTTAACAGTTAAAAATGGAATATTTATTTCGTTATTTGGATAATTTTTATTTTTAATTTTTTCTTTATTTTGCTTTTTATAATCATCAATTTTCTTAAAATTAGTTCCTTTAAATCCTGACCAAATGTATGTTTTTTTAGAAAAAATTGTATTTAATTTTGCTTCATTTATTTGCTTTAAAAATGCATTTTTTTCTGCTTCTAAAATGGTATTTTCATAAGTGTTTTCTAACTTTTCATAGTCATAAATTTTTCCTTTTTCATCCTTTGTAATTCATTCAAATTCTATAGGTAATTCTCCAGCTTTTAAAGATAAAAAATTGTGTTTTTTTGATACTTTTATTTTTAAATAAAATGGCCTTAATTTAATGTTTTTGTCAGGATTTTTTATATAAAAATTATCAAAACTATATGTATTTAAATCAATATAATCAAAAATAAAATTTGATAAAAAAGTATTAATTATTAATTCAAAATATTTTAAAGAATCTTGATATTTTTCTAAAATTTCTAAATTTTCTATTTCATCTTGATTATTATTTTTTCATAAAATTGTATTTTTAAAATAAAAATTAGCAAAATAATTAAACATATTTAATAGATTTTTTTCCAAAAAATCAAAGAAATTTTGTCCTTTTGGCCAAGTTATTTTTTTATTTGTTTCAGTAATTTTATTAACTCCATATTTTTCGTTTTTCAATTTTAAAATTTCTAAATTATCTGAATCATAATAAGCAGAAAGCAAATGATTATGAGTATCAAAATCTGATGAATATCATTTTTTATATTCTTTTTGTCCATTTTTTTTAGTAACTTCTATAGTTAAACATACTAATGATTTAGTATTTTTAACTCCTTTTGAAAAATCTTTATCATAAAAATCTTCAACTTTTACAATTTTATATTGCAAATCATTTTCATTTTTATTTTCCACTTCAATTTTAAAAATTTCAGGAAAAGCATAAAACATTTTTAGTAAAGCTTGAGAATTAAAATTAAAAATAGGATTAATATTTCTTAAAATATCTTCTATAGATTTTATACCTAATAAATTATATTCAAAAGTTAAGGTAGGATTTTTAACATATTCATTAAATAATTCCTCATTATCATCAATAGTATATTTATAGTTAGGATATGAAATATCATAATATTGATTTTTAAATCCTTTTATTAAAAAATATCTTGATTGATTTTTTGAATTTAAAATGCTCTTACCATTTTCATCTAATAAATCAAATTTTAATTTCAAAACATCATTAAAATTCTCTAATTTTTGTAAATCTTTTATTACTAATTTAGAAAACTTTCTTCCATCATTTGAGTGCAAATTATATTCATTAAAAACAAATTCTAAAATTTTTCTAAAATACTCTTGTTGGATATTTGAATTCATAAATCCTTGTATTCTTATACCATTAGAAAAAGTAGGATTTATTCCTACATAGTTAAAAAAAATAGGATCAAATAAAGTTAATTTAGTAGCTAAATTTATTAAATTTTGTACTTCTGGTAATGAATTTATATTAAAAGTAGGTAAATCAAATTTATTTTTTATATTTTTTAAATATTCATTATAGTTATTTTCATTATATTTTTGAAAATTTGAACCAAAATACTTATCATATTCTTCATTAAAAAATAAATCATTAACATCTTGATTAGATGATTTTTCATTAGATTTTGTTTTTATAATTTTTATTTTTTCACTTGTTTTATAGGTTTTTAAGTAAAAATAATTATATTTATTTTTTAATTTAATGACTTCTTCAAATGATTTTTCTTTACCATTTATTTCAACCTTTATTTTTCCATTTTTTTCTTTAATTTTTAATTGTTCAATATTATTTTTTGATACAAAAAAATCTTTAATTTCTCCTAACTTTTGAACTTGATTTAATGAATGATTATTCAAATTAAATGTATTTTTTATTTTTTTATTTATAGAAATTTCATAATTTTTATTACATGAAATTACAAATATAGGAATAAAAAAAGATCCACCAATAAAACTATTAAAAATTATCAATTTTAGTTTCTTTTTCATAAATAAAACTAACTTTCTACATGCTTATTAAGCCATAATATTTATTTTTTTGACTATATATAATTTATAATTATATATATTATTTAATTAAGACATATCAATATATGTATATTTCTCTTGGAGGAAAAATGGCTAATAATGTTAAAAAGAATAATTCTTCTACCACAAAAAATAATGAAAATAAAAATGTAAATAATAATGTAGAAAAAAAATCTAAATCTACTTCTAAATTTAATCAAAATAAAATTGTTGAAACTAAAAATGCTACTAAATCAAAAAAAAATAATGAAAATGTTGAAAAAAAGACTTCAACAAAGAAAAATACCATAGTTTCATCAAAAGAAAAAAATGAAAATAAAAAAAATATTAAAGTACAAGAACCTTTAAATGTTTCAAACTCAAATAAAGAACAAACTAACATTAATTTACAAAATCAAAATGATTTATCTATAGAAAAAAACACTTTAGTAAAAGATAATGATGAAATTGAAAATCAAATAGTGGCTTTTCAGCCAAATACTTCTTTACCATCTGTCTTAAATGGTAATTCTTTATCTATCCTTTCACAATCTGCTGCTAATTTACCAATGAATCCAGAAGAATATCAAAAACATTTAGCTGAAATAAAAAAAGTAGATGAAAGATTTAAAAAAATATTATTTTGAACTCTTTCAGGTGTCGCTAGTGCTACTATCTTTTTTGGTGGATTAGCAGGAATGATACATACAGCAAAAAGTAATGAAGTAAATCCTAAAAAAAATTTAGAAAATTTAGTTAAAATAACTGAAAATTTCGCTAACTATAAATTAACTTATGTTGCTTTCCAAAAAGATAAAGATGAGTTGACAGAAATTATTAATCAAGCAAAAGAAATTTTAGAAAAACAACCAAAAAATATTAAAGCCTTCAAAGAAATTTATTCAAGTTTATATAATCGCTTTTTAGAAGCTTTGGAATTTTATAATGCTAAAAAAGACAGTATTGATAAAATTCAAGATTTTTTAGATTCTGAAGAAAATAATTCATTAAAAGAAACTTTATATTCATATGATGAATATGTAGACTTAAAAGAAGAATACATTAAAGAATTAAACATCATAAATGAAATAAAAAATAGTTTAAATAGAAATTTGCCAAAAGAAACTTACAATGATAAATTAAATAATTTCATTACTAAAATTAATGAAATAAAAGATAAAAAAAATGCAAGAGATTTAAAAGTTAATGCTTTCAATCAATTAAAAACTTTATATCAAAATGCAAAAGAATGATTTGATAATTTACTTTTTGTTCACAATGAAATTAATAATTTAATGATTGATGTTTTAGAAAATACAAGAGCAAATTTTATAGAAAATAGTTCTGTTAATGTAAAAAGTCCTAATGATAAAACTAAGGTTGTTGACATTACTAAACAAATGCAAAAATTAGCTGATAATTACTTAAAAGCTCAAAAAGAACAACAAAAAAGAGAAGACTTATTCCAATACATAAGAAGCTTAAATAATGAATTAGAAAAAGATTTTAAAGCAAAATATTTTACATATCAAAATAATATCTTTACAGATTTATATAATAAACATTTAATTGATTTTAAAAGTCAAAAAATGAAATTTCAAAATTTTGTTGATGATTTAGAAATTAATAAAAATAATATTTCAATTACTAATAATGATTTAGAAATACAAGCGTTAAAACTTCATGAAGAGTTAGAAAAATTAAAAAGTAATGCTAACGCTTTAGAAGTAAGACTAAATAACAAAAAATCACAAGTTAACATAATCAAAAAAAATATTGAAAAATGAATTGAAATTCCTGAATATTGAAAAACTCAACCTGATGATCAAGGAAATACAGATGAAAATGGTTTTTTAACATTAAGTAAATTAAATGACCAAGATATATATGACAAATTAGGTACTCAACAAAGTGGTTTGTTATTTAAAACTATTCAATTAATTGAAAAAATAAGTAATTATTCAATGCTTGAACCTGAAATTGAAAGTCAAACCAATGATTTAAGAACTAATTTTACTAATATTAAAAATGAAAAAATAGAAAAAACTAGAGCAAGAACCGAAACAATTAATCAATTAGAAGCTCTAAAAGAAAAAATTTTAACTAATCATATTGATGATAGTTCTTATAATAGTCAATCTCCTGAGCATAATAAAAAAAGAATATTCGCTAATCTAAATAACGTTTACGATGCTTTAATTTTAAATATTAAAGAAAAACTTAATAAACAATATTCTCTATCACAAATTAAAGAATATCAAAAAGAAGCTAAACAAAACTATACTAATTACACTAAAGAAGTCAAAGAAATCAATGATGATTTAGTTACTTATAGAGAAAATGTTAAAAAATTTAAATTAGTAGATCCTAAAAAAACTGCTACTAATGGAAAAAAACCAGTTTTAGAAGAAAGTGATTATCAAAATTATTTACCTTCTGAAATCAATGATATTGTAGAAGCCACAACAAGTAATTTAACTTCAAAACATTTAAAGAATTTTTTACATAATGAAGTTCAATTTATACCAAATGATGAAAGTGGTAAATTAAATCTAAAATTTAGATTTTATTATGAAAAAATAATTTACAACAATCCTAACGACATAACTTCTGGAGTAAAAGAAATTAAAAAACTATATTATGAAGATTTAAATAATTCTAATATTCAAGTTGAAATGAAAAAATTTGCTTTTGAAGAAAAAGATAAATTAAACTTTTCAATTCATAATCATTTTTCACCTAATTATAAAGATACTCAAAGTGTGGTTGAAGATTTACAAAGTTATGTAAACAACAATATAACAAGCGATTATATAGGAAAAGTAGATAATGAAATTTTGGGGGTTGATTATGATCCTAATTCAAAAAACAAATACAAAATCACAAGTATCACTAACCAAGATAATGCTACTAATAAAAAAATTGAAATTAAATACCGTATATTAAGGCAAGTAGTTGTAGGTAAAAAAGCATCTAATCCAAATGAAAATAATTACACAGAATATACAGAAACTTTTACTGCTGAAGTTTTCCTTGATGATATTCTAAAAACCAATAATGAATCTTCTACTATTCGTAAAGCCCAAAATAGATTAAAAATTGCTTATGAAGATTTAGAAAAATTGATTAGTAAAAAACTTGATGATAAAAAAGATCTTAACGATTTAATTAAACCATTAAAAGATCTTTTAAATGAAGCTAAAGAATATAAAGAAAAAGATTTAACCCAAATTTTAAATACTCCTGATTCTGAAGAAGCTAAAGAATTTGTTAGAAAATGTAATGAATTCGCTAACCAAATTATTGCAAAGAAAAAAACTACTTTATCTGCTAAATCAGCTAAAAATATTGCTTTATTGCAAATAGAAGATGAATTAAAACTATAAAAGAAATTACTAAATAGTATTTTAGGAACCGAAACATTTAAAGCTGATAAAAAAGAAGCTGATGAAATTACACAAAATATCACTAATATTGAAAAAGTTTTAAAAGATGATTATGCAACTAATATAGAAGAAATAAAAAATACTTATAATAATGCTTTATCTATTAGACAAGTTAATGAACAAACTTTTAACCAAAAAAATCATTATCGTGAAATTTTAAGAAATAAACTAATTTCTATACAATCACAAGCTAATAATACTTTTATAGATATTCAAATTAAAGAGCATTATTTAACTTTAACTACTAATTTAATAAATGAAACCAACGAAGCAATAAAAGAAAACGATAATACAGTAGAAAAAATTCAAAAAAGATTAAATGATATTCAAAATCATTTTGAAAAAGAAATTTTAACTAAATATGCTGATACTTTTGAATTATTGGAAAAATTAAGAGACAAAATTATTAAATTTATTAATTTCAAAAATACTAATTTAGTTGAAAAAAAATATGCTAAATATTATTTAGAAGAAGCAAATAAACTTTTAAATAAAGCAAAAGAAACTACTGGAGAAGGAATAACTACTTCTCTAACTTTTGATCAAATCAAAACAGCTTATGAATATTTTGAAAAAGAAGAAAAAAATATTAATGAAAAATTCTCAAAATTTACTAAACAACGTAATGAACTTCTTAACTATATTAAATTTACAATGGTTAAATATGTTCAAGGACAATTACTAACCAAAGATGCTGAAGGATTAGAACCAGAAATAGAAGGTTTAACTAGTCAAGATGAATTAGACATAAAAACTCCATTAAACACAATTATAAACACCCAAAGAAACTTAATGGAACAAGAACCAGCAGCAGGAAAAACTATTGAACAAGTTTATGAAAATATTAAAAAACTTTTAGAAGAAAAATTACAAGAATATAAAAATATTAAAATTAAAAAATTTAATCTTAAAAAAGATATTTTAAAAGTTATTGATGAAAGAAAATATTTTATTAAAACTTGATTAGAGGGGGTTAATTTAATTGATGTTCAACCTTTAATTAAAATCATTAATGATGAATGTAATAAAGCTTTAAACGTGCATAATTCTAATACTACTACTGTGGAATCTTTAACTAATGCTTTAGATGCTTTAAAACAAAAAACTGATATCACTATTAATGAAAGCCAATATAACTTAAAAGATAAATGAGAAACTTTATGTATTCAATTAGATCAAATAATTAAAAACTTAACAAACAAATATAACTTTATTAAAACTCAAGATAAAGAAAACATTAATTTTTCTACTACACCAGGTTATGATCAAGAACTTACTATTAAAAATGATGATGAATTTTTAGATGATGAAACCTTAAACCAAACTTTTAAAAACTTAAAATATACTAATAGCAAAGAAACCTTTATAAAACTTCAATCTTTATATAATGATTTAAATAGTTCTATTATTAGGATATTAAGCAATAAAAGATCAAAAATTAATGACAGAAATAGTTTCTTAACTACTTTTAAAAATGCTGCATATTACTATAATGAGGGTATTTCCAAAAATACTTTACCTGCTGAAATGAATAAATTTAGATCACATATGAATAGAATTCCTGAAATGGAAGCATATGTAAGAAAATATAAAACTACAGCATTTATCAATAGTAATGAAGATGAATTTAGTATTTATAATAAAACCAAAATGGACCAAATTAGAGCACATTTAGATAAAAATTATAAATACTATAGTTCAAATTCTAATATTCCCACTTATAAAAAAGCAATCCAAGATTTAAATGAATGAATTCAAGAATATATAGCATATAAAGATAAATTATTAAGATATGCTATTGATGAAAGCAATCAATTAGCTGATGAATTTGATAAATTTCTATATGAAATAAATACTGAAAAACAAAAATATTTAAGAGGAAATTTTTATTCACCTACATATAATGAAGTTTCTGCAATTAGAAATGAATACAATACTGAAAAATATCAAGCACAATTAACAAGAGATCGTTTTCAAATAAGAAAAGTAGCAAATAAATATAGAGATATATTAAATAATTTAAAAATAAAAGCTGAACAAAGAAAATATTTTGTTGATCAAATAATATAAGATTATTTAAAAAATATATCTATATTTAATGAAACATATGAATTAGAAAACAATGATTGATTGAATAAAGAATGAAATTATAACAAATTATATGATTGAAAAATTCAATGATTTATTCAATTAAGAAGATATAGAATACTATTTGACCAATATAGAATGAGTCATTTATCTGATGATGAAATTAGGCAAGCACATTATTTCATGACACAAGAATTAAAAAGTGAATTATTCAATACTTTTAAAAATACACTATCAAAAGGCTTATTTGAAACTTTATATCATAAATTTGGCGAAGATAATTTCAATTTAATTAAAAATACTAACTTTTGAAATGTTAGAGATTATGGGTTTTTGGATATATACAATAAATTAAATGAAATAATTAAACCTATGTTTTCAGTTAGTTCAAATCATAGTAATGAATTTGATTTTGATAATCCACTAAAATTTTTCAAAATATTTATATCTTATTATAGTTATAAATCAAGTTACTATTCTTTAAAAGAAAGAGCAGAATTATTAAATGAAGCTCAAAGACATTTAGATTGATGGTCTCCATTATCAACTAGATGTGCTGATAATCGATGAATTTTATATTTTGTTTGAATGGAGTACAAAGAAAACTATTCCGAATTATATGATTTAATTAATCAAAATATGGCGAAAGTATCTAATGATCAACTGAAAGATGCTATTCAATCATTAGAAGAAGCAGAAGATATATGAAGAGATAATTCATATCCAGGCAACTGTAATAATAATTAAATAAAATTAGCTGAAGAAAATAATTCTTCAGCTTTTTTAATACAAAAAGTAGAAAATCCCTTTATTTTTTTATTTTTCATCTTTTTCATAAAAAATAGACATATATAAGGTGTGGAGGTCACTATTTATGAAAAGTAAAATTAATAAAAAAGAATTTCTAAATGAAATAAAAAAATTTCAACATCCTAGATTTGTTATAGAATTAAAAAAAGAGGAAAATGTTTTAGAATGTAAAACAATTTGTAATCTTAATGATTTAAAAATTCCTATACCAGTGGAGGAACCTAATATGACAGTTGGTAATCTAACTATTGAACAATTAACTAATATTATTAGTAATATTTTTGATAAAAAATTTGATGAAAAAATTAAACCTATTAGTAATGAAATTTCATTAATAAAACAACAAATGGTTACTAAAGAATATTTAGATCAAAGATTAAAACCAATTGAAGAAGATATAAAAATGTTAAAATCATTTCATACTAAAGAAATTCAAGAATATCATAAAAATAATAAGTAGTTTTGTCTTAGAAAACTACTTTTTTAATACAAAAAGTAGAAAAATCCACTCTATTTTTTTGTTTTTTTACAAAAAAATAGACATATATAAGGTGTGGAGGTCACTATTTATGAAAAGTAAAATTAGTAAAAAAGAATTTCTAAATGAAATAAAAAAATTTAAACACCTATATTTTTATAGAATTAAAAAAAGAGAAAAATATTGTTGAATGCAAAGCAATTTGTAATCTTAATGATTTAAAAATTCCTATACCAGTGTAGGAACCTAATATGACAGTTGGTAATCTAACTATTGAACAATTAACTAATATTATTAGTAATATTTTTGATAAAAAATTTGATGAAAAAATTAAATCTATAGAGAATCACTTAACCTCTATTGAATATAGATTAAACATTATAGAAAATAAAATTGATAATTTAGATAAAAGAGTAAGTAGATTAGAAAGTTTACATAAAAATGATCTAATGTAAAAGTTAAGTTATTTATTATTTTAATAATTAATTAAAGTTTCCTATTTATTTCAAGTTAAAAAATTATTTGTCTTATTTATAAAGGAATAAGGAAAAATATGATTTCATAATTACATACCATTTATTAACTTTTTAATAAATAAAATACATCTAAATAAACATTAGATGTATTTTTTAGAAACTAAATATTATTTAAAATAACTATGAAAATCTATTTATTTTTAAATCTTTTTTCTTTAGAAAAACGCATTTTTCTAGTTGATTTGATTAATTTATTGTTTAAATTTTTTTGTTCATTATTTTCTATGATATTTTCCAAAGTATTTTCATTTTGATTTATTTTTTTATTTTTTAAGATAGTTAAATAATTTTCAATTGTTTCAATTAAGTATCCTAATCCTATAAATAAATAATAAAATAATCCAACACCAAAGAAAGTTGTAATAATATAAATAGTTATAAAAGAAAAAGGATTTATTTTTCATAATCATGGAGTAGAATAACCAAATGGTGTTTTATATCTATGACTAAAATTAAAGAAATTACCCAAATACATATTATTTTTATGTTTTATATTGTATTGATAAATAATTTCATTTCCAATAACTGCCAATGTTATAACCACAAATAAAACTAAAAATATTCAAAGTAAATGTTTTCAACTATTTTGTCAAGTTATGTTGAAAATTCTTCTTATCAATGCTCATGCACCTACAACTAATAAAGTTCCATGATAAATCATTGTATGAAAACTAATAAATAATTCTGGAGCAAAAACATCAGCTGGATACACCATAACAAATAATCCGGTTCATAAACTAATAGTAGATGTATAACCTAAAAATACATTAGAAGTTTTTTTTAATTTTCCAGGAATAAGTAAATAAATTGGATAGAAAAGTAATAAAGTAGCACATAAGGAAGTAGGATGTAAAAATCATTTTTCCCTATAACTTTGAAAATTATGACCAGCAGTAAAAATTTGTTTAAGAATTTCAAAAACTAATAAAATAATTCAAGCAACTAAAAATACTAATTTAGTTTGTTTTATAGTTGGTTTTTTTAAAAATTTAACCAAAAGAATAATAGATATAATTGCAAGAAGAACTCAAAATAAATGGAAAAATCCATAACTAGGAAATTTTCAAGCAGGTTTTCCATCAGGAAAATTAAACATATTATTACCAAATGAATTTAATTTTCATTTACTAAAGTAATCATATATATGATTTTTCATTAATAACTCCTTTTAATTGGATATTTTTTATTTAAATCTTTTATAAGGGGTTTATATTTTCTAATAATTTTTTTAGCATAATCAAGATTAGAGATTATTTCTTTTCCTTCTTTTAAAACATTATGAATAACATTAGCTAAAAGTTTTCATTCTTTAAAATCTCTTGATGTCATAGCAGGAGTTCCTAAACGAAGTCCAGAAGTTTTGCTTGGTGGTAAGGTATCAAAAGGAATTGAATTTTTATTAGCAGTAATATTAATCATTTCCAAAACTTTTTGTGCTGTTAAACCATCGATATTATAAGTTTTTAAAACATCAATTATAAAAAGATGATTATCAGTTCCACCTGAGATAATTTTTGCTCCTAATTTTAAAAACTCATCACAAAATTCATGAGCATTTTCAACAATTTGTTTTCCATAAATTTTAAAACTTGGTTGTAAAGCTTCATAAAAAGCTACTGCTTTCCCTGCTATGGTATGAAATAAAGGACCTCCTTGATATCCAGGAAAAACTCATCTATCAACTTTTTTTGCTATTTCTGGATCGTTAGTCATAATAATACCACCTCTAGTTCCTCTTAAAGTTTTATGAGTAGTAGACGTAATAATATCTGCATAATTAACTGGTGAAGGATGAACTCCAGCAATAATTAAACCCGCTATATGAGCAATATCAGCCATTAATTTAGCTCCACAAGCATCAGCAATTTCTCTAAATTTTTCAAAATCAACTATTCTTGAATAAGCTGAATATCCACAAATAATTAATTTAGGTTTTTCCGCAATTGCTATTTCTTTAATTTTATTGTAATCCAAAAAACCATTTTCATCTACATCATAAGTAATAGCATTATAAAAATTACCAGAAAAACTTATTTTATATCCATGACTTAAATGGCCTCCAGAATCTAAACTTAATCCCATAATTTTGTCACCATAATTACAAATAGAGGCAATAGCAGCAGCATTTGCTACTGAACCTGAATATGGTTGCACATTAGCATATTCAACACCAAAAAGTTTTTTTAATCGATTGATAGCTTCTTTTTCAATTACATCAACATTATCACAACCACCATAATATCTTTTTTCTGGGTATCCTTCTCCATATTTATTGGTTAAAATACTACCAGTAGCTTTTAAAACATCATTAGAAACATAATTTTCACTAGCAATTAATTCAATATTTGTTTTTTGTCTAATTAATTCTTTATTAATTGCATTAGCAATTAAGTGATCTTTTAAATTAATTTTTTTGTACATATATCACCTCAAAATAATTAATTATTATAAGTTCTGTTTAATAATTCAATATCTTCATTTTTTGAAGTTACTCTGATAGTTATGTAATTCAAATCATTTTTAATAAAACTATCAATAACTTTAATTTCAAAAGGTTTAATTAAAGATTTAATTTCTTCAATTTTACTTTGAACATAAGAATTAAGTGGAATTGCAAAAGTTAAATCAATGCTTTTTAAAGGTTCATAAATAGTTTCCTTAACTTGCATATTTGAACTAGAAATAGGAGTTTTAAAAATTTCTGCTGCAAAGCAATCTAATCAATTCAATTTAGGATGTACTTTTCCTATTCAACCAATCATTTGATTGTTTTTCATAATTTTAGTTGAAACATTTTTATGAATGTATTCATTATCTATAAAAGGAATAAATTCTAATTGATCATCATTAAAAAGATTAATGATATCTTTTTTCATTTCAAAAAAACTTTTTTCAGTACTTAAAAGTCCATAAACAAATTGATTTTGATTAATCATTCCTTCTTCAAAAAGACTAAAATTATTTATTTTTTGTTTAGTATTATAAATAGCTGTTTCCATCATTGAAGTAATAATAGAATTTCTTACCACTTCTCTTTCTTTAGAAACAAAGGTCATTAATTTAATATCTTCTTGATAATTAAAAGGATTTAATTTATTGTTTTCAAGCGAAGTTAATGTATAAGTTTTAATTTCAGAATATCCTTGTGATCTTAACATAATTTTTCTATTATCTCTTACAGAAGTTTTATATGGTTTAATATCTGGTGGAAAAGGAATAAATTTATCATAACCATAAAATCTAAAATATTCTTCAATAATATCTTCATATAATAAAATATCATTTCTATATGGTGGGGCTAAAAAACGATTTTTATTAATTTTAAACCCTATTTTTCCCAATTTATTTTTATCTAAATTAGAAATTTCTTTAATAGGAAGTTTTTTAAATTTAGAATTAGCATAAACTTTTAACTTCTTTTTATTTTGAGCTATTGCTTTATTTTTCTTTACTATAATTGGATTAATAATATTAGAAATTTTTAATTTATATTCATTGAATTTATTCATTAAATAAAGAAAAGCTAATCTTAACATTTCTTTATTTAATGGTCTTGATCCTTGCATAGAAAAACTATTTAACATATTAACTTGTTTAGCATTTTTTCTTATTAAATCTGGTTCAAACATTCCAATTTCAAAAACCACATTATAAGGTTTGATTTTAGTAGTAGTTGGCAATGTTTTGTTACAATTAGATACTTGTGCTAAACTTAAAATTTCATTATTATCATCTTGAATAACTAATGCATCTTTAACATTTACTTCGGTATCATTATCTAATTTTAATTTTCCTGAATAAAGTAAAGGTTTTAAACTATTACTAATTTGTTCACGATTATAACTCATAATTGGGGTACCAGTCATCAATAAACACAAGTTAGATAAATCAATTCCAAAATCATGAGTAATTTTGATTTTATGCTTTGCTAAAAGCAAATTATCTGCTAAATATAGTTGAATAGGCAAATGATCAGAAGTTTTAACTTCCATATAACTTAAATGTTTTACATATGGACTCTTAGCAATTTTAATTTTTGTATTGTAAACTTTTCTAATTGAATCATCTTCATATCTTCAATAAAAATCAACATTAAAAAAAGCTGCTAATTCTTTTGTTAAAACATAATATGAATTAGCATCATTTCTATTTGCTGGAATACTAATATCAAAAATATAATCATTTAATTCAAAAAATTCTGCTGGATCGGAATTATAAAATTGTTCTTCATATTGATTACCATTTAAGTTGAAAATTAAAATATCATCTTTATTTAAATTAAGATATTCATCTTCATAACCCAATTCATTTAGTCCACAAAACATACCTTGTGAAACCACACCTTTAATTTCTTTTTCTTGAAAAACTTGGCCATCTTTTTCAGCTCCTGCTGGAAAAATAATACTCATATATCCTACCGCTGGATTTTTAGCAACTGTTTGAATAGTTAAAAAACTATTTTTTGCTATTTGAACTCTACAAACATTTAAATAATCAGCATTATTATTTTTAACTACTTCAGTTATTTTGGCAAATTTTAAACCTTTTAAATTAGAAAATTTTTTAACACTTTCTACTTCATAACCAAGATGATTAAATGCTTTTTCAAAATCTTCAGGTGTTAATTTATTAACAAACTTTTTTTGTTTAGAATTTAAAGGATTTCCTAATCTTTTTCTTAGATTTAATAAAGTAACTATCATTTTAAAATTCCTTTCTTATACTAAAATCAATTTTTTCTTCTAACATATCATTAATTCTTTTGAAAAAATGACTATCTTTAAAACCTCTTGTGTAGCTTAATGGAGAAGGATGAGCTGCAAAGATTATTTGTTTAGGGTTAACATTTAATTTTTTTACTACTTCTAAAGCATTATTACCTAAAACGCCAAATATAACATTAGGATTTTCTTGAATTATAAAATTAAGTAAGTTATGAACAAAAATTTCTCATCCAAAATTTTTGTGACTATTAGGTAAATTTAAATTTACCGTTAAACAAGTATTTAATAATAAAACTTTTTGTTTAGCTCAATAATCTAACCTGTTAGTTTCAAAAACACTTTCTGGGTAATCTTTTTGAATTTCTTTTATCATATTAACTAAACTTTTTGGAGTTATATCTAATAATGAACTAAAAGCTAATCCATCTGCTTGGTTTTCTAAATAATAAGGATCTTGCCCTAAAATAATTACCTTAGTTTCTGAAGCTTCAAAAAAATCTAAAGCTCGAAAACGATTTTCAATTTTAGGCAAAATTAAGTGATTTTGCTCCTCAAAATTTATTCTTTCCATTAAAGCAAAATAATAAGGTTTTAATTGTTCTTGCTCTAAAAATTTTTTGAAACTATTTTTCATAAGCAAATTGTTTTAAGAAACGTAAATCATTTTTGTATAAATCTCTAATATTATTGATTCCATATTTAATCATTACTAATCTTTCAATTCCTAAACCCGCAGCAAAACCATTATATTTTTTGACATTAAATCCTGCCATTTTTAAAACATTTGGATGAATCATTCCGGCACCTAAAACTTCCATTCATTTATTTTTATAAAACATATCTACTTCTACACTAGGCTCTGTAAAAGGGAAATAACTTGGTCTTAAACGAATTTCAATTTCTTCTTCAAAAACATAGCTTAATAAAGATTTTAAAGTTCAAATTAAATTAGGAAAACTAACTTCTCCAACCGAAACTATGTCTACTTGACGAAATTGATGTGAATGAGTAGCATCATCTTCATCATTACGATATACACTTCCAATAGCAAAATTATTAACATTTTGATTTGGATTTTTAGCAAGTTCTTCAGCAGAAATTCCTGTATTGTGAGTTCTTAACAATAAATTAGGATTAATATATAAAGAATCTTGCATTCCTCTAGCGGGGTGATTTTTTGTAATATTTAATTTTTCAAAATTTAATTCATCAGTGGTAATTTCACCAGCAGCTGATTCAAAATAACCATTTTGAATTAATCAACTTCTTATTCTTTCTTCTACTAATGAAATAGGATGCAAACTTGAAGAATAAAAAATATCTTTAGTAACATCGATAAATTCACTATTAACTTTATTTTCTATAATTAATTGGTTAATAATTTCTTCAGTTTCTTTAAATTTTTTATCATAAAACATTCTTATTTCATATGCTTTTTTACCCAATTCTTTTTTATCTTCAGGTTTTGCTAATTTAATTTCTTCATAGTATTTAGATAAAACACCATTTTCAGAATAAACTTTATTTTTAGCAATTTTTAAATCTTCAAGAGTTTTAATTTCTTCGAACTTAATTTCTTCCATTTTAATCTCCTTTTTCCTTTTTCAAGTTAGTTACTAAATTAAAATAATTAACAATTTTAGGGTCGTCATTATCTTTAGGAAAATAAAATTTTTCATCTTTTATTTCCTTAGGTAAATATTCTTGATAAATGATGGAATTATGATAGTCATGTGGATATTTATAACCGATACCTCTATTTAACTTTTTTGCAGAAGCATAGTGAGCATCTTTTAAATAGTCAGGTATATCAAAATTTTTACCCTGTTCAATTAACTTATTTGCCTTGTTTAAAGCACAATACACCGAATTACTCTTAGGACTTAAAGCTAATAACATAATAATATAATTGAGTGGTAAATATGCCTCTGGAAAACCTAGTCTTTCAGCAGCATTAATAGCTGCTTCTACTTTTAATTGAATAGTAGAATTAGCCAAACCAATATCTTCATAAGCAACTGCCGTTATTCTTCTATATAATCCTATTAAATCTCCAGTTTTTAAAATCAAATTACCATAATATAAAGCTGCATTAGCATCAGAACCTCTTAAAGATTTATGAAAAGCGGACAAATTATTATAATGAGAATCACCATTTTTGTCACTAAAAAAATTTATATTTGGAATAATAATTTTTAAATCATTTTTATCAATTTCTTTCTTTTCTGATAAAGTACATAACATTTGCAAATTATTGATACATATTCTTAAATCACCATTTCCCAAATATGCTAATTCTTTAAAAATTTCATCTTTAATTTTTAATTCAGGAAAATATTTGTTTTTTATTTTTTTTAATCCTTTAATTATTTCTTCTATAGAAATTTTTTTAAGTTCTAGAATTTGCATTCTACTTCTTATTGCAGGGTTAATTCTAAAATAGGGGTTTTCAGTAGTTGTAGCATAAACTAAAACCTTATCATTTTCTAAATAAGATAATAAAATGTCTTGTTTATCTTTGTTCATTCTATGAATTTCATCAATAATAATTAAATCTTTAGTTTGAATTAAATTTAGCAAATCATTTTTTGAATCATTAGCAGCATTAAAAATTCCATATTTTAATTTATGTTCATTAGCTAAAGCAATAGCTATTGATGTTTTTCCAATTCCTGGTTCACCATAAAAAATAAAATTACTTAAATATTTTTTCTTAACCGTTCGCTGTAATAAAGTTACTATTTCTTGCTGACCAATAATGTCTTCAAGAGAGCTTGGACGTATCTTATTTGCTAAATTCATATATATAATTTTATTATTAAAATAATAAAAAAATTAAAAAATAGGAATTTTTAAATAAATTATTTTTTTATATAAAGTCCTTTAATCATTATTGTTTTATGCATAAATAATATTGTTAAATAATATAAAATATATATTAATAAGATATATATGTTTATTTAGTTAGGGGAAAAATTATGGATCAATTTAGTTATGATTACCAATTTCAAGAACAAAAACTTCAAGAACAAAAACCTAGAAAAAAGAAACGTAATTTTTGAAAAGGTTTACTAATTACTTTAGGTACTGTTTTTGCTGTTTCAGTAGTTGCTTCAACTGCTACTATTGGATACTATATTCACCTTAAGTTAGGTAAAAAAATTACTAAAATTTCTGAATCTAAACAAATTTTAAAATCACAATTAAATTCTGCGGAATCTTATTTGAATTCATTTGATGAAAAAAGCAAAAATAATAGTGAAATGAAATCATATATTGAATTATTAAAAAATGAAATTCAACAAACTAAAAATTTTTTAAATGATAGATTTGGTTTTAATGAAGAGTATTATAAAGTTGCTGCTAATTCTATCAAAAGATTAGTAAATTCAATTAATACTTCTTGAGAATTATTAAAAATCTCTAAAAATAAATTAAAAGAAGAAGTTATTTCAAACAACTATAATCAAAGATTGCTAACTGAATATCAACAAGATCAAAATATTTCTCCTGAACAATTAACAAACATTCAAAAAATGTTTAAAAAATATCAACAAATTGCTTATTCAAATGATAGATCTAGACAAGAATATGAACAAGACTTAATTAATTTCAAATATGAAATTATTAAATATTCAAATCTTATAAATGCTGCTAAATTTAATCAAAGTCCTTATGATAGATTAGTTGCCGCAATAAATGAAGCGGATTATTTACTAAGAGATATCAATACTGAAATTGAATGAGTTAAAACTAGTCTTGATTTAGTGAATTTTAACTATATTGGTCAAAGCATTGAAAATATTCAAAATCAAAAAGAAAAACTTGAATCCTTATTTAAGGATAATAACCCACAAACTGGTAAATTTTCTCAATTAAATAAAAAAACTGGTTCATTAATAGAACATGCTGATTTAGTTGACTTAGAAATTTTAAAAGAAAAAAATCAAATGAAAAATTTCTTTGAAATCGCTAAAAGAATTGCCGCTAATATTAGTAACATTAAAAATAATTTAAAGATTTTACAAAATTTAAATGTTAGTGATTTTGAAGAAATTTCTAAAAAAATTAAAATTAATGATGATATTTTAAGAGAATTTGTAGATAAAAATATTAGTTTAAAATCATTATTTACCCTCTTGAAAAAAACTGAAGAATATAAAAATCTTATAGATTCAAGAATTTACATAAAAAATAATTATGATGATAATGTCCATGAATTTAAAAAAGATTTTTTATCAAGAGATTTAGCTTTAGATCAATTACCTGAAATTGTTAATAACATTTTATATCAAGGTAATGATAAAAAAATAATAGATGAATTACTAACTAAAAGAAAAGAATTAAGAGATAAAGTTGAAGCACAATCTGGTGGTGAAAGTTTATACAATATGCATACTTTATATGCTGAATACAAAAATTTAATCTCTAATGCTTCAGTACAAAAAATAGAAAAAGATCAAAGTTATAAAAATTGTTCAGAAATGTCTCAATTTATTAAAAATAATTTACAAAGTAATTTTCAATCAAAAGTTTCTCCAGATATTTACAAAGTATTTTATGAAAAATTGGAAGATATAGATAGCGATTTAACTGATAATTATGCTTATCCTAAAAATACTAATGTTCCTGTAGAAAATTACCAAAAATATTATGATAAAGCTTATGAAGAATACAATAAGTTGATTTCTCAAAGAGAAAAAATAAACAATGATATAAGTGAAATATTTAATAATCTAACTTATAGCTTTGTAGATAGTGAAAATAAACCTCTAGATAAGGAAAATACTTTAGCATCTAATATTACTGCTAATAATATTAAATTTAATTTACCTTCAGGTTCAAATTACAAAACTGAAGTTGAATTATTACCTAATGATTTAGATGGAACATTATTAATCAATGTTAAATTTTTAATGCAAGATCCTAAAGACCCATCTAAATATGTAAGTTTGCTAAAAAAAGAATTATCATTAATTTCTTCTAATTTTAAAGCACAAAAAAATATTAAATTTAAACAAGCAATATTTAAACCTAAAAATGATGGAATTATGACTGATTTATTGTTTTATTCTAAATATTTAGACATTAAAGATAAAAAAGATGTTCAAAAAAATATTTTAGATTATATTGAACCTATAATGGATATTCAAAGTTATAAACAAAAAATTAAGTTTATTGATATAAGCTTTTCAAAATCAGACGAAAATAAATTACAACTTATTTATCAATTTGTTCAAACTGTAAAAACTATTGAATATCGTGATGATAAACCATTCCCTATTACCAAAGAATATGTATCAGAAATTTATACAGAAATAGTTGACTTTAAGCAACAAATCGAAGAAAACACTTATAATGATAATGGTGATACAATTAAACTTCAAATCTTAACTATTATAAATAGTGCTATTGAATATAAAAATGAAAAAATGAATAAACCTATTTCAGCAGAATTAAAAAATGAATTAGAACAAGCTATCCAAAAATTAAGAGAAGAAGTAAGAAAACCATATGGTGAAACTACCATAGAAAAATTAAAAAATCTTTACAAAGAATTCAATGAAAATATATATAAAAACATTAAAGAAAAAAATGAAAAGTTAATTTAAATTCAATGAAAAAACCTGCTTTTAAAAAGTAGGTTTTTTATGAATCAAGTTCTAAATCTTTGAATAAATTTAAAACTTGATCTAAATTAAGTTCTTGAATCCTTATTAATTCATTTCAATTATATTTTCTATAAATAGATAAAATTTTTTCTTTTGAATATTTAGTCATTAAAGAAGTAAGAAGTTTTTTTCTACGGTGTAAAAAACAAAGTTTAAAAAAATCTCTAATTTGTTCATAATCATCATTTTTATCTTGATAAAAATCTAAAGAAATAATTGCCGAATCTACCTTTGGAATAGGTGAAAAAGATTTTTTATTAACATAAAATTCTATTTTAACTTTAGCTAAATAATTACATATTAAAGTTAATTTTGAATATTCATTTGAATTAAATTTTGCTACCATTCTTTGTGCATATTCTTTTTGTACCATCAGCACTACTCTTTTAAAGTTATATCTATAATTGAATAATTTAAACAAAATATCTGTACTAATGTTATATGGAATATTACCAACGACTTCAAAATCTTCATAATTTTTTAAATCAGATTTTAAAAAATCTTGTTGAAATAAATTTAAATTTTTATTTATTCTAAATTTAGAATTTAAAATTTCAACCATATCATTATCTATTTCAAAAGCATGTACTTCTTTTGCTTGTTGGATTAAATATTTTGTTAATGCTCCTTGTCCTGGTCCTATTTCAATAATTTTTTTATTTTTAGGTTCTATAACATCAATAATTTTTTTCACAATATTTTCATCATTTAAAAAATTTTGACCAAATTGTTTTTTTGCTTTAATCTTCAATATTTCCATAATATATCTTCTTTAAAAAAGATTTTGTTCTTTCATAACTTATTATTTCTTTTTTTAATTTATTTTCCAACCTAAATTTATTTATAACCAATAACCTTCCTGAATTTAAATTCATTTTTTGACTTCAATTTCTATGATCTTGAAAATGATTTTTTGCAAAATCTAATTCTTCCAAAAAAAATGAATCTATATCTTTTATTATCACTTTTTTTATTTGACTTTCTGTCTTTGAAAAATTAACATCATAATTTATTTTTATGATTAAAAAATGTTTAACCAAATTTTCTTCAATTAAAACATAATCGTTATAAAGTTTATTGATTGCTACTACAGCATTATTATTCGCTCTATTTGCTTTTATATTAATCATAAAAAAATCTTCTTTAAAATTAGAAGAAAAATCATAACTAGAATTTTGTGTAGAAAAATTTGTTTCATTTATTTTAATTCCAACATTTTTAGTTTTTAAATATAAACTTAATTTACTAATTAAATATTCTTCTAACAAATAACCTATTGCTGTTGATGATTCAATAGAATTATTTTTTCTTTGTAAGATATTTATATCCTCAACCCTTACTAATATTTCATTTCCTGAAGAATAAAAAATTTCTTTAATTGCATCTAGCAACTTATTTTTAAAAATTATTGCTTTTTCAAAATATTTATTTTCCATAAAAAACCTTTTTTATAATTTTTGCTATTTCATAAGATAATTTTACAGGAACTGCATTTCCTATTTGTTTTTAAATATTTGTTTTTGTTCCTTGAAAAACAAAATTATCAGGAAAAGATTGTAATAACGCTAATTCTTTAGGAGTTAAAACCCTATTTAAAACTGGGTGTACATGTACACCGCCATGATTTTCTTTTACTGTTGGAGAAGGTTTATCATAATAAATTCTTTTAAAAGCATCAGAGTAATTACCATATAAACTTTCGCCTTCTTTTAACTTTGACAACCTTTCTTTCATTTCAGTAGTATGATTTGAAAAAATATGATTTGGTATATTAGAATCCATTTTTTGATTTTCTAAATGAGAAATAGCATCTCTAACAGTTTTGATTTTTTCATTGTGTTTAGCAATTTCAATAATTGCTAAATCAACTTTATTTTTATCTTTTGAACCAATAAATATAACTCTTTCTCTTTTTTGTGGAACTCCAAATTTAGAACTATCAACAAGAATATATCTAGCATAATAATTTTGTTCTTTTAAAATATTAATAATTTTATTTATAACTAATTCACCATCTTTTTCTTTAAAAGATAAAATACCTTTTACATTTTCTAAAACAAAAACTTCTGGTTGTAATCTTTTAATAACATCTATCGTATATTTATATAATTGATTTCTTTGATCATCGGGATCTCTTTTTCCTGCCATTGAATAACCTTGACAAGGGAATCCACCAATTACCAAATTAGTTTTATTTTTACATTTTAATTCTAATTCATTTCTAACATCATCATCTGTTATATCTCTAGGAACAATATTAGTAGAAAAATTAAAATTATATGTTTCGACTGCTGGTTTTCAAAATTCAATAGTATCCAAAATTTTAAAATCAGTTTGAACAAAACCTAATGTTAAACCACCAGCACCAGCAAATAAATCTACCATTTTAATATCTTTCATATTTATTTCCCATCTAATTTAAATAAAAATTTTAAATTCTTATAAACTCTATCAGTAAATTTTTCTATTGAAAGTCCTTTTAATCCCGCTAGATAATTAGCTGTGTGAATTACATAATTTGAATAATTGGTTTGTCCTCGTTTATGTGCAGGGGCTAAATAAGGAGCATCTGTTTCTGTTAATATTCTTTCAAGAGGTAATCATTGAACGACTTCAATTAGTTTTTGATTTTTATAAGTAACTGTTCCTGAAAAACTAAAATAACAACCTAAATCATAAAATTTCTTGGCTCAATCTAAATCTCCACTGTATGTATGAATCATAAAAGTTACTTCCTTATGATATTTTTTTATAATTTCGTATAAGTCTTCATAAGAATCTCTCATATGAACAACCACAGGAATTTTATGTTTTTTAGCAACTTCAATTTGAGCTTCAAAAGATTCTATTTGAACTTTTTTGTTATAACCTTCATAATAGTAATCTAATCCTATTTCTCCTATTCCTTTAACAGATTCATTTCATTGATCTTCAATTGTTTCACCATCAATTTTTCCATTAGATTCATTGGGATGAATACCTATAACTGGAAAAGTAAAATCAAAATTTTTTGCTAATTCTAAAACTTCTTGATTTTCTTTTTTATTGCATCCAGTTATCATCATTATTTTTACACCTTTATTATGTGCTTTTAAAATAACATCATTATTTTTTGGATAATATTCTTTTAAAGGGTGAGTATGAGCATCTATATATTTTAATGAAGACATTTTTCTCCTTTACTTTCCTAAACAAAAATTTTTAAACATAGAATCTAATAAATCTTCTTT
The DNA here is from genome assembly GCF_045276895.1 of Mycoplasmopsis lipophila. Lineage (NCBI taxonomy): Bacteria > Bacillati > Mycoplasmatota > Mycoplasmoidales > Metamycoplasmataceae > Mycoplasmopsis > Mycoplasmopsis lipophila. The sequence goes on from NZ_CP174165.1 coordinate 544,871, forward strand.
ATTTGCTTTACCTAATATGTCTGCTAAATGTTCTCAGCATTCTTGTAAATCTACTATTACAACATCTACAGTAAAACCTTCTTCTAAAGATTTTTTAGCATTTTTCAAGCTGTTAAAAGCTTGTTCAATCAACGATAATTGACGAGCATTATAAATCACTTCTTGATCATTTTCTAGAATAGATGAATACAAATTTACAATATTATTTTCAAGGGTTTTTATTTCATTATTTTTAGCGCTAATATATATTTTATTTTTTTCTTTTTCACCTATAAATAAGTCATTTTTGTTAAATATTTTTAAATAATTTTTATGGTTATTCAAAGCTTCTTTTTCTATTAATTGATCATATTCATCTTCTTTTAAATTTACATCTACTATATGTAAAACTAAATCTGATTTTTTAATTTGTTCAATAGATTTTTTTACTCCAATATTTTCAATTTTATTTTTAGTTTTTCTAATTCCAGCTGTATCAACTAAAGTAAATAAAATTCCTTCAATTGTATAATTTGCTTCAATAGTATCTCTAGTAGTTCCTGCTATATCAGTAACTATTGCTCTATCTTCATTTAGTAAAGCATTTAAAACTGATGATTTTCCTGAGTTTGGTTTTCCAACTATCGCTACCTTTATTCCTTCATATAACATTTTTGATTGTCTTGAAATTTTTATTAATTGTTGCAATTCTTCTAGTAAGAAATTAATCTTAGGTGATAAAACATCATTATTTAATTGTTCTACATCTTCATATTCAGGATAATCAATATTAACTTCACAAGCCCCTATTAAATACATAATTTTATCTAAAAAATTTTGTAAATATTTAGAGGTTTTATTATCAAATTTTTGAACCGCTTTTTCTCTTTGATAATCGGTTTTTGCCATAATTAAATCATGAATTGCTTCTGCTTTAACTAAATCTAACTTTCCATTTAAGAATGCTCTTCTAGTAAATTCACCAGGTTCAGCTAATCTTGCACCTGAAGTTAGTAATAATTCTAAAATTTTATTAGTTACTAAAATACCTCCATGAGCATTAATTTCAATAGTTATTTCTCCTGTATAGTTATTTGTACCTAAAAATCACATTACTAAAACTTCATCTATAAGTTTTCCTTTATCATAAATTTTCCCAAAAGTAATAGAATGATTTTCTCCAATAGGTCCTTTATAAATCTTTTTTAAAATTTCAACTGAATCGGGACCACATAATCTTATTATTGAAATTGGTTGATTAATTTTATTTCCTGAACTAATAGCAACGATATTATCAAACATAATTTAATTTTACATTTAACTAATAAAGTTTTTTAATATTTATAAATAAATATTTATAATTAAAATCAAAATTAAGGAGAGGGGTATGAAACAAATTTTAACTTTAGATTCTTCAAAAATTAAAAAGGTTGATATCAAAAAAATTTATTCATCAAAATATAAAAGATTAGCAAATAATCTTTTAGACATTAAAAGTAAAGGAGATAATGCCACTTTTTTTAAATTAGGAAATATTAATTACGATTTAAAGAAACTTTTAGGTATAAAAAATTTAAGAGAAGTTTTAGCTAATTCTAAATTTAAAATCCCTCTTAAAAATACATTTGAAAAAGAAAGTTTAGATGAATTAAGTAAGATTCAAAATGTTAAAAATTTTAAAATTTGAACTCAAAAAAATGATGTTCAAATAACTCCTAAAATGGAAGAAAATTTAGAAGTAGAACCTTTAAAATGATTGCCTTTTTATAAAAAAAGAATTATTGATACTAATTCAAACTTTATAAAAACTTGAAAATCAAATGCTAAAAAAATTGAAGAAGTATATTCTGAAACTAATTTATGACCTCTTTATGTTGGAACTTATTTTCTAAAATTTAGAAAAGAAGATGTTTATTTACATGCTCCTTTTATTTTAAAAGCAGTAAAAATTACTATTGAAAATGATTTTATATATTTAGAAAATATGGATGAAAATATTATCCTTAATGAAAAATTAAAATATTTAATTGAACAACATAGTGAATATAAATTACCAATTTTAGTAGATGGAGAAGAAGTTAGTTTAAATAACGTTTTAAATGAAATTCAATCATTACAAAAAACTTTTTTAACCACTCCTAAAATTGATAGTAATATATTTACTAATTCTTTTATTGAATTAGGTAAAAAAGATTTTGAAAATAAATCTTTAATTGAATTAACTGATGGTTCTGTATTAGTTCAAGCTAACCCTTTAGGAACCAAATTAAGAGAAGTAATGCTTAATTTAATTTCTCAAGATAAAATAGATAAACTTATTACTATTGATGACTTATTTAACTATAATAAGGAAGCATATGAAAAATCTTTAGAAATAAATAATATAGCAAGAGTTACTCCTTCTGACTTTAGTCAAGAAAAAGCAATTATTGGAACTCTTGATAATTCAGCTATTATTATAGGACCTCCGGGGACAGGAAAATCCCAAACTATTGCTAATATATTAATTAATATTGCTAAAAATAATAAAAAAGCATTATTCATTTCTCAAAAAAAAGTAGCCTTAGATGTAGTTTTAAAAAGATTAGGTGTTTATCAAAATATGATGTTTCAGTTTTCTGAAAGCACTAAATCTAGTAAAAGTGAAAAAGAATATTTTTATAAACCAATTATTGATTATTTTAACAAAATAAATAACTCATTTAAATTTCAAGATATTAATAAATTCAATTCAAGTTTTTTTGATAAAAATGAAATGGAATATTTAAATTCAAAAAGTGAAATTGGAGAAATTTTTAATAAAGATTTAATAGCATATCAAAATTTAAAAAATCAAGGAAACTTAAATGAAGATATAGAAAACTTATTTAAGTTTTATAAATTCTTCAATAAATTTAAATCTAAAAATGATTTTTTAAAAATTTTTAAATATTACAAAAAATTATCAAAAAGAAAAATTGCTGCAAAATTAAGAGTTAATGAAAGCAAACCATTATTTAATTCATATATTGGAGAATTTAGCACTAATTATGCTTTAACCAAAAAACTTTATGCTTTTCATAAAAAATATTTATCTAAATATCAAATTGATGATTTAATCCAATTATCAAATTTCATTAGATTAAATTCATTTATTCAATTTGATAATCAAGAACAAGAATATGCTAAATATTTAGATTTCAAAAATATAAATAACACTACTCCAGAATTACTAGAAGCAATATATAACAATAACGCTTTATTAAGTAAGAAAAAACTAAATACTTATCGTACTTTAAGTAATAGCAAATTACAAAAACTAAATAAATTCTTTGGTCGTTTGGAAAGAAAAATTACTCCCCCATACATTATTACTTCTTTATTTAATGACATAATCAAACAAGTTTATAACATTTTTGTTGGAACTCCGGAAATATTATCTAACTTCTTAGATTTTGAAAAAGATAAATTTGATTATGTTATTTTTGATGAAGCATCGCAGATATTTATTGAAAAAGCTATTCCTTTCATTTCCATTAGTAAAAAAGTTATTGTAGCTGGTGATAGTCAACAAATGCAACCAACTAATTGATTTTCAACTAGAGATGAAAGTGATGATGAATATAGTGAGGAAGAAATAACTTCTTTATTAGATTGAGCTATTCACAATCACTTACCTAAATATGTTTTAGAAATGAATTACCGTTCTAACTCATCTGAATTGGTTCTTTTTTCAAGTAAAGAATTTTATAACTCTAAACTTAAAGGATTAGATAACTTTAGCCAAAGAAATAAAGCAAGCATTGAAGTAATTGATGTCAATGGAATTTGAGAAGATAATAAAAATGAAATTGAATGCAAAAAAATGATTGAAATTTGTGAAAAAAATCTTAAAAAATACAATTCTATTATTTTATTAGCTTTTAATCGTAAACAACAAGATTATATATGTGAACAAATTGCTTTAACTTCACCCAAAATTTTTGAAGTTTTAGAAGACAAAGTAATTTTAAGAAATATAGAAAATATTCAAGGGGATGAAGCTGATTTAGTAATTGCTTCTATTGGTTATACCGCTAATACTTCTTTACATGCTACTTATATAGGTTCTAAAAAAGGTAGAAATGCTTTAAATGTTGCTATTACTCGTGCTAAAGATAAAATGATTATTATTAAAAGTATCAAAAATAATGAAATTGATCCAAAAAATGATAATCTTTTAACCTTTAAAAAATGGTTATCATATATTCAACTAAGCAATGAAAAACAGAAAGCATATACTAGAATTGCTTTATCTGAAGAAAACAAATTAAAAAAATCACAATTTATTTTTGAAATAAATTCTTGGTTAAATGAACAACCTTTTGCTAATGAAATTAAAGTTAACTTAGATTATTGTGTGGGTTCATATAATATAGATATGGCCATTTTAGATAATAAAAATAATTTTATTGTTGGTTTAAATTTAGATTCAGCAGCAGATGAAATAAATTTAGATGAATTTATTGAAAATAGAATAAAAACAGATTTTATGGCAGTTAAAGGTTATCCTATCTATAGAGTATCTAATTTTAGATTTAATGAAAATAAACCATCAATGTTTAGATTTATCAGTGCTTTAATCAATAAATAATTTAACATAAAAATTCCAAATATCACTATAAAATAGAAATATTTGGAATTTTTAATTTTATCTATAAAATATTTTCTTTTAAACAACGTTCTAATGTTTGCCCATTAACTGCTTTCATATATGCTACATTATTATTTTCAAAAATTACATTTTTATTGCCATATATAAAAAATAATAATTGGTTATTTTTGTTATCATTGGAAAATTCATTTAACAACTTAGGAAATCAATTTTTATATCCTTCTAACATATATTTTTTATTATGTTTTAAATTTGTGATTTTTATATCTAAAAATTATTATTTTCATTATTAATCATTTCTGCTCATAGTACCAACATAAAAACCAACTTATTTTTTTATTATTAAAAGCAAAATCAAAATTTCTTAATAATTTATAATCGCCAATTCGCAATTCTTCCCATTGTATATATAATGAACTTTTATTTAAAAATTTAAATCCTAATTTTTAATAATGTATTCTATATAATCAAATTCTTTTTTTAATAAATCTTCCATAAAAAAACCTCTTATTATATTTTATCTAAAAATTTAAAATATTGGAAAAGATACATTTTTTTGTAATATTTTTATTGGAAAAGTGTATAAAATCTAATAATTTTTTATTGGAAAAGTGTATTTATGTTAAAATCATAATAATAAATAGTTTAAAAGGTAAAAATGTTTAAAAGAAAAATTGAAAAAATTTTATGTGAATATTATAAAAATAATGATGACAAAATTTTAATAATTAAAGGTGCTAGACAAATTGGCAAAAGTTTTGTTATTAGAAATACTGCGAATTACTATTTTAAAAATTATGTAGAAATAGATTTAAAATCTGATTTTGAAGGTAAAAAATTATTTTTGGAAGCAAAAACCACAAAAGATTTTTATTTAATATTAAGTTCTTTGTATGGAACAAAATTAAATTCTTATGAGGATACCATTATTTTTTTAGATGAAATTCAATTTTACCCTCATTTAATAACAATGTTAAAAGATTTAAAAAAAGAAAAGAAATATAAATTTATAGCTAGTGGTTCTTTATTAGGGATAACCTTAAAACATATTTTTATACCTATGGGTTCTATAAATGAAATTAAAATGTTCCCAATGGATTTTGAAGAATTTTTATGAGCTAACGATGTTGGTAATGATGTTATAGAATATTTAAGAAGTTCATTTTTTAATTTAACTCCTGTAAACGAATCAATTCACAAAAAAATAATGGAATTATTTCAGGATTATTTAATTAGTGGTGGTTTACCAGATGCAGTAACTCAATATGTAATAAATCGTAATATTCAAAAAACAAGAGAAGTACAAAAACAAATATTTTCTTATTATTCAGATGATTGCTCACAATATGGAGAAATTTATAAATTAAAAATTGCAACTATTTACAATATGTTGATTTCAAATATGGAAAACAAAGTAAAAAGAATTCAATTTAAAAAAATTGAACAAAAAGAAAGAAAAAAATATGAAGATGAATTTGACTATTTAATTTCTTCAGGTGTTGCACTTTCTACACTTGCTATTAGTAACCCAAAATTTCCTCTCTCAGAATCTACAAGCAAAAATTTAATAAAACTATATTACAATGATGTTGGAATACTAACTAATTTATTATTCGAAAATAATATTGATGCTATTTTTAATAAAAATAAAGGAATAAATTTAGGATCGGTCTATGAAACAGTAGCTGCAATGGAATTAACAGCACATAATCATAAATTATTTTATTTTGATAGTAAAAAAGTAGGTGAAGTTGATTTTCTAATAAACAACTATGATTCTTTATCTGCTATACCAATTGAAATTAAATCAGGAAATAATCAAAATAACTTTAGAGCTATACCCAAACTTATTGATTCTACTAAAAATTATAATTTACCATTTGGTTATATATTTGGAAATAAAAATATAGTAACCAAGGAAAATAATTTAATAACCTTACCTATTTATATGATTATGTTTATTTAGCTTTAATCACAAAAATAATTAAAACATATAAATAAAAAAGAACTAATATTAAAAATTCTTAGTTATAAATTATTACTAAGATAAAAAATGAATATTTAATTTTTGTTAATGAAAACAAATTAACCTATAAATAAGGCTAATTCGTTTTTTTAAAGTTATTTTTTAAAATTTTTTCTTATAAACTATATATGAAATTAAACTAACTATTGATAAAGTTGCTAAACCACCTATAGTTCCTAAAATAATTGATATTTTATTATTTTTTTCTAAATTTTTATTTTCTTTATTAGATTTATTAGACGAATCTTGATTGGTTTTTTGTTTATTTATTTCTTTTATTTTTTCAAATATTTCAAATTTTTAGCTGCTATATGTTGATCATAACTTTCTATGTTTACTAATTTTATAAATTTAGTTTTAATAGGTGAATTAAAAATAATTTCTTTAATATTCTTATTATTTTCTCAATTAATATTTTGCTTAATTTCTTCAAAATTAATTCCATCATTAGAAGATAAAATTTGAAATTTTTTAATAAAACCTGAATTTACATCTTGTCTAGGAATATATTTTATTTTTGTAATTTCTTTAATTTCATTAAATTCAAATAAAAGATATGGATTAGGTATTGATTTATCTCATTTAGTATGTCATATAGAATTATGATCATCAAGAAGATTTTTTACAGAATCATTAGATTTATTTATTTCTTCTGAATTGGTAAAAACAGATAAATCTTTAGAAAGAATTCTACTGCTTTCATTATTTCTTAATCAAATATTGAAACCTCTTGATAAAGCATGTATACTATTAGGATTAGAAGTTTTAGTTATTTGTAATTTTAAATGTTTAATTCTAGTGTTTTTATCAAAATAAAAGAATTTATTATTTAAATTTTTACCTCATTTAAATTCTCCAATTTCTTTTCATTGATTTGGCTCATTTTCTTTATCACTAACTAAAATTTTTCCCTCTAAAATGGTATGTTCAATTTTATATGGTAAATATTCTAATTTACTAATATCAATAGTTTTCTCAAAATGTCAAGTAATAAATTTATCTTTATTTTCTTCTCTATAATTGTTATGTCATACAGTTGTATCATCTCCATCAAAAAGATGTTTCATACTTAAATTTTCACTACTTGTTTCTTCATTTGAAGCTAAACCTACATAATTTTTTGAACTTAAATAAATATCATCACTATATTTAATATTTTTATAAAACTTATTCCAACAAACCACTTTTTCACGGATCCAAAATTAAAGTACAACCTACATGTACTCCTATCCCTTTATCAAATTTTCGAATCTCATTATTTACTTTTAAAGATAAATCTCCACCTTTATATTGTTTATCTTTAAATAATTTACCATTATGTTCTGCTGAATAAATAATTTCATTATTTTTTAAATTTGATGCATAAATCATTTTATTAGCAATTTAGCAATTTCTGATTTTTTAGTTATATCTTGATAACAAATTTTTGTGATGCATAGTTTATTTTTGATGATAGCGTTACTATCAAAGTTGATATAGATGCTAAACCAAAAATAAACATATTTTTATAACTCTTTTTCATAATTGAATATTGTATATTTTTTATTAATTTATATTAATAAAAGTTATTTTATTTTTGTTGCATTAAATCTATTTCTTCAGGAGTTAATTTTTTTAAACTGCCAATTTTTAAATTAGGATCAAGAGATAATTTACCAAATTGAACTCTTTTCAAAAACACAACGTTATATCCTAAACTACCAAACATTTTTTTAACTTGGTGAAACTTTCCTTCATAAATTGTTAAAAAACAATTTTTATCATTTAACAATTCAAATTTATAATTTTCTACTAAAAAATCATCAATTTGAATAGGTAATTGATTTAATAAAATTGGTGAATCTAATTTTTTATCCACTTTAACTAAATATTTCTTAGGAACATGATTTTTAGGACTTAATAAGTTATGACACATTTGACCATCATTACTAATAATTAATAAACCTTCTGTATCTTTATCTAATCTTCCAAAAGCAAAAAACTTATCTCTTTTAAGACCTAAAATATCAAAAATTGTTGAATTATATCAATCACTATTAGCAGTTATAAAACCTTGAGGTTTATTAAACATATAATATTGAAATTCTTCATATTTCAATATAGAATTATCTAATTCCACAACATCTTTATTAGGATTAATTTTAATAAGTTGATTAATAACTATACCATTAACTTTAATAGCACTTTGTTTAATTTTTAATTTAATTGCCTTACGACTTAAAGTAGTAATATCACCAATATATTTTTCAATCCTAATTTGTTGCATATTATTCCTTGTTTTAAAAATTAAATCTCATCATCTTGGTCATGAATATCTTCATTTAATTCATCAATAGAACCAAACATTTCATCTTTAATATTTTGAATTTCTTCTTTTACCTTTTCATTAGAAATAGGATTTTCATTTTTCTTAGTTATTGTTTTAAATTTAATTTTTACATCTGCTAAACCAGGTTCCGATTCCTCATCATCAAATAAAATTGTAGGAATAATAATTGGTCTTCTTCTTTTTTCTTTATAAAATAAGTTTTCTAATCTTTCAATGATTAATTGTTTTAATTCCACTACATTTCATTCTTTATTATTTTTAATATGATAAAGAACTGCTCCGTGAGCTATTCTTTTAGCTTCTTCAACTAATTTTAAAGAAGTTTTTACATAAAATGAACCTCTTGAAATTAAATGAGGTCTTCCTAAAATAGAATTAGTTTTTCTACTAATAGTAATTACCAAATTAACAAAACCATTTTCAGATAATGCAGTTCTTTCCTTTATTAGAGAAGCATTTAGATTTAAAACTGAATTACCATCAATATAAATAGGACCATAATTTACTTTTTCGTTAGATCTGGTTATAACGTTATTTTCCATCAAATACACTTGACCAGTTTCAGGAATAATAACATTTTCTGGTAAAACCCCATTTTCCACTGCTGTTTGTCCATGAACCATAGACATACGATATTCTCCATGATAAGGCATAAAGTATTTAGGTTTAGTTAATTGAAAAATCTTATCATGTTCTCATCTATAGGCATGACCAGAAGTATGTAAATAACCATCAGGACCATTTTCTTTTATAATAGCACCTAACTTATATAAACGATTAACCAAAAGTTCTACAAACATTCTATTACCTGGAATAGGAGAAGATGAAAAAATAACCATATCTCCTTTTTCTGCTTTAATAGAACCATGTTTTCCATAGCTGATTCTTGATAGAGCTGCTAGCTGTTCGCCTTGTGAACCAGTTGTTAAAATTACTAGTTGATTATCAGGAATACCATCTAATTGTTTTTTTTTCAACAAAAGTAGAAGCAGGAACGTCTATATATCCTAATTTTCTACCTATTTTAATTCCTTGAATCATTGATCTGCCAAAACAAGCTACTTTCTTTTTTAATTTAACTGCTAAATCAATTAAAGCTTTAATTCTAATTAAATTAGAAGCAAATAAAGTGATAATAGTTTTTCTAGTAGCTGCACGCATATGTTTTTCAATATCAATTAAAATATCAGTTTCACTAGGTGAGTGAAATGGTCTCATAGCATTAGTTGAATCTGAAAAAAGTACAGTTAAACCTTCTTTGCCCATTTCATCTAAACGAGCAAAATCAGTTAAATTTCCAATTGGACGATAATCAAATCTAAAATCACCTGTACACATTAAAGAACCATTTGGAGTTGATAATCTAATACCAAAAGCATCAGGAATTGAATGTTGTCCTGTTCAAAAATCAACTTTGCAATCCCCAAAATGATAAACATCAGATTTATGAATTTCAATAAGTTCAATATCTTTTCCAATATTTAATTCTTCAAATTTTAGAGTTAAATATTGCACAGCAATTCTAGGAGCAAAAATTTTCTTTAATGGAACTTGTTGTACTAAATAAATAATTCCACCAATATGATCTTCATGTCCATGAGTTATAAAAAGACCTTCAATATTTTGAAATTTTTCTTTTAAAAAAGAATAGTCAGGAATAATTCCTTTAATTCCTGTATTCGCTGTATCAGCAAATTTTATTCCGGCATCAATTATAAAAATGGAATTTTCATGTTCTACAACAAGAGTTGACTTTCCTATTTCTTGTATGCCTCCAAGACCTATAATTTTTGTAGGTTGCATAAATTTCTCCTTTTGGGTTTAATTTATTTTAATTATTAAATGAATACAATAGATATATAAAAATACTTAATATATAACTATATTAAGTATATAAGAAAAGCATAAAAACTTTAATTTTTATTAGTAATTTTTTATAAAATTACTAATTATTTTAACTGATAAAGTTTAGGTAAAATTGAATTAATTCTTTCTTTTGTTGGATCTTTAACCAAAAAAGTACCAGCTACACAAGCATCTACACCAGCTTTAAAAGCTTCTAATCCAGTTTCAGAATTTATTCCACCATCTACTTGAATTAAATATGTATAACCATTTTGAATTCTTAAATTCTTTAAAATTTTTATTTTATCTAATGCACTAGGAATAAATTTTTGTCCACCCTTTCCTGGTTCTACAGACATTACTAAAACTAAAGATAAATAAGGTAAAAATTCTTCTATTTCTTCAACTTCTGTATTTGGTTTAATTGCTAAACCAATTTTATATTCATGGTGTTTAGTTTTTAAAAAATTTAGTAATTCTTTAGGTTTTATTGCTTCATAATGAATGGTAACAATGTCGCAAAAATCTTTATAATCATCAATAAAATTTAAAGGATTTTCTATCATTAAGTGAACATCAGAAAAATGTTGTTTTGCGTTTTTTCTAAAATTCTTAATTTCTTCCAATTCAATAGCATAATTAGGAACAAATTTACCATCCATTACATCATAATGGAATCATTTTATTCCATTATCAATTAAAAGATTTATCATTTCAAGTCTTTTTTCTTTTTCAACATTTAACAATGAAGGAGTAATAAATTTTTCTTTTTTATTCATTTTTATCCTTTATTTCTTGTAATAACTTACAATAATTATCATATCTAAATTTAGGGATTTTATTTTCTGAAACTAATTTTTTAATATAACAACTTTCAATAGGTTCATTAAAATGCAAACAAGATTTATATTTACATTTTGCTAGATTTTCTCTAAAAATTTTAAAACTTTGTGCTAAATTAATTTTAGTCATTTCAAACATATTTAAATCAACAGAAGAAAAACCAGGTGTATCAATAATTTCTCCATCTAAAAGGGTATTAATTTGAACAACCCTAGTTGTGTGTTTGCCTCTATTTAAAGCATAAGAAATTTCATTTGTTTTAAATTTATAATTACCTAACTTGTTTAAAAAAGTGGTTTTTCCTACTCCACTTTGTCCTATAAGAACTGAAGTTTGATTAGCAAAAATTGTTTTTCAAAAAATTTTATCAATTTTTTGATTTTGAATGTCATAAACTTCATAGTTTAAATTTTTATAGAGTTTTTTTCATATAAGATTTTGTTTTTGATTTAAATCTACTTTGGAAATAATAATAATAGGTTTAATATTATTAAATTCTAAAATTGCTAAATATTTATCAATTAAATATGAAGAAAATTTAGGTTCCTCAATGGACATTATGATAATTCCTTGATCTATATTAGCTACTTTGGGACGTAATAATTCATTTTTTCTAGGTAAAATTTCTGTTAAATATTCATTTTCAATAAATTCAACATAATCTCCTACTAAAGGAGTAATTTCTTTGTGTCTAAAAACTCCAAGGGCAGGCAAAATATTTAAAGAATCATCTTCTTTACACTTAATATGATATTTTCCTGAAACAATAGAATAAATTTTTCCTAACATCAATTCCTTATTTTTTATTTATAAAAATAGCTATAAGAATAATTATTAAAACAGTTAAACCTATAACAACAAGCGAAGAAATTAAAAAAGCTCTTGAATTAACAATATCAGCAAAAGTTTTTTTAGGCTTGACTTTGTTTAAATCTAAAGGTTTTTCATAATATCTTTTTTCTTCTAAACAAGTTTTTAGATCTCTGGCCATTTCTCACATTGAATTATATCTTTTCATAGGATCTTTGGCTGTGGCTTTAGTAATAACGTTTGCTAAAGCTTGAGGAACATTTAAAATTTGTCTAATATCAGGTATTTGACTATGTAAATGCATTTTTATGGTGGCTTTAGCATCTGAACCATTAAATGGATATTCACCTACCAACATTTCATATAATAAAATTCCTAATGCATAAATATCCACTTTATGAGAAATTCTATATTTATTTTTAGTATCCACAAGTTCAGGTGCTAAATAATATGGGGTACCTATAACACTATTAACACGAGTATACCTTTGACTTTCTTTACGTAAAGCAATTCCTAAGTCAATAATTTTAATATTATATGTTTTATTAATTAAAATATTATTAGATTTTAAATCACGATGAGTAATTCCATTATTATGCAATTCTTGAAATCCTTCAGCAATTTGAATAGCTAACATAACTGCTTTTTTAGGAATAATTCTTCCTTCTTTTTTTAAATGGTCCGCAATTGAAGTACCCGGAACAAATTCAGTTACTAAATATTGTTCAGTATCAGAAACAAAAGAATCATGATATTCAATAACACTACGAGAATTAATATTTTTATATATATCTATTTCTTGTATGAATCTTTTAATAGCAATTTCATTTTTATTTTTATCACCATCAGATTTTAAATATTTAAGAGCATAGTGTTTATGATTGGGATCATTTTTTTCTTCAACTTTATATACTTCTGAAAAACCACCAACACCTATTTTAGATATTACTTTATATTTTTCAAAAACTTTACTATCTCTTCTTATTATCATATTAACCTTCCAAATTCTTTTTGTTATCTAAAACAATCATTCCAGCAGTAACATTATCTGTTGATTTATTATCTAATGCTTCATTTATTAAAATTTCTAAGTTTTCTCCAATGGTATTGCTTTTATTTAAAATTGCTTCCATTGTTGGAATTCTTACAAAATCATGAATTCCATCACAAGTGGTAATAATCGCATAAATTCGTTCATATCATTTTTTTTCAATATTAAAAACTGCTATTTTTCTTCTTTTATAAGGACCTAAAGCAGAGACTAATGCAGCTCAATTTGGGGCCGCTAATTTAGCTTCTCTTTCATTCATTCCTTCAGCAATTAAATTATTTAAAAGGTTTTGATCTTTAGTAACTTGTTTTAATTCACCATCAGTAGATAAAATAAAAGTTCTTGAATCTCCAATGTTAAAAATAGTTAAAATTTTGGCTTTAGTATTTACTAAAGCACAAGTTACAGTAGTTCCCATATCTAATTTAGCTTCATCACCATTAGCTTTTTTTATCATTTCATCAATGCATTTTTTAATTGTTTGCTTAAATCAAAAAGTATAATCTTCAAAATTATCAGAATCAATTGGAAAATTTTTTCCTAAAAATTCTTTTCGAAAAGTACTAATGGTAGTACTTGAAGCCAAAGAACCTCCATAATGCCCACCCATACCATCACAAAGAATTAAAAAATGAAAGTGTTGATTATGAAATATGTCAACACGATCTTGATTTTCTTTACGATAATTTCCTACATTACTTTTTGTTCCAAATTCCATATTACTTATCAATTTCCTTTAATATGATTGATTTTACTTCAAGAGCTGATCTTTCTACATCATCACTAATAACTCTATATCTAAATAAATGAGCTTCTTTGAGTTCATTTTGAGCTTTTTCAATTCTTTTTTTCAAAGATTCTTCTGATTCTGAATTTCTTTTAATTATTCTTTTTTCTAATTCATCTATGGAAGGAGGTAATACAAAAATAGTTATTAAATTGTAATCTTTGTTATTGGAAATTTTTTGCAAAATTTGTTTTGCTCCATTGGTTTCAATTTCTAAAAAAGGAACTCCATTTTTAGCATGTATTTTATCTATTTCTGAATACAAAGTACCATAGTAATTATCAAAATGAAAACTATATTCTAAAAATTCATTATTATCTATTTTTTTAAGAAATTCTTCTTTAGAAATAAAATGATAATGTTCACCATTTATTTCTCCAGTCCTTGGTTTTCTTGTAGTTGCCGAACAAGAAAACATTAATTTTAATTCTGGATAAGTAAAAAGAAGTTGTTCAATTGTGCCTTTTCCAACTCCACTAGGTCCAGTAAAAATAATGATTGGTTTAGAATTTGTCTTCATATTAAGTATTATTATATATTAATAGAAAAAAGATTAATTTGATATCTTAAAAAACTTTGTAAAAAGTTAGTTTTTTAAAATTTTTTCTTCATTTTTTAATCAAAAAAGTAAATAAAAAAGTTGCTAATTTGGTTTTTTAGCAACTAAATAATTAATATTTTTACCTTGTGAAGATCATTTAATTTCATAATTTGTTTGAAATCTCTTATCATAATCCTGATGTGAATGAAAATCATTAGTTTGTTTTAATATAGTTCAATTATTTTCTTGAAGTGAGTTAATTGAATAATTAAAAAAATTATCATTATCAGTTTTTATTTTTAAAAATCCATTTTCTTGTAATATTTGTTCATATATTTTTAAATATGTTTTATATGTTAATCTTCTTTTTTCATGCTTTTTCTTTGGTCATGGATCGCTAAAGGTTAATCATATTTCATTAGTTTTGCCAGTAAAAATTTCATTTATTTTTAATGCATCATTAATTACAATTTGAAAATTATTAAGTTCATATTTATTAGCATTAATAATTGCTTTAGCAGCTACTGTAGAAAATTTTTCTAATCCTATAAATTTTTTAGTAGGTAAATAAAAAGCCATATTTGTTAACATTTCACCCTTTCCCATTCCTATTTCTAAAATGGTATTTTCATCCAATTTTAAAGGGTAATTTTTAACCAAATATTTTGTCTTTTCTAACTTATTTATAGCATTTTTATCAAATTTTAATCGCATATTTGTCCTTTATGTTTATAAGAAAAAAATAAATCAGTTTTTTACTGACTTATTTTTTTTGTAAATATTTTTCTCTATAATATTTAGATTTTTTAAATCAGTGAATCAATAAGATTTGTCCTACCGATCATATACCACCAATAATTCAATAAACTTGAACCCCTGCAGTAAAAATAACTGTAAAAATTAAGAAGAAAATAGAAATTAAATTTTGAGTTCTATTTGCTTTTTTAAGAGCAGCTTTATCTTCAATAGTTGTTCTTTCCTTAAATCTTTTAAGTGCTAATAATTTAGGAAGATATTGAGATAGAGCTTGAATAAGAACAGAAGCTACAATAATTCATAAATAAACAAATTTACCAGCAAATAATTCTCTTCATGAAGTAGCTGAGAAATCTAAACCGGCTCAATGAGTAGATTTTATATCTGGGATACATTGAATTACCCTCCATATAGCAATAAAAATTGGCATTCCTACTATTAAACTAATAAAACTATCCAATGGATTGATATTGTTCTTTTTATATAGTTCCATCACTTCTTGTTGTTGACGAGCTTTCATTTGTTTATTAGTTCGATCATATTGAGCATATTTAGCATCAATTTTTGCTTTCTTAGCTTTTATATCTTCTTGACGTGATTGATTAACAATTGATTTTCATGTCAATCCAAGAGTAATTAATCTTGTTAATACTACTACTACAATAATGGTGATAATAGTAGCTCAACCATTCATATCAGGCATTGAAGTTCTAAGAGCTTGAGTTAATAAAGATAAAGGTCAAACAATTAAACCATAGAAAGGACCATATCTTCAATAACCAGCAGCACTATAAGTTGCTTTTTGAACTTCACTATCAAGATTCAAAGGAACTTTTCCATTATAGATATATTTATTTGCTTGAATATCATAACCAGAAGTAGCTAAATATTCACGTATAACATCTTGATAAGTATTAATTAATTCTAATTCTTCATTAGTTAATTCAATTTGACCATTAGAAATAATTTCATTATAAATTTTGTTAATATAAGCAGATAAAGATTTAACATCACTTCAACCACGAGAACTTATAGAACGATTTAATCTATCAACATAATATTTTGTTTTGAAAGTTTTTCTATATAAAGTTTCAAATACATCTCTAGCAAATGCTTCTCTTCCAGATAAACCATTTTTAGGAAGTTTCTTAATATCATCATAAGTTTTAGCACTTTTTAATTCTCTTTTTAAATCCTTATTTTGTAGTTTTTCTTTTTTAATAATTCATTTACCATCAGCAGTTTTATCTTTTTCATTAGTTGGCAAATGAGAAATAATTGTGGTTTCAGTTTTATTTTTAGTTTTGGTTTTAATAACCTTATATGACATTCAAACTATATCTTCATAACCATCATAAATAGAATCATAATTTTCTATTTCACCTTGATTTTGCAATTTATTTTCTAAAGTTAATTTTTGTTTTTTTTCTTTTCTAGTTAAAGATAATTCTCTACCTGAGTAAAATAAATATTTTCCATTTTCATTGTGAATAAATTTGTCATCTTTATCATCACTAAAATGAACTGCAGAAGAATATGTGGAAGAATTATATTCACCTAAAGAACCTTTATTAGCTTGATCTTGTTGATGTAATTTTTCTAGAATATTATTATGTTCTTTATTTTTTAAAAAAATGTTTGAATTTTGAACTCTTTCATATTTATAAAATTCACCATCTTTTTTATTTTTAGCTTCAAAAGAAGCAACCCTTGGTGCTACTTCATTTTTATTACGATAAAATTCAGCACCTGCTCCTGTATAGTTAGAGCTTTTAATTACACAAGTTTGAACACAAGCAGAAAGTGATAATGCAAAAACGAATAAGTAAAGAACGATTCTTATTCAGAACCATATTTTTTTTCACATATTCTTTTTCTTATTTGAAGCATTTCCACTTTCAGTGAAAAAATCAAAGTTTTTTGATCTATTTTCCATATTTTATCTTTTCAAAAAGTTTTTTAGTTGTATCCAATTTAACTTTGTAATTTTGATTAAGAAATTCTTTACGTAAAATAAAAACAAATTTATACTTCATTTCATAAATATTTAATGAATGAATAATTGCTTTTAATTGTCTTTTATAATAATTTCTTTTTACAGCATTACAAAATTTTTTAGGTACAGTAATTCCTATTTTAAATTCTTTACTAGGTAAAAAATAAATAACTAGATATTTATTAATCAATTGTTTTTTGCCATTTATAACTTCTTCAAATTGTCAATTTTTTTGAAGCCTATATATTTTTTTCATAATTAAAAATAAAAAATGGCAAAATTAACTATTTAGCATCTGAAACAGTTAATCTTGCTCTTCCTTTTGCTCTTCTAGCAGCCAAAACTTTTCTACCATTGGCAGTAGCCATTCTAGCTCTAAATCCATGAGTTTTAATATGTTTAGCTTTATTTGGTTGGTAAGTTCTTAAACTCATAATATCTCCTTAAACATTTTATTTTGTTGATAATTAATTATAAATATATATCTATTTTAATATAAATAGATACTAAATAATAACAATTATATATATTAAAAGCAAAATTATTTAATAATGCTTTTAAATTTTTCAGTAGCATTTACTAATCCTTCACTAATTGGTAAATCTTTTGAAGAATGACCTGCAGCATTTATAAAATTTAATTCACATTTTTTTAATTTTTGTGCTAATAAATAAGCACCTATAGGTCTACAATCCATATCATATCTTCCATGAATGATAATAGTTGGTATATTTTCTATTTTATTAGCATTATTTAAAATATAGTTATCATCTGATAAAAAATTATTGTTTATAAAATAGTGATTTTCCAGTCTAGCAATTTCTAAATTGGCCTTTGCATCACTTAAATATTCTTCTAGTCCCAAAATAGGATTTAAAGTAATTAAACTCAATTCTCATTTTGCTCAATGATATGCAGCTTTTGTAGCAATTTGTAAATTAGTATCATTTAAATATTTATGATAACTTTTAATTAAATGATTTTGTTCATTTGGTGCAACAAAATTTTTAAATTCATTAAATAAATCTGGAAAATAAAAATTAGCCCCTTCTTGATAAAGATATTCATTATCTTCTTTTCTGCCTAGATAAATACCTCTTAAAATTAACCCTAAAACATTTTGTGAATAATTTATTGAATAGATTAAACTTAAAGCTGAACCTCAAGAACCGCCAAATAGAATTCATTGTTTTACATTAAGATGTTTTCTTAATTTTTCTATATCTTCCACTAAATCAAAAGTTGTGTTTTCTTTAATTTCAGCACTTGGTAAACTTTTTCCACAACCTCTTTGATCAAATAAAATTATTCTGTAATATTTAGGGTCAAAATATTGTCTACTAGAAGGACTAATACCACCGCCAGGGCCGCCATGAACAAAAAGAATTGGAACACCTTGTGGATTCCCCACTTCTTCAAAATAAATACTATGCAATTGGCTTACTTTTAAATAACCACTATTATATGGTTCTATCATTGGATATAATTCCATTCCCACTCCTTTTATATTAATTGTTAGATATAAAAAACTGCTAACATAGCAGTTTTTAAAATTAAGAAAAGATAATATTATGCTTTTATACGATCTTCATTTGCTAAATAACCAGCAACTTTTTTTCCATTATAAAAACCGCAATTTTTGCAAACATGGTGTTGTTGATATAACATTGAACAATTTTTACATTGAACTAAATTTTGAACTGGTAAAGCATCATGAGTTCTTCTCTTATGTTTTCTTTGTTTACTAGTTTTTCTTTTTGGGTTAATCATATCTTTTCTCCTTATTATTTGCTAAAAATATTACAGCAAAAGTCATTTTTAATGTATATATTATAAGACAATAAGCAAAAAATAATTAAGCATTTTTATTCAAAATACTATTTTTTTAACTTTATGTCTTGAAATTGAGTATATCCTAAATCATTTATTGGTTTTATTAAATAATTCTGGACTAATATTTGTTCATATTTCTCTGAATTAGAATAATTTTGAGTATTAAAAGGAATTCTTACCAAATTATTCAATTGTAATAGTAATTTTATTTGCTCTCATGAAGTTAATTTTTTTAGATATGTATCTAATTTTTGCTCAAATTCATAATATTCTTCATTTGTTGAAAATAAATATCTTTTTAGAGAAAAACCTTTTTTTAGTTGAATACTTTTTAATTTATCAAAAACATTTGTTTGTTTTTTTAAAAAATCATTTTTAAAATTTTTAATTTCTCTAATCAATTCATTTCCAAATAATTTGTCTTCTTCTATAAAAGTTAACATTAGTAATCAAGAGTTGTTATTTTCAAAAAACATTTGTTTTAAAAAATTAGAAATGGAATTTTCTACTAAAGAAATTTTTTGATAATTTATAAAATATTGATCATCACTATTTTTCACAAATTCATAAGATGGATTAATCCTTTTATCTATCTTTTTAAATAAACTTATCAAAATATCATAAATTTGTTTTAAATCATCATTTTCATTTTCAAAAATAGGTATAGTAAATTCTATTTTTTGATTCTTATCATAATTTTTTTCAGCATATAAATCATCAATTATCTTGTTTAACATTTCTTTTGTTTTTTCAAAATTTATACCTTGGTATTGTTTAAAAATGTCAATTAAATTTTTATAATCATAAAAACTTTTTTTGTAATTATTTTCATTTATTAAATTACCATCTATTCCATATTCTGAACTTAAATAATTTTTAGCATCATAAGCTTTTTTATATGATGAATTTTCAATATCATTACCATCCAATTCTAGATTTTCAGGAACATATGAATTTCACAAATTATCATAATTTAATTTTTTTAAATATGTTATTTTATTTATCATTAAAGATAAAATGCTTCTAAATAAATATTGATTTTTTTGATTATATGTTTTAAGAATATTTTTTCCTTCTATTATTTCTTTTTTATCTAAACCATAAAACAATTCGGAAAAAATATCATTAAATTTTATAGAATTTTTATTATCAAAAATAAAATTATAAAATGTATTGATAGGAATATTATTTGTTGAAGATTTTAATTGATAATTTAACCCGTAAAGTTTTTTATTGTAATATATTTCATTTTGTTGTTTCTTATTAAAATGATCAAAATCTGTTTCTGATATTAGATTTTGGCGATAAGAATTAAATGATTGCAGAGAAAAAGTTTCTCTATCTAAAGGTAATGGATTATATTTTAAAATAATTTTTTTAAGTTTATTTTTAGTGCTTTTATTTAAATAAAAATAATTATTAATATGAAAAGTTTGGTTATTTAATGTATTTTCTTTTAAGTAATAATTACCAATGAAATAATTATTTTCATTTTCTTCTAAATATGTAGGATTAAATAATAAATTAGTAATAATCTGATTATTTAAAAATGAAACCATTTTATTAGCATAATTCATATTTTTTTGTTCAAAATCTAAAAAATTTCCTTTTGAATTTAATGTAGTTTTGTAATTTAAATTAAAACTATTCATTATTTCTTGAAAATCTTTTAAATTTTTATCAAAAGTTTTTAAGTAATTTTTAGGACTTAATTGTTTATTAGTTTTTTCACCTTTATTATTGATAAAATAAATATCTTTTTTTAAAACAAATCTAATTTTGTAAGCTCTTTGTAAATTCTTTAAAAAATCTGGATGATTAATATTGCTTTCATTTTTTGAAAAATAAGAAATTATTCCAGAGTTATAACCTAAATTTTTATTTTGTGGAGGCAAAAATAAATCTTTATCATCATTGTTATATTCTTTATCTGTTTCACCTTTTATTGATAAAATGATTTTTTCAATTAAATTAAAACTTAACTTTTTTCTTGTTGGATGTATAAATGTTTTATTAACATTATCATAATTTATATTATCTTGATATTCATAACGAATTAAAGGATTATGGATAAGTGATTCAAAATCATTTTCTACTTTTTTATTGTAGTAAAAATCTTTATTTTTATAAAAATTTTCTCTATTGTATTGCTTTATATAAGTATCTTTTTCTCTTTTTTCTCTAATGTTTTGACAAGATAATGAAGTTAACGTAAGAAAAGTTAAAGATAAAGAACCCAATAATAATTTATTTTTTTTCATATTTTCCTTTTTATTTTAGTTTTGGATTTGAAGAAACATAAAGAGAAATACTTAATCATTTAGTTAATATAAGATATAAAATACTTAAAAAAATGACAGTAAATAAATAATCAAAATTAGTAACGTCTGAAATAATTTGTTTAAAAATTAAACCTATGTTGTTAGAATTTGAAACACCATTAATATTAAAAAATGCTAATGCTGCTAAACTTAAAAATATTAATGATAATTGATCAGAAATAATAACAATATTGTTTCACCAATTGTATTTAAATAAATCTCGTATAATGATATTTCAATTATTAAATCCTGATGCTTTATCAGCTATAATAAATTCTTTGTTTTTGATTTCTAAACCAGAAGCATAAGAAGAGTGAAAGAAATTAATGCTACTTAATAAACTAAAAATAATAATAGAACTTAATATTGAAAACTTAAATATAGAAAATAAAAATATTGAAAAAATTAAATAAGGTAAAATTGATAAACTAGAAAAAGTATAATAACCAATTTTTACACTTGTTTTTTCTGAATAATAAGCAACAAAAGAACCTAATAAAGTTCCTACTAATAAACCTATAAATAAGGAAAATAAGGAAATTATTATTGTTCATAAAATTGAATTTATGATAAGAGAAAAATTATCAATTCCATTCTCATTTGTTCCTAATAAAAAATTAAGTTTTGTCATCTTATTACCACCTAATTCTAAGGTAGCATAAAGTAATTCATAAGGGTTATATTTTAATTGAATAAAACCTAAAATTTGTTTTTCAGAAATAATAATATTTCTATGAGGTGATAAATTAGCAATATTTTTTATCATATTATATTCTTCTCCAACTGGAAGGTTTTTTTCAACAATTGGAGAATAAAATTTAGGTAAATTAGTTAATAAAAGAGGATTAGAAATAGCAGTTTTTTTAGAACTATATGGATAAAATAAAGAAGTAAAAATTAAAAATAAAGTAAATAAAACTATAAAAGATAAAAGAATTAAATTAATTTTTCTATTTATAAAACGATTCCAAAATAATTTTATATTAGATTTTTGTTTTGTTAATGAAACAGCATAATGTTTATGTTCTACTTTTTTAAGTAAATGTTTTAAATGATGCTTAACATCATCATCAACTACACAATGCACATGATGGTATTTATTTGATTTCATTTTTTACCCCCTCTCTTTGTTCGTTAAATAAATTTATTTTTCTATTTTGGATTTTGAAATAAAAATTCATTTTATTGTCAACATTTAAAGTTTGATACAAAATTTCAATTAAAGCTTGAGCAAGATATATAAAAAGAGAAGTAAAAAAAATAAAAGTAGATAGAATTTCTAATTCATTCATTTTAATAACGCTATTTAAAAGTAAACTTTGACCAGGAATTTGAAAAATTCTTTCAATAATCATACTATAACTTACCATTGCAACATAAATAGGAATTAAATAGTTTAATTGATTAATAATTAAATTTTTGAATATTACTTTTCAAAAAATTTTAAAACTGCTCATTCCATTAGCTTTCATAATAATTACATAATCTTGATTTAAAATATTTAAAAGAACTTTTTTAGTTAAAATAGAAAAAATAGTAATTGTTCCTAAAGAAAGAATAATAACTGGAATTATAAAAGAATTAATAGTAAAGCTAAATCCCAATAAATTTGGATCAATATAATTAATTGGAAAATCTAATTTTTCTGCCAAAATAATCCCAATAGGCGCTAAGATAAAAGTAGGAATAGAAGAAAAAAAGAAAATAATAATATTAGTTAGAATTTCTGATTTCGTATTAATTTTATAAGCACTAAAAATACCTATACCAAATCCTATAATTATTGACAATAAAAATGTAATTAAAGTAAAAATTAATGATAATTTAATATAAAAAAAATAAAATGTTGCTGGATTAATAAATGAATTTGAAATAGTTGAATTATAAATTTTTCCAAATTTAAAAGTAAAAATTGATAAAAGATATTTAAAATATTGGATAACCAATGGTGAAGAAAAATCACTATTTATAAAAATACCTAAAAAAAAGAATAAAAAAGTAAGAGTTATAAAAACCCCTAAAATTGCTAAACTAATTTTCTTAAATAAAAAATAGTAAAAATTCATAAGTAATACTTTTTAAAGATAAAAAGTAACTTTCTACATAAATTAAATTATTAAATTTGTTTCTAAAACCTTTTTAATATCCTCAATTGCTTCTTGCTCATCAGCACCTACTGCTTTAATAATCACTTCATAACCTTGTTTAATTCCTAAAGAAGTAATGTTCATAATAGATTTTAAATCAGCTTGATGTCCATTAGCAGTAGTAATAGTAATAGATGATTTATACTTTGAAGCTGTGCCTGCTAAAATACTAGAAGGAATGGCATGTAAACCTAAAGGTTCAACAATTTTACAAATAATTTGTTTCATATCTTCTCCTGTTTTTATTTCTTTGGTTTTGTTTCTTTTTTAACTTTTTTTGGTTTATAACTTTGTCCAACTCTAATAGGACCTGTTGCTTTATGAACTAAATAAGTTCCTTCATTATCTTTAACCATAACTTTTGCATAATCTATCGCTTCTTTTTGAGTATCAAAAATTTTAGTTGCTCTATCACGACCAACTCCTTTGATTTGTCATTTTTTACCTTTAGGAGTTATATGTCAAATTGGTAAAGGTTTTTTTTCTGTTTCTGTAGCCATTAATGCCTTTCTATAAATACTTAAAATTAAGTTTTATATATACAACAATGAATATTAAAATAAATTCTATATAGTATCTTTAATAATTATAAATTATTATTTTTTATTTAAAAAAAATATATAAATATATGATAATTTAGATACTTATGAATGAGCAAAAAGAATCAAGGCAAAAAACCAAATTACAAGAAAATCTTAATAATGTTCCATCATATGATGAAACATTAAAAAATCAAGAAAAAAAAGAAAAAAAAGATGAAGAAAAAATAACTAATTCTTCAATTTTAAAAGTAAATAAGGAAAATGAAATACAAAATAAAGAAGAAAATGATTTACCTTTAGAAAAATTAGAAATGGGTAAATATTACTTAAAAAATTTAAAACATGAACACAAAAATGTCAAAGAAAAAATTAAATTTATTATTCAAAATTATTGAAAAAGAGTTTTAATAGTTTTTTTATCTGCTTTGCTTTTCAATTTTGGAATAAATACTTTCATTAATCGTTCTGAAACTATACCTAGTGGTTTAACAGGTTTTCCTACTTTATTAGTTCTAATTTTTCCTAAAATCAAACCATATTTTGCTTTAATTTACTTAGGCGCCAATATTCCTTTATTTTTAACATTTGGTCTAAAAGAAAAAAGATCTTTCATCATACTAACTTTGTTGTTTATGCTTTTTCAAATTCCTACAAACTTCTTTTTTACTTGAACACCAATAAATGACTTTTTATATAGAACTTTCAATTTAACTCCCAATTGATCAAGAGAATTACAAGTTATAGAAGAAGAATATATTTCTAATATCACTACAGAATGATATAGAAAATCAGTTAATCCATATGTAATTGAAAATCCAACTAGTTGACCAATTCTTGTATATGGAGTTCTTGGTGCTATTTGTATAGCAGTAGCTATTTCTTTAACTTGGAAAAGTGGAGGATCAACTGGTGGAACTGATATAGTTATCTATTACTTTGCTACTAAATCCAAAAAAAATGTTGCTTCTATTTTTTCTTTAATATCCTTAATGTTTTCTTTAACTTTTTTAATTATATTTAGATTTACCAAACCTCATTCTATCTCTTTTAGATCCATTCAATATTTAAATGAAACCAATACTTTTCCTTATATGCCTCAAATCAGAGGAATCAATAAGTTAAATAAAACCACTACTTTTGGAATGAGAGAATTATCTACTTTACTTTACATATTGATTAATAACATTGTTCTAACACTTATTTATCCTAAATATGCCAAAGTTCAATTTGAGGTCTCATGTTCAAATCCTGATGTAATTTTAAAATATTTCAAAAAGATTAACTTTTGACATGCATATTCAATTAAAAAAGTAAAAAGCGGATATACAGGAAATGATATTTATATTATTGAATCTGTAATGCTTTTATTAGAAACCAAAAACTTAATCTTAGACATTAAAAAAATTGAACCAAAAGCATGAATAAGTATAAAACCTGTTAAACAAGCTATTGGTAAATTTAACACAAGTTATGTTGAATAAAAAAATGCAAAAATAAAAAAATTCCTATTTTGCATTTTTTTATAAATTTTTTTGGCTTTTTTGTAAAAAAAGGACATATATATATGGAGGACATTTTTTATGAAAAATTTTAAAAAACTTAACAACAAAAAACAAACTGAAATTTATGGAGGAAGCTTTCTTGGAATTGCTTCAACTGTTGTCCCATTAATTTCTCAAGGTTTAACCGCTATTGGTACCTTTATAAAAATTATCAAATCAAAAAACGGTTCTTATGAATCTAACACTGGTAATGCTAATTGGAATGATGGTTCAAATGATAAAAAAACTGAACCAACAAAGAAAAACCCATCTTCTAGTGGAACTTCATCAGGACCTACAATAATTGCTTTTTAGTATCTATATAAATATTTTATATATAATAGTAGTGTTACTTTTTGTAACCATTCTAAAAAGGTTTACAAGTGTTTTATTACCACCTTAAGGATGTGTCAATTTTATGGAGGAATAATCGAATGTTTGCGATTATTGAAACCGGAGGCAAGCAAATTCTTGTTAAAAAAGATCAATCAATTTTTATTGAAAAAATTGAAGGCAATGAAGGAAGTAAAGTTACCTTTGATAAAATTTTAGTTGTTGATCAAAAAATTGGCAAACCATACCTTGCAAAAGCACATGTTAGTGGAATTATTGAAAAGCAAGGAAAAGCAAAAAAAATTATTGTTTATCGTCATAATCCTAAATCTACTCACAAAAGAAAATTAGGACACCGCCAACCTTATACACGTGTAAAAATAACTGAAATTGTTGCTTAATTTAATTATTTATATTTTTAAAATAAAGGAAATTTAAAATGGCACATACAAAAGCCGGTGGTTCTAGTAGAAACGGCCGTGATTCACGTGGACAAAGATTAGGTATTAAATTAGGTGATGGTCAATTTTGTACAGCAGGTTCAATTATTTTTCGCCAAAGAGGAACAAAAATTTTTCCTGGTACAAATGTTGGTAGAGGAAATGATGATACATTATATTCATTAATTGATGGTTTTGTTAAATTTGAAACAAAAAGAAATAGAAAATATGCTTCTGTTTACAAAGAAAGACAACAAGATAAAAAAATTGTTAAATCTTCAAAAAAAGTAACTGTAAAAGCTACAGATACAAAAAAAATTAAAAAAACATCAACTAAAAAAACAGTTGAAAAATAATTAAAAATTCAAGTACAAAACAATTAGATTCTATCCAATTATGTTGCACTTGAATTTTTTAATATAAATATAAAAATAGCAAGCACATATATTGCACTTGATATTTCATTTTATGAAATAGGATTTAAGTTTTATGAATCCTATTTTTATTTGTTTTCTTTAATAATAAATGAACCAGCAAAAACAGAGATTTTATATTTTTTATTTTCTTTAATATTATCTTTAATAATTTGTAAAGCAATTAAACTTTCTAATTGATTTTGAATAAATCTTCTTATAGGTCTTGCTCCAAAGTTTGAATCATAAGCAGATTCTGATATAAATTCAATAGTTTTTTCATCATAAGCTAAAGAAACTTTTTTACTTTCATAAATTCTATTTAATAATTTATCTAATTCTAATTTAACTATTTCTTTAATTGTATCTTTATCTAAAGATTTAAATCAAGCAATTTCATCAATCCTATTTATAAATTCAGGTTTTAATTTATTCATCAATTCATTTTTAAGATCTTTTTTAGTTATAGATTCATTTTCATTTTCTTTTTCAACTAAATTTGCTCCTAAATTACTTGTCATTATTACAATTAAATTACGACAATTAATGGTTCTACCTTTTGAATCGGTAATAATTCCATCTTCCAAAATTTGTAAAAGTATATTTAAAACATCATTATGAGCTTTTTCAATTTCATCAAAAAGCAAAATAGTATAAGGATTTTTTCTTATTCTTTCACTTACAGATCCGCCTTCATCATAACCTACATAACCTGGGGGAGCACCAATGAATTTAGCTACTGAATGTTTTTCCATATATTCACTCATATCTAATCTAATCATTTGTTTTTCACTATCAAACAAAGTATATGCTAATGCTTTTGCTAATTCAGTTTTTCCAACACCTGTTGACCCCATAAATAAAAAACTAGCTAAAGGTCGATTAGGATCATTAATATTAGCTTTTGCTCTTAAAATAGCATTGGCTACCAATTTAGTTGCTTCTTCTTGTCCTTTAACTCTTTTATTTAATTCTGATTCTAAATTTAAAAGTTTTTCTTTTTCTGTTTCTAAAAGTTTAGTTACAGGAATTTTAGTTCATTTTGATACAATGTTGGCTATTTCTTCTTTAGTTACTGTATCTTTAATTAAAGTATTACTTGAAGTATTAAGTTTTTTTTCTAAATCATTAATCTTCTTTTCTAAATCAGGAATATCATTGTACATTAATTTAGAAGCAGATTCAAAATTACCTTCATTTTGAAAAATATTTAAACGATATTTCATATTATCCAATTTTGCTTTGTAATTAGATAATTCTTCTAATCTTTTCTTTTCTGAATCTCATTTTTCTTGCAATTCTTCTATTTTAGAATCTACTTCTTTCGAAATTTTTTCAATTTCTTGTAATCTTGTATTATTAGCTTTTTTATCTTCTGATAAAGCAATTTTTTCCATTTCTAATTTAGCTTTTTGTTGTTTTGCTTTATCTAATTCTTCAGGTTGAAATCCCATTTCTGTTTTAATAGTAGCTGCTGCTTCATCGACTAAATCAATTGCTTTATCAGGTAAAAAACGATCAGATATATATCTTGAACTTAATCTAGCTGCCGAAACTAAAGCTTCATCTTGAATTTTAACATTGTGGTAATTTTCAAAACGATCTTTAATACCTCTCAAAATTGTAATAGTATCATTAATAGAAGGTTCTTGAACATCAATTCTTTGCATTCTTCTCTCTAATGCTCCATCTTTTTCAATATATTTACGATATTCATCAAAAGTAGTGGCTCCTATTAAATGCATTTTTCCACGCGCCATTAAAGGTTTTACAATATTAGCAGCATCCATTCCACCTTGTGCATTTTTTCCAGTACCTATAAGCATATGTATTTCATCAATAAAAACAATAATATCCCCATTTGAATCTTCTATTTTTTTTAATACATCTTTTAATCTTTGTTCAAATTGTCCTTGAAAAGATGCACCAGCTAGCATTGCTGGTAAATCTAATTCAATTATTTCTTTATCTTTTAAGTTTTCAGGAACATTTCCTTCAACAATTTTTCTAGCTAATCCTTCAACAATAGCAGTTTTTCCAACACCTGGTTCCCCTATTAATACAGGATTGTTTTTATTTTTTCTAGAAAGAATTCTTATCATTCTTCTTATTTCATCATCTCTATTTATAACAGGATCTAATTGGTTTTTAACTGCTAAATCTGTTAAATTTCTACCAAATTCTTTTAAAGGATCTTTTTTAGATTCTTTTGAAGAAGTATTAGTTGGATCAGCATCATTTAAACTATTCATAAAGTCATCAAATCATGAATTCATTTTATCCTCCTTTTGAAGATAAAAAAAATTATAACATATAAATTTAGCACTCTAACCATTAGAGTGCTAAATATTTATTCAATTATTTCATTTATTATTTCTTTGCTGATTTGAGTAATACTATCTAATTTATCATATAGTCTACCAATAATTTTTCCATTTTTTATAAAAATAGCTGTTGTTTTTTCTTTTTTACTATATATATCAATAAAACTACCACTATAATATTCTACTAATGACAATATATGTTTACCAACAGATTGTTTTCTAAATAATCTTGTTTTATCTGTTGAAAAAAGTTTAAAAATATTTTCATTATGAAGATTATTATTTTCTACTGGATCAAAATATAAATCTTCTCAATCTTTTGTATTATTATCAATTACTTGAAAATCATTTCCCTTTTCTTCTTTTACCTTTTGAATAAAGTAATTCATTTTATTTTCTAAATTTTTCTTATATCAATCAAATTCACTTTTTGAAAAATCATATTTATAATGGTTTTTTTCTTTTATAAGCATCATTATTGTTTTGTTTGGGTTTGCTTTTGAATCATTTATCAATTTATTTCAACGTTTTAGGATATTGTTTTCTATATTAATATCCACATTAGAATAATCTTTTTCATCTTTAAAAAAATTCTTTGCTAAAGAATTTAAACCAGAAAGAATAATGTTATAAATTTGTTCTTTATATTGGTTAATTGTATCTTTTACTTCCGGGATATTCAATTTATCATAATTTTCTGGTGAAAACAGTAAAGAAGAAATTTTAAAATAAAAATCTTCACATCTTTCTTCTACTTCTTTTTGAGTATTTAATGTATCAATTGTACTTTTAAGTTTTTGTAATTCTTCATTAATGGTAGTTTTATACATTCCATAATTTGCATCATTTTCTATACCAAAAGCTCCTAAAACATAATTGGCTAATTTTTTATAATTGTTTATATTTTTATCAAAATAACTATATAAATATTGTTTTTCTAAATCTGGTAAAAGATTTTTTTCTTCATCTTCTAATTTTTTCATTAAATTAGCTTTTATAGATTCATTTGTTTCTTTATCAATTTGTTCTTTAATATCTTCAATATTTTTTTTCTTTTTTATGTAAAAATTCATTTCAAAATATGTATTTTCAATATTAAACATTGTTTTCAACAAATTTAATAAAGAATCTTTTAAATTAGTTAAATATGTATTCATATTTTTTAATTCTAATTTGAGAGTATTATTTTTTTCTTGTTCTTCTAATTCATTTATTCAATTTTGTAAAAATCTAAATGTGTTTTTAAATTTTTTACCAATATTAAAATTAATAGAAGATAAATTCATTATATAGCTATAAAAATCATTTTTAAACAAAGGTATTGAAGAACTATGGTGCATAAAAATAGTATTTTGATGTAGAATCTTACCAGATTTTAATTCTTTATAATCTAATTTATTAGGGAATTCTAAATTTTGAATTTCTTTTTCAATTCTTTTAGATTTAATATTTAAATTTTGAAATTCTAATTTTGTTGATTCTAATCTATAAGATAAAAATGCTTTGGTATGTTCTTTATTAAAATAAATATAATTATCAACAATTTTTAATTGTTTATCTTTTAAAAAATTATTATTTACATCATTAAAATAAATATGGTTCAAAACATAATCTATATTAGAAGAATTAAAAATTAAATTAGAAGGTTTTATTAATGACTTTTTTGTTTTAACATCTATTAATTCTGTTGTAGATAAAATTTTTCCATCTTGATCTTTTTGTATAAGTTTTTCTTTAAAAATAGGATTAGTTTTTTTTATAATTTCATCTAATCTGTTAATTTCTTTTTGTGTTTGCTTATTTTTATCATTTATTGTATTTTCGCAATTACTAGAAATAAAGATTGTTGATAAAGGTATTATAGGTACCAAAAAAAAAATAATTTTCTTTTTCATATGTTTATTATACTTATAATAATAAGTATTTATTCAAAAAAATTTTTATTTTTTTACCTATAAAATAGTAATTTTTATAAAAATATGTGAATTATTGGTTAAACATAAATAATGCTTTATTTTTTTACTATAATAAAGTAGCCTATTGAAAAGTAGGCCTACTCTTATTAAATGAGTAGAATAATTTTAATCTTTTATATATGTTTTTATAAATTTAAAATTTTTTCGTATTATAGATCCATTGATAACAATGTTTCCTTTCTATATCTTTCATTATTGTTATTGATGAATTATTTATTAAATTTTAATATATCTCTTATTGTGTATTGTATTAACTATTCGTTATATCGTTATATATTTTTAATGTTTTCATTTATTAAAAAATTTGTTTAATATAATTTAAAATATTATTTATTGGGTTTCTTCTCTCTTTTATATTTATTACTCCTTTAATAATGTTTATTTAAAAAATAAATTTGATTATTACATTTTTCGGTTTTCCTTATAATTCTTTATTTTGTAATGGTTTTTCACATTTAATATTTTCAAACTACCTCCTTTCTTTATTGTTTGTGTATTCATAAAGTAAAATTTTGTTAATCATTTATCTCTCATTCCCTTTTTTTATATAATCTATTAACATTTTTTACAAACCTTTCCATTTTTATATAGGTGCTCCTTTCTTCTAGATTTAAACTCAAATAATAATGTAATAATTAAATTTTCTAAAAATAATAAAAACAAAACCGCCCTTAAAAAGGCGGTTTTTTATTATAATTTTTAAGAAAATAAGGTGTTTATGAATATAGAAATAAAAAACAAAATTTTACAATTAACAAAAAAAATATGAGAATGAAATAAACAATATTACCAAGATAATAATCCCACTGTAGATGACTTAGTTTATGATGAAGCATTAAAAGAATTAGAAGAACTAGAAAAAAAATATCCTGAATATATGTTCCCAAATTCTCCAACCCAACATTTAGGGTCATTTGCTGATTCAAAATTTAAAAAAGTTATTCATAAAAATCCAATGTTATCTCTAGCTAAAGCTTACAATTTTGAAGATATTATAAAATATATAGATAACTTAAAAAAAATAGTTCCAGAAGAAAAATTAATATTCTCTTTAGAACCAAAAATAGATGGATTATCGCTAGGTCTTATATATGAAAATGGATATTTAATTAAAGCTTTAACCAGAGGAAATGGCATTGAAGGTGAAGATGTAACTGAAAATATTTATGCAATTTCAAGTATCCCTAAAATAATAAATTATTCTAAACATTTAGAAGTAAGAGGAGAAGTATTTTTTAAAAAGAAAGATTTTAAAACAATAAATAATAATTTAGAAAAAAATAATTTACAAAAATTTGCAAATGCTCGTAATGCAGCAAGTGGTACTTTAAGGCAATTAGACTATAAAATAGTAGAAAAAAGAAATTTAAGTGCATTTTTTTATGAAATACAAGATCCATTATCACATAATATTTTTAAACAAAATGAAGCATTAACTTTTTTAAAAACTTTAAATATTCCAACTAATAATTTTCATCAAATAGTAGAATTTGATGATTTAGAAAATGAAATTTTAAATTTTACAGAAATAAAGAACCAATTAGATTATGATGCTGATGGTTTGGTTATTAAATTAAATGATTTAAATTATTGGGATAAATTAGGAAAAACTTCTAAATTTCCTCACCATTCTATAGCATATAAATATGAATTAGAATCTTCTGAAACAAATGTAATAAATATTTTTGCCACTGTAGGAAGAACTGGAAAAATAACTTATGTAGCAAATTTAGAACCAGTTGAATTAAATCAAACAATGGTTTCAGCAGCAACATTGCATAATTATAATTTTATTAAAGACTTAAAAGTTAATATAGGAGA
The DNA here is from genome assembly GCF_045276895.1 of Mycoplasmopsis lipophila. Classification (NCBI taxonomy): domain Bacteria; kingdom Bacillati; phylum Mycoplasmatota; order Mycoplasmoidales; family Metamycoplasmataceae; genus Mycoplasmopsis; species Mycoplasmopsis lipophila. Next base: position 578,158 of record NZ_CP174165.1, read on the forward strand.
TAAAGTAAAAATTATTAAAGCTGGTGAAATCATTCCTAAAGTAGTAGATGTAGTTAAACATAAAAATGACAATGTCATCCCTTTTAAAAAGATTTTACTTTGTCCTGGATGCAAAAGTCAATTAAAAGAATTTGAAGATAATGTAGATCAATTCTGTATCAATCCTTATTGCGAAGAAAAAGAAATAAAGAAAATTATCCACTTTGCTTCAAGAGAAGCCTTTAATATAAATACTTTAGGTGAAAAAAATATAAGATTATTTTATAAATTAGGTTATCTTAAAAAAATTGAAGATCTTTTTGTAATGTATAAACATAAAGAAGAATTAGAAAAAATACCTAATATGGGTAAAAAATCTATTGAAAAATTATTAAATAATATAGAAGAAGTAAAAAATATAAGTTTTCACAAAACTTTATATTCTTTAGGTATTAAACATATTGGCATAAGAGCATCTAAGTTGATATCTAAAGAAGTTAATAGTTTTAAAGAACTTATAAATTATGATTCTAATCAATTTATAAATATTGTTGATATAGGTCCTAAAAGTGTAGAAAGTCTTATTACCTATTTAAAAAATAATAAAGAATTTTTATTTTATTTAGATGAATATTTAAACTATGAACAAAAAGAAAATAAAACTAACAAATTAGAAAATTTAATTTTTGTAATTACTGGAACTTTATCTAAACCAAGAAATTATTTTGAAAAAGATATTGAAAATAATGGTGGAAAAATAAGTAATTCTGTTTCTAAAAAAACTTCATATTTACTTTGCGGAGAAAATCCTGGTTCAAAATTAATAGAAGCACAAAAATATAATATTAAAGTTATTGGTGAAAATGAATTTAAAAAACTTTTAGAAAAATAAAATCTGCTTCCAATAAAAAGCAGATTTTATTTTTCTATTCAATTATTTTTTCTTCTAATTTATTAATTTTATTGGGTTTAATAATTTGTATTCTATATGCTAATTTTCATAAATATGCAATTCCAGGAATAACAAAGAAAGCAACTAAAAACATTAATATATCTAAAAGAATAATAACTGCTGTATTCCCACCTTTATAGAATAAAGGTTGTTTAAAATTCAAGAAGCCATAAATAGTAATATGATAAGCACCATAAGGATTTTGATTATTTTTAGTTTCTAAATTAATGAATTTACTTCCTATAAAGAATGTTACCAATGCAAAAGTGAAATAAGCAAGAACAAAAATATTTGTCATTCATAATTGACATTTTTTCAATTGAATTTCTTTTCTAATAAATCACATAAATATAAAACCTACTAAAGGATTTATAGCATGTAATATGGTACTATACATTAATAAATATCAATGATCTAATAATTCACTTTTACCTTTAAAGTATGTTGGGAAAATTAAACTTCAATAAATTAAAAAGGTAATGGTAATTATTACGTTTGCTGTAAAAAACATTGATTTTGCTCTTTGAGAATTTTGAAAAAAAGGTAAGAGCAACAAATTAATTGTTAATAATCAATTTGAAATCATATTAAATGTTAAAGTGTTACTTCACATTAATGCTAATGCATCTGGACGATATGTTGGGTTTGCTTTGGTTCAATCTTTAAAATGATTTTGAATTCCACTATTTTTTAGAGATAAATAATTTTTTTCAATACTTCATCAAAAATAAACAATTAAACTTGAAAGATTAACTAAGGCCATAATGAAACCAAAAATAAACATAAGTTTATAAGTTAATTTTCATGAATTAAAATTTTTTATTAATGGAAGATTTAATAATTTTTCTTTAAATGTTAATTTTTTCATAAAGAAAATTATAAAGATATTTTTTATATAAAAACTTTATAAATATAAAGAATAATAAAAAGTATTTTTTTATTTATTTTGCTATTTTATAGGTAAAAAAGAAAAATTTAATATGTATATTTATTTAATTTTTAAAAATATTTTTATTAAAATAAATAAAAAAATTGTAAATGTTAATTTAAGCATTACAATCTTTTTATTTAAAATTCAATTTCAAAATTTTCTTTATTTAATATTTTTAATATTGTTTTACCTTTTAGTTTATCTTTTATTAGATTTTCCATTTCTAAAGAGGCATTTTTTATGTTTTCCAAATTAGTTTCATCTATAGATTCAATGAATAAAATTGCTTCCTTAGTTTGTTCATCCAATAAAGTTCTAGTACATTCTCTCCAATTTAAACATCTACAAATTGCCCCTAAATCATCTTTATATACAATTTCTTCTGAATATGGAGGTTCAGAAATATCGGAACCATATGTTATAAAATTTTCATCTCCCATAGCTTTAGTTAGTAGCATATTTCCTTTTATTTTATTAATGTCTTCTCCTCCACAAGGTACTCCATATTTTAATGAAATATAATTATAGATATCAACTAAAGGATTGATGCTATTTATTTTATTTCCGTTATGAACTCTTTTTAATAAAGCTTCAATAGAACATCTAGCACCTTTTTTACTTTTAAATTTTCTAAATGCTTCCCTCCAATATTTAATAACTTTATTATCAGTTCAAATAAAATTGTCTATATATTGTTCTGAAATATCGATACCTTGATTTAATAAATTTTGTCCTTCAATATTTTTTGTATTATCTATATTTTTAGCAATAATTACAGCTATATGAGCATTAGGAAATATTTCAAAAAAGTCTTTTTTAACAATAAATTTTTTCATATCAAAATTATAAGGTATATAGCGTTAGTAAAAATATAATATTATTTTCTTTGTTATAACATATAATTAAAAATGTAAGTTTTTTTAGAACTTGCTTTATTTTTTTATTTATTTTAAAAAAAGAAAGGAGAAAAATGGAACAAGAAAAAGAACTTTTTAATGAACAAGATGATTCTAAAAAAGAAGAACATTTTGATCCGGATGGTGTTTCTGTAGAAGATGTTAATAATGAAAACATGACTACAAGACCAAGATTAGTTTCGAAGAAAAATGTTAATTATAAATACACAAAAATGTCAAATTTCATATTAAAACTTTCACGTTTTTATGGTCCTATGCCATTTTGAAAATTGATGTTAATTACTTGTGGATTAGCAATTATTTTTGGAATTATTGGAGTGTTTTTAGTTAAAAATCCTGGAATTTATAACTTTGGTTTAGCTGCTTTTGGTCAAGCAATTGCTAAATTAACTGTTGTATTATTAAGAAAAGTTAAAGCTATTACACCAAATATTTCTAATATTATTGATCATGCTTTATTCTGAATTATGTATTTAGTTTTAAGTATTCCAATTTTTTGATTTGGCTGAAAAAAATTGGGTAAAAAATTTACCCTTTTAACTCTATTATTTTTAGTAGTTTCAAGTTTTGTTTCTTTTGGTTTAGGACAAATACCAGGAGTAAATAAACTATATTTAATCGGAGATTTTAATCATCCAGAAATTTCACAAAATTTAAAAAAATATATGATTGATGAACATTGAAATCATAAAGATATGTGATCTCAAATTCCTCTTGATTGAAATAAAAGTGGAGGAAATATCATTGCTCAAATTCTTTTAGCTGTTGTTTATGGAGTTTTATTAGCATATTTCTTTGCTATTATTGCTATTATTGGTGGTTCTGCTGGAGTCACTGGAATTATAGGAGAATATTATTCTGTATACAAACAAAAAAACTTTGGTGCTATTAACGCTTACATTAATTTAATTATTATTTTAGCATCCGTTGTTGTAGGTAATTATCTTCCAGCTTCATTATTATTAAATGATATTAAATCACTTAATTTAGATAATTTACCTACTGAATGGGATAATTTAAAAGAAGAAGTAGAATACTTACAAAAATTAACTTGACAACCTTCTTTATATTTCTCACCAAACTTTGTTTCTACTTATATTTGTAACGTAGTTTTTTCTATTTATCTTGATAAATTATTCCCAAGATATAAAATAGTTCAATGTAAAATATATACTCATCATCTTGAAGAAATTAAAAATGAACTTAATGAAGATGAAAAATCAATGAATAGTTTTTCAATTACAGAAGGTGTTGGTGGTTATTCAGGTAGACCATTAAGTATTATTTCATCAATAACCTTATACAATCAAATACCAAGATTAATTTATAAAGTTAGAAAAGTTGATCCAAAAGCATTTATAGCAATTAACAATATAACTAATGTTGATGGAAATATATATATTCCTCAATCAAAAATAAATTAATCTAAATAATTTATTAAAGCTCATGGTTTTTTACTATGAGCTTTATTTTTTAAAAAACAAATTATGTAAAAATAATAAAAAATATGTAAAAACACCATTTTATATATAATAAATTAGCATTTTTTATTTATTCATAAAAAATATACAAGGAGAAAAATGAAAAAATCACTTAAATTTTTAGGTTTAACTATCTTACCTTTAGCTACTCTAACTTCTAGTTTGGTGGTTTCGGGTGCTTGTGATAAGAAAAATAAACCTGAGCCAAAACCTCAACAAGATGAAAATAATAAAGATAAAAATAATGAAAAATTGGAAAAAGCATTAGAAGAATTAGAAAAAATTGCAAAAAAATTAGAATTTAAAATTAAAACTTCAGATTATTTTATTAAAGATGCTTTAGATATTAAAAAATATACTTACACATTAAAATCAGGATATGAATTTATTTTAAAATCAATAGAAAAAACTAATCAAGATGAAGTTACCATTAAATATAGTGTTAAAGATTCAATAAATAAATTAGAATCAAAAACATATGAACAAAAATTTAATGGGTTTAAAAAACAAGCACCTATAACTGATGTTTTTGATGTAAACAAACATTCAGAACAACTAATAGATTTATTTAATTTAGATAAAAACGAATATGCTTCTCAAAATAAAGATTTATTTAATGCTAATGATAAAAAAGATATTAATTTTGAATTGCAAGAAGTTAAATTACTTTCTTATAATGATTTAGATGGAACAGCACAAATTTCTGTTAAAGGTATTTTTAACAAAAAAACTTTTTCCGTTGATTCTTTAACTATTAATAATAGATTTAAAAAACCTCCATTAATAGATGAAATTCATCAAGTTAATCCAAAACTTAATACACAAAAAATGATTGAAGATGGTAAATCTATTGAAGATTTAAAAACTTATCCAATCGATCAATTGTTAACATTTTTTGAAACATTAACTATTTATGATAAACAAAATAATAAAATCAATTTAGTTAATTTTGTTAAAGACAATCCTGAATATAAAATTACAAATTTAAAATTAGTTAAAGATGGTCAAAAAAATGCAATTTTATTAAAAGTTCAATTGCAATTAAAGACATTTTCTAATAATAAAGAAACAGATATAAAGAAAGATATTATAGATACTCCAAAATTACCACTTGAAGGAGATAGTTATAATGAAAAAGATATCCTAAACTATATATTGAAAAATAAAATTTCTTTTTTAAAAACAATAGAAAATGATCCAAATAAAAAAGAAAGTTTTGCTTCTGAAAATAAATATTGATTTGAAAAACAAGGAATTGATATATCAGGCGGTTATGCTATTTTTGATAAACAAATAGAAGAAAAATTTAAAAAACAATTTGGTATAAAGGAATTTTTATTTAAAACTAATTCAGCTGGATACAATGATGTTACAGGTGAATTGTTTGCAAATATTCAATTTGGGATGTTTAAAAATGATGAATTTTATTATTCAGACCCTATAAATATAACAATAAAAGGATTTAAAAAACTAGATTATGATTTTTTTAATGAATTATTTGAAATTAAACAAAAAAATGAAAATGATTCAAAATGACAAACAGTAAAAGAAGAAATTAAAAAATTATATTTAAATTCAAATAAAAAACCAAATTTTGAAATTACAGAACCAACTTTAATAAAAAAACTCTTTAAAGTTGGAAATGAAATATGACATGTTTTACGTCCTGGTAATTCTAATAAAGATGAATTCAAATTACAAAGTAATAATAATTGAACTTTAACCTATAATAATAAATCTATAAATTATATTTCTGATTTTGTTGAGAAAGCTTATGATAAAAAACAAAGTTTAGTACATAGTCAATATTGATTAAATGGTATAAACATAAAATTTGTTAAAATTAATAACTTTAAAGAACAAAATGGAAAAATAAGTTGTGATTTTGTTTTTGAAATTTCATTCATAATTAATAATAATTCTTCTTCTATTACAACAGAAGAAAAAACAATTAAAGTAAATAAAACTTTTACAATGGAAATATAAAAAATATTTTATTTTTTTCTTTTATCTATATAATACATAAGTATTTTTATTATTAAAAATAATAAAAACTATATAAGGAGAAAAATGAAAAAATCACTTAAATTTTTAGGTTTAACTATCTTACCTTTAGCTACTCTAACTTCTAGTTTGGTGGTTTCGGGTGCTTGTGATAAGAAAAATAAACCTGAGCCAAAACCTCAACAAGATGAAAATAATAAAGATAAAAATAATGAAAAATTGGAAAAAGCATTAGAAGAATTAGAAAAAATTGCAAAAAAATTAGAATTTAAAATTAAAACTTCAGATTATTTTATTAAAGATGCTTTAGATATTAAAAAATATACCTACACATTAAAATCAGGATATGAACTTATTTTAAAATCAATAGAAAAAACTAATCAAGATGAAGTTACCATTAAATATAGTGTTAAAGATTTAATAAATAAATTAGAATCAAAAATATATGAACAAAAATTTAATGGATTTAAAAAAGAAAATAATCAAAATAATGAACAAGAGAATAAAGCAAAACTAGAAAAAGCAAAAAAAGAATTAGAAAAAATTGCAAAAGATTTAAACCTTAATATTGAAACTTCAAAATATTTTATAGATCAAGCATTAGAAATTAATAAATATACTTATAATCTTTCTTCTAACTATGAATTAATTTTAAAATCTATTAAAAAACAAAATAAAGACAAAATTTCTATTCAATATAGTGTTAAAGATAAACTAAATAATTTAGAATCAAAAATATATGAACAAAAATTTAATGGATTTAAAAAGGAATCACCTACAACTGATGAATTTGATATAAACAAACATTCAGCACAATTGATAGATTTATTTAGATTAGATAAAAACAAATATGCTTCTCAAAATAAAAATTTATTTAATGTTAATGATAAAAAAGATACTAATTTTAATTTAACTGACATTAAAGTAAATTCATATAATGATTTAGATGGAACTACAAATATTTCAGTTAAAGGTACATTTAATAATAAAAATTTCTCTGTAGATTCATTAACTATTAGTGATAGATTTAAAAAACCTCCTCTTTCATATTTAATTACTCAAGCTTCTCCAAAATTAAATATTTCTAAAATGATAGATGAAATAAAATCTATAGAAGATTTAGAAAAAATGTCTACAGAAGAATTATTAAAATATTTTGAAGAATTAAATATAAATGATAAGAATCATAATCCTATTAATTTAATAGATTTTGTTAAACAAAATCCTGAATATAAAATTACTCAATTAAAAATTGAAAAAAATGGAAATAAAAATACTGTTGTAGTAAAAATGGAGTTATCTTTAAAAATGTTTGCCAATGATACTGAAACTGATATTAAAAAAGATATAGTAGATGCTTCAAAACAAGTAATAGAAAAAACTGGATATGATGAAAAAGAAATTCTAAATTATTTATTAAAAAATAAACTTAAATTTGAAAACGATGTTTCAAATAATAAAGACCACAAAAATACATATGCATCTGAAAATAAATATTATTTTGAAAAATCAAAAGATGAGAAAGATTCGATATTAAGATTTTCTAATTTTGAGAATCATGACAAATATCTTAAATTATTAAAAGTTGCTCATTTTATACCAGAAATAATTTCTAATGGATACAATGATATTACAGGGGAAATATTTGCTACTCTTAGATTAGGAATGCAAAAAAATAATCAAACTTATTATTCTGATCCGATAAATATAACTATTAAAGGTTTTAAAAAATTAGACCAAAATTATTTTCAAAACAAATTTTTAATTGCTGAAAAAAATCCTGCTGATTCAAAATGAAATACAATAAAACAAGAACTTAAACAAGCTTACAATGAATCTAATGATAAAGAAAATTTTGAAATAAATGATCCTGAAAAATTAAAAAAATATTTCCAATCACAAAGTCTTACTTGAAATATTTTACGTTCAGGTGCTTCACTTAATGATGATCATATATTCCAAGAAAGTAAAATTTGAAGTTTAATTTATTTACCAACAGGTCAAGACTTTATTCAAACTGGTTTTGAAAAAGAAAAAGGTTTAACAAAAGTTGAATCATATTGATTAAATGGAATCGGTATTAAATTTACAAAAATCAATAAATTTAAAATGTATAATGGAAAATTAATTTGTGAATTTGTATTTGAACTTTCATTTAATGTTAATAGCAATAAACAAGCTGGAACAAATGAAGAAACAACTTTAACTACAACTAGAACTATTTCAATGGTTTTAGGTTAATTAAATTAAAAAATATTTACCACAAAAATTATGGTAAATATTTTTTTCTATTTCTTTATTAAAACTTTATTTCCGATTTTTTTAATTTCATTTAAAAAGATTAAAGTAAATGAAAGTAAAATTGAAATTAAAGGTAATTGATAATTATTAGTAAATTCTGAACTCATTCTAAAAAATCTAGCTATAGAAGGAGTTAATGAAACTAATAAAATGAAGAATGCCGATGAAAGAGAAGCAATTCAAACTAAATAATATTTTTTAATGCTTGAAACAAATATAGATTTATCACTCATTAAGTTTAAACTATTAATGCTTGAAGCTAATCCCATTGTAATAAAAGCGGAAGTAGAAGCCACTTGTAATACATCCATAAAATTATGAATAGCATAATAAGCACCTACAATATAAGAAATCATAGAAATAATAGTTAAAACTGTTGCCTGTCAAAGAAGTTCTATTCCCATACCTCTAGCAAAAATGGATTCTTTTTTATTAAATGGTAAACGCTTCATAACATTTTTACCTGAATCAACAAAACCTAATGCTATAGCAGGTAAACCATGAGTTAATAAATTAATTCATAATAATTGTGAAGCACCAAAAATATAAAATTCACTTTGGTTAATATAATTTTTAAACAATGGATAAAATATTAGCATTCCCAATAAAATTAACATTACTTCGGTTAAGGAAGTTATTAATAAATTCATAATAACAGTTTTTACTTTATCATAAATTAAACGTCCATTTTTCACTGCTTTAACAATAGTTGAAAAATTATCATCAATTAAAATCATATCAGCCGCTTGTTTTGAAACATCAGTTCCTGTTATTCCCATTGCACAACCAATATCACTTTTTTTAAGAGCTGGAGCATCATTTACTCCATCACCCGTCATTGAAACAACTTGATTATTTTCTTGTCATGCTTTAACGATTCTTAACTTATCTTCAGGATTTACTCTAGCATAAATAGATATTTGTTTAACTTTTTCTTTTAATTCTTCATCAGTTAATTTAGATAATTCTTCACCTGTAATAGATAAATCAGTTTGTTCATTAAAAATTCCCAAATTTTTGCCTATTGCTCTTGCTGTATTAATATGATCACCTGTGATCATTACCACTTTAATTCCTGCTTGTTGAGCTTCATAAATACTTAAAGCAACTTCTGCTCTTGGGGGATCCATCATTGCAATTAAACCAACAAATTCTAAATTATTTTCATCATTAAAATCTATTGTTTGCTTTTTAATAACTTTTTTGGCAACTGCTAAAACTCTATAAGTTTTATTAGTCCATAAATCATTGATTTTGTTAATTTCATCTAAATTAACATTTTTACATCTTTGAATTAAAACATCTGGAGCGCCTTTAACTATCATTACATTATTTTGTTTTTCTTTAACTAAAACCGACATTAATTTACGATCACTATCAAAAGGTAAAGATGCTATTCTGGGATTATTTTTTTCTAATTCATCTTTTTTAAGATCATAAGCATATGCATATCTTAAAATCCCTGTTTCTGTAGGATCACCTACTTCTATAAATTCTTTATCTTTAAGGGTTAAACTAGCATCATTGCATAAAATGGCTAAAGTTAATAAATTTTTAAAATCTGTTTTATCTTCACTTTGTTCTGATAAAAGCTTACCCTTTGTATATAAATCTAAAATAGACATTTTATTTTCTGTTAAAGTTCCTGTTTTATCACTACAAATAATAGAAGTGGAACCTAATGTTTCAACAGCTAAAAGATTTTTAATTAAAGCATTTTCTTTAGACATTTTAGTAATTCCAATAGAAAGAATAACAGTAGTAAAAGTAATTAAACCCTCTGGAATAGCAGCCACTGATAAAGAAATTCCAGTTACAAAGGCATTTGTATATATTTGATAATTTCTTCCAAAACCATTTAATGCTATTTGAATAAAAAAAGCAACAAAAAGCAAAATTACACCTAAATATCCAAAAATTTTACTTAATTTATTAAGTTTAATTTGCAATGGACTCAATTCAGTTTTTGTTTTTTGGATCATTTGGTTAATAGAACCAATTTGAGTGTTAGTACCAGTAGCAATAATTTGTGCTACTACTCTTCCATTAGTAACATAAGTTCCTGAATATAAAAGATGATTGTTATTAGCTAAAAGTTTATCATCTTCTTTTTCTCAATTGGCATTTTTTTCTACCGGTACACTTTCACCAGTTAAACTTGATTCTACAACCATTAAATTATTTGCTTCAATTATTCTACAATCAGCAGTAATGCTATCTCCTGCTTCAAAAATAACAATATCTCCAACAGTTAATAATTCAGAAGGAAGATTTTTAATTTCTCCATCACGAATAACTTTGGTATTAATTTTATTTATTTTTTCCAAAGCTTTTACCGCTTGTTCAGATTTAACAACTTGATAAGCCCCTAAAATACTATTTAAAATAATAACAAGCATAATAATTGCTGGTTCAATATAAGATACAATAATTTCACTTAGGTTCTTATGTGACTTAACTTGTTCAAATATTGCTAATGATAAACTAATAACAGCAGCAATAATCAATAAAATAACCATTGGATCTAAAAATTGTTTTAAAAAAGCTATAAAAGGATTTATCTTTTTAGAAGTTTTTAATTCATTTTTACCATATTGATTAAGATTTTTTAAAGCTTGTTCATTAGTTAATCCAGTTTTTGTGGAAGTTTGAATAATTGAATTTTGCATAATTTACTCTTTTCTATTTATTTAATTGTAAAGAATCCATTAAATGGTTGTAATCTTTACAAATTTCTAAATCTGTTTTGGTTAAAGTTTGATAATTCTTGTTAAAAACAGAACGAATAATAAAATAATTATTTATTTTAAACATAAAATGAGGAATACTTAAAATAAATCAAATTAAATTAGAACCAAAGAAAATCATAATGGTGAAAACAATAGGATTTAATTTATTTGAATAATCTTGAATTTTAAATAATTTAATCATTGCATAAATACCTACATTAGGTTCTTCATATGGGGAAATTACAAATAAATTAGCAATAGGACGATTATAAAACTCATATGTTCTAGCATTCATAATTGCATTTGCTAATAAACTAATAAGAACAAAAAATAACAATACTGCAAATGATCTTAAAATTCCACCTATACTAATAAATAATGAATATTTAAGCATTAAATATATACCTAAAATAACCATTAAAGCATGATAAATAATGCTATGTAATTCTCCTACACTTAAATATGAATTAAGAGAAACAATATTATCTATTTTAATAATTATGGAAATACCTGAAATTAGCATATAAGAAGCATAAAATTCCATTACCGCTTGTTTTAATTCTTTTGTAGGTAATATCAAATATAGAAGTAAAGCCCACATAAATATTGAACAAATAAAAGTTGGGGCATATACATTACCTTGTCTTATTTTAGAAATAAAATCTATATGTATTACATAATTTAACCTATCAATAAGTGCATAAAAATCTATGATTTTAATTATTTCCATCAAAATAGTAGAACTTACAATTAGGATTAAAACTTTATCATTTATTTGCTTTGTTTTTTTGTGTTTTTTACCAATATATCCTAAAATAATCCCTAATGTAATAATTAAAAATACAATAAAAAGATGTATTTCAGAAAATATATGTGAAAGTTTAATATTTGTTTTATATGTTCTAATAAAATTGATTAAATCATACATATTTAATATTTTATTATATTAATAATAAAGATAGAAAAATCTATTCTTTTGAATTATCTATTTCAACAATCAATTTGTTAACTTCATCAAGAATTTTTTTACCTTGCTCTACATATTCAATTCCTTCCTTAAATTTTTTAACAGCTTCATCTAAAGGCAAATCTTTTTGTTCTAAATTTGAAACAATTTTAGTCAATTCTTTTAAAATCTCATCAATAGAATTATTGTTTTTTAACATAATTTTTTCTCCTTTTTATCCGTTACAGTGGTATTTAAAATTCCATCTTGTAAATTTATTTCTAGATTTTGATTTAGCTTTATATCTTTTATGGATGTAATGATTCTTTTATCACTTGTAATCATTCCATATCCTTTTTTCATTATTTTTAATGGACTTAAATTATCTAAATAAGCACAAAGAACTAAAAAATTATTTTGTTTATGCTTTATAAGATTATTTATATTATTTTTTAAATCTTTTTTAAGGTTAGTTAATTGTTCTGATTTATATTGACAAAGATTTATAAAATTAGTAATTAACTGCTTTTTATTAACATTTATAAATTCAATAGAATTTTTAATTTTTTCATAAGGATTATGTTTATTGATTTCATTTTGTAAAATTAGAAAATGTTCTTTTAAATCATTAAAAGTTTTTTGAAACAAAGATTTAATTTTAATTTTAAAAAAATCTAAAGTTTTACCAATTTCATCTTTATTAGGGACAATTAAATTAGCAGCTTCAGTAGGAGTAATAGCTTTAGCATCAGAAACTAATTCCGCTAAAGTTGTATCTGTAGAATGACCTATAGCAGTCAAAATTGGAATTTTTGAATTGTGGATTGCTTCAACTATTTCCATTGAATTAAACGAATTTAATTCTTCAAAAGATCCGCCACCACGTGAAATAATAATTGCATCAACACTTTTGTTTTTATTTATTTTATATATTTGGTCACAAACATCTTTTTTGGTGCTTTCTCCTTGCATAATCGATGGAAAAACAATTATTTTAGCTGATGTATATCTTTTTTCTATACTTTCTAAAATATCTTTTAAAGCAGCGCTTTTAAGAGCACTTATTATTCCTATTTTTTAGGAAATACAGGCAATTTTTTCTTTTTAGTTACATCAAAATAACCTTTATTTTCAAGTTCAATTTTTAATTTTTGAAATTCTAAAAATAGTTTTCCAATATCATTATTTTCTACATCAATAATGTTAATTGAATATTCGCCACGAGGAATATATAAAGAGATATTGCCTTTAACTATTATGCTATCTCCTTCTTTTGGAATATAAGATATTTTTTGAGAGATTGAATTTCAAATAGTTCCTTTTATGCTAGCTTCTTTTCCTTTTAATTCAAAATAATAATGACCTTTTTTATCTTTCGAAACTTTTAATACTTCACATTGCAATTTTAAATTGTTTAAAAAATAATTTCCTTCAAGATAATCTTTTAAATATGAATTTAATTCATCAATGGTTCATATTTTTTTATTGTTTTCTTTATTCATTTTTATTCCTGATGTTTATTCCCGATGGTTTTTATTGTAATTTATTAAGTTGTTTTTATATTCATCTTCATCTTTACTTTTAGATTTTATTTCTCTTAAATCAAAAGCTTTTAATAAATTAGAATTGGGATTTTTATCATCAAAAATCTGAGTTCTAATTTGTTTATAAGTTTCATCATCGCTATTAAGTTTTTCTCAACTTGTATTTGATAGATTGATTAAAACTTCTAATGCTTCCGGATCTTTGTCGAGATTTATATTTACAAATAATTCTTTAGGTTCAACTCGTTTAATATTTTCTAAATTATGAATAGTTTCTATTCATTCATTTTCAATATTCATAAATCTATAAAATTGGTCGCCATAAAAAATATGGTATACAATGTTTTCATTTTGTTTTTTCTCTACAACATTACAAAAATAATCTTTATTGACTTTATATTCATCATCCATAAATCAAATAAATGCATGAATTTTATAATCTGAATTTTGTTTTTGATATAAAGATGCTTTATCTATAAATTTTTCAAGCATTTCATTTGCTTTTTTATAACTATATATGTCTCTATTTTTTTGGTCTATTAAATAAATTATTTTATTTTCTTCATTTTTAAAAATGTGATCAAAATTTACTTTTTTTTCTAAATATTGATCTTTTTCTTGATCCACTAAAACAATATATTTATTTTTATTTTCTAATTCTTCAAATTTTTGTTTTTTAAGTTCATCACTAGTTAGTGATTTTAAAAATTTATTAAAAGCAAATTCTTGTGATCTTAATGTTGATTGTTTAATTTTATTAATTAAGTTAATAGGATTAAAAATTGACTTAAATCTATATGGTGTATCTATAATTTTATAAATAATTTTTTTATGAATACCTCTATTTACATTTTCTTTAAAATTTATTTTAAATGAATCAAAATCCATATTTGTCCCCTTTTTTTCTTGAAATAATTTATTAAATGATAATATATTAAAAATTTAGTAATACTAAATATTTAAAAATAGATCCTTTAAAGTAAGAATCTATTTTTAAAATTTCTTTTTAACTTTTTAATTAGAATTCATATTATTCATTTTATCTTCTAATATATGTTCATCTTTTAGTTTTTCTTCTTCTAATTTTTTAACCATTATAGCTGCTATAAGACCTAAAATATTTGTTAATACCTAATAACATTAAAATAAAAATTGTATTTTGTTTATTATTATCCAAATTTACTAAGATAAATATAGCATATACAAGTAAAAAAATTGACATTATAATTACTGATATAGCAAGTAATAAAAATAAAATTTCTACAATTAATATCGGTATAGAGCTTGTAAATGTTATTCCTGCATTAGGATTATATGAATTAACAGCAAAAACTATTATAGGAATTAGTAATATAAAAGCAAAAAAACTTAAAACAATATTTGGAATTCAAAATTTGATATATTTATCAGCATATTTTTTTAATTTTGATAATTTAATCATTATTTTCCTTATCATTTTTAGGTGTTGTTAATGCATAAATTTTATCCTTAAATTCTTGATTTTCATTATTTTTTTCTTCTGTAATTGGTTCTTTCATTTTAATAATCATTATTGCTGCTACAAAAGTAAAAATACCAAGTAAAACAATTCCGAGTATTAAGAAAACAAAAATTGTAGTATTTCAATCTTTTTCAAAATTAATAATCATTAAAATATTTAATACAAAACAAGAAATAACTAAACCAATATAAGGTCATGAAAATATAGAAGCTATATTTCTTCAAGTAGAATTAACTTCTTGAATGGGCTGCCTTTCTAAAATAGCTATAATTTTTGGAAAATTTATAGCAAAATTTATGATACTAAAAATAGTTATTATTACTCAAATGGGAATGTAAGATTTTGCATAACTTTTTAATTTTTTAAATTTGGTCATTTTATCTCCTTTTAATATACAAATTATATTAAAGTAAGCTATTTTGTATTACAATTAGATTAGCAATACATAAAGACAGTAACGGTTTATAACTTAATAATGTTACCTAATGTATGTTACTTTTCTTAAGTCATTTGACTTCTTTTGTTTGTATTGCTTTACTTAATATTTATGAAAGGAGACTTAATGCATTTATCTGCAAATAAACTAGCTAAAAAATCATTAGTTAAAGAAATTGAAGAAAAAATTAAATCTTCACAAGCTATTGCTTTAGCAGAATATAAAGGTTTATCAGTTGCTGAATTAAAACAATTGAGAATTGAAGCTAAAAAAATGGATGTTGAAATTAAAGTATTCAAAAACCGTTTATTTAAATTAGCAATTAAGAATGCTAAAATTGATGGTTTAGATGATTTCTTAGTTGGACAAAATATTTTTGCTTTTAGTAAAAATGATGATTTATCAGCTGCTAAATTATTATCTAAATTTGCTAAAGATAATAAAATGTTAGTTATTAAAGCTGGTACATATGAAGGCAAGGCTATAGATGCTAAAGGTATTGAAGCAATTGCTGCTTTACCAACTTATTCAGAAGCACTTACAATCCTTGCTCGTTCAATGATGGCTCCATTACAACAATTATCTCTTTCACTTAAACTTTATAGTGAAAAAGAAGAACAATAATTTATTTATATTTTGAAAGGAAAATTATTATGGCTAAATTAACCAAAGAATCATTTATTTCTTCTTTAAAAGAAATGTCAATTAAAGAAGTTATGGAATTAGTAGAAGCAATGAAAGAAGAATTTGGAATTGATCCAGCTGCTGCCGTTGCCGTTGCTGCCGCTCCTGCTGCAGCTGCTGAAGAAAAATCAGAAGTTACAGTTATCATTAAAGGAGACGGTGGTAAAAAATTACAAATCGTTAAAGTTGTTAAAGATTTATTAAACTTACCTTTAATGGAAGCAAACAAATTAGTTTCAAATCTTCCAGCCGTTGTTAAAGAAAATATTAAACCAGAAGAAGCTGAACAAATTAAAGCTACTTTAGTTGAAGCTGGCGCTGAAGTTGAAATTAAATAATTAAATTCAAAAATAAAAAACAAGTCATTAAAAAATTTGACTTGTTTTTTATTGCTATTTTTTACAAATGAATAAAAAATACCCATTTTTGTTAATTTTTTCTCTTTTTTAAGATTTTATAAATAAATACACATATATATAAGTGAAATAACTAATATTCTAAAAAGTAGGTTTTTATAAATAAAAATAAATTAAATAAAACAAGCGTTTTTAAAGAAATTTCTAAATATGTGATGTTGAATACTATATGATTAATATTAAAGAAAAAGGGCTTACAAGATTTATTATTGATTGTAGGTGAAATAAACTAAAAATAGTAGAACCTCCAAAGGAGACTAATATGACGGTTGGTAATTTAACAATTTAAAAATTAACTAGTATTATTAAAACTATTCTTAAAGAAGAAATTTAACCTATTGATAAACATTTGATAAATATTGAAAACAATATTAAAATGCTTAAATCATTTGATATTGAAGATATAAAAAAGTATAAAAACCATAAATAAATTTAATAAATCAAATTTATTTATACAGGTTAATTGCATAATAATATTATCTAAAAAGTGTATAAAAAAATGGCGGAACAGAGAGGATTCGAACCTCCGCGGGTGTTACCACCCCTACAGTCTTAGCAGGACCGCCTCTTCGACCGACTTGAGTACTGTTCCACACAATAATATTTTAAATTATAACAATAAAAAATAAGTATATTTCATATTTAAATATATTAATATTTATAATATTAATATTATGACAAGAAAACAAAGACTTATTACTTACATAATGTTGTTTGTAACTTCATTTTTAATGATTTTATTTTCAATGACAATGTTTTTTATTAAATTACTACATAATGAATATGAAAAGTTTTTAACAATTATCATTGCTCTAACTTTTATTGTTTCTATTATTATTTTTATTATTTCCTCTTATTATATGATTAAGGAATATTTATATAACCAAAAAGTAATAAAAAAATCTTTTAATAGTTACATAGATAACATTTTAAGTAAAAGTTATGTAGGTGTTTTAATTTTCAATAGCAATCAACAAATTTTGTGATGTTCAAAATTTATGAAAGATCGTTTTGGAAGAGAATGAGTCGGTAATAATCTAGATGATTTTCTTAAAAATATTAATTTAGAAACTCAAAATGATGTTTACAAATATGAGTTCAAATATGATAATAGTTTTTATGAAATGGAAATCTTTTCTTCTGATAATTGTTTATTAATTAAAGATATTTCAATAGAAAAAGGAATTATTGAAACTTATAATCAAGAATTACCTGTATTAGGTGAATTAGAAATTGACAACTATCAATCATTACAATCATCATTATCAGAAGAACAACTTTTTATAGTACAAAAAGAAGTTATTTCGATATTAGATAATTTAATGACTAATTACAATTTAATTTACCGTCAATATACTAATGGAAAATTTATTATCTTAACTAATGATGAAACCTTAAAAAAACTAGAAAAATTAAAATTTGAATTTTTTAATTCTTTACCTAATATCTTAGGAGAAAATAATAGTATTATTTCGGTTTCTTTAGGATTTGCCAAGGGATGAAATTTATTAAATAAGAAAATTCAATTTGCTAAAAAGGCATTATTGCAATCTCAAAATAGAGGTGGTGATCAAATAACTATTTTTTCTGATAATGAACCAGTTAAATACTATGGTACCTCTTCTGAAATTTTAGCTGATATTAATAGAACAAAAATTAAAACTTTTACTGAGAATTTTAAAAATAATTTACTAAGACCTGAAATAAATAAAGTTATTATATATGGACACCAAAATGCTGATTTAGATGCTATTGGTTCAGCTTATGGAATTTATAAAATTGTTAAAGACTTAGGAAAAGATGCTTATATTTGTTCTAGTACTCAAGACTTTACTACTAAAAATGCTATTTCTAGATTTTTAAAAGATATTGATACATTTATTATTAAACCTCAAAACGCCGCTAGAATAACTGATAAAGATACTTTAGTGGTTTTAGTTGATAATTCACAACCAGATAGAACTGATTTTCCTGAATGTGTTGTAAATGTTTCACCAAATAATGTATTCATTATTGATCATCATCGTCAAGGAAGATCCTTAGATTTTTGTTCCAAAAACAATGCCTATATTGATTCAAATGCTTCCTCAGCAGCTGAAATCATTACAGAAATGATAATGTTTTTAAATGTAGATTTTAGAACTAATGCCATTTTGGCACAAATGCTTTTAAACGGAATATATTTAGATACTTTACAATTTCAAAAGAAAGTTTCTTCTAGAACTTTTGAAGCAGCAGGTTGATTAGAAAATAAAGGTGCTATTAGTTCATTAGCTTCAGAAGTTCTTAAAATAGATAATGAAACATATAAAAAAGTTTTAGAAATTTTAGATAATTTAAATGAAGTAAAAAAAGGTTATTTTTTAGCATATAAAGATATTCCTGTTTCAAATGATATTATTTCTATTGCTTCGGAAGAAATATTAAGAATATCAGGAAGAAAAGCAAGTTTTGTTGTTGCTAAAGAAGAAAAAACTAATAACTATAAATTATCAGCACGTGGTTTAAATACAAATGTTCAATTAATTTGTGAACAAGTTGGAGGAGGTGGCCATTTTGGAACAGCGGCTGCTTCAACAAATGAACCTTTAGATGTATTTATTGATAATATAATTCAAGCGATTGTGAGTGAAAAAGATGAAAGTAATATTAATTAAAGATTGCAAAGATGGAAAAGCAAATACTATTATTGAAGTTTCCGATGGATACGGACAAAACTTTTTAGTAAATAAAGGTTTTGCAGTTCCATTTAATGAAAATACTAAAAAACAATTAGACAAAAGATTAGATTCTTTAGTTCAAAATGAAATGGAAATAAGAAAAGAAGCTTTAGAATTAAAAACTAAAATTGAAAAAGAAACTCTTAAATTTAATTTAAAGGCCACTATTGATGCTAACCATAATCAAATTATTCATGGATGTGTATCAACAAAAGAAGTTATAAAACAATTAAATTCATTAGGTTATAAATTAGATAAATATGCTGTGCAAAATATACGTTTAGTACAAAGCGGAGTGCATTTAATTGATGTTATCTTATATAAAGATATTATTGCAAAATTAAGATTGGAAATAATTGTTGATGAAAAATAATGAACCTATAACTAGTAATAATAGTTCTTCAAAACATGCTAATAAAGAAATAGAATGAGCAGTTTTAGGAATAATAGTTGTAAATAATGAATATATGGATTATGTCCAAAATTACTTACTAGAAGAAGATTTCTATTTTTTAGAAAATAGACAATTTTTTTCTATTCTTAAAGAAATAAATAATAAAAATGAAACTATTAATGAGCATCGTATTTTAAACCTAGCAAAAGAAAAAAATTATACTTTCTTGAGTCCTTCATATTTATCATTTTTAATTTCTAATTCTGGTTTTTCTTCAAGTTTAGATGATTACATTAAAGAATTAGTAAAATTAACTGGATTAAGAAAAATTGAAAATGGGGTTCAAAAAATTTTAAATGATTTAAATACCAATAAAAATATAAATGATCAAACTTTAATTACAGAATTAAATGAACTTGTTAATTCTGGTTATCGTTCTTCAAATGACAAAGATTTTATTAGTGCTCATGAAGCAGCAAATAATTATCTTAAAGAACTTGAAGAAAGAAGAAAAAACGGAGATAATATTTTAAAAGGGTTATCAACAGGTTTTCAAGATATTGATAAAATTACTTCTGGTCTAAGCAATGGAGAGTTAATAGTTATTGCTGCTCGTCCTGCAATGGGAAAAACTGCTTTTGCCTTAAATATCGCCTCTAATGTATCTAGAAAAAAACATCGTGTTGCTTTTTTTTCTTTAGAAATGAATGCTAAAGATTTAATTTCTAGAGTTATTAGTTCTATTACTGAAATAGATGGAACCAAATTAAAAAATCCTTCTACTCTTTCAGAAAATGAATTTTATAAATTACAAGCAACTAATAATGAAATTATTAAAGATATGAATTTATTCATTGATGATTCTTCAAATAATGATTTAGAAGCTATTAAATGAAAATGTAGAAGATTACATAAAATTAATCCTTTAAGTTTAATAGTTATTGACTATTTACAATTAATTTCAATCAAAGAAACTAAAGGTGATAATAGACAAAATGAAGTATCAAAAATTTCTCGAGGATTAAAAGTATTAGCTAGAGAATTAAATATTCCTATTATTACTTTAAGTCAGCTTTCTCGTTCTGTTGAACAAAGAGAAAATAAAAAACCTTTAATGTCAGATTTAAGAGAATCTGGAGCTATTGAACAAGATGCTGATATTGTAACTTTTCTTTATAGACCTGATTATTACAAAAAAAAAGAAGATCCGAAATCTATAGAATTTGGACAAGAATTTGGTTCTCCTACATTTGTTATTTTTTCAAAACATCGTAATGGAGCAACAGGATCAGTTATTTTACTATTTAAAATGAATAATAGTTTATTTAAATCGGTACCTGAAGATTGAAAAGAAGCGATTGATAAATTTAAAAATATAGATGGAGATTAAAATGCAAGTGTATCAGTATGTAATTTTTGTTGTTATTTTTGCTATTTTAATTCTATTTAGTGCAATTTTTTCAGGTCTTGAAACTGCTTATACAACTTTAAATACCGCAAAAATTGAAACTATGATTGAAAATAAAGTTCGTTTTGCTAAGTTAATTGCTAGACAACATAAATTTTTTAATCAAACTTTATCAACTTTACTAATTGTTAATAATTTAGTAAACATCGCTGCTTCAACTTTATTATCTTATTTTTTAAGTTTGATTTTTAAAGGTAAGCATAATGAATATAATGTTTTAATTTCTACAGGAATTATGACTCCTATTTTGGTGTTAATGGGTGAAATTTTACCTAAACTTTTAGCAAAAAATAATCCTAAACTTTTTGCTCAATCTTTTGCTTGACTACTAGAAATATTATTTTATGTGTTTTTTATTTTTACTTGACCTCTTAAAAAAATAGGAAAAAAAATCTATATTACCAACTCAGAAGATGAATTAAAAAGTATTTTAGATATTGCTCAAAATGAAGGGGTTTTAGAAACAAATGAATCTTTAATGGCACAAAATGCTTTAGATTTAGATAGTACCAAAGTTAAAAAAACATTATATTAAAATTGAAGATACTGACTATATTCAAGCTAATGATAATATTAAAGAAACATTAGAATTATTTAAAGAAACCAATTATTCTCGTTTACCAGTTCAAAAAGATGGACAATTTATAGGAATAGTCCATCTTAAAGATATATTCTTTTTAGAAAAGGGTAAAATCATCAATTATTTTAAACCAATTCCCTTTATCTCTATTAATATTTCCCTTTCTAACGCTTTAGAAAAGATGAGAAGTGCTAAAGCCCAAATGGCTTTTGTAACTCAAAATAATAACACTCAAGAAGTTATAGGTATTATAACTATTGAAGATATTTTAGAGGAAATTGTAGGTGAAATATATGATGAATATGATGAAGATGAATATAAAAAGATTTTTGAAATTTCTCTTGAACTCTTCCACATAATGGGTAAAACTAAAATGAAAGAAATAATTAAACAATTAGAATTAGATTTAGATTTAAATAAAGAAGAATTAAATTTAACATTAACTAATTGATTAGTTTCTAAAATAGGACATAAAATTAAAAAATCAAATAAATTTACTTATAATGACATAACTTTTTCTGTCATTGAAATGCCAAATGATAAAGTAAATGATTACAAATTTGAAGTTGAATTAGGTTATAAAACTGAATTAGCAAATAATTCTACTAATACTAATGAACTAAGCAATTAAAAATTCAAGTGTTTCACTTGAATTTTTAATTTAAACTTTTTATTTTTCACGATATTTATTAAAATCCATAAATTTCTTATTGTTGAGCGGTTCAAGATGTTTACATTCTGGATAATTAGGACATCCAGCAAAATATCCATAACGGGATCTTTTTTGAACTAAATGAACATGACAATTAGGACACATACCTTCCAATTCAATGTCTTGCATTTTTGTATATTCCATAGTTTGTGTTGCATCAAACAAAGTTGTTTCGAAACGATCATAAAAATCTTGCATAGTAGCAAAAATATCTAAATTACCTTTAGCTATCATATCTAATTCTTCTTCAACTTGAGCTGTATATTTTTCATTAATGATATTAGAAAAACTAAATAGTAATTTATCCATCACAATTTTTCCAAATTCAGTAGGAACCAATGAACCATTTTGATTTTCAACATATGTACGATCTAAAATAGTTTTTACAGTAGTAGCGAAAGTAGAAGGTCTGCCAACTTTAATTTCATCCAAAGCTTCAATTAAAGAACCTTCAGTATATCTAGCAGGTGGTTTAGTTTGACAATTTTGAAAATCATAACTTAAAACTTTAACTTTTTGATTTAAAGATAAATTGGGATCTACATCATTTTCAAATTCTTTTTTAACTACATAATATCCATTAAAAATAATATTACTTATAACTGCTTTAAAATCTAAACTATGTTTTTTAAATAAATAAGTTTTATTACTTCTAATGGGTGGATTTATAAGAGATTGTAAAGTGTGTTCATAAATTAGTTTATAAACACCATAATCATGAATGCTCAAATTAAATTTAGCTTTTGCCATTTCAGGTGTTAAACTAATATCTGTAGGTCTAATAGCCTCATGAGCATCTTGATCACCTGCAAAACCTTTTATTTCCTCTAAAATATATTCTTTTCCTCATTTATTTTTAATATATTCACGTGCTACTTTTAAAAAACTTTCACTAAGTCTAGTACTATCAGTACGAGGATATGAAATAAGTCCGCCATCTCCATAACCTTCATATAAATGTTGAGCAGAAGTTTGAGTAATTCTAGAATTAAAAGGTGATTTTTTATATAAAACTGCTTGTTTTAAAGGAGTTAATATTCCTAATTTTTTTTGTGATTCTTTAATATCAACTACTTGCATTTCTAAAGATGGTTCCTTAGAAATTTCATTTTTAACATTTTCTAATTCATTAGGTAAAATTCATTCTCTTTTATCTGAAGAATTTTTAGGATTAATGTAATTAACTTCTAAATTATTTTCTAATTTAGCACTTAATTTATTGTATTCTTCAGGAATGAATTTTTCAATTTCTTTTTCTCTATCTATAGTTAATTTTAATGCTATAGATTGAACTCTTCCAGCACTAGGCATAGTAGGAAAATTAGATAATTTTTTCTTCATTAATTGAGATAATCTAAACCCAATAATTCTATCTAGCATTCTTCTAGCTTTTTGTGCTTTGATTAAATTTTCATCAATTTGCCCTGGATGTTCAACAGCATAAATAACTGCATCTTTAGTTATTTCATTAAATTTAATTCGACAATAATTTTTACATTTTAAAAATTTAATTAAATGTTCACCAATTGCTTCACCTTCACGATCCGGGTCAGTTGCAATATAAATCATTTGTGATTTTTTAACTTTTTCTCTTAATTCTTTAACAACATTTTTTTTAGTAGGATCTAAAACATAGTTAGGTTCTCATTTTTCTAAATCAATACCTAACCCATGTTTACCATTTGTAGATAATTTAGTTATATGACCTACTGAAGCCATTACATCAAAATCTTTACCTAAATATTTTTTTAAGGTTTCTACCTTGTTTGGAGATTCGACAATTACTAATTTACTTGTATTTTCCATATTAATAATTGATATTATCACAAAAAACTATACTATGAAATAATTTTTATTTTTTTGTTATTAATTTTTTTAATTAAAAAAGCAAAAAATATTTTTTTGATCTATATTTTAATATTTTGGATTTTATCTTGAATACATTCGTTTTCTAATTTTTTTAAAAGGTCTAATTCTTTTTCTAAAACTAAAACATCTTCTAATTTAGGTTTAGTTACAGGTTCTTTAGGCGCAAATAATTCACAAGTTTCATTTGCTTTTATAATAGAAATATCAAAGGTTCCAATTTGCTTTGCTAATGAAATCGTTTCTTCTTTATCATTAGTTAATAAAGGCCTAAAAATTTGCATATTGGTAGCATTAGAGATTGTTGTTAAACTTTCTAGTGTTTGAGAAGCGACTTGTCCTAAATTATCACCATTTGAAATAACTTTAATTTTATATTTATCAGCTATTTGTTCTACTATTCTATAAAACGATCTTCTCATTAAAGTTATTTTATAAGCTGGTTTAGAAACTAAAGCAATATAATTCATTAAATGTGAATAATCTGCTAAATGCAATATTGAATGATTTTGATATTTATTCAAAATTTTTACAATAGCATATAATTTGTCAATAGTTTTTTGATCAGTTTGAGGTGGAGTAATAAAACTTAAATATTCAACTCTCATTCCACGTTTCATTAGTTTAAAAGCAGCAACGGGAGAATCAATTCCACCTGATAAAAGATGCAAAGTTTTACCAGCAGAACCTACTGGTAACCCTCCCAATCCTTTAATATATTTTGTAAAAATATAAACATTGTTTTTTCTAATTTCTATATAAAAGGTTTGATCTGGTTTATGGACATCTACTTTTAAATTAGAGTTTTTTAATATAAATTCTCCAACTATATTATTAATTTCACTTGAATTTAAATTAAAATTTTTATCATTTCTTCTAGCAGCTACTTTAAAAGTTAAAGATTTTGAATCAATCATTTCTAAACATTTTTGTTTAATTAATTCAATATTTTTTTCTATAACTTCAACTGGAGAAAATGAACTAATTCCAAAAACATAATTTAAATTTTGTATATTATTTTCATTATATTCCACAAACATTCTATCAAATTCAGAAATGGGTTTTTCATTTAAAATCCTAGTTATATTATTAGACAAAATATTAATAAAATCTTGTCTATTTTTCTTTTTAAGAACTAATTCCCCATACCTAATTAGTATTTTTTTGTACATTTATTTTCCTTTTTTTCATAAAATTTGATAATGTTTCATATCCATTTTTATAATTTTTCTTTTTAATTTCTTCATAAGCTAAATTAATAATTTCAATTAATTCAGGATGTTCTTTTTGTTTTTTAATTAATTTTGAAATTGTTTCTTCAAACATATTTTTATAAATTTCATTAGTTTTAATTAATTTATAAGCAGCAGTAAAATAACCTATAAATTTGTTTAATTTTTCTGAATCATAGAAATTAGTTTGATTATCATCTACTTCTTTTTTTAATTCATTAAAACTATTTTCAAAGTTATAAATTAATTCTTCATTAGTCATATTTTTTTCTAACAAATCTCGAGAAGCTAATATATATAAATATCAAAATTCATATGTTTTCATTATCAAAACATTAAAATTTGTAAGTATTTCTTCAATTGAAACTAAATTCATAAATTCATCAAAATGCTTTAATAAAGTTTTAGAAATATTTATAAGCTCCACAATACTTTCAATTTCAGAAGTGTTTTTTTGTAGTTCATCAATAGTTTTATTTTTCTTATCTTTAAATTCTGAAAAAAGTTTTAATAAATCATTTGATTTGGTTTTTCCTTTTGAAAGTACATTATTATTTTGAATTCTTATTTCTATAAAACTATTAATATCATTTATATTTTTTATAAATAAATCAATTTTTTCTTTTGTTCAATATTCTCTTCATATTTTTTCATTTGTTCCTATATTTTTAATAAGGTAAACATTTTGATAAGTATTTTTTAAGTATGCAATAACTTCTTGATAGGGTAATGTTAATCATTTTCATTTAAACTCATTAAATTCTTTTCTTATTTTTTGAATAGTTTTATTATTTGGATTTTGAGTTAAAGTAGTTTGAATTAAACCTTCAAGATTGTAATAAATAGTTCATTCAAAATTAGACATACAATCAATTTTATTAATATAGGTTTTAATTTTATTTTGAAAATCATTTATTTTAGCATTAACATCAATAATTTTATTCGATATTTTTTCATTCTCATAAATATGAATTTCAGTTCTTAATGTATTTAATTCCTTTTTTAAATATAAACAAGAATTTTTTAATTTACTTTCATTTTTATTAATATATTCTTCTAGTTTTACAATAATGTTTAAAACCTTTGTAGATGTTTCATCTATTTGATTTCAATTTTTAATTGTAATTTCTGAAATAGATTTAAATCTACTTTCAAAATCTTGATATGAAGAATAAATAATTTGGATTTCATTGTATTCTCTTTTGCATGCTAATGATTTATATTTTGATTTATTTGTTTTAAATAAATTTATTTTTTCTTTTAATTCATTATTTAAATCTTTTATATTTTCATAAATACTTTTAAGATTTTTCAAATCTTTAGCATATTTGCTTTGATTTTGTGATAATGCTTCATATCTTATAATTGCGATCTTAAACTCTGAATTATTATTTGTTATTTGTTTTTCTATTTGTTTAATTTTTCTATTGTATTCAGATAATTTATAGTTTCTTGCTAGAAAATATAAAATAATCATTGAAATAATAAATAATACAATTATTAGAATTGCTAATATAAACTTAGTTTTCATATTATTTAATTATAAATAAAATATGTTTTTATTGTAAAATATAAGGGCATTATATCAGCAAATAATCATAGTTATTATAAAATGAAAATTTTGTTTTAAAGTTAAAAGTAGATTAGCTGTTTAAATCGAAATTATTAAAATTTTCATTAAATAATTAGAGATTATTAACTTTTATTTTGCAGGAAGAGGTATTATGTCAAGATATACTGGACCTGCTTTTAAAAAAGCACGTCGTTATGGTTACTCTTTTCTAGAATCTGGTAAAGAATTTGCTAAAGGTAAAAAAAGAACTTATGCACCAGGTCAACATGGAAAGAAAAAAGTTAAACTTTCTGATTATGGTTTACACTTATACGAAAAACAAAAAATCAAAAATATTTTTGGTATGAATGAAAAACAATTACGTAAGTTTTTTGAACGTTCAACCAAAATTAAAGGTATTGTAGGTACTAACTTTTTACAATTATTAGAAAGTCGTTTAGATAATTTAGTTTATCGTTCAGGTTTAGCAAATACAAGAAGACAAGCTAGACAATTAGTTACACATGGTCATTTTACTTTAAATGGTCATAAAGCTAATATTCCATCTATGATTATTTCAATCAATGATAAAATAACCTTAAAAGAGGGTTCTAGAAAAAATGTTCAAATTGTTGAAAATATGAAAGATAGAAAACCAGCTAATTGATTAACAGTTAAAGATTTCGTTATTAGTTTTGATAGATTACCTGAAAGAAATGAAATTCATCCAGAAATAAAAGAAAACTTAGTTGTTGAGTATTACTCAAAATAATAAGAGGTAAGAATGAAAAAAGATATTCATCCAGCATATTATACAATTGATGCGGTATGTGTTACTTGTGGTAAAAAATTTAAATTTGGTTCAACTAAGAAAAATATTTCTATTGATGTTTGTTCAGGATGTCATGTAGTTTATACTGGTGATAAAGCTAAAACAAAAGCAACTGGTATGATTGATAAATTTAATCAAAGATTGGCTAAAACTCAAACTAAAAAATCTTCAAAATAACAAAAAAATCTTCATTTAATGGTGAAGATTTTTATTTTATTTTGATATCTATTGACTTATATTCTAATTCATTAGAATAACATATTGAATCTCCATAGATTTTTTGCATATTGTTTTTATTTATTATATCTTTAGCGAATCCTTCAATTTGAATTTGTGAATTATTGATTATATATACATAAGCATTTAATAATAAAGCATGATTTGGTTCATGAGAAGAAATTATAAAAATTTTTTTATCAGCATTATTTTTTATAATGCTTAAAATTTTTTCTTTATTAGCTAAATCTAAGGCAGATGTAGGTTCATCCAAAATAATAATTTCAGAATTTTGAACAAAAGCACTAACAATATTTACTATTTGCTTTTCTCCTCCACTTAATTCATTATAGTTTTTATTAATTAAACTTTCTATTTCAAATTGTTTAGCATATTTTGAAATAATTTCATTTTGTTTTTTTAAAGATTTAATGTTTTGATTATATAAGTTTAATCTTAAAAAATCATTTACTAAAAAATCATTATTGTCATCTGTTAATTGAGAAACATAAGCAATTATTTTTGACTTTTTAAAGTTAGATAATTTTTTTATATTTAGTGTATTTTTTAAAATTATTTCACCTTTATATTTTTTTTCAATACCAGTAATTATTTTTAATAATGTACTTTTACCTATTCCATTTAGGCCTAGAATAAAATTTATTTGGTGCTCAATTTTAAAATTTAGATTTTTTAAAATTTCCTTTTGATATTTAGAATATTTAAAATTTAAATTATTTATTTCTAATATTGGTTCCATTTGTTTTTAACCTTTCTCAAATAATTGTAATTACAAAAATTATTGCCCCAAATATTCCTGTTATTATTGAAATTGGTATTTCAGAACTAGTAAAGGTTCTAGAAATAATATCAGATATAAGCATAAATATAGCACCTCATAAAATGCATAATGAAAATGCCATCAAATAATTTTTACCATTATTGATTTTTTGAATAAATATTCTAACAATATGAGGGATTATTAATCCTACTCAAGAAATGGTCCCCGAAATAGAAACAGAAGTTGCAGTGAAAATAGTTGTAATAATAATAACTATGCTCATAATTAAAAAATAATTTAATCCTTTGGTTTCTGAAGCGTTTTTACCCAATGATAAAAGAGATATAGGTTTTATTAAGAAAAAAACTATTAATATGCAAATACTATTTATAAAAAGAACTGGTAAAACCATTTTTAAATTAATATTTTGTAAAGAACCTAGTAGCCAAAATGTTATGGTAGGTAAGGTAGTGTTTTCATTAGCAATATATTTAATTAATCCAATAATTGAACTAGTTATACTTCCAATAATAATACCTGCTAAAACAAAAGTTAAATTTCCTGTATTTTTATTAAATATTTTTGATAAAAAAATAGTACAAATAACAGTTACAATTCCAAAAATAAAAGACATTAAACTAATTCATAAAATAGGTAAGCCAATTAAAATAGCTAGAATAGCGCCTACACCTGCTCCATTAGAAACACCTAATAAGTTTGGAGAAACAAGTTTATTTTTGAATATTTCTTGAAATAAATAACCAGCTAAACTAAGACTAGAACCAATGATTATTGCTCCTATGGTTCTAGGTAATCTTAAATTTAAAATAATTTTTGATTCATTTTCATAATTTTCTCTTTGAAATAAACCATTTCAAAAATACAACCATTTAAATTTATATCTTCCGGCATATAAAGAAGCAAAAAATAAAAGCAGTAAAACAATTATTGAAAAAGAAAACACTATAAAATAGTATTTTTTAACTTTGGATTTTTCCATCAGGTGATAAACCTTGAAGTATATAGTTTAGTTGTTGATTTGTTAATTCTTTATTAAAAAATAATTTAGATATTTTTTGGATTTCATTTTTTACATCAAAATTAAATAATTCAGGATAAATTTTATTAGCTTGATCATATAAAAATGCAGATGAAAATACATTTAATTGTTCAAAGGGAGTTAAGCCAACAGGAATATTAAAATATTTATTTTCTTTAACAGCTTTTAAATAGTTATGTTTTTTTAACTCTTTTTCTAATTGATGTTGAAAAATTCCTCCTAAAGAAATTAAATCAGGATTTAATTTAATAATTTCTTCAATGGAAGGCTGATTATTTTTAAATTCTTTTCCTAAATATCTTAAATTTAAAAGATTATAAGCATATTCAATAAATGAATTACCATTATCGGTATAGTTTATTCCTCTATTTCTATCACCTCTAATATAATAAATTGATTTTTTAGGTAAATTATTATTTTTGATTTTTTCTTCAATGGTATTAATAGCTTTTTGCATTAATGCTTTTCATTGATTTGCTTTTTCTTTTACTTTTGGATCATCTCAAATTTTGGTTATTAAATCAACATAAAAATAAACGTAATTTTTAAATCCATCTTTATGGTAAAGAGAAATATTGGCGGCATTAATTCCATCATTTTTTCATTGTTTAGTTAAATATTGTTCTGGTGAAAAAACCAAATCAATATTTTTAGATAATAATGACTCAGAACTTTCTTTATATTTTAAACTATATTTTTTATTAATATTTTCATCAAAAATATTTGTTCATGGATTATTTTTAATTGTTTCAAATACTCCAGCAATATTTTTTTCTAGTCCAAAAGCAACTAATAAATCATATGAAGTTCTTGAAATGCAAGCGACTTTTTTAGGATTTTTATTTATAGTAACTTTTTCTCCTAGCATATCTTGTATAGTTATTTTATTTATATTTTTAGTTTCGGGGGGGGGTTGATTTACAACTAAATGTTATTAAAGGTAAAGCAAACAAACCATTAAAAATAATGTTTTTCAATAGTAATGTTTTATTTTTTTTAATTTCTTCTTTTTTCATAATATTATAATTATATTTTTAATTTTAGAAAATTGATTTATTATAAATAAATTTTTTTCTTTATTTAAATTTTTAATGGTTACTAAAGATGAGTTTAAAAAAGAAATTAATAGACTTGAAAACAAAATAGATAATTTGGATAGAAGGGTTCCTAAATTAGAAAGTTTTCATACAAAGGACTTATCATAAGTTACATCTACTTAAATTAAATAACAATATTTTAAAAAACGGATACCTTGTATTTTCTATAAAAAAGATATCTGTTTTTAAAAAATTATTTTTTTATTCTTCTTAAAGTTGGGAATAGTAAAACATCCCTAATTGAAGATTTTTTAGCAAAAAGCATTACTAAACGGTCTATTCCAATTCCACATCCACCTGTTGGAGGCATTCCATATTCTAAAGCTTCAATAAAATCATAATCTATATCACTTGCTTCATCATTTCCACTATTTTTTTCTTCTAATTGACTTTCAAATCTTTCTAATTGATCTATGGGATCAGAAAGTTCTGTATACATATTAGCGTATTCTTTAGTGTTGATAAATAGTTCTGCTCTTTCTACAAAACGAGGATCATCTGCTTTAGCTGTAAGAGGAGAAATTTCAATAGGATGTCCATAAACAAAAGTTGGTTGAATTAAAGTTTTTTCAATTAATTCTTCAAATAAAGAATTGATAATATGGCCTGTTGTAAAGAATTTTTCAATTTTAATATTGTAAGTTTTAGCAATTTCTACAGCTTCTTCAAAAGTAATATTTCTAAAATCTTTTGAAGTTGCTTTAGAAACAGCATCTATCATATCAATTTTATTAAATGGTTTAGTTAAATCAATTTCTATTCCATTATTTATAACGGTTTTAACTTTTAAAGTTTTAGCAATTTCTTTGAATAGTTTTTCAGTTCTATTCATCATGCCTTCAATATTTGAATATGCTTCATAAAATTCTATAGAAGTAAATTCAGGATTATGAGTAGTATCATAACCTTCATTTCTAAAGATTCTTCCTATTTCATACACTCTATCAATTCCACCTACAATTAATTTTTTTAATGCAATTTCAGTAGCAATTCTAAGTGTAAATTCTTGATTTAAAGCATTATGATGAGTAGTAAAAGGTCTAGCTGCTGCGCCTGATAAATAATCACTTAAAATAGGGGTTTCAACTTCCATATATTCTAAATTATCAAAATATGAGCGAATAATTTTAATGATATTAGTTCTTGTTCAAAAAGCTTTAACCGAATCATCATTAGTGATTAAGTCCAAATATCTATGTCTATATTTTTCTTCAACATCAGTTAAACCATGATATTTTTCTGGTAATGGTTTTAAAGACTTAGTTAAAAGTTCAATTTTAGTGGCACGTAATGAAATTTCATTAGTATGAGTTTTCATTACTTCACCTTTAATTAATACAATGTCACCTAAATCTAAAGAATTAACCAATTCACTATATTTAGGGAATGTTTTTTTATTGTAATAGGTTTGAATTTTTCCATGATAATCTTTTACGATTATAAATGGACCTCTTAAACCAATAATTCTTCCAGCAATAGAAACTATAGAAACATTCTTTTCTAAATCTTCACGTGATTTTTTATTAAAGTTTTTAATAATTTCATCACTATAAGTGATTTTTCCTAATTTGTAAGCTTTTTTAAAAGGAATAATATTTTTTAAAGCATAAAAATCTAATTTATTCCTTCTAGCTTGTTCTTGATCAGTATATTTATTCATTTTTACCTCTAATTAATTAAATTCATTTTCATTATCATCAAATTCTTCATCATCTTGAAAATCATCTTCATCAAAATCTTTAGTTTCAATATTTTCTTCTTCAATAAGATTAAATTCATTTTCTTTTTCAAAATTTAAAGTTTGAGTAACAGTATTTTTTACTACTGTTTCATCTTCTTTAAGTCCAAAATAGAAAATGGTATTAGAATCAATTGCATTACTTTTTGAAGAATAATTAGTTGCTAATTGATAAAAATCATAAAATTCTGAAGAATTTAAAAATTCAATATGTTTATTTAAAACTTGAGTTTTTTCATTTTCTTCATTTAATTCTAATTCATATAATTTATCTGAAATAGCTGCATTAATTGGTTTTTTAACCACTTGAATTTTGCTATTGGTAATATTCACAATAAAAGTTTCTTTATCAATAGTTTTAGCAGCATTCGTATTAGATTTTAATTCGTTTTTGTTAAAATAAATATCATTTTCTGTATGAAATAATTTTCCTTTGTTGTTTATATTAAAGGGTTGAATTAATCAACAATCATTTGGATTATTATTTATTGAGGGCTTTTCAATATTATGTTTTCCACTTGAAAAAATATTAAATTTCATTGTTTTAGCAATAGAATTAAAAAAAGTATTTCTATAAAGAATTCAATTAGGATAAGTAGAAGAAGTCATAAATCTTTGATTTACAATATGAGATTTTTCTTGTTTTACATTATAAATTTCCACATTATTAGATAAGTCTAATTTTTTATCTAATTGAGCAAATAATAAAATGTTTTCATATTGTTGATTTACAATTCCACGATTATCTAAATCAACAATCGCATAAATATTTCTTCTCGATAAATGGGCACGATGCTTTTTAAATTCACTTGTAAACAATAAACTCTTAGGTAAAATTGCAACAATATATTTCGCAAAAACTAATGCTTTTTTCAAATATAAAGCCGAAATACTTTGAACTCCTGGTAAATCTTTTGCTAAACCTGGAAATTCTTTTCTTAAAGACGCATATGAAGAACGGTAATTAGGAAAATTACTAATTAATAAATCTGCCTTTAAGGTTCTTTTTCTTAAAAATTCACCTAATTTAAAACTTACATTTCTCCCTCTTTTTAAAGTTATATGTTTCGCTAAAGCTCTAGCAACTTCAATAGTATTTTTATCATTATCAATAAAAGTAAAATTAATAATGCTTTTGCTATCTTCATATCTTTCTAATAAAATAGGTAAAAAGATTCCAACTCCACAATAAGGATCTGTAATTTCCAAAGTTCTTTTATTTAGACTAGGTAAATTTTTTCTAATAGAATTTAATAAATTAGTTTCTATATAAGAAGGTTTGTTTCCTATTCTTAAATCATTAGCATAAGAAGCTAATTGATAAAGTTCAATTTTATCTAATAAAAGAGGATTTTTAGCAATGTATTTAATTAAATTATTAGTGATTTGAAGTTTGTTTTCTTCAATGATTTCAATTATTTTTCTTTCTGTTAAATCACCAAACATTTTTCTCCTTAGACTTGAATTAATGAATTAACTTCAATAGAAGCAGGAAATTTTTTTCTTCCATTTAATGCTTTTAATTCTAAAAGTAATATTATTTTTTTAACAACGGCACCTTGGGATTCTAATAACTTAATGATTGCATTAGTGGTTCCTCCAGTTGCTAAAACATCATCTACTATAGCAACGGTTTGTCCTTTTTTTATAAAACCTTTTTGAATTTCTAATTTATTTGATCCATATTCTAAATCATATGTCATAGAAATAGTTTCTCCTGGTAATTTTCCTGGTTTTCTTACCATAATAAAAGGTTTTTTTAAAAAAGCAGCAGTAGGAGTTCCAAAAAGAAAACCTCTAGCATCAGGTCCTACAATTAAATCACAATCTTTTGCTATTTCAGCCATTTTAGCAATAGTATAGTTAAGAGCTTCTCCATTTGCTAATAAAGGAGAAATGTCTTTAAAATCAATTCCTTTAATAGGAAAATCTTTAACATCACGAATATATTGTTCTAAATTCATATTATCCTCGATTATTTTTTATTTTTATTTTTTGAATTTTCAAGAGAAGAACTAATGTTGTCCACTCTTATGTCTTCATAAAATTCTAAAATATCATCTAATTGAATATCTTCAAAGTGTTTGAAATGACAACCAAAATCTTTGCCTTTTTCAACTTCTTTAACATCATTAACATCTCTTCTTAAAGAATCTAAAGAACCGGTATGAATAATTTTTTTGCCTCTAATGAGTTTTACTTTAGCGGTTGATTTAACAATTCCTTCATCCATCATACATCCCGCTATATTACCAACTTTTGAAAATTTAAAGATTTTAATAATATGAGCAGTACCAATTTTTCTTTCTTCATATACAGGTGCTTTTTGACCTTCTAAAATTAAATCCACTGCTTCTAAAATGTTATAGATAACATCATGAACAATTAAATCAATTTTTGCATTTTTAGCAGCTTGTTTGATACTTGGTGTAGGTTTGATATTAAAACCAAAAATAATTGCTTTTGAAGCTTGCGCTAATAATAAATCATTATTAGTAATTTGACCAGCAGCAGCAGAAATAACATTAATTGAAGCTTCAGCATTATCTAAACCTTGAATTTTAGATTTAATAGCTTCAGCAGTTCCTTGCACATCTGATTTAATAATAACATTGATAACTTTTTTATCACCATCTAAATCAATAGTTTGAGTAGCTTCTAAAAGTCTTTCTTTACGATCGGCAGTTTCTTTTTCATTAGCTATTTTTTTAGCAAATTTTTCATCTTGGAATCCTATAAATCTATCACCTGCTAATGGTGAGTTATTTAATCCAGAAACAATAACAGGAGTTCCAGGATGTGCTCTTTCTAATGGGTTTCCTAAAGCATCCACTAAAGTTCTAATTCTTCCACAAGCAGAACCAGCTACTAAAAAGTCACCTTTATATAAGGTACCATTTTCTACTATTAAAGTTGAAACAGGTCCTATACCTTTATCTATTTTAGATTCAATAACCGTTCCTATTGGATATCTATTTCTATTGGCTTTTAGATTTAATAAATCTGCTAATAAATTGATTGCATCAAATAATTGATCAATTCCCTTTTCTGTTAAAGCAGAACCATAAACGATTTGAACATCACCGCCATATTCTTCTATTAAAACATCATTTTCAGCTAATTCACCTTTAATACGGTCTAAATCAACATTTTTTTTGTCCATTTTGTTAACAAAAATTATAATAGGTACTTTTGCTAATTTAGCATGTTTAATAGCTTCTTTAGTTTGAGGCATAACCCCATCATCTGCTGCTACAACTAAAATAATAATATCAGTTACTTTAGCACCTCTTGAACGCATTTCTGAAAAAGCTTCATGTCCAGGAGTATCAATAAAAGTTATTTTTTTGTTTTTATAAACTATTTGATATGCACCAGTGTGTTGAGTAATTCCTGAACTTTCGGTTTTTGCAACATTAGTTTTTCTTATTTTATCAATTAAAGTTGTTTTACCATGGTCAACATGTCCCATAACTGTAACAATAGGAGGTCTTACAGTTAAAGATTTTTCATCATCAATAAATTCAACTGTATTGAGAAAATTACTAGCATCAACATTGGTTTCTTTTTTAAAATCAAGACCAAAATCAAAACATAATTCAGCAATTTCTTCTTCTTCTAAAATGTGATTAATTGGATACATTTTTCCTTTTAAGAAAAATTTCTTAACAATTTCATTAGCATTTTGTTTAATTTTTGAAGCAAAATCCACAATAGACATTTTGTTTGTAAAAACAAAAACCCCATCTTTAACTTCTGTTTTAACTTCAAATAATTGATTTTTAACATCTTCTACATTACTTAGTCTATTCTTTTTAGGCATTTTTTTGTCTCCAATTCTTTATATATTTTTTCATAAGTTTCTTTAGGAACATTTATTCTAAAGGTTCTATTTAAAGCCTTACCTTTAACTATTTTTTCTCAATTGTTATATGTAGGATAAAAATAAGCTCCTCTTCCTTTTTTAGTTCTTTTTAAATCTAAAGTAACTTTTTTTTGTACTTTTGAAAGGTTAAAACGAATTAATTCATTAACATCTCTAATTTCATTAGTAACTATACATTTTCTTGTAAAAGTGTTATTTTTATTCATCTCAATCAGCATTATTTATATCATCTAAGTTAATATCACTATCAAGACCAAAATTTGCTAAATCTTTATCATCTTTAAAGTTTTTAATAGCTTCTTTAACTTCTTTATAATTAGTTTTTATTTTTGGTTCTTCTTTAGTTTTGTTTTCTTCTTGTTCTTTTGAAATTAGATTGTCAGTATTTTCATCTTCTTCTTTATTTTCATTTATTTCTTGATCTAAATGTTTTGAATATAAATCTTCATTGCCCATTAAGTAAATATCTTGAGTTTCAAACATTTCTTGTTCTTTCTCTTTAAAACTTTCTAAATCAGAATTAAAATCTGTCATATCAATATCGATATTTCCAAAATATTCACTATTAGAATTTTTACGTTTTCTAGGAGCGTTATTTCTTGGAACAAATATTCTTTCAGGATTTGGAATTATTTTAGTGAATTTTAATTTTTTCTCTTCTGCTTCTTCAATTGAAATAACATCAATTTTAGTTTTAGTTAAAGCAGATGCTAAAGAAACATTAATTCCTTTTTTACCAATACTATTTGTTAAATTTTTCTTTTCTACTATAACAAAAAAGTTTTTACAATCAGGTTCATCTTTTTTAGCCACAATATCAATAACTTTAGCTGGACTCATAGCAGATTTTAAAAATTGTTTTATATCATTTGAATAACGAATAACATCAATCTTTTCGCCATCCAAATCATTTGAAACAGCATTAATTCTTTCACCTTTATTACCAATGATAGAACCAATTTCATCCATATCTGCAGGTGCTTTGGAAGTTTTTACCACAGCAATTTTAGTTCTTTCACCTGGTTTTCTAACAAGAGAAACAATTTCTACATAACCTTCAGCTATTTCTGGTATTTCTCTTTTTAATTTTTCTTCTAAAATTTTTGGTGAATCAACAGAAACACATAATTGTGATAATTTGCTATCTTCAGAAACACTTTCTAAAATTACTTTAAGACTTTCTCCATTTTTCAAAATTTTTCTTGAAGAAATATTTTCTTTTGGTAAATAAGCAGAAACTAAATCATCTTCTAGGCGTAAACTTACATTGAAAGATCCATCATTATTTTTATCTAAAACTTTTGCTTCAAATTCTTCACCAATTCTTGGAGAAAATTTTAAAAAGATTTGCTTTTTCTTATATTCAGAAATATTCTGTTTAAAAGCATTATAAATGGCATTTAATATTCTTTTACCTTTTTCTTCTGCTTTTTTGGTGTTTGCTAAAACTTCAGAATTTGCAAAGATTTTTTTAAGATCGCTTAGGTTAATAAGAATTTTAAATTTATCCCCTATTTGTATATTTGAATCAATTTTTTTAGCTTCTGTTATACCAATTAAAAATGTAGAAGTAGCAAGGTCTTGCGCTTCATTATCCTCAACAACTTCACCATTAATGTTATAAATATTGGCAATTTTATCTTTACGATTAATTTCCAATTTAATTTCAATTTCTGGATCAATATCTTTAGCTAAAATTCTTGTTAATGAGCCTTCAAACATTTCTATAAAATCTTCTGCTTTTATTTTTTCATTTTTTTCATACAATTCTATAATTTTGTAAAGTTCATTTTGTTCTTCTTTATGATTATTATTTTTTTCCATATTCCACTCCTTTATAGGTTAATAAATAAATTATAATTTAATATATTTTTCAATTTTTTTAAGATTATTTTTATCTAATAATTGTTTTTGAAAACGGCCATGATTATTTCAAGATATTAAAATTTGATCAACTTTTTTTTCTATTATTTTTCCAATATAAATGTTTTTACCTTTAACACTTTTATCTAAATAAAATTTAAGTAATTCATTATTTATATTTAGTTCTTCATATTGATATTCTAAATTTATTCCTTTTGATAAAACAGATATAAAATCTAAATTATTATTAGGAAAAGTTCTATCTATAAATTCATTTATGCTTTTAGTATAAATTGAAATTTTTTCAAAATTATGTTCATTTAAAATAACTTCTAAGCTATTTAAATTATTTTCTTTTACTAAATACGCATCAAAAATTAATGAGTCAAATTCTTTAATAAGTGATTCTTTATAATCCAATATTCCTCCTATTTTAGTTAAGAATAATAAAGAGTTGCCAAACCTTGACAACTCCTTTTATTTTTAATTTGACATATTCATTATATAATAATTTATTTCTTTTTATTTAATTTATTTAGAATACTATCAATATCAAAATCTAAAACCGCATCCAATTTCGCTTCTGCTTGTTCCATAATTTGTTGTTCAGTTAAATTAGATTTTTCATATTTATTTTTATTTACTTGTTTAGTTTCTAATTTTTTATTATTTTCACTAGCAATATTAACATCAATTTTTTTATTTTTTGTTTCTTCAATTGTTTCTAAATCTAAAACTTGATTATCTTGATTTTTAATAATTGATTCTTTTTTAACTTTTTTAGTTTTATTTTTTAATTCTTGGACTTCTTCAGCTTTGCTATTCATTATTTCATTAATGTCAAGTTCAACTGTTTGAGTTTGATCATTTATTTCATCATCTATTGATAAAGTGGTATCAAAAATTTTAAGAGTTGAAAATTCAACATTATTGGTTTTAATTTTTGAAACACCATCATGAATTTTACTAAATTGATAATCACTAACTTTTTCTAAAAATGTTTCATTATCAGCATTTTTAACTAAAATTTTTGTTGATGAACGAGTTACACTCATTCCTGTAATATGTAAAGGTTTATTTTTATTATTAGAATAAATAGGAATTCCAATTGTTTTTTTTGTAGTAATAGGTACATCTTGGAATTTAATTCTTTTAATTGATTTTTCTTTAAAAATCATTGTAATAGTTTCTTTACCAAAAGCTGTAACAAAACCACAAATATAATCGCCTGGATAAAGATGACAAGAATTTGTTCCTCCAGATTTAGGTCCATAAATTTGAACTTCATTTTCTGAATATCTTCAAGCATATCCCATACTTGAAACTAATAAAACATCCTTATATCCATTTGATAATTTAGCATCTACTAATTCATCTCCATCTTTTAGACTTATAGCAGTAAAAGTTTTGCTAGTACGTGAAACCATAAAATCACTTAATAGTACTCTTTTACCTATACCTTTTTTAGAGAATAAACATACATAATTTAAAATATTAAAATCAGTAACATTAATTACAGAAACTAATTCTTCACCAGATGAAAGCTCAACAAAATCACTTAAGTGAATTCCATATTCCTTTCATTTTGTTTCTTCTATTTTAAATACTGGAATAATAGCATAATGCCCTAAATTGGTAAAAACTAATAAATTATTGGTGGTAGCAGTATTTTCATAAAAAATAATTTTGTCATCTTCTTTTACACCAATAACTCTTAAATCATTAGTTTCTTCAACTTTTTTACTAAATCTTTTTAAATATCCATGCTTAGAAACTGTAATAATGGTATTTTCATGCTTTACTAAATCTGCTTCACTATATGATGTTTTTAAAACTTCATCTTCAATACTTGTTTTTCTAGGAGTAGCAAATTCCTTTTTAATATCTTTTAAAGTTTGTATTAAGTATTTATCAAATTCATCTTGATTTGATAAAAGTAATTCCATATAAGCAATTTGTTTTTCTAAATCTTCTTTTTCTAATAAAAATGCTTCTTTATCGGTTTTGCTTAAACGATAAAGTCTTAATTCAGCAATAGCGGTTGCTTGATTTAAAGTAAAATCAAAATGTGAAATAAGATTTTCAATAACACCTTGTTTTCCATTTTCACTTTGACGAATTACTTTAATAACTTCATCAGTAATTTCAGCAACTTTTAAGAAACCTAAAACAATTTCTAATCTTAATTTAGCTTTTTCTAAATCAAAAATTAATACTTTTGTTTTAATATCTCTAATATGATTTATATAACTATCCAATAATTGATTTAAATTTAAAAGTTTAGGTGAATTATCTACAATTGCAACATTATTGTAATTGTAATATACTTGCATTTCAGTTTTTTGAAGCAAATAATTTAAAATAACTTTTTCATTAGCACTTTTATCTAAAGTTATTAAAATACTAATTCCATTTCTATCTGATTGATCTTTAACTTCTAATAATCCTGATACAGATTCATTAGCTATAATAGTATCAATGTCATGTACTAATTTTGATTTAATAACTCCAAAAGGTATTTCTTTAATTTCAATATATTTATTATTTTCATCTTCTTGATTTTCATATCTTGAAACTAAAGTAATTTTTCCTCTACCAGTTTCAAATGCTTCATCAATTCCTTTAGTTCCATAAATTACTCCACCAGTAGGAAAGTCTGGACCTAAAATATACTTATTTAACTGTAAACTAGGTAAATTTGGTTTTTTTATCTTAGCAATAGCAGCATCTAAAACTTCTCCTAAATTATGAGGAGGCATTTCTGTAGCAAAACCTGCTGCAATCCCTTTTGCACCATTAATTAATAAATTGGGAATAAGTGAAGGCAAAACAGTAGGCTCATTTTCTGAATCATCAAAGTTAGGAGCAAATTTAACAGTATTTTTCTTTAAATCTCCAATAACATAATCAGCTATTTTAGCTAATCTTATTTCTGTATACCGCATAGCAGCCGCAGGATCATCATCAATAGAACCAACATTACCATGCATATCTAACAAAGTAATACCCATTTTTCAATCTTGGGCCATACGTACCATAGCTTCATAAATGGAACTATCACCATGAGGGTGATATTTACCAATTACATCCCCAACAACACGAGCTGACTTTTTATATGGTTTAGTGTATTGTAAACCTAGTTCATACATTGAATAAAGAATTCTCCTTTGAACGGGTTTAAGTCCATCTCTAACATCAGGTAAAGCTCTTTGTTGAATAATATATTTTGAATATCTACCAAAACGGTCAGACATTATAGAATCTAAATTTTCTTTAATAACATTATTTTCATTATCTTGCAAATTTAATAAAGTTTGATCATCTAAAACTTCATTAGTTTTATTTTTTTTAGCCATCTAAACTCCTTAAATTATGAAATTATCTTCTAATGAAAATTCAACATTGTTATTAATTCATTCTTTACGAGGTTCTACATTGTCACCCATTAAAGTAGAAACTCTTCTTTCTGCTAAGGCAGCATCTTCAATTTTTACTTTAATTAAAGTTCTAGTTTTAGGATTCATAGTAGTTTCTCATAATTGTTCAGCATTCATTTCACCAAGACCTTTATATCTTTGAACTTCAGCTGCTTTATAACCTGGTTTATCCAAAATTTTTCTTAATTCTTGTTCATCTCAAGCGTAAATATTATCTTTTTTAACTTTTGAAGAAATTTTAAATAGAGGAGGCATTGCTATGTATACTCTTCCTTTTTCAATTAATTGGCGCATATGTCTAAAGAAGAAAGTTAATAAAAGAATTTGAATATGTGCTCCATCTGTATCAGCATCTGTCATAATGACTACCTTTCCATATTGAGCTTTTTCTATATCAAAATCTTCTCCAACACCAGCACCAATAGTATTAATTATGGTTGCTATTTCTTCATTTTTTAAAATTTCAAAAAGTCTTGCCTTTTCAGTATTAATAACCTTACCTCTTAAGGGTAAAATGGCTTGATATTTTCTATCTCTTCCTAATTTAGCTGAACCACCAGCAGAATCACCTTCAACTAAAAATAATTCTTTTTCTCAAGCAATTTTACTTTGTGCTGGAGTTAACTTACCACTTAAAATTTGTTTTTCTTTTAAAGCATTTTTATTTGATCTAGCTTCAATTCTTGCTTTTCTAGCAGCAGCCCTTGATTCAGAAGCTTTTTTAATTTTTTCTAAAATTCCTTTTGCTAATTGTTTATTTTCATTAATTCAAATTCTTAAATGTTTAGAAACAATTTCATCAACAACACCTTTAGCTTCGGGTGTTCCTAATTTTTCTTTAGTTTGACTTACAAATTCTAAATATTTTTCAGGAATTTTTAAAGAAAGAATTAAAGTAATACCTTCTCTAATATCTTCTCCATCAAAAGTATTTTTTCCTTTTAAAGCTTTTTGTTCTAAAGCAAATTCATTAAAAACTTTTGTTAAAGCGGTTTTTAATCCAA
Organism: Mycoplasmopsis lipophila; assembly: GCF_045276895.1. Taxonomy (NCBI): domain Bacteria; kingdom Bacillati; phylum Mycoplasmatota; order Mycoplasmoidales; family Metamycoplasmataceae; genus Mycoplasmopsis; species Mycoplasmopsis lipophila. The sequence goes on from NZ_CP174165.1 coordinate 621,417, forward strand.
TTTCATGTGTTCCACCATCTTTAGTTTTAACATTATTAACAAAACTTACAATAGTTTCATTATAACTATCTGTATATTGAAAACCACATTCAACTTCTATATCATTTTTTGTTTCTTTAAATGTATAAATTGAACCCAATCCATTTTTGGAATCATTTATAAATTCAATATATGCTTGTAATCCATTTTCATATAAGAAAGTATTATTTTTACCAGTACTTTCTTCTAATAAAATGATTTTTAATCCACCAACTAAAAAACTACTTTCTCTTAATCTTTCAGAAATAACTTCAAAACTTAATTTTGCAAATTTAAAGACTTCATAATTTGGCCAAAACTCAACCACTGTACCATGTTTGTTTGTAGGTCCTAATAATTTAGTCCTTTGTACTATTTTGTCACCTTTTTCAAATATAGTTTCATAAATTCCCTTATCTCTATATACAGTTGCTTTTAATTTTGTTGATAAAGCATTTACAACTGAAGAACCTACTCCATGTAATCCTCCAGAAGTTTTATAAGCACCTTCATTAAACTTTCCACCAGCATGTAATTCTGTAAAAACAAGTTCAACTGCTGTTTTTCCAGATGAAGTTTTTCCAACAGGAATACCTCTACCATTATCAGCTACACGTACTGAACCCTCCTTAGTTAATACGACACTAATTTCTGTAGCAAAACCACCCAATGCTTCATCAATTGAGTTATCTACAATTTCTCAAACCAAGTGATGTAAACCATTTACATCAGTACTTCCAATATACATACCTGGTCTTTTTTTAACAGCATCTAAACCTTTTAGTTGTTGTATACTGTTTTCATCATAATTATTATTAGAATTTGACATATTTTTATTATATAAAAACAATTATTTTTTATTTTTATTTATTAAAATAAAAATTTTATTTTTTTATATTTTTTAATATAATAAAGCAATATGCCGTCATAGCTCAGTCGGTAGAGCACATCCATGGTAAGGATGGGGTCGCTGGTTCAAGTCCAGTTGTCGGCACCATTTGCATATTTTAACAAATATGCACCAAATATAAATGCAATAAAAAAACGTTTTAGTCTGTTTTATAGGCTAAAACGTTTTTTATTCATGTTTTTTAACAACATCATAAGATAAATCAGTTGGGGTTCTTTTACCAAAAATTTCAAGTTCTATTTGAACAGTTTTTTGAACATCATTACATTCTAAAACTTTACCAATTTCACCTTTAAAAGGTCCTTCAACAACTTCTAAAAGATCATCTTTTTTAAATTTAGAAAAAGTTTTTTCCAATTTAAATTCTTCCATTGCTCTTTTTTCAGCATCAAACATTTTGTTAATTTCTTTTTGAGAAACAGGAGTTGGTTTTGCTCCTTTTCCAGATGAACCAATTAAACCAGTTACATATTGGGTATTACGAATAACAAATCATGCATCATCAGTCATAAGCATTTTTATAAAAATATATCCACCATACATATTTACCCATTTAATTTTATAATCTTCACCATTTTGTTTTTTAACTAATTCTCTAGAAGTTAAAGTTGGTTTTTTAAAAATTTTAAAAGCACCATTTTCTTCTGTAGCAGTCATATCAAAACATTCTTCAACTAATTCAGCTATTATTCTATTTTTCAAAGATTCTATAACTAAATCTTCTTTTCCTGAAACAGTAGAAATCATATATCAAGCAAATTTTTCCATTTTTTCTCCTATAGGTTAGTTTCAATTCCTATTTGTTTTCAAATTAAAGTAATTCCAGTAGCAAAAAGAACGATAATAATGGTAAAAATAATTGTAAATAATAATATTTGTGAAAAAGCAATTCAATTATCTTTAGGTTTAGATCATCTTACTCTTTTTAATTCTTTAACAAATTTTCTAAAATAATATTTTTTTTGCCTAATTTTTTTATTTTTTTTAGATTGATCTAATAAATTTTCTTTTTTTCTCATATTATTTTTCCTCTTTATGAAGTGTATGTTTTTTACATCTTGAACAATATTTATTTACCATTATTCTTTTTGTTGATGTATGACTTTTATTTGTTACATAATTTTTTATGCAACATTCTTCACAACATAATGAAATTTTTGACTTTAACATATTTATAAATTATATAAATAATACTTACAAATATAAATAAATATATAAGTAAATTTTATATGTATCTATCATCATTTCCATAAAAATTAGTTAAACAATTTAATATTTCTTTTCTAACTTTATTCAACTTATAAGTTGTATATAGTTTTTTCATTCCTTCTGAATCATTAGAAAGCAAATCATAAGTAATTCTTTTTTGGCTAATAGATAAATTTAAAACAAATTTATTTCAATCAATTGAATTTATATTTTTATTAATTTCAATTAAAGAATCTTGATCTACAACATCTATTTCAGCATCATCAACAGTAATTTCATATCTTAAATTTATCATTATACTATTATGAATTCTTTTCTTTCTGAGTCAATATTTTGCTTCAGTCATTAATAATAATTTTGTAGCAAATAATAAATATTTTATAAATGGAACATTTAAATTTTCATTATATTCTTTAGCAACTATTGTTGCTTGATATAAACAAATATTATAAAAATCATTTTCTTGAAATGGAACATTAGAATATCTTTTGTAAATTCCTTGAGATAACTTGGTTAATTCATCATCATAATTAATGGTTAAAAATTTGACAATTTTATCATTATTTGCTATTCTTAAAAAATTAGCAATTAAATTGTCATCTTCTTTTTTAATTTTCAATAAATTCATAAATTTCCTTACTTTTATTTTTGTTGTTTAGAAATTTCATAAAGTAAAATTCCTGTTGCAACAGAAACATTTAAAGATTGTACAGTTCCTTCTTGAGGAATATATATAAATGAATCTACCAAGCTTAATGTTGATTTACTAGTGCCTTTTTCTTCATTTCCAACTACTAACGCCAAAGGAAAATTAAAATTTGTTTTTAATAAAGAACTAGCTTTTGAATTCAAAACTGTTCCATAGGTTCAAAAATTCATATTTTTTAATTTTGTTATAGTAGCACTAATGCTATTAACTTTAATAAATTTAATACCTATAAAACCACCACTACTTATTTTTAAAACTGTTGAATTTATTTCAACACTTCTATCTTTTGGATAAATAATATGTTTTATACCAAAAGCATTAGCTGTTCTTAAAATAGCTCCAAAATTATGAGGATCATATAAATGGTCAAGAACTAATACTTTGTTTGGCAGATCTTTTTTTAAAATTTCAAAATCATAAAAATTTATTTCTCTAATTAAAGCAATATATCCTTGATGATTTTGACTTGTTTTTTTATTTAATTCTAATTTATCTTGAACAATAACCTTAATGTTGTTGTTTATTTTTTTTATTTCTTGTAAAGCATTTTCATTAGATACAAAACAACATTCAATTGGGTAATTGCTTTGTATGGCTTCAATTACACTATTTCGACCACACATGTATAATTTTTCCATTTTTTCTCCTTGAATTTTATTAAATTTTACAAACTCTAAATTAAATCATTTTCTATTAATTCTTGTCTTAATTTATCCGCTTCTGAATATTCTTTTTTATCTATAAAATAGGCTCATTTATCAAAAATATCTAAGTATTTATTAAGGTATAAATCATTTGTAAAATCAAAGTGGAAAACTTTGGTAATGGTTTTAAAAATTTCATAATTATCTATATTTTCTTCTTTGTTTATATTTTTAATAATTTCATTAAATTTATAATTAAAATCAGAAAAATTAAGACTATAAATATCATTAAATAATTCATTTAAAGTTTTATTTACTATATTTTTATTTATTTTTAAATTATTTTTTTTATAAAAAAATGTACTTATTTTAAAATAAGCTTTTTTGTATTTTTTATAAATTTTAGTTATATTATTCATAAATTCATCATTGAAATTAATAGGTGATGAAAATTTGGAATTTAAAATAAAAAGTTTATAGTAATCAGCATAATGTTCATTAGATAAAAAGTTTTTAGCTAAAATGACATTTCCTAAAGATTTTGACATTTTAATATTATTTAAATTAATTTGTCCAGTCCTAATTCATTTTTTTGTTAAACTTTTTCCATTTACAGCATAATGCTGAATATTTTCATTTTCATGATGTGGAAATGTTAAATCTATTCCTCCTCCATGAAAATCAATTGTTTCCCCTTTAAAAACTTTATTTATTAAAGCTACACATTCTGTATGTCACCCAGGCCTTCCCATTCCGAACTCAGAATCAAATTTAATTCCTATATTTGTATTTTTCCATAAAGCAAAATCAGCTGGATGTTTTTTTAATTTTGAATTTTCTTCTTCAAAAATCATTTCATCTAATTTTCTATTAGAAATTTTTCCATATTCTTTCAAACTAGTTTGAATATCAAACCAAACATTATTCTCTTTATCTTTATACGCTTTTTTTAAATCAATTAATTTTTTAATAAAAGATTTTATAACATCTAAATTTTTAGTCACATATTCCAAATTAGTAATAGTATCAACATTTAATAATTGCAATATTTCAATATATTCATCAGCATATTTTTTTGATAATTGCTCTTCAGGTATATTTTGTTTTTTTGCTTCTAATATTATTTTGTCATCTATATCAGTAATATTGTGAATAAACTTAAAATCTATATTTAGTCATCTAGCTGCTTTTAACATTAAATCTATTGTAACTATTGGACGAATATTACCAATATGAATACTATTGTAAACTGTTGGACCACATACATAAATTTTTATCATATCTTTTAATTATATTATTCAATGAATAATATTTTTTTAGTTAAAAATATTATTTTATCTAATGTGCTATATTATTTTTATGTATATTAGAAAATAAAAAAATATTCTAAAAAAAATAAAAAAATTTTTTTAACTATGGTATATAATAATTACTAGTGGTCATAGCAAAGGGGATCACCTGATACCATTCCGAACTCAGTAGTTAAGCCCTTTTACGCCGAAGGTACCTGTGAAGGGAGAATAGGGAGCCGCTTTTTTTATTTTTTAAGATATAAAAACGATGTGTATAATGATAAATTTTACAAAAACAATCAAATTTGAAATTATTAAAAATATAAAAACACTTCCTCAAATAAATGAATTTTTGAGGGGTTTTGTTTATTCAGCAGGTATAGAGAAAAATAAAAATAAAATTTATTTAAATATTAAATCTAAAGAAATAAAAGAATATATTATTTATTTTTTTAAAAAAATCAATTTAAACTTAGAAAGAATTTTTATTAACCATCAACAATATCTAGTTTTTGATAAAAATAACTTTAATTTAAGCGAAAAATTTAATCATTGATCAAGTTTTTTTGCTGGGGTTTTTTGTGGAGGTGGATCCATAAAAAATTTGTCTTCTACTACTTATCACTTAAGACTATCTTCTAACTCTAAAGAATTTATAAATTTTATAATGAATAAATTAAATACATATAACTTTAATTTCAAAATGTTAGAGCATAAACAACATTATTTAATTTATATTTCTAAACAAGAGCAAATTAGTGATTTTTTAAAAGCTATTGAAGCAATAAATTCTTTTTTTACTTTTGAAGATGCAAAAATAAGACGTGATCTTACTAATAATGTAAATAGAATAAATAATATTGATATATGTAATTTAAATAAAATAGCAGTTTCTACAGAAAAACATTTAAACAATATTAATTTGCTTTTTTCAAATAAATTAGAATATTTTTTTAATGAAAAACAAATTTTCTTTTTTCAACAAAAAAAGAAATATCCTTATGAATCATTAAAAAACCTTTCACAAATAATAAATAATGAATATGATATTTTTATACCAAAAGCAACAATGAATAGTTGATTAATAAAATTAAATAATTTAATAGAAGAATATAAAAAATAAGTAGGCTTTTAAACTACTTATTTTTTATATTTATAATGAAAATTCATTTAATAAAGTCAAAATTGTTTCATAAGCATTTTTATTAGAAATTTTAATTAAATTAAGATATTCATTGAAAGTATTAAAACCTGTTTCTTCGTCATATCTATCATCTTTTTCAAAATAAACATTTGCCATTTCTTTCATAATAGTTTTTTGGTGTAAATCTAAATTTAAATCATGATGATTAAATGAATTGATTCAAGAAATAAGTTTTAAAATAATTTCAACTTTTGCATTTTTAGAACCTGTTTGAATTTCATACATTGCTATTAAATCATTTAAATTTTCAAATTCATAATTCATTTCTATGAATTCCATTTGATATGTCAAAAAATCATAAACAATATTATCTAGTAATAATTTTGTAAAGACTTTAAGTTTCATTTTTTTATAAAAATTATCTAATGAATTTAAATTATCAAATGGAAAGTATCATTGCAAATCTACATATTCTAATTTTTTGTTTTCATTTTTTCTTGCATATCCAATAATTTGCAAATTATAATTTTTTGATCCAAATTTTAATTCTAAATAATCCCCCGAAGATTTTCCATCAAATCAATTAATGTTAAAAATTTGTTTTCTAGGATTTTCTTCTAAAACACCAGTATAAACTTTTTGTTTATCTGCATTAAATAATTTTACATAATCACCAATTTGAGGTTCTTCTTTTATAAAGTCCAATCCTGTAAACTCACTTGTAAATTTAGTATAAATTTGATTAAATTGTGATTTTAATTCAGAAACATTTGGAAAGTTTTTATTTCCTAATGTTTCTGAATAATCATAATCAATATTAGGAAAGAGTTCTTTTCTTAATGTATACAAAACAATTCTAGGATCATTTTCATCATCTAAATAATATGCAGGAAGAGGCATAAATGAATCAGCATAAATAGGATTAATATCTAATGAAATAGCATAATCTAAAAGAATTTTTAATATTTCTTTTCTTTGATCTTTCTTTTGAAAATCATATTTTTTATTTAATTTTTTGATATGTTTATCAAAAATAATAGTTTGCATAATACTCTCCTTTAAGAATATTTATAATATTAAAATTATAATCATTTTATTTTAATGAATAAAATAAAAATATTAATAATAAAATAAGTGTATTAACTAATAATTTTGTTATTTTTATCTATTTTATAGTAAAAAAAGTTAATTTTTTAATAACAAAAATAATACAAAATTATATTTTTTTATATATTAATAATATATAATAAAGCATGAGTAGAAATACTCCTTGGTTTTTTTATACCCTGATGTCCAAAAGGAGAAAAATGAACAATTATGAAATTATGGTAATTCTTGATCCAAAAATTGAAGCTAGATTAGCACATAATTTAGTTGAAGAAATTTTCGGTAAAGAATCAATTGCTAAAGAAGAAAGATTAGATATCACTGATTTAGCATATCCTATAAACAAATCAATTAAAGGTCAATATGTTGTTTTTGAAGTTAAATCAACTTCTGAAAAAATCTATGAATTTTCACGTAAAGCAAATATTTCAAAAAACATATGAAGACATTTAATTATTAATTTAAGTACTGAAAAAGGTAAAAATAAAGTATTTAAAAATAAAAAAGTATTTAAAAATTTTAAAGATTTTAAACGTTCAAATGAATTTAACAAAAAGCCAGTTAGAGTTGACAATCAAAAATCTACAAACAATGAAAAAACTGATAAAGTTCAATCAAACATAAAAAAAGAATTTACTAAAAAATAGTTATTTAATCTAACTTTGAATGGAGAAAAATGAACAAAGTAATTTTAATAGGAAGAATTGCTAGAGATATAAATGCTAATACCACTACAAGTGGAATTACATATGTTCGTTCTACAATTGCTATAAGTAGAAGAGTAGGTCAAGCTTCTGATGAAGTAACTGATTTTATTCCTTTTGTTGTTTGAAGAAATCAAGCTGATTTTGTAAAAAAATATGCTGGTAAAGGTTCTCTAATTTCTATTGAAGGTTATATTTCAAATTCGCAATTTAAAAATGTTCAAGGTGAAACTGTAAGAAACATTGAAGTTGTGGTTGAAAATTTAACTTTATTAGAAACTAAAAAAGCTCGTGAAATGAGAGAAAGTACTCAAACAATTAATTTAAATTACAAAAACAATAATACTCAAGAAAAAATGATGAGTATGAATCCGGAACAAACAAATACTTATACAATAAACAACGCTCCTTCAGATAATAAATATGGATTTGTTGATCTTGATGAAGATTAATTAGGAGAATTATGATTAATAATAAAAAGAAATTGAATTTTAAAAAACGTAGATGTGAATTATGTGATTCAAAAATTACATATGTAGATTATAAAGATGTTAAATTCTTAGAAAAATTTGTAACTAATACTGGCCAAATTAAACCTAGTGCTTCTACTGGAAATTGCGCTAAAGATCAAAGAAAAGTTGCTAACGCAATTAAAAGAGCTAGATTTATGGCTTTATTACCTTATGTTAAAGAACGTGTTAGAAATAATAAATAATTTTAATAAATTTAATCACCATTTTAAAAATGGTGATTTTTTAATTTAAAAAATCAACCCCCAAAAAAAGGAGTTGAACATCTATAAGCCACGTTCTGTACCTATTAAGGTGCCAACAATTTATCTAATCTTACGATTTTCTCTTTTGGTTATTGTTCCCAATTAAGAATTCCCCTACCAAAATTTGGGTTTCTAGCTCATGGAGTTTACCGCGTTTCACAATTCTCGTCTCTGTGGCACTAGTCGTCTTTGCCTGAGTTTATTAGACTCAGCATGATCACTACTTTCATTTCAGAAAGTGCTAGCGTGGACTTTCCTCTATTTTTCAATAGCTGTTGGCTGATGTAAAAATATAATAACAAAAAATATAAATATTTATATATTTATTAATAAAAATTAAAAAAATGATAAAAATTTAACAAAATAGCCCCTATTTTTTTATTTTTTATCTTTTTTTAAAAAAATATACATATATAAGTATGAAAAGATTTACTAAAAAACAATGAATAATTATTCTTTTTATTATATTTACCATTTCATTAACATCAATTAGTGCTTTTTCTTCAATTTATATACAAAAAAATAAAAAAGATAATCATGAATATAAACAAAACAATTTATATATAACTATTAAGGTTTTCGGAGAAGTAAAATATCCTGGAACTTATACATTCAAAAAAGATGTTACATATTTCGAAATTTTTAAAAAAGTTGGTATTAAAAATAATAGCGATTTATCATCTTTTAATTTAAATGAAAAAATTAAAGAAAATTTAACAATTAAAGTTTTGTCTTTAAAAAAATCAAAAATAAAATGAATTGAATTAAATAATAAAGAACAACTAATTAATATGGGTATTAGTAAATCTATTTCAGAAAAAATAATTTTTTTAAGGAAAAAGAAAATAAATATAACATGAGAAGATTTAAATGAAATATCAGGTATAGGTCCGAAAACATTAGAAAAATTAAAAAGAATTTTAATTTTATAAATAATTTTTTTCTTTGTTTTTGAATATTAATTTTTGCTTTTATAGCTTTAAATTCTATTAAATTAAGTTCAAAAATTTTATTTGGATTTATAGTTTTTATGATTTCTATTTTACAAATACTAAAAAATTGAAAACATTTTATTTTTTCCTTTTTTATTATTTTATTTTTAATTTTATTTTTTATTATTAAAAATAAAATTGATTCAGCTCAATTTGTAGATAGAAATATTGAAAATATAGAAGCTAGAATTTTTAAAAAAGAAAATAAATACTATATTTTAAGTACAAAAAAATATGGTAATCTTTTGTTGTGAAGAAATAATATTAATTTTAATTTTTTCATTGACGATTCTTTATGGTTTTCATCCAAATTACAAAATTTAGAAAATGATAAATTATTATTTTTCTATAAAAGCAATAAAATCAATTACATAATTAATAATTTTCAATTATTAAAAATAAACAGTTGTAATAACTCAGTTCATAATGTTTTTTATAAATTTATAGAAAATAAACCTGAATATTTTAAAAAATATTTTTCATTAATTTTATTTTCATACCAATTAGAAGAATTTAATATAAAAACAAAAATATCTGATTTAAATATTATTCATTTGATAGCTATATCAGGTATGCATTTTAATCTTTTGTATAAAATAATTTATTCATTATTTTATAAAATAAAAAATCAAAATTTAAAAAACAATTTAACAATTTGAATTTTATTTTATTATTTAATTTTTATTAAAAGTTTTATATCTGCTTTTAGAGCTTTTATTATGATAATTTGAAAATTAAAAACAAAAGAATTAAATAAAAAAACTAACTTATTAGATTCACTATCAATATCAGCTATTTTTGTTTTTATATTTAATCCATATTGTGTATTTTCCTACAGTTTTATATTTAGTTTTTTAATATCATTCTTTATATTAATTTTTAATTCTATTTTTAAAAATTTAAATATCAATAAATATCTAAAATGATTTATTTTTTTATTAATGATTTATATATTTATTAGTCGAATGTCAATATATGTTAATAAAAATTTGAATATTTTTGGTATTTTTTGAATTTTAATTTTTAGCCCTATTTTTGAATTATTGTTTAGCATATCTATAGCATTTTTTTATAATTTTAACTTACTAAATTTTCTTTATATGGGATTAGAAAAAATATTAAACTTTGCCTATAAGAATAGTTATTTTTTAAATTTTGAAAACATAAAAATTGAATATTTATATCTATATTATGCTTTATTTTTTTCTTTATTTTTATATCTATTTTATAAAACAAATAAACAAATAAAACAAAATATTAAAATATAATAAAAATATGTTTATTTTATATGGCGAAGAAATTTTTAACATAGAAAATACAATTAAAAAAATTGAAGAAAAATATAACAATTATCAAAAAAAAGAAATTATCTATTTTGATAATTTAAATGAAATTATTGATGAAATAGATTCAGAAAATTTATTTTTTTCTAATAAATTAATTGTTATCAAAAAATTTCCTTATTTCACCAAAAAAATAGACATAGAAAATAAAAAAAATATTGATGCATTTTTGAAATCATTAGAAAGAAATACAAATGATTTACTAATTTTTGTAGTAGATGAAATAGATAATTTAGAAAAATTAAATAATAATATATTTACTTCTTTTTTAAAACAAAATAAAAGTGTTGAATGAAAATGATGCCAAAAAATTTCATTAAGTCAAATTCCTAATGAAATTATTAAAATTGTAAAAGAAAATAATGGTCAAATATCTTTTGAAGATGCAATTTTATTACAAAATAAATTACCTAATGATATGAAAATTATTTCTTATGAAGTTCAAAAATTATTATTTGAAAATAAACATATATCAAAAGAACAAATAAATACATCTATAAGTAATTACTATAATGAAGATATATATTCTTTTTCAAATGCTTTCAATTCCAAAAATTTTTTTAATATTTGATCTAAATATTCAGAAAAAATTAATTTTAATATAGAAATTAGCAATCTTATTTCTCAAATAAATAACCTGTTTGTAATATCTTCTAAAATATATTTTTTTTTATTGGATAAAAAAAATTTTGAATATATTTCAAAGGAATTAAAAATAAATATTTTTAGAATTAAAAAAATCTATCAAATATTAGAAATTTATGGAATTATAAAAATAAAAGCTATCATTATTTTTTTAGCAGATTTAGATTATGAAATAAAAATAGGAAAAATTAAACCAGAAATAGGATTTGAACAATTTTTGATTAAATTTTTCGCAAACTAAAATAGGAATAAAATGAAGAAAAATTTAAAAATTTGAATTATTATTGGTTCATTATTAACTATAGGTGCCACTTTTTATTTTTCATATTATTTATGAAATAAAAATCAAATAAAAAAGAAAATTTTTCATAATGAAAGTGGAATAAAAATAAATGATAAATTAGAAAATTTTAATCTTTCTAAAGATTCACTAAAAGAAGTTAATTTACTTTATAAAAGCAATAATGAATATGAAAAACAAATAAAAGAAATATTGGATTCAAAAAATGATTCAAAATTTTTTGAATATGATAATAAAAATAAAATTCTTACTTTTAATGATCCAATCACACATATAAAATTTAAAGATTTTTGTTATGGTATAGATAAATTAGGAGTTAATCATTTTTATTTAGGAAAACAAGGATTAAAATATCTTGCTTTACAATTTCATCAAAAAATAACTTTTGGTAATGAAGTAAACTTTTTAAAAGCAATTAATATTAATGACTTTACTATTTTAAATAATAAAGTAAAAGGTTTGTACATTCCAAACATTCAAGAAATGTTCATAAATAGTTCTTCTTATGCTGAAAAAAATTTATCAATTGAGGACAAAGTAAAAGCAATATTACCTACAATTTTTCATGAATATATGCATCATTGAGCCACTTGTTATGCTGAAATTGCTTCAAGTAAAAACAATGAAATTTATAATACATATTATTTTAAAAATAATGATTATAATAAATCTACTTCAACAAAAAATTATTGAAATCCTTATTTTTATAAAAATTTTTTATCTAATTTAAACTATGAAATTTTTGATAATTCTACTGAAATAGATAAGGAATTAGCTAATTATAAATTTTTATCTAATCCTAATAATCAATTATCTTTATCATTAAAAGAATTATTTGAAGCTTCTAACAAAGTAGAAAAAGGAAAGATTTTTAGAAATAAATTGTTTGAACATAAAAATTATTATTTTGGAAATAGTTATTATTTGGATTCGAAAAATATTCCTTATTATTATTCATTAGCAGAATTAATACCAAGAGAATGACAAAAAATAGGTTATGTTCCATATTTTAATATTTCTAAATTAGATACAAAAGAAGTTAAAGATTTTGAAAATAATAAATTACTATTTTCTTGATCTGGAACTCATTTTTCAAAATTCAATTCCTATCAAAGATTTGAGGGATTCTCAAATGCAGAAGATTGAGCCAAAACATTTGATTTAGGTATTGGTTTTGAACATTTAAAACCAAAAATTATTGATACAAAAGATTTTGGTTCAAATTTATTTGAATACAAAAATTTATATCCAAATAATCCTTATGGAGGGAAGTTATTTGATCCTATTTCTTTTAAAGAAATAACTTATAGTCCTTATGTTAAAAAACTTCAGGAAGTTATGTTAAATACAATGGGATATGGTAAAAATATTTCTCAAATTTACTCAAATATAGAATATGAGTGAAAAAATAATGGAAATGTGTGAATAAATGATAAAAAATTATTAAATTCTATTGCATTTTCAGGGTATTTAGATAATAAATTAAAAGAAGCAAAAGCCATTGTTATTAAAAATAAAAAAACTAATAAATATTTGACTTTTAATATAAAAAAACAAATTATTCACAATTTTGGAATTAGAAAAACACTATTGTCTAACGAGTATGAAAAACTTGATGAAAATAAATATACTCCTTATTATACGGATTTTAAATTTAGTGAAATAAATGAAACTTTAGGAGAAAAAATAGGTTTTTGAATAGATAAAAATAATGATAATAAAATTGAAGAAAATGAAATTATTTACAATAATTTAACTTATTCAGAAAATAGAGAAATTACAACAAAAAGATCTAGTTGACAATTTAGAAACGAAGATGAAAAAAATTTAATTTCTTCAAGTTGAAAAAGTAAAAATACTTATTCTATACAAAAAAATGTCCTTAATGATTATTTATCCTTAAACAAAGAGTTTAATTAATGTATCAAAATTTTGATAAAAATGAAAACAAAATTGTTGTAGAAGCTTATAAATCTGATTGAAATTTATATAGAAAATGACATGATGTTTACATTTTAAGAAATACTCCAAATCATTTTGTTTTGCTAATTAACAATACAAAAGTGGAAGAAATACCATTTAAAATTTGAAAATATCAACATCCTGTTATTTGATTTTTGCCTAAAAATCAAATGTATAATGCTTTGACAACCTTGAAAGAAAATGAAAACTATATTTATATAAATATGGCATCTAAACCCATTTTAGAAAATAAAATACTAAAATTTATTGATTATGATTTAGATATTAAATCATATCCAGGAAAACAATTTAGAATAGTTGATAAAGAAGAATTTATTGAAAATTCTAAGGTATATAAATACTCTAAAAATATTGTAGATAACATTTTTAATGACTTAAATGATTTGGTAAATAAATATAATAACTTCAACTATTTCTTTAATGAGCAAGTAGTTAACTACTATATTTCACTAGCAAAAAAATATAAGATTTTAACCCCCAATTTTCGTAAAAATAAAAAAGAAAAAACAAATTTTATTGAAAATAAAAAGAATGAAAAAATTAAAACAAATAATAAAATTTTTATAAACAAACCTAAAGATAAAATTATAGAAAAGAGACAATAATGAAATTACTAGTTTTGGTACATCCATATTTTAATGATATTGAATTAACAACAACTATATCATGTTTACAAAAAGCAAAATTGCTAGAATTAATTACTTATTACAATCCTAAACATATCCAAGCAACAGGACAATATAATGTTGTTACTTTAAATCTTTCTAATGAAGTTGATTTTAATCAATATGACGCTTTATTTATACCGGGAGGAGTAGGTGCAAAAGAATTAAGAAATGATGAAAAATCATTAGCAGTTATTGATAAATTTATAATTGATAAAAAAGATATTTTTGCTATTTGCGATGCTCCTAATGTTTTGCAAGAAAATGGTTATTTAGAAAAATTAGAATATAGTTCATTTCCTATAGAAGGTTTAGAATTAGAAAAACTAAATAATCGCAAAGAAGATATGGTAACCGTTTCCAATAATTTTATAACAGGGAAATGTGCAGCTGCCGCAATGGAATTTGGTTTAAAAATTATTAAAGAAAAAAGTTCAGAAAATGATTCAGAAGCAGTTAGAAGAGCAATGTTTGGAATTAAATAATTAATACTTTAAATTAAAAAATTAAGTTTTAAAAAATTAAATAAAACTTATAACAAGGAGAAAAAATGCTTAATTTAAAATATATTTTGGATAATGTAGAAAAAGTTAGATTAGGACTTAAAAATAGAAATTTTAATATAGAAATTTTTGATAAATTAGTTGAGCTTGGAACAAAAAGAGGGAAATATATGTTTAAAGCTCAGCAAAAAAAAGCTGAATTAAGTAAATTTTCAAAACAATTTGCAAAATTAAAAAATAATCCAGAAGAATTACAAAAATTAAAAGAAAACATAGAAAATGTAAAAAAAGAAGAAGAACTATTAGAAAAAAGTGCCTCTATATTAGATACTAAAGTAGAAGAATTATTACTTTCTATTCCTAATATTCCTTTGGATATTGTACCTATTGGAAAAGATGAAAATAGTAATCAAATAATAAAATGTCATGATAAATTAGGAAGAGGTTTAATTGCTGGAGTTTTACCACATTATGAAATTGGCAAAAAATTAGACATTATCGATTTAGAAAGAGCGGTTAAATTATCAGGCTCAAGATTTGTTTTATACAAAGGTTTGGGTGCTAAATTAACTAGAGCTTTACAAAATTTTATGTTAGATCAACATTTAGAAAGAGGATATATAGAATTTGCTACTCCTGTTTTAGTTAAACCAGAAATGCTTTATGGTACTGGACAATTACCAAAATTTAAAGAAGACCTTTTTGCTTTAGAAGGTTTATCACATTATTTAATCCCTACCGCTGAAGTAACTTTAACTAATATATATAATAATGAAATTATTAATTTATCCAAACCAATGAAAATGACTGGTTTTACTGAATGTTTTAGATCAGAAGCTGGTTCAGGTGGTAAAGATACAAAGGGAATAATTAGAAATCACCAATTTAAAAAGGTAGAATTAGTTAAATTAGTAAATGAAAAAGATGCCTGAAAAGAATATGAAAAAACTGTAGAAGATGCAAAAAATATTTTAGAACTGTTGGGTATTCCTTATCGTGAAGTAAGATTATGTACTGGTGATTTGGGTTTTTCTTCAATGCATACTATTGACTTGGAATTATGAATGCCTTCTGAAATAAAATATCGTGAAGTTAGTTCAATATCTTATTTCGGTGATTTTCAAGGTAGAAGAGCTAAAATTAGATACAAAAATGAAAAAGGTGAAAATCAATACGCTCACACAATAAATGGTTCAGGATTAGCTATTGATCGTCTTGTTGCTTCTATTTTAGAAAATTATCAAAATAAAGATGGAAGTATTACTATTCCAGAAAAATTAGTTCCATATATGAATGGAATCAAAGAAATTAAATAGAAAAGTATAAAAAAAGGTTATTTTTGTTAAAAAATAATTTTTTTTATACTTTTGTTGATTAATTGTACATATATAAGTGGTGAATTAAGTCTAATTCACTAATTTAACCAATAGGAAGTTTTTTTAATAAGGAGGAAAAATTAAAAAACTTTACAATAAAATTTTTACTTTAGGTATTCTAAGTACAATCCCTATGTCAACTATATCTTTATCTAGTAAATGTGAATTTACTAAAATTTTTCAAAAATCTAAATCAAATAAAGCTAATAAAAATCCTTTAAAAAATTTTCAACAAATTGTAGAACAAGAAATTAAATATGATGTTTCACATAAAGAAGATAAATATGCATCTGAAATTATTCCTGAACTTATAGAATACAAAGGAAAAAATATTGAAAATTTTTTAATAGAAACTAAAATTAAAAAATTTGATCAAAATAAAGGCACAATAACATTAGATATTAAAATTATTGATAAAAAGAATCCTAAAAATTTAACTATTTTAAAAGATAAACAAATTACTGGATTTAAAAAAGATGAAAGTTATCATAATTTAGATGTCATATTTAAAGAAAATAAATCTAAATACATATGAGAATCAAGAAAATGAGATTATGAAGTAATTGGTTATGATCATGATCTATATAATGCTTCTATTTCTAGTTGTATTCCTAAAGAGCATGGGATATATCTTAATGTTCAATTAAGAAACAACAAAAATAATGAAGTAGTAGTTGAAAGAAAATTTTTCTTTAATAAATTTAAAGAAAATAATATTAGCGCATATATAAATAATGCTAATAATTATTTTCCATTTGAAATAAATAGAGAAATGATTAAATTTGCAAATGTTGATTTAGATGAATATGAAGTTTTTTGTACTGGTATAACTCAAAATAATTTTAGTGATACTATTGAAGTTAGATATACTATTATTTCTAAGAAAAATAGAATATATCAATATCATTCTTTCTTGTGAATAAAAGGATTAAAAAAATTCAAATTAGATATTGATTTAGCTAAAAATAAAAGAGAATCTTATATTAAAGAAATTAAAAGAGAGGACATTAATTTTAAATCAAATGAAGATAATAGATATAAACTCTTTTTAAGAAATATAGAAAATGATGAATCTAATGATGATTTTTTAATTTTAAATTTTGATATTATAGACACAAAAAATAATAATAAAATATATCGTGCTCCTTTTGAAATAGGGGGTTTTATTAAAACAAATAAAGTTTATAAATCTTATAATAGTGTAAAAAGTGATAAAACTTTTGAAAGAAAATATGCATTTGATATTAATGAAGAAGATATAAAACAATCTGTTGATTATGATAAAGAAAAATACAATTTAGAAGTTATTAATCTTAAATATATACAACAAGGTTATGAAAAACCTTATTTTGAATCAGTATGTATTTTAACTAAAAAAAATGAACCTGAACATCGATCTTATGATTCAAAAATACATATTAAAGTTTATTTTTATAGTTTTAAAGAAGTTGATATAACTTTCAATTTTAAAAATAAAGAAAATAAATATCCTTCTGATATAGATTTTAATAATCCTCTAGATGTTGATGTATATGGATATGATAAAAATAAATACAAATATTACATAGATAAACTTGAAAAAGATGATTCTCAAGGGATTTTAAAATATAGAGTAGTATTTATAAATAAAGAAAATAATAAACAAATGAAAAAAGAATATAAAACAGAAGGATTTAAAAAAATATTTTTTGATGAAATAAAAAATATAACTATTGATGATAGCAATAAAGAAAAATATTATGCTTCTCATTTTCCATTAAAACTTATAAATAAAGAAAAAGATTATGAATGCCAATTACTTGATGATAATTATATAAATATTGATGATATAAAAGGAGAAATAACAATTCCTATTTCTGTAAAAAAGAAAAATTCTAATGCTTCAGTCATAAAATATGTAACTATTTCAGGATTTAAAAAATTAGAAAATATTCAAATAGATTACAAAAATTCAACAATATATGGATATAGAAGTAATGCAAATATTTACAATTTGCATTTTACTTTTGATAAAAATATTTATTCATATTATAAAGTTACAAAAATTAAAATAGATGCATCTCCATTCCATAAATCTATGGGTGTGGTTCAATATGAAGCAATTTTCTATACAAAAAAGAATGAAACTTTCAAATTTAACTTCCATGTTTTTGGATATTATACAAATTAACTAAACTAAACTTGTAATTTGATTACAAGTTTTTTCATTAAAATTATTAATCTTTATTTTGATTTAAATATCTAATATTTATAATATTAGATATGTTAGTTAAAAAATTAGAAATGGGAACTGCAGGAATGCGAGGAAAAGTAGGTATAGGACAAGATAAATTAAATTTTGCTTATATTGATCAAATAGTTAATGCATTTGGGTTATATTTAATAAATAAATATTCTAATGTTAAAGAAAAAATTGTTATTATAGGTAGAGATAATAGAAATTTATCAAAAGAATTTGCTTATTATTCAGCACAAATTTTATCTAAATATAACATTAAAGTAAAACTAAGTAAAGATATATGTCCAACACCTTTTGTTTCATATTGTATTATGAAATTTAATGCCTTAGGTGGAATAAATATTACTGCTAGCCATAACCCAAAAGAATACAATGGAATAAAGTTATATAACTCTTTTGGAGGGCAATGTTTGCCTGAAGAAGTTGAAAATATTAAAAAATATTTTAGTCCATATAATAATTCAAAAGAAACTCTAAATATTGATTGTAAATTAATAAATAATGTTGAATATATAGAAGAAAATTTATATCAAAAATATTGCAATAAAATAATTGAAAAATTAAATTTTAATTCACCAATTAACAATATAAAAATTGTATATTCTCCTTTACATGGAACAGGGTTAAAATATGTAAAATATTTAAGTACAAAAATATTTTTAAATTCTAATAATCTATTTTTTGAACCTTTTCAATCAAAAGAAGATAAAGATTTTTCATATTGCCCTAGTCCTAATCCAGAATATAATCAAACATATAAATGAGCAGAACTTTACAATGATAAACAAAATATAGGCGCTGATGCCATAATTTTAACTGATCCAGATTCAGATAGAATTGGTATAAAAATAAAACATAAAAATCAATATGTTTTGCTTAATGGAAATGAAATAGCAACTTTAATTTTTTATTTTTTAACTATAAATAAGGTTAATATTAAAAATAATTATTTATCTTATTCTTTTGTATCTTCAAATTTACCTGCTAAAATAGCTAAACAAAAAAATATTAAAACTTTTGAAGTTCCTACTGGTTTTAAATGAATTACTCATATCATTAATCAAAATAAAAATAATAACTTTTTATTTGCTTTTGAAGAAAGTAATGGATGCTTATTAGATTCTTCAATTTCAAGAGATAAAGATGCAATACAAGCGTTTGTTATCTTAATTAAAATGTTAAGTTTTTATAAAGATAAAAATTTAACTTTATATGATGTATTACAAAATATTTATTTAAAATATGGTTTTTTAAAAACAAAAACTATTTCTTTTGATATAACAAATAAAACTAAAAAACAAGTAAATTTAATCATCAATAATTTTAAAAATTTAAATTTGGAAAATGCTAACTTTATTGATTTCAACTTAAAAAATGATATTTTAAAATCAAATATGTATAGATATCTTTTTAATGATGATTCTTGGATTTCTTTACGTCCTTCTGGAACAGAACCTAAAATAAAAATATATATTTCTACATATGGCAATACAGAATTAGAAGCAGAAAATAAATTAATTTGAATGAGTAATAAAATTGATAATCTATTAAAATAATTTAATAGATTTATTTAAATAAAGAGGTTAATATGAAAAATATAGATTTAGACATAACTAATGCTTTAAATTTTGATGATATAAAAATTTTACAAAATAAAGTTAATTCTATTCATAACCATTTAATTAAAAAAAATGTCCAAGAAAAAGAATGGCTTGGTTGATTGGATTGGCCAGAAAAAATTACAATTGAAGACATTGATAAAATTAAAGAATTATCTTCTACTTTTCAAAAACAAAAAATTGAAGTTTTAGTAGTAATTGGAATAGGTGGTTCATATTTAGGAACTAAAGCTGGCTATGATTTTATCTATGGCTCCTATTCATCAAAAAAACCTAATATTGAACTTCTTTTTGCCGGAAATGATTTAAGCGCAGAAACTTTGATAAATAAATTAAAATATGTTGAAAATAAAAGATTTGCCATTAATGTA
Organism: Mycoplasmopsis lipophila; assembly: GCF_045276895.1. Lineage (NCBI taxonomy): Bacteria > Bacillati > Mycoplasmatota > Mycoplasmoidales > Metamycoplasmataceae > Mycoplasmopsis > Mycoplasmopsis lipophila. The sequence goes on from NZ_CP174165.1 coordinate 641,966, forward strand.
ATTTCAAAATCAGGAACCACTTTAGAACCTTCTATTGCTTTTAGAGAATTTCGTAAATTGTTAGAAGGACAAGTTGGAGTTGTACAAGCAAAAAACTTTATAGTTGTTACTACTGATGAAAATAAGGGAATTTTGTCTGATATGGCAAAAAACAAAGGATATAATAAATTTATAATTCCAAGTGATATAGGTGGTAGATTTTCTGTTTTAACTCCTGTTGGTTTATTCCCATTTGCTTGTGCAGGAATAGATATAGATAAAATTATTGAAGGCGCTAAAGATTTAAATCTTGAACTGGAAGATCCTGATTTAAATAAAAATTTAGCTTATCAATATGCTTGTGCAAGATTTATTCTAGGAAAAAAATATAGTGTTGAAATGATGGTTCTTTATGAACCTAAAAGTTATTATTTAAGTGAATGATGAAAACAACTTTTTTCAGAATCAGAAGGAAAAAATAATAAGGGTATTTTACCTACTAATGCTATTTTTTCAACCGATTTACATTCTTTAGGACAAATGATTCAAGATGGACAAAAAATTTTATTTGAAACTATTTTTAAAGTTAAAGAAATAAATGAAAATATTTATTTCAAAACTAATGATGTTGATTATGACAATCTTAAATATTTAGATGGTAAAAATTTACATCAAGTGAATAATATTGTTCAAAAAGCAACATTAGATGCACACTATTCAACTGGAAAAATACCAAATTTAATTTTTACTTTTAAAAATTTTTCTGCTTATACATTGGGTTATTTATTTCAATTTTTTGAAAGAGCATTAGCTATGTCAGCTTACTTATTAGGAGTAAATCCATTTAATCAACCAGGTGTGGAAATTTATAAAAATAATATGTTGAAAATTTTAAAATCCGATATTTAAAAAATCATATTTTACTATTTTAAAGCTAAATAAGTAAAATATGATTTTTTTATTTTTATTATTTTTTAAAATTATTTTCATCATATTTAGAGAAATAATAATATATAGATTTAGTTGAAATATCTAACAAAATTTTAACCATTTCTTCTTTATTTCATTTTTGTTTTTTAAAAAAATAACTTCCTCTATTTGTCTTTAATGTGTTATGCAAATATATTTTGCATAATTCACCAAATTCAGCAATAGTAACTACTCTATCTAAAATTGTTGAATTTTTATCAAAATCTTCTCCATAACCAAAACAAACAAAAGGAAAAATCGATTCATTTGTCATTCAAGTTCTTAATCCTATAACATTTTTTCCTAATCTTTCAATAGCATTTCCTTGTGCTTGAATTCCTTTGCCTTCTTCGATTCGTTTATCATTTGTCCCTTGTTTTTTAGCTTCGCTTATTAAAATTGGATATTTATTTTCATTTTTATCTTCAATATATAAAAATCCTCCATCTGGTTTAATATTTGTTTTATCAAAATAAAAATTTCATATTTCATTAGGATAAATTTTTCTTAATTTTTCTACAATATCTTTTAATAAAAGTTGTTTTTCAAATTTAAAAACTAATTCTGGGAATAAAGTTGTTAATTTACTTTTAACCTCTTCTACTGATTCTAATAGTTCATTTTCTTGCTTTACGGATTCCTTTGTTAATCCTTTGCCACCTTTTACATCATTTTTTAGTACATTTGATAATCTCTCTGAATTACTCATATTTTTCCTCCTTATTTTTTATAAACATTTTAGAAGGGGTAAAATTTGATAATGCATTATTATGTTTTATATGTGTAAAAATTAAATCTTTTGGTAAAAAATTATTACCACAAATATATGAAGAATTAAAAGATGAAGGATTACCATTAAAAGACACTCTTTTATCAACAATTAACATTTGACAAGGATTATCAGCAAAATAATTACCAATTTCTTGATAATTTAAACACATAATATTTGTTAACATTGCCCATGGTTTACCAAAAGAGTTTAATTTTTTAAAAACATCTAATTTTTTTGAAAATGGAGGATTAGAAAGAGCTATATCCCATTCTTTAGGTTCATATTTAAAAAAATCTTTTCCTTCCCATATATGTGAACATATATATTTAAAATTATTCTTTTCACAAAAAAGAACATATTCACTATTTTTAGTATCAAAAGGTAATCATATAATTGGTTCTCTATTTAATTTTTTTCTTAATTTATTTATCAATTTATATATATATATATATATATAACGTCAACTAAAATTTTGGGAGTATACAATTCATCAGTTTTATTTTTTGTAAATGCCCCAGATATTGAATGCGCCATAAAATTTCCTTTTATTTATAAATAAATTATTACTATTCTAAATTTAACAAAAATAGTCCATTTTTGTTAAATTTTTTTATTTTTTCAAAAAATTTTAAAAAATGAATATATATAAGTATGATAAACAAAAATAAAGGTATGTTACTAGAGTCTATTATTAATAAAACTATTAATTACTATAGTGAAAATAAAATAGCCTATATAGAAAAGAAAAATTTAAATATAAATTTTAAAAGATTGTTCGTAAATCAAAACAACATAATTAGTGTAAAAGATGGGATTGTATCTTCAAAAAGTACAGTTGATTACATAGGGTGCTATCAAGGAAAATTTATTGCTTTTGAAGCAAAAAGTACAAATGAAAAAGTTTTACCATCTAGCAATGTTCAAATTCATCAAATTGATTATCTAAAGAAAATAGCTGATAATGGAGGTATTGCTTTTTTTATTATTTTCTTTGGTTTATATAATGATTTTTTTATTGTGGATATTTATGATTATATTAATAGAAATAAAAAACCTCTTGCATATGAAGAGGTTTTAAAAATAGGTAAGAAAATTGAATTAGAATATCCTGGATTAATAGATTTTCTACCACATTTAAATAAATAATTAAAAATTAACAATTTCTCTTAAATATTTAGAAGGAGTATATTTAACTATACGTTTTTCAGGAACAACAATTTCTTTATTTTCTTGAAATGGGTTAACTGTAGTTCTTCCTTTTTTAACTTTAACTTCAAAAGTACCTAAAGTTGAAAGTTGAACCTTTACTTCAGCAATTAATTTTTCTTTAAGAACAAAAACAAAAGCATCAAAAAATTCATCAACCACTCTAACTGGAACATCTAATCTTTCAGCTACCTCAATGAAAAATTCTTTTTTAGTCATTGTTTCAACTTTGAATTTTCTTTTAATTTCTTCTTTTAATTCTTCTTCAGAAGGATCAGTGGTCATTTTTATTTGTTCATAAGTGATATCTTGTACTGGTTGTACATCTTCTTCTTCAAAAACACTTGTTTCATCATCATCTGTTGAAAATTCTAATGTATCTTCATCATTTTGGTAATTCATATTTACTCCTTTAAAATTTATTTTTTGTTTTATTACTCTTATTTATAGATATATAAAACAAAATATGTATAAAAATTATATTGTATTTTTAAAAAAAATAAAAATAATTCTCTATTTTTAATTGACTATTTTAAAAAATAGAGAATTATTAGACAAATAATATTGATATGGCAGGAGTTGTAGGAATCGAACCCACATAAGTAGTTTTGGAGACTACAGTAATGCCATTATACTAAACTCCCATATTTGGTAAATTATTTACCAAATTTAAAGTGACATACATCACCATCTTGCATTATATAATTTTTTCCTTCCGATCTTAATTTACCTGCTGATTTAGCACCATTTTCACCATTATAATCTATATAATCTTGATAAGAAATAATATCAGCTTTTATAAATTTTTTTTCAAAATCTGAATGGATTATACCAGCACATTTGGGTGCTAATGAACCTTTTTTATAAACTCATGCCCTAACTTCTAAAGGTCCAGCAGTAAAATAAGTTTCTAATTCTAATAATTTAAAAGCAGATTTAGTTAATTTATTTAATCCACTTTCTTCTATTCCATATGTTGTAAATCATTCATTTAATTCTTCTTCATTTTCTATATTTGCTAATTCACTTTCTATTTGAACACAAATAGGTAAAATTAAACAATTTTGTTCTTTTGCTTCTGTTTCTAATTGTTTATATAAAGGATTATTTTGATAATCCAATAATTGATTTGATGAAATATTAGCAACATAAATCATAGGTTTAGAAGTTAAAAGTTGTCAACTTTTTAAAACTTTTTTTTCTTCATCATTAAAAAAATTAATTATATTTCTTACAGGTAAGTTTTTTTCTAAATGCTCTTTAATTTTAGAAGCAAGATTATTTTCTATTATAGCTTCAGCAACTCCAGATTTTGCTTTTTTTGCCACTCTATTAATAATATTACTTATGGTTTCATAATCTGCTAATATCAATTCTGTATTAATTACATATTGATCTGTAACAGGATCAATTTTATTAGCAACATGAACTATATCTTTATTTTCAAAACATCTAACTACATGAATAATCGCATCAACTTCTCTAATATTAGATAAAAATTTATTTCCTAAACCTTCCCCTTTAGAAGCTCCTTTAACTAAACCTGCTATATCCACAAAATCAAATGTTCCGTAAATAATTTTTTCAGGATTTACAATTTTAGCAATGTTTTGCAATCTTTTATCAATTAAATTAATGGTGCTCATATTAGGCTCAATTGTTGTAAAAGGATAATTATTTGCTTCTACTTGATTTTTAGTAATAGCAGAAAATAAAGTACTTTTACCAACATTTGGTAGTCCAACAATTCCAGCTTTTAATGACATAATATCTCCTTAATTATTTCTTTTTATCTAAATATGAAGCAAATGCCGCAATTAATAAAACAATTATTATAAATATAGGACCTCAAATATAGAAATGTCACATTTCTTTTATAGTTCCATTTTTACCAAAAAATCTATTTAGAGTTGCAAATGAAGCAATACCAGCAAAAACTAAAACTGTTAATTGTAAAACACCAGCATTTATTGCTTTTTTCTTTTCTTTATTTCCATCTTCAATAGCAAACCTTGCTTGAATAGCAGCTAAAGCACCAGCAAATTTTTCCTCTAAATCGCAATTATTATAAATATCTTTTTTTAGATTTGCTAAAACTGGTGAATTTTGAACCCCTGAATTAAAATCTTTTAATTTACTATTATAGTAATTTAGTATAGGTAAAGAATTTTTCAAACCGTAAAAATCATAATCAACTTTAGAAATATTATTAGTTAAAGAATCTGATAGCATCCAAAATGATTGAATTAAATTAAATGAATTAATAAAAGTTTTTACAGAATCATTTTTTTTATCAGTTCTTAAAATACTAACCAAATTACAATTATTTGTTTTAATTAATCCTTCATTATTGGAACATTTATATTTAGAAGAATTATCATCTAAATAAAATATATTATTATGTTCCAATTTTTGTTCTAATGAAATAATATTATTTCATTTTAAATAATTATGAATACCTTTATATGTTATAGATTGACATCATTTAGAAATTTCGATTATTTCAAAATTTTCTGGTTGAAATAGAATACTTCTTATAAATGAAAACCCATCATAATTTGGTTTTGAATAATTAGAAAGCATTGATAAAGGTCTATTTAATTTTTTTCTTGATTTTAAATTATTTTCTGTTCCATTAGTTTTTGTTCAAAAATCTTTTTTGTGTAAAACTAATTTAAGTTTTTGAACAATTTCTAAAATTTCTTTTCTTTTCTTTAAAAAGAAAAGGTTTTCATATTTATCATTTTCAATATTTTTATTTAAAACAAAATTATTTTTTTCTAAAAAATGAAAATTAACAAAATTTTGAATGAATTTTACTTTAGCTGTATTTGATAAATTATTAAAGTCTTCAATCATTCTATTAGAATTAAAAACATCAGAAAAAGTTTTATCAAATAAGAGTTTTAAAAACACATTGTCTTCATTTTTATCTTCTAATAATTGATCAATAGTATAAATATAATTAAAAACTACAATTCCTGTTTCATATACAGAATAACATAAATCTTCATTAAGATTTTTTGAAGATCATACTCTAAATATTAATTCTTTTGTATCATCGAAATTTCTAGGAGAAAAAAACTCTTTTTTATTTTCAATTTTAGAAATTAAAATTTTAGAAAACTCACTATCATCATTATATTCAATAAAAGGGACTTTGTTGTTTTGTTCTAATTTATTATTATTTTCTTCTATTTCCTTAATTAAAAATTTAGATAAAGTTTGATAGTTTTTTGCTGCTTCAAATCTATTTAAATCAAATGGATAAGAAATAAATTTTCCCAAATCAAGAGGTATAGAATTTAATATTCTAATGCTTGAAACTAGTTTTATAGCATCTCTAAATCAATTGGCAAATGATTCATAATTTTCTCATTTTTGAATTTTTTTATCATTATTGTTTTCTTCAATGGGTTTATTTTTTTTAAATTTTTTTAATATAGTTTTAAATATATTCATAGCATATAAATTTTACTTTATATTAAAGAAATTAAATTTTTAAGTAATTTAGTATTTCTTAATTATTAATGAGATAAATGTTTTAAAATCAATTTTATTTATCTATATATTATTTTTTATGATTGTTTATAATTTTTTTATGAATACAAAAAATAATTCAATAAATGAAAATATTTCTTTTAAATTTGAAATTAAAAAAAATAATTTGAATAAAAAACAAGAAATATTTGATTTTTTTGATTCTTTAAATAATGATTTAACACACAAAAATTCTAAAGATGATGAATGTACACCAATGAAATGTGTAGAACAAATGATTGATTATATTCCGGAAGAATTTTGAAATAAAAATAATTTAAAAATTTTGGATCCTTGTTCTGGAAATGGAAATTTTGGAGCATATTGTTCTTTCAAAACAGATTTAAAAAATATTTGATTTAATGAATTAAATACAATTAGATATGAAAATTGTAAAAAAATTCTAAACCCGACACACATAAATAATGAAGATTTTTTCAATATGACTGGAGATTTCAATAATACTAAATTTGACCTAATAATGGCCAATCCTCCTTATTCTGGTGGAGGAAATAAAAATAAAAGTCTATCAAATAAATTTATTGAAAAATCAATTGATTTATTAAATGATCAAGGATATTTGTGCTTTATAACACCTAATAATTGAATGTCTTACAACAACAATAATACTACACTAAAAAAACTTTTATATAATGGATCTTTTCTAGTTATAGATAATAATGCCAAAAAATTTTTTCCTAAAATTGGTTCATCTTTTTCTATATTTGTTTGGCAAAAAACTAAAGAAAAAATTGAAACAATTGTAAAAAATAAATATTGCATTGAAGACACACAAAAAGTATTTATTGAAAAAGACACTCCTTTTATCCCACTTTATATTTCTAATGAAACTTTATCTATATCAAAAAAAATGGTAAATATTAAATTAAAGAATAATTTAATAAAGTATAGATGTGATTTGCATAACTTTACAAAATCTAAATATTTAAGTGATAAACAAGATGAAAAATTTAAATTTTTAACAATTCATACAGCTAGAAAAAATAGATATTCTACTTTTAAACAAGACATTTATGAAAAAAATAAAATTATTATACCTTTATCAACTTATTTTTTACCTTATCTAGTTAAAAAAAGTAATGTAACCCAATCTGTAGCATATATATGTATAGATGACAATCAAAAACAAAATAAATTATTAAAAAAATTAAGAGAAGCAAAATATAAAGTATTAATACATTTAACTAGATATGGTAATTTTAATAATTTAAAAATTTTAAAAAATATGGTTTTAAATGATATTAAATTAAATGAAAAAGAAAAAGAAACAATAAATAAAATAGCTAATACTATCAAATATTAGCTATTTTATTTCTGTTGAATTTGATTGAATATTTCCTAATGGTTTTCTATTAAATTGTTTAATAAATTCTTTGATAATGATGTCTTCATATGCTAAACTCTTTGAACTAGTAAAAGGTATAGATGTAATGTTATGCCAAATATATGTTTTTGGTTCTGAACAATCAATTAAATATAATTTAAATTGTCTTCTATTGGCCACAAAAGATTGTAAAATCTTAAAATTTGTTGTGCTTGCTGTTCTAAAATTACTAACTGCTCCACAATTATAAGATTGTAACCTTAATTTAAAATTAGTTCTTGATTGCCCAAATTTAATAATATATTCTTTATTATTTATTAAACAAGTTATTAAATATAAAATTCCTAATTTTTTATAAAAAATATTTTCTCCCTCTTTAGTTAAAAAATTTTTAACAATTATTTTTTCATTATATTTTTCATTATTTTTAATAGTCATTGGTTTCGCTTCTAAAATACATGTTGGTATAAATTCACTCATTCCAGGGAATTTAAAATCCTTAAATTGAGGTTGTAACAAAATATCTCTTTCTAAAAATGGAAAATCATTTTTATTTTTTAAAGGAAAGGTGTTATATAAAGCATTTACATATGCTATTCCTTCTAGTGATTCAAAAGAATCATTCTCTAATTGTTTACATAATAATTTAAGTTTTTCTAAGATTTCTTTCTCTACCATATATTTCCTAATTAATAATAATTATAATATACAAAAAAGTCATTTCTCTATTAAAGAAATGACTTTGTACTTCACAATAGTGATATGGCGCGCCCAGCAGGAGTCGAACCCGCAACCTTTTGGTCCGTAGCCAAACACTCTGTCCAATTGAGCTATGGGCGCATTTTGGAGGCACCAACGGGATTCGAACCCGTAATCAGAGTTTTGCAGACTCGTGCCTTGGCCATTTGGCTATGGTGCCTTATATGGCTAATATCAACTAAAATGCTTATTAAATGATACAACAAAATAAAAGATTTTTGTTGAAATTTTTATATATGTTTAAACATTTTTTAAATAAAAAAATTATTATTTTAGTCTATAAAAAAGCACAATAAGAAAAAACAAGAGATTATTTTTCTCTTGTTTTTTTAACCTTATTCTAAATTAAAAATATATTCTATAGCATCTTGTTCTGATGAAATTCTGTATCTAATAATAACTTTACCATCTTTATCTTTTGAAAAAAATAATGCTCTTCTATTACCATCAACATTTGATCCATCATTATTTTTAATAGGCGGAATAATAGCTTTTATTTCTCCTGATTGTGTTATTAAATTATTTATTTTTAAAAAGCTAATTAATGTATTAGATTTATTTCTACTTGTTCCATATTTTATAATCCCATTATTTTCTAATTTAATATATCCACCCTTGGAATTAGATTCTAAAAAACTTTTAATAGCATCTAATTCATTTTTATATTTAGGATTTGTTTTGTCTAATTCAAAAATTTTGTTTTCTTTAGCTAATTTATCTAAATCTAAACTTTCATGTTTTTTACCTTGATATGTTTTTGTAATTTTATATTCTAAATTTAAATCTTTATGAACAAAAGTAAAGGTTAAAGGTAATTTACCTTCTTTTGCAAGTTCTATAGATTTTTTGTATTTTTCTTTATTTTTAGGATTTTTTTCGTAATCTATAATAAAGTTTTTGTCTTTTCCATGTGTTTTAACAAAAACACTAGGATTTTTTGTAAATGCTTCTTCAAATAATTTATATTGTGAAGCAATATCTTTGCTTTGAATAGTTCAAACATCTTTATCAGTTGGAACATTTATTTTTAATTCTTCTAATAAATTATCTAAATCTTTTTCTATTGAGCCTTCTTTAAGAACCAATTTGATTTCTTTTTCTTTTACTTGATTAGAAGAATTAATTCATTTTATTTTTGCTATAACTGAATGAGTTGCTTCTTCAAAAGTAAATGTAACATTTTTATCAAATTCTTCTGCATTAATTTGTTTAATTAAATTATTTTCTAAAAATTCTTTATTAAATTCACTATTTTCAAAATTTAATTTTACTAATTGTTTAATACCTTCTTTTGCAGTATCTTCAAAATATGAATTTTCAGTTATGTTAAATTTTAATTTTTCTAAAACTTGTTCAAAATCTTGATCTTTCATATTTGTTGCTTCTGCAAAATTTTCAATTTCTTTTTCTATCTCAATACCTTCGGTTTCTTCTTCCCCAAAGGTATTATCTTTAATAAGAGTTAACTTAACTTTTAGTTTTCTATTTTTAGAATCAACATCAATAATTTTGATTGAGTTTTCTTTTATAGAAACTCCTCATTTTGATAATAAATCTTTTGTTTGCTGGATATTATTATTTTCAATAGTTAATTCTAATTTTTCTTTTAATTTATTTTCAAAAGTTTGTTTATATTTAAATGCTGGATATAATTTTTTTTCTTTTAAATCAAATTTAAAATTTTCTGAATCTATAATATCTTTTAATGTTCTTCCTTCTTGTATTGGGAATTCTTTATTTTCTAATTTAAAATTGGTTAATTCATAATCTCAACCAGCAACTTTACCTGAAACTTCTAAATCAATTTTTGATTTATAATCACTATTTAATAATTTAATATAATCAAAAATAAATTTTTCATTATATTTATAATCTTCAGGAAAAATAAATTCATCTTCTTTATCTAAAACATTCATTACAATATCATTTTGCACAGATTTTAAGAATTCAAATGTATATTGTTTATCAATTTTAGTTCCTTCAAAGGTTGCTTCTAAAATAGCTTTTTCTTTCAAGAAAGTTTCAAATTTTTCTTTAGTAGGTTTTTTATTTAAACCTTCAATAGTAATTTCTTGATTTTCAAAAGTATATTTAGTTTTATTTTTATGATTTTTTACTTCTATACTATATTTAATAGTAACAGTGCCCTTTTCTTCATCAATTTTAAGTTCTTTATATCAAGAATCATCAATAGTGGTTTCTATATCAGCTAATCCAGATTCTTGTTTATATTTAAATCAAGATGAAAATCCGTCTCTCTTTACAAAAGATGGTGCAATCTTATTTAATTTTCAATTACTATTAATTAATTCAAATTTAATTTTATTTTTTACAATATCTTCAAATTCAGTAGTTTTTTCTACTTTATAATCATCTATTTTAAATCCTTTTAATTCAATTGTTCTTATGTTTGAAGGTTTAGAATTATCTTTTCTTTTGATTTTAAAAGAAACTTTTAGTATTCCAGTTTTATTTTCTGCTTGTTTAGTAATTTCAATAATTTCATAAACATTTTTATCAAAATTTTCAAAAATTAATGATTGATCATTAACTTCACTAGGATACATATATTGATAATTTTCAGGAGTTAATCCCTTTAATTTCAATTGAATCTTGTCTAAATTTTCTTTTAATTCTTTATCTAAAGAATTTTCAGGATTAGGTTTAGAAGGTTCTTCTGGTTTTGGTTTTTCTTCATTTTTACATTTACTTGACATTGGTATAAATATAAAAGGGATGGTAGATAAAGTTCCTATAAATAAAAATTTTTTAAATCTATTTTTCATAATTCCTCCAATAAATTAGAACTAAAAATATTATATACTTTTATAAAAGTCAATTACATTTTGCTGATTTCGCTTAGTGGTAAAGCAATTGACTCGTAATCAATAGTCACAAGTTCGATTCTTGTAATCAGCACCATATAAAATAAAAGTTGGAAACTCCAACTTTTATTTTTCTTCTTTTATTTTTCTTAATATTTCATCTATTTTTGAAGCCTTAATAGAAACTTCATCAATAACAAAAGTCAATTCAGGAACTTTTCTTCAATCTAAAATTTTAGATAATTTTGTTCTTATATATCCCTTAGCATTATTAAGGGCTTCTATACCTTTTTTTGCATTATTTATAAAAGAAACAAAAATTTTAGCAAAAGATAAATCTGGTGTTAATTTTACTTCAATAACTGTTACCCCATTTATATTAACATTGGTTATTTGTTCATTAATAATATGAGCAATTGTTTGATGTAATTGTTCTGTTTTTCTTTCTAAATTAATATTATTCATATTATTCCATTTCTATTGTTCTTTTATATATTAAGAAATAATTTTTGAATGTTATTTGTTTACCAGCTTTATTTCTGAAACATCTTTGTTCATCTAGATTAATTACTATACAATCTTTTTTAGGGGTTGCTTTTCAATTTTCAAATTTGTATTGAATAAAATGAGAACATTTAAATTCAGAAACAGCACTATTACCATATTGAGGATAAACATTTATAGGTCATAAACTTTTTTCAGTGTAATAATTTTTTAATTTATCTAATTCATCTTGAACTAAAAAATCAAATTTTCGATCTTCTTTGGTTACTTCATTAGTAATTTCTAAAATTTTAATAGGTTTATTAGAATTATTAATAATTCCATATACATTTGATAAATTTAAATCAATAAAAGTTCCTTTATAAACAGGAATTGATGAAAATTGATCTAACTCTTTTGAACTGCTTTTATCTCTATTAAAACCATTAATAATAAAGCTTTCATCATTATCTTCTAAAACATATCAAGTTTTTGAATATGTCTTTTTTATAGGCAAATACAACAAAATTTTATTAGCAAAATTCATAATTTTAATTTGAATTCCGCCTTTTCTTTCAAGTTCAAAAACTTTGTCATTATATTCGTTTTCTCTATAAGCTATTTCTCTCATATTTATTTTCTATTCCTCTATTATTAATCTTTTTTAAAAATTCAATAATTTTTATTGATATATTCTTTACATTAAAACCTTTTTTATTATAAACTATTTCTCCATCCGCTGAATATCCATAAGTCAAAGCAAGATGAGTATAAAGTTTATTATATTTAGCAAATTTATACCATAAATTATCAGAACTTGCTTCAATAGCAAAAATAGGTTTAGTATTAATTTTTAAATATTTTATTAATCTTTCATTATTAGCAAAATCTTGGAGTAGAGGAATAGAAATTACTTGAATTTTTATTTTCTTTCTTTCTCATAAATTTTTAGCTACTTGAATTGCTAAATCAACTTCTGAACCAGTTGTAAGAATGGACAAATCAAAATCTTTACTTTTTGAATAAATACTATATCCTTCTCTATTATTAAATTTCAATTCTTCATCCACAACAATAGGTTGTCTAGTCCCAATAATAACACTTTGATTACTTAAATCATTAAAAGCATTTTCAAAAACATATTTAGTTTCTTCTTTAGTTGAAGGTCTATATACTTTTAAATTTGACATCGATCTTAACATTGGTATTTGGTCAAATGGTTGATGTGTAGGACCATCACCACCTATTAAATAAGAATCATGAGTATAAAAATGAATTGCAGGAATATGCATCATTGATCCTAATCTTAAAGCACCTTTTGTATAATCTGCAAAAGATAAAAATGTAGAATCAATAGTTCTTAAATTACTATCTAAATAAATGCCATTATTAATAGCTGTCATAGCAAATTCTCTAATACCATAATTTATTCCTTGGCCACCATTTTTAATAGATTTACTAAAACCTACTTTGGTAGCAGAATATAAATCAGCAGAACCACCTATAACATTTCAATATCTTTGTTCTATAAATTTAATATATTGTTCAAAATAATCTCTTGTAGGACAATTTTTTAAATCAAATTTAACTTTATCAAATGAAAATCTTAATTTATTTTCAAATAACAATTTAATTTGTTCATATTGCTTTGGATATTCTTTTGCATAATTAGCAAACATTTTTTGTCATTTATCATAAATTTTATTTTTTTCTTCTCAATGTTTTTGAACATATTCATAAATTTCTTTTTCATAAACAAAAGGAGTAAAAGTTTTTAGATTCATTTCTTTTTTAAACTCAATAGTTTCTTCTGGACTTAAAGTGCCATTATGTCCCTTAGGGGTTCCAGATTTTTTTGTGTGTTCAGCAATTATTGTATGAACCCTAATATAAGAAGGTTTTTTTGATAATTTTGCTTGCTTAATTGCTTCCAAAATATTTTCTACTGTTGGCTTATTAACATCAAAAGTTGCAAAATTAAAGGATTCAAAATATTTTAATAAATCTATATTATTTACTTCTTCAGCTTTTGTATCAATTTGAGCATTATTATAATCATGAATAATAATTAATTTATCTAATTGCATAGTTCCAGCAAGTTGTAAAGCTTCAGCTGAAACTCCTTCTTGAATACATCCATCTCCATGTAAGGCAAAAATATAATGATCAAAAATTGGGAATTTATCTTTATTAAATTTACTTGCTAAATATTTTTGACTAATAGCCATTCCTACACTCATTGCTATACCTTGGCCTAAGGGTCCAGTGCTTGCATCTATAAAAGGAAAAGTATCTATTTCAGGATGCGAAGGGGTTTTAGAACCAAATGTTTTATGCTTTTTAAGATCTTCAATATTTAAAATTCCTAACAAATTCATAATGCTATAAATTGACATTGAACCATGACCTGCTGATAAAACAAATCTATCCCTATTAATTCATTTCGGATCTTTTAAATTTATGTTTAAAGTTTTAGCATATAAAGAATAAGTAATAGGAGCTGCTCCTATAGCCATTCCCATATGTCCACCTTTTGCTTCATTTATAGCATCAATCGCTAAACCTCTCATCACACTAATTACTTTTAAATCTAAATCTTTCATTTGATTACCTCTTTTTATTTCAAAATATCACTTATATGTTTTGCTGCAATTGCTCCATCACTAGCTGCGGTTATTATTTGTCTAATTTCTTTTTCTCTAATATCTCCAATTGCATAAATACCTTTTAAAATTGTTTCCATTTTTTCATTAGTTTTAATAAAACCATTGTCATTTAAAATGTTTAATTTTTTAGCAAATTCACAACTTGGTATCATTCCTATAAATGGGAAAAAAGCACTAATTTCTAACTTACTATTTTTTCCATTTTCATCTATAATTAAGGCATATTCTAAAGAATTTTCACCACCTAATTCTTTAATTATGGCCCCAGCTAATAAAGTAATATTTTTTTGTTTTAAAAAGTCATCAACTAGTTTTTTTTCAGCTTTAAAATTATGATCTTTTGTTATCAAAGTAACATGAGAAACAAAAGAAGTTAAATATGTAGCTTCTTCAAATGCTGAATTTCCATCACCTAAAACCAAAACCGATTTATCTTTAAATAAAGGTCCGTCACAAACAGCACAATAACTTAAACCTCTATTTAAATATTTTTCATAATTTTTAATAAAAGATGGTTCACGATTTTTCATGCCTGTCGCAATTATGATTGTTTTACTTTTAATAGAACTTCCATCTTGCATAATTACTTCTTGTTCAAAATCTTTATAATGTTTAATTTCTACTACATCTCCATAAATGTATTCAGTTCCATAACTAATAGCATGATTGAATATTTTTTGTGAAAATTCAACCCCATCAATAAAAGGCGTTCCTAATCAATTTTCAATCTTAGCAGTTTGAGTTACTTTACCACCAGGAATATTTTTTTCAATAAGTCCAACTTTCAAATTTGCTCTCGAAGCATATAAAGCAGCATTTAATCCAGCAGGTCCTGCTCCTATAATTAAAATATCATATTTTATTTCTTGTTCCATTTTGCCTCCAATAATCATTATTTTAATTTTAATAAATAAAAAAGATTTTTGACTATATAAAAAAGTCAAAAATCAATTATTTTAAATAGTTTTTGGTGTTTTTGGTGTTTTTTCAACAAATTTAAATAAATTAGAGAATTTAGTTCTTTCCACATAAGCATAATATTTTTCAGGATGGGCATATTGATAAACATATCTTCCATTTCTTCATGCTCTTATATAATGAACTGAATTTAAAAATTGATATCTTATCAAAGCAAAAGTTCCTATCATAATAAAAATTATAGAAATAACTACATACAATTTAAATGATTCTTGTCTTAAAGGTTCCATAAAGTAACGCAATAATCCATACCATAAGAAATAAAGTCCTACTGAAGCACCAGGTTTTAATAAACCTAATCAATTAATTACTCAAACAATTAAAATATAACCAATTAAGTTAGCAATACCTTCGTATAAAAATAATGGATATCTATAAGCACCTTCCAATCCTAAACTTTGTGATAATGAATCAGTAATATACATATTTGAAGCAAAGAATTTTCCAAAAATTAATGATGATCTTCCTGTTCAATCTATTTTTCCATAAACTTCATGGTTAGCATAATTTCCTCATCTACCAACTACTTGACCAATTAAAATAGTTGGGATAATAATGGAAGAAACTTTACGAATATCTACATATTTTCTTTTTGAATAAACATAACCTAAATCGCATACCATTGCTAAAAGAATTCCACCTTGGATACTTAATCCACCTTCTCATGATTTATATCAGTTTTTCCAAGTAATGGTTCCAGGATCATATATTAAAGCTTCTATAATGTAACCTAAACGTGCTCCAAAAAGAGCCATTGGTATAGTAATAATGATTAAGCCCATCAAAATTTCAATTTTATATTTTTCTCTTTTTCAAAAAATATAAATAGTAATAATAGCAGCTAGCATACCAAACATTAACATTAAAGAATATGTTTGAATTGGTAGTTTACCGATATAAAACAAGGGAGTTTGTTCACCAGATTTAATTGGTGCCTCTGGTGTTCAACTTGGTTTATGCATCTTCACCTCCTTCAATAGTTCTTCTTGATAATTCTTTAAGAACATCAACTCCATCTTTTCTAGATAAAAATGTGCTTACAGCCGCTTCTATTAATGAACCCGCTGAAAAACCATCTTTCACTGGAATTTGAATCATATTAACATAACCATCAAGAATTTTAAATTTTAAATATTCAACTCCAATTCTATCTAGTGTATTTAATTTTTCTTTAGGTACTAATTCAATTACTAAATCAATTCTTGCTGTATCAATAATAGATCTAATACCATATGTGTATTTAA
This sequence comes from Mycoplasmopsis lipophila, assembly GCF_045276895.1. Lineage (NCBI taxonomy): Bacteria > Bacillati > Mycoplasmatota > Mycoplasmoidales > Metamycoplasmataceae > Mycoplasmopsis > Mycoplasmopsis lipophila. The sequence continues at coordinate 658,732 of NZ_CP174165.1, forward strand.
CGTCAATAAAACCAATACCTCTAACTTCAATGAAATTTTTAGTTATTTCAGGAGATCTACCTAAAAAATTTGCTCCTGAGTGTCTTATTAAAACTGCATCATCAGCTACAAATAAATGGCCTTTTTGAATTAATTCAAGTGTTGCTTCTGATTTACCAGCACCTGATTCACCAATAATTAATACTCCAACTCCTCCAACAATTACTAAACATCCATGAACTTGTTCTTCCGGAGAAAATGAATCACTTAAATAAGTTCCAATTGTAGTTGAAATTTGAGAAGTTGATCTATTAGAAAATACCAAAGGAATTTTATGTTTTTCAGCAATTGAAAAAATTCATTTTTTAGGTAAATCACTAACCCCATTAGAAAGAATTAATAAAGGAGGTTGAATAGATAAAACACGTTCTAAAGTTTCTAAAGATTTTTCTTTTCCTATTTTTACAAAATATTTGGATTCACTAGTTCCTCAACAAATAATATTTTTACCATATCTATCATTTTCAATAGCGTTAGCTAATTCTAAACCAAGACGTTTAATTGCAGGTAAATATATATCTTTATAATTTAATTCTTCAGGATTTTGATTTTCTAATTTCAAACCAAATTTTTTAATAATTTTTTTAGCATTAATTTTTGCTTTTTGTGCTTTCATTGATTCCTTTTTATAAATATACTTAAAATATTAATCTTAATAATTATAAATAATAAAATAAATCTTAACTTTTCATAAAAAGCATATTTTTATATTCATTTATGCTATATCTAAATAAGTAATATAAAATTATTATATGTCTTCAAATAATAATTTATCATTAAGTCCTTTTGTTAAATGAGCTGGTGGAAAACGTCAAATAAAAGAAATAATCATAAAGATGATTCCTAAAGAATTTAACACCTACTTTGAACCTTTTTTAGGTGGAGGAGCAATTTTTTTTGAATTAAAACCTAAAAAAGCTTATATAAATGATATTAACAAAAATTTAATGGACATATATAGTTGTTTTACAAATGAAAATTATTTTAACAATTTAGTTGATGAACTAAACAAATTAGAAAAATTACATTCTGAAAAAACTTATTATGAAATTAGAAGCATGGATAAAGATCATAGATTTAATTTACTACCTATTTGAGTAAAAGCTGGTAGAACTATTTATTTAAATAAATCATGTTTTAATGGCTTATATAGAGTTAATTCAAAAGGTTTTTTTAATGTTCCTTTTGGTAAAAAAGAAAAAGTAACTTTATATTCAAAGGAAAATTTTGACAATATAAAAAAATATTTTGCTAATAATGAAATAAAAATTTATAGTGAAAATTATATTGACATTGTTTCAAATGCAAAAGAAAATGATTTTATATATTTTGATCCACCATATTATAATTTAGATGATAAAAATAGCTTTACTACATATACTGAATATGATTTTAATAAAGAAGATCAAGTTAAATTATCAAATGTTTTTAAAGAATTAGATAAAAGAAATGTTAAATTAATGTTAAGTAATCATAACACCAAATTAATTAGAGAATTATATAAAGATTATAAAATAACAATTGTTAAAGCAAAAAGAATGATAAATTCAAACGCATCAAAAAGAGGGAAAATAGAGGAAGTAATTATTACTAATTACTAACTAATTCAAATATGAAAGTAAATTTTGAAGAATGGTTTTTAAATATGAAACCATCAATAAATAATTTTGATTTTTTTGTTGATTTTGAAAAAATTTATAATAATCTCAATTTATATAAAGAACTAATTAAAAAATTAAATGTGCTTAAAACATCGAATAATTTTGATGAAGATTTAAAAAAATTATTAATAAATGAACCAAAAATGTTAGAAAAAATACCTTATTTATTAGGTATTAAACAACATGAAATTTTTGTTGTTGAATTTGGAAAAAATTACATTTTTAATTTTAAAAAACAAAATTATCCTATTGATACATATATTGATTTTATTAATAAAACTGGATTGAAAAAGTTACTTAAAAATGTTATTGAAAATCAAAGTTTAGAAAACTTCATATTAGGACTAGAAATAGAATTAGATACAAATGCTAGAAAAAATAGAACTGGCAAATCTATGGAATTAATATGTGAAAAATATTTTTCTTCTAAAAAATTAGAATTTTATTCTCAAAAAACACTAAATGAATATTTAACATTCAAAAATATAAACATAAAAATTCCAAAAGAAATAATTAAAAAAAATTTGATTTTATAATTTATCACAATAATCAAACATATCTAATAGAAACAAATTTTTATTCTTCTAATGGTTCCAAATTAAATGAAATAACAAGAAGTTATATTCAATTAAATGACAATATAAAAGAAATAAATAATGTTAATTTTATTTGAATTACAGATGGATTGGGTTGAAAATATTCAAAAAATACTCTTAAATTAGCATATGAAAAACTTGATTTTTTATGAAATATAAATGATTTATACAAAAATGAAATTTGATAAATAATTAATTTATATTTTGTATAATAATTATGTTTTTTAAATGCATCGTTAGCTCAGTCGGTAGAGCAGCTGGCTCTTAACCAGCGGGTCACAGGTTCGAACCCTGCACGATGTACCATTTCATTGATTTGACTATAAAATAGGCAAAAACGTAAAATTAAATTCGTTTTTGCTTTTTATTTTAATTAAAAAAATTAATATAAAAAATGTTCAAAATAATAAAAATATTTTTATTTTAATTTATAATAGTTAAGTATTAATTAAACGTGGCGGTTGTGGTGAAGTGGCCTAACACATTGGGTTGTGGTCCCAACATTCGCGGGTTCGAATCCCGTCAACCGCCCCATTTTTTTTATTATTTTTTTTATTTAAAAGTTAATAAAAAAATGGCAGGAGTAGCAGGACTCGAACCCACAACACACGGGGTTGAAGCCCGTTGTTCTACCATTGAACTATACTCCTAGTCATTAAAAAAATTATAATATAAAAATTTTTCTAATTAAATAAATAATATAATCTTTACATTATGCTATTAAATGTGTAATGTGATATTTTATTTTTATATAAAAATGAAAGAGGAAAAATGTTTCTTAAAAATATATCTACTTCAAAAACCAAAGATGTAGTTTTAAAAGCTATTTATAAAGGTGATAAACTACCTCAAAATTTAATTGAAAAAGCTAATAAAATTACAGAATTTTTAGACAAAAATGAAGCATATGTTTATTTAGATGAAGCATCAAAATTTGGTTATGTTGAATTTTATGCTTTGATTAAAAACTTAGTAAATGATGCTTCTAGAAATTACTTAGTTGATTTAAAAACTTTTGTTAATGAAAAACTTAATTTAAATGAAATTATTGATGCATTTGTAAAAGCATACAACTTTGTTAATGCTGATATTTATGAAGTTAAAACTGCAGAAAAAGAACAAAAATTTGAATTAATTCCTTACGTAGAAAAACTTACAAATGAATTAGAAGAAACTTTCAAAAAAGCAGTAATAATTTCGGAAGCACAAAACTTTGCTAGAAACTTGCAAGTAACTCCACCAAATATTTGTAATTCAGAATATTTAGCTGAACAAATTGTTAAAGATTTTTCAAAAGTTAAAGGATTAAAAGTAACTGTTTTAAATAAAACAGAAATTGAAAAAGAAAAAATGGGACTTTTACTTTCAGTAAATCGTGGAAGTGTTTATGAACCAAGAGTAGTTATTGTTGAATATAATGGAAATCCTTCTTCAAAAGAAAAAACTGTTTATGTAGGTAAAGGTATTACTTTTGATTCAGGTGGATATTCACTAAAACCTCCTAGATCAATGCTTGGAATGAAATTTGATATGTCTGGTTCAGTTATTGTAGCTTCTGCTGTTAAAGCTATTGCACAATTAAAAGGTAAGCAAAATGTTGCAGCAATTATGTGTATTACCGATAATAGAGTTAATGGAGATGCTTCTTTACCTGATTCAGTATGAAAATCAATGAGTGGTAAAACTGTTGAAATCAATAACACAGATGCAGAAGGTAGATTAGTTTTAGCTGATGGTTTATACTATGGTGCTACTAAATTAAAAGCTACTAGATTAGTAGATGTTGCTACTTTAACTGGTGCTATTGTGTCTGCTTTAGGACAAACCTACTCAGGAATTTGAGCAACTTCTGATCAAGCATGAGAAGATATCTTAAAAGCTTCAGAAAATCAACATGAATTATTATGAAGAATGCCTTTTGATGATGCTTTTATCAAAAATATTAAAGATTCAAAAGTTGCTGATATGAAAAATACTGATTTATCAGGACAAGCTGGTTCTTGTTCAGCAGCAATGTTCTTAAAAGAATTCACAAATGGAGTTGAATACATCCATTGTGATATTGCTGGAACAGCTGATATTGATGAAGTTCCTCAAGGTGTTTTAGTTAAAACTTTAACTGAAATGGGACTTTAATTTTACTCTAAAAATATAATTAACTTGCAAGTTTTATAACATTGCAAGTTTTTTATTTCAAAATCTTACATAGATAAAACACAAATAAATAAAATATTCTAAAATTATTATGTAATTTTAAAAATCTAAATGAGGAAAAATGTGAAAATTTGTTAAATCTGGAAATGACTATGATTCATTTCTAAAACATAATGAAAATGAAATATGCTTTTGAGGAAGATCTAATGTAGGTAAATCTACTTTAATAAATTCTTTAACTGATCAAAAAATTTCTCGAGTATCAAAAACTCCTGGTAGAACTAGACTTATAAATTACTTTGAAGATAACAATCATAAAATTATGGTAGACTTACCTGGTTATGGTTATGCAAATATGTCAAAAGATGCTAAAGAAAAAATGTTCCAAACTACTATTAAATATATAAACCAAGCAGAAAAACTACAAGATATTTTTATTCTTATTGATTCAAGAATAGGTATTACAAAAATTGATTTAGAAATTATTGATTTGATTATTCAAATGAATAAAACTTTTTCCTTAATTTACACTAAAATAGATAAATTAAACCAAAGTGAAAAATCTAAAATAGCAAAAGATATACAAAAATATCAATTTAAAAACTTGAATAATTTATTTTATATATCTTCATTGACTCGTTTTGGTTTTGACAAATTAATACTATATATAACTAAATTACTTTATAATAAATAAATACTAATTAACATAGGAGAAATTATGAATAAACCTAAAGTTGCTTTGTTAATTGCCGCTAACCTTTGTGCTGCTACTGTAATAACTTATAGTGCTGTAATTATTGCTAAATCAAAAACTAATTCTATTAATCCAGATGATAACATTGATACCTACCAATTACACGTTGAAAATAAAGAAATCCTAAAGAAATCTCCTAGAGATTTAATACGTAGCGATGAAGATACTATATTAAATGATTTAGACGTACCATCAGGAAAAAGAGATGAATATAAAAAATATTGAGCTAATCAATTTTTTAATTTCAAAGAAAAAAACACAGATATAAATTTTTCAATAACAAATAATAGAGGAACACCTTTAAAATACATTAATAATAAAAAATATTTATTCCATTTTTCTTCTTTTGCAAATGAAGAAACTGGTGAATTATTTTTAAGAATGAGATACATAAGTGTAGAACATAAATCATTATCAGAAAAAGATAGAGAAGAAAAAAAATTATATAAAACAAAAATTTTTAAACTTTCTGGTTTTAAGAAAATAACTAAAGAACAAATTAAAAATGATTTTGAAGATAGATTAATTCAAAATTGAAAATTTAATCAAACTACTAATCTACATGATTTATTTGTGCCTTCTTTTTCAACTAAACCAGAAGATGAAAATAAACTATACAAAAACTATAATGAACTTATAGAAGCTTACAATAAAGAAAAAGATAATAAATTAAAAAACTTTATTAAAAAATATTTCTCATTTGATGAATATGAAAAACAATACTATAAACTTTCTTCTCGCTTTAAAATAGATGAAAATTCAATTACCTTTGAAAAGAAAAAAAATAGTGAAAATACCTTTATTTTTAAATATAAATTAAAATACAATTCAAATACTGCTTTTTTGGATAATAATGAAAGTTTAGATGGACTCAAAAAAGTTAATGATAAATTTTATAGTTTTGATAAGGTATTAGAAACAGAAGTTAAGTTAAACTTTTTAGAACTTAAAAAAATTGCCAAAAACATAGAAATTACTCCATCTTCAAAAGATATTAAATTTAATGAATTAAATGAAAAAGATCTTTCATTTGGAGAAATTAATTCTAATAAAGAATTACACAAATTCCAAAAAACATCAAATAAAATTTTTAAACAATTAATTTTAGGATATAAAAAAGATCCAAATGATCCTGAAGGCAAAAAATATCTTCCTTTTGAAGGTTTCCCAGAATTAAAACCTGAAGATTTTGAATTAGAATATGATCAATATACTCCATATGACTCTTCACAACAAGGTATTAATGGTTCCGATTTTGATGAAGGTGAAATAACTTTTAGATATAAATTAAAAATTAAACCCGAAAGAAAAGATTTAATTGAAAAATATGGTAGTTCTGAAATCAATGGTTTTTATAAAATTTCTGGTTTTAAATCTAAAGATAGTAATGAATTGTTAAAAGAACAATTAAACAAAATTAGAGCAAATGTAGAAAACAAAAAAGAAATTAAAGCTAATGAAGTTCAATTAAACAAAATTATTTTTGATAACTATAAAGATAATAAATATGAAATCATTGAACTTAAATTTAAAAAAACTCCTGCAGCAGGAGATGAAAAAATCATCATTTCATTCAAGTTAAAACGTACTTTTGATGGTTCTACTAGTGAAGAAAAGACCTATGAAATAGATGGATTCAAAAAATAATTAATACACATTTTATATGTGTATTTTATATAAAGAGAGCATAATGAAATATATTTATAAAAATAAAGAAATTCAAGATTTAATGGATCAAATTCATTTTTGGACAGGAAGTATTATTCATTGTATTCAAAAATTGGAATATAAATTAGCTTTATTAGTATCAGTTAATAAAATATCTTATTGATATAAAAAAAATAAAAACTATATTGAACATAAACAATTAATGATTAAAGCTGAACAAAAAGCTGAAAAAGAATTGTCTAAACTAAATCATGAATCATTTGGTAGATTAGTAAATCAAGCTAATCAAATTAAAATTCTTAATCATAATGAAACTAAAGAGTTAATGTACATTGTAGAATTTAGAAATAAATTAGTTCATCAATATTTCAAAAAATTAATTTTTTCTATGGAAGATAAAAATATCAAAAATATTTTACAAAGTGACTTAATAACTTTTAAAAATATCTTTGATATTTCAAGACAATGGTATTTAAATCTAAAACAAAAATGAATTTTTTATGCAATGCAATATGAAGAAAATATAAAAAATAATTAACCTTTATTTTTTATGTCAATTAATAAGCAAAATTATAAAGTATAATAAGAAATATTTATTTAAGAGGTAAAGTATGGCTGCAACAATCATTATGTCATTTATGATAGTTATTTCAATCATCATTATGATTGTTTCTTTAATAATGTCACCAGATTCTAATGGTTTCTCAGGGGCTTTAGTTGGTTCTGGGGATTTGGAATTATTCAAATATTCTAAAGAAAGGGGTATTAAAAAAGTTCTTAAATATACTATGTTTGCTTTAGGAATTATTTTAATCATTCTTGCAGTAGTAATTAGAATCTTTTTAATTAAAAAATAATTTATGCTTAATAAAGAATCGATAATAAAACTATTAGAAAAAGAAAAAAAACTTAGTTTTATCAATATAGCTAAAAAATTAAAAATTTCTTACAAAGAAAATAAAGTTTTAACCAATTTTTTATTTGAATTAATAGAAACATATCAAATAACCAAAAATTTAAAAACTAATGATTATGAATATGTTTCTTTTGTAAAAAACATAACAGGAACTTTGAAGGTAAATTCAAAGGGTTTTTTTGGTTTTATAGAATTAGAAAAAATAGATGCAAATCAAGAAGATGAAAGTTATTATGTTCCTAAAACCTACTTTAACAAAGCATTAGATAATGATAAAGTTGAAGCTAAATTATTTTTAGATATTTATGAAAAACCTTTTTGTATCATAACTAAAATAATAAATAGAAATACTGAATATTTATATGGTGCCATTTGTGAAAATAAAGGCATAACTTATTTTGATTGTATTAATAAAAAATTTGCAAATGAAAAATTTTCTATTAAACACAAATCAATAGAAATCCAAAATAAAGATCTTGTAAAAGCAAAAATTATTAACATAAATAATAATTTTATTTGCATAGATATAATAGAAAAAATTTCAAATACTAATGACCCAATGTGTTATGTAAAAGCTTTACTAGATGAAAGAAATGTCCCAAAATATTTTTCAAATACTTTAAATAAAGAAATAGAAAATATTCCTGAAAATATTAAAGAAGAAAATTTAATCAATAGAAAAGATTTTAGAGATGAATTAATAGTAACTATTGATGGAGATGATACCAAAGATTTTGATGATGCTATTAATGTAATTAAAAAAGATAATGGCAATTATATTTTGGGAGTTCATATTGCTGATGTATCTTACTATGTACAAGAAAATAGTTTAATAGATTTAGAAGCATTTAATAGAGGAACTTCTATATATTTACTAAACCAAGTAGTTCCTATGTTACCTTTTAAATTATCTAATGGAATATGTTCATTAAATCCAAATGAAGATCGTTTTACTTTGTCAGTTTTAATTGAATATGATAAAGAAGGTAAGGTTATTAAAACTAATTTTTACGAAGGGATTATTCAATCAAAATATCGTTTAACTTATAACAATGTTAATAAGTTTTGAAATAATACTTTAACTTTTGAAGATGAAAAATTAAAAATTATGCTAAACAATGCTAAAGAACTAGCAATTTTAATAGCCAAACAAAAATATAATGATGGATATATAGATTTTGAAATTGATGAACCCTATATTAAATTAGATGATAAAGGAAATGTTTTAGATATTTTAGTAAAACCATCTGGTGATTCTGAAAGAATGATTGAAGCATTTATGGTAGCTGCTAATGAAGCTGTTGCTTCTGAATTAAATAAAAATAAAATTCCATTACTTTTTAGAATCCATGACAAACCAGATGAAGAAAAAGTTGATTATTTTAAAACCGTTCTTAAATCTTTAGGAATTGATGTAAAAATTGATTTAAGTTCTATAAATTCAAAAAGTTTCCAAAACATTATTGAACAAATAAAGAAAACTAGAAATGATGATTTTATAAAACTTTTATTCTTAAGAACAATGCAAAAAGCTATTTACTCTCCCAATAATATAGGACACTTTGGTTTAGCTTCCAAAGATTATTGTCATTTTACTAGTCCTATTAGAAGATATCCAGATTTAATAGTTCATAGAATTTTAAGAGAAATTTATCTTCATCAAAACAAAGATAAAATTGAACACTACAAAAATATTTTAAATTCGATAGGTGAACATTCTAGTTATACTGAACAGGAGGCAACTAATTTAGAAAGAGATACTAATGATTTAAAATTTGCAGAATTTTATAAAGCTAGAATAGGTAGAAAATTTTCTGGACAAATTGTAAGTATTTTAAAATTTGGAATGTTTATAGAATTTAATAACAAAACTGATGCTTTAATCCATATTTCTACCATTGGAGAAAAAGATGAATTTACCCCAAATGATGAATTTACAAAATTAACAAGTAAAACTAAAATTTATAATTTAGGTCAAAAAGTAAATGTTATTATTATAGGTGCTGATGAAATAGCAGGTAAAGTTGATGCTGTTTTAGAAGAATATTACCCTAAATATTTAAATAATTTACAAAGTAAAAACAAACATTTTCATAAACCAAATAAAGGTAAAAATTATGAAAATAGAAAATAAAATTGTTAAAAATAATTTAGGTTTTAATTCAAATTTATATATTAAACAAGATAAATCAATGTTTAATTATTCAGTTGATACTATTATGTTAGGTAATTTTGTAATGTTAAATTCTAATACAAAACATGTATTAGAAATAGGTACTAATAATGGTGCATTATCAATTTTTTTAGCAGAAAGATATTCTAAACTTAAAATTGATGCAATAGAAATACAAAAAAAAGCCGCTGATTTAGCTATTGAAAATGTATCTTTAAATCATAAAGAAAATCAAATAAATATTATTAATGAAGATTTTAATGAATATTGAAAAAATTATATTAAAACTAATAATAAAAAATATCAAATTATAGTTTCCAATCCTCCATATTTTCCTTTTAATAAGACAAATACGAAAAAAAATGTTTCCGAGGAATTTTTAATAGCTACTCATGAAATTAAATTAAACTTAGAAGAATTAATTTACGGAAGTTCAAAAATTATTGAACAAAAAGGTTATTTAAATTTAGTTCTTCCAGTGGAAAGAATGATTGATTGCATTGAATTATTAAGAAAATATAAATTTGAGCCCAAGAGATTACAATTTATATATCCAAGAATTAACGATAAACCAAAATTTATTTTAATTGAAGCACGTTATCAAACTGGATGAGGGGTTCATTTTTTACCTAATTTATATTTATATGATTCAAATGACAAAAATAAACATGAATATTTACCTGAAATAAAATTATTATACAAACCCAAAAAAATTGATAAATAGAGGTCTTATGTCTAAAAAAACTTTTTTTATAACTACACCAATTTATTATGCATCTGGTAATTTGCATTTAGGACATTTATATTGTTCCACATTAGCTCAAACTTTTGCTCTTTATAAAAAAATGATGGGTTATGATGTTAAATTTTTAACTGGTAGTGATGAACATGGAGCAAAAATTGAAGCAAAAGCAAAAGAACAAAATGTAGAGCCTCAAGTTTATGTCGATAATTTAATTGAAAAATATAAAGAATTATGAAAAAAATGAGATATTAATTTTGATTATTTTAGTAGAACTACTAACCTATATCATAAAGAATTAATAGCTAATATATTTGAATTCTTTCTAAAAAAAGACATCATTTATAAATCACAATATGAAGGATGATATTCTATAAATGATGAAGAATACTTAACTGAAACTCAAGCAATAAGAGATGACAAAGGAATATTAAGACACCCAACCAGCGGACATGAATTAACTTTAATTTCTGAAGAAAGTTATTTTTTCAATATGAAAAAATTTCAAAATTGATGATTAAAAGAGGTTGAAACTAACCCAAATTGATTAAGACCCATTAGTAGTGTTAATGAAATGAAGAAAAATTTTATGCTAAAAGGTTTAGATGATCTATCTGTAACTAGAAAAAATGTTAAATGAGGAATTAAAGTTAAAAGTGATAATAAACATACTATTTATGTATGATTGGATGCTTTATTTAACTATATTTCTGCTCTAGGTTATGACTTAAAAGTTCCAGGAAATGATTATTTAAAATACTGAAAAAATGGAAATGAAATAGTTCATCTTTTAGGCAAAGAAATTGCAAGATTTCATTTTATATATTGACCAATTTTTTTGAAAGCTTTAGATTTACGCCAACCTACTAATATTTTAGTACATGGTTTATTAAGAGATAAAGATGGAAGAAAAATGTCTAAATCTTTAAACAATGTAGTCGATTTAGATGATTTATTATCTAAATTTGACCCTGAAATGGTTAAATATTATTTATGCTCACAAATTAAATTTAGTGAAGATGGAAACTTTAGTGAATTAACTTTAAAAGAAAAAGTTAATGCTGAATTAATAAATACATTTGGAAATTTAATTTCAAGAACATTAAAAATGAAATTTAATTCATTTCCTAATGGAATTATCTATAAAACTTCTGAAAATTCTATCCATAAAGAAATTGATAAATTAATATTAGACTCTAAAAAAGAATATATTAAACATATGGATAATTTTGAATTACAAGAAGGAATACAAATTGCTATTGATTTAGCTTCTAAATTGAATAGTTATATAGATAAAACACAACCTTGAAAATTAACTAAAAATTTAGAAGAACTAAATTTAATAATTTCAAGATTGTTAAATGGTATATATGCAATTTCAACATATTTAAAAATTGTTTTACCTAAAAAAACACAAGAAATTTTAGAAGCATTAAAAATTGAAAAATTTGATATTAACCAAATTGAAAATTTTAATAAATTTGATAATTTATTACAAAATGAAAAATTTATTTTATTTAATAGATTAAAATAAAGTAGATTATTAAATATTATAAAATCTGCTTTTAATAAAGCAGATTTTTGTTAAAAATAACTATAAAAAGGAGAAATATGATAAAAATACTACTTGCTGGAACCCCTAAATTTTCTGTCCCTATATTTGAAACTATAATAAATTCTAATGAATTTGAAATAGTTGGAATTATTTCTCAACCTGACAAAATTGCTAATAGAAACAAACTTGTGGAAACACCAACTAAACAATTAGCACAAAAATATAATATAAAATGCTGACAACCGGAAAAAATTAAACATATAGAAAATGAACTAAAAGAATTAAATTATGATTATCTTTTAACTTGTGCTTTTGGTCAAATAATTCCAGAAGCTATTTTAAAAATTGCGAATAAAGATAATATAAATATTCATGGTTCTCTATTGCCAAAATATAGAGGCGCTTCTCCTATTCAATATGCTTTGTTAAATGGAGATCAAATAACAGGGGTTTCTATTATTAGAATGGTAAAAGAAATGGATGCAGGAAACATTTTAATACAAAGTCTAATAAATATTGATAATAATGAAACCGCAACAACTTTATTTAAAAAATTTGATGATCATATTTCCAATAATATTGTTAAATGAATTAAACAAATTAATAACAAAGAAATAAAAGAAATTATTCAAGATGAAACAAAAGTTACTTTTTGTAAAAAACTAACTAAAGAAGAAGCTAAATTAGATTTAGAAAATCAAAATTCTGAAGATATAATAAAAATTATTAAAGCATATGAATCAAATCCAGGAGCTTATACTTTTTTAAATGGTAAACGATTAAAAATCTTTTTAGCAACTACAAAATTTATAAAAAACACAATTTCTTTAAAATGTAAAGATAAAGAAATATATTTATTAGATTATCAATTTGAAAGTAAAAAAAGAATTAAAAAAATATAAAAAGAAAATATGAAAATTTCAAAATACTATGTAAATCAAACTGCTTTAAAAATTAAATAAGAAATATTAAAAAAGTAATTTAATAAACTTAAAAAAACTTTAGAAAAATAAAGTTTTTATAAAAAGTTTTAAGAAACAAAAAAATCATAGCATTTATTTTTTACTATGATTTTTTTTGTTTTATTCTTATTTATAAGCTAATTCAACTAAAGTAGAAACTAAAATACCTTGAGGGTTACCTTTAATATCTGCTGTTCCAGCAACATCACAATGAATATAATTTACACCATTTGTAAATTCTTTTAAAAACATTGCTGCTGTATTACAATCAGATTTTTCAGAAGTGTTATAGTTATTTAAATCAGCAACTAATGAAGCTTTATTTGGCTCATGAAAATCTTCATGCATTGGCATTCTTCATATTTTTTCATACGCATGTTTGGAAGCACAGTTTATTTTTTTTCAATCATCATCATTAGTAGCATATACACCTGAATAATATTGTCCTAATGCTCTAACCATAGAACCTGTTAAAGTTGCAACATCAACTAATAAAGTTGCATTTAATTTTGTTGCTCCATAATATAAACCATCTGCTAAAACTAATCTACCTTCTGCATCTGTATCAGTTACTTCTACTGAAATACCACTCATTGATTCATAAACATTTTCTGGTAAAGAAGCATCACCATCTAATCTATTATCAGTAATCATCATTATCGCTGCAACATTTTTCTTAATACCTAATTCAGCAATAGCTTTAACTGCATAAGCTACAATAACTGAACCAGACATATCAAATTTCATACCTTCCATATCATAACCCTTGGTATTTACACCTCCAGTATCAAAAGTAATTCCTTTACCAATATAAACAAACTTTTCTTTTGAAGAAGGATTCCCATTATATTCAATAACAACAACTCTTGGTTCATAAGTAGAACCTTTATTAACAGAAATTAACAATCCCATTTTTTCTTTTTCAATTTCTACTTTATTTAAAACAGTTACTTTTAATCCTTTAACTTTAGAAAATTCTTTTTGAATATATTCGGCTAAAAATTCTGAATTACACACATTTTCTGGCATTATTTGTAAATTTCTTGTTTCGTTTATATTTTTAGCAATAACAACCAATTTATTAAACAAATCTTTATAATCATCATTTTTTAACAAAATAGAAAGCTTTTCTTTTGGTTCTTTTTTATTTTTTTTCTTACTAAATAAATCAGCATTAATAAAAGCTTCTTTTAATACAAACGCTCTTATTATTTCTTCTAATTTAAGTTTTTCAAAAACAAAGCTTTCTAAATCAACTAAATATGATCTGTTTAAATTTTTAATCAATTCTTCAACTATATTAGCAAAATCAAAATAATTATTAATTTTTGATTTTTGTAAATAAATATATGCTTCATTTTTATTTAAAAACTCTGTAATTACTTTATGTTTTTTACTTATTAATTCTTGATTATTTTTATCATCAGAATAAATTGCTTTTAAGACAATTTCATTATTTTTTTCTTTTGTATAATTTGTAATCATTTTATTCTCCTTATTTCAAATAATTATTGAAAATATCAAATTCTATATCTTTATATGATACTTTTTTAATATCTCCTCACAATAAATTTTTTGAAAAAAATGTAGATTCTAAATTTTCTCCAATTGATACAAAAAATTCATAATCCAATTTATTTAACAATTCTACAATTGATAATATATTATTTCTTTTAATAAAAGCATTATATTTTCATTTATTTATTCTTTTATTCTTTATATTAAAATCTTCATCAATTAAATTTAATAAATTTGCTTTTTTCAAATTTTCAATTCCAGTGCCTATAATTAAATTAATAATAATTTTTGAATTATTGAATTTAAAAACAGGAATAGTATTTTGATATTTATCGATAGAATTATCTAAAAACAATGCAGGAAACTTCTTTTTTAATTCGAAAAAATCTTTATGTCATAAACAAATTTGAAAATTTTTTTCAAAAGAAAAATCTTTTTTATTTATAAATTGATATGAAAACCTAGATAATGAATAATACATTTTATTTTCATCTAAAATACTTTTCAATTCATTTCATATTTTTAATTTTGAATTTATATGCATAAACCCTTTCTTTTAATCTTCTAAAGTCCATAATGTCATATTTTTATAAGTTCTAGATAAATTACCTACTCCTAATTTTATTCCTCCATAATATCTAACAATAACAATTAAAGTATTATATTTTTCTTTTAATAATAAGACTTCTCTTATTTTATTTGATGAAGTTCCTTTGGGTTCTCTATCATTAGAAGTAATTCCTTCAATATTTAAATCTTTTTTTATCAAACAAGCATAACAAATGTGTGTTGCTTTTTTATGTTCTTTTTTAATAAAATCAATTTTTGTCTTAATTTCTTCTTTACTTATATCCTTAAATTTATAACCATAAAATTTAGATTTATCTATCTCATAAAAAAACATATTTACCTTATTTATAGATAAATACATTAAAAAATTGTTTTAATTTTTTCTTGAATTTTAGGGTCTAATTCAGTCACTATACATACAAAAGCTTCAGCACCTGTATGTATAGAAACAACTGTAGGAATATAAGAAATAAATGGTTCTATATGATAAATTTCTTTTGTATATTTTACAAATTCTTCTAATTCTTTCGGTTGGGAATGAAGCAATATTACACATCTATTATCACTTAAATTATTATAAAAATCCAATTTACTTTCTAACATTTTTTTAACAGATTTTGCAAAAACTAAACCTTTGCTTTCTTTTAATAATTGTCCATTTTCAAATTTAATTAAAGGAACAATTTTTAATAATTTTGCTATTAAGGCAGCGGCAGGATGCAATCTACCACCTTTTACTAAACAGTCATTATATTTTGGTATCAAAGTGATAGATTGTTTTCTTTCTCCATTTTCAATGCTTTTGATCACATTATCCAAATCTTGTTCATTTTGGATATTTTTATTTTCTAAATACAATAAATCAAAAAGCATTAATTGAGCCACTTGTATTGATTCAATAACTTTTAATTTTGGAAAATCACTTTGTATTACTTGTAACATTGAATAAGCACTTGATAAGTATTTTGAAATAGGATAAACAACTATACTATCATATTCCATAGATAATTTTGTAAATAATTCTTCTGCATATCCTAAATGAAAGGCAGATGTTTTTGCTTTTGATTCCTTTTTATAATAATCAAAAAAATTTGTTGAATTTATTTCAACACCATCAATAAAGTTTTTACCTTCAATATCAATATTTAAAGGTAATAAATATCAACCTAATTTTTCTACTTGTTCTTTAGAAAGACCAGCAGCCGAATCTATAACTATTGCAATTTTCATTACTCAATTATATACATTTAAGAATAAATATTATAAAAACAATAGACTGTAGGTAATTTATTATAAATATCATTGTTTTAAGCTATATTTCTTCTAAAATTAAAAATCTTCTAATTGTATATATTTAATTGTTGAATTAGAAAAATCTATCAAATCATTAGTTATTAAGAATTTGTTATTAATGTTCTTTTGATTTAAATTATTAAGGCCTTGGAGAGATTTAATTTATTTTTTATTACTATATATTTTATTTAAGCAAAACAAAAAAGTGTTTGATACTAAAATGCATTTTAATATTCAAAATGTTATAAATACAATTTTATTCTGAATCTTTTGAAGAAAAATACATTTCATTCAAAGTCATTTTATTATTAATGATTTGATCAAAATAAATTTTTTCTTTTGTCAATTCTAAAATAAATTCATTTAATATTTCTTGATTTTCTATAAAAATAAATAATTGATTATCTTGAAATTGATAAGAAGATATATATTTTTTAACTATATTTTCTATTTTTTCTAAATCATTCAATTCAGAAAAAATAATTTTTTTATTATATTTATTGTTTAATAGCTTTTCTTTAATTGTTCCAGAATCAGTGACTTTTCCATTAGATAAAATAGTAAAAGAATCAATATATTTTTCCAATTCTAAAAGAATATGCGAAGAAATAAAAATAGTTTTTCCTTCTTTAGATAATTCCTTTAATTCTTTATAAAGTTCAATTCTAGCAGAAGGATCTAAGTTAGCAGCTGGTTCATCTAAAACTAAAATTTCTGGATCATTAACTAAAGCTTGCATTAATAAAATTTTTTTCTTTTGTCCTGAAGATAATTTTGTAGCTGATTTATTAAATTCTTTTGAATCAAAACCAAATTTTTTAAGTAATTCATCAGTTTTTTCATTTGCTTGTACTTTATTTAATCCTGATAATTCAGCAAAATAATAAACATATTCACGAATAGTTAAATTTTTAGGAAAAATAGCAACTTCAGGGACATATCCAATAACCTTTCTTGATTTTTCATCTTTATATGAAATTCCATTAATTAAAACTTCACCTTTGGCATCAGGATAAAAACCTAATAATGTTCTAAAAGTAGTTGTTTTTCCTGAACCATTATTTCCTATAAATCCATGGAAAGAACCTTTTTCTACATTAAAAGATATGTTATCAAGAGCTTTTTTTAATTTAGAACCTGAATTAAAAGTTTTTGTTAAATTTTTAATTTCAATGGCATTTTCTATTTGCATATTACCTTCTTATAAATTAAATGATTTTTTATTGTGTTTTTTATAACCTAAATATAATAAAAGTCCTGAAATACTAGTTAAAGTAATAATTGATAAATATCACGGAATAGTTACACTAATTTTTGTTTTAAAATGTGAGTCTTCATTTTTAATATCTTTTCCTATTTCATCAAATGAATATATATTTTGAATTAAAGTTTCAGATGTATTTTCAAAAATATCTAATTGTTCATTAAAATGATTGCCTAATGATCATAATTCCTTAATAACAGGATTTGATATTTTTGAAAAATCTAAAGATTTATTTTTTAATGATAAATTATCATTTACATATTTAAAATATGTATAAAAAGAAATTGATTGTAAAAGAGAAGCAATTTTATATTTAATTTGTGCTACTCTTCCCATTAAATAAGGATTTTTAGGCAATGTTTTTACAATTTCAGCATATTCTTCATTAAATTGTTTAATAAATTCATTAAAATCATTTTCTGCTAAAGATAAATTAGTTAATTTTGGATATTTTTTAATAAGTTCATCATCAAATTCAATAATTTTATTTTTTATTAAAAAACTTGAAAACAATTTTTGAAATTTCGAATTTTTAGAAATATTATTTATAAAATCTCATGGATTTTCTACATTAAGAGTTGATTTGTTTAAATTAACTTCATTAATAAAATCTGGATTCTTTAATAACTTTTCTAACTCTTCTATTAAGTTAAAATAAGAAGTAATGTTCTTTTTGCTTTGTTCATAATTTTCAAATGTTTGAAAATCTTCACCCATAAATTTAATACTACGCACTAAATTTTGTAATATTTCTTTATTAAAATTCATAGCAAATTTCAATTCATATTTATCATTTTTAAATTTATATGTAATGTAATCTTCTAATTTCAATTGTGAAGAATCTATTTTTTTAAAATCAACAGTTACATTAGAATAACTTTTTAAATTATTTATATCTAAATCAATTGCATTAGCAATAGTATCAAAATATTCCATTAAATTGAAAAAGTAAAGATATTTGTATGCTCTTCCAAAGCGATCAGAAGTTATATCTTGTAAATATTTATATCTAGAAACAAAATCTTTTTTTATTTTTAAATTTCCTTCTTTATCTTTTTGATATTTAGAATTTAAATCTTCAGTTTTTACATTTGGAGTTAAATAAGTTGCAGAATATTTACTTGGTTTATTTACGCGAATTAAATTTTTATTATTATCTTTATTCATTAAAAATTTATCTGAATATTTTGCTGTTGATTCTACATATGCTGAATGGAATCTACTCATGACATTAAATGGAACCATTACTAAAAAAGGAATACCTAATAAAAAGAAATTAAAAGTTTTATCTTCCATAAACAATGAAAGTAATGAAGATAATGAACTAAATAATAAAATCATCATTAAACTAGCCACTAATGTAGTCATTATTGAATAAGAATAAGAAAATTCTATTCCTCTTAATTTTATAAATGCTGGAATAAAAGTCAATAAGTGTAATAATCATAATGAAGCTAAAAAACCTGCTGATCAACTTAATGTAACCAAAAAATTAGTAAAATATATTGTTTTTCTTTTAATAGGTTTGGAAAGCAAAATTATTCCCACACCTTCATTGCGATATTTATAATGCACTATTGAAGATATATGCGATACTGTCACAATTGGTAAAATATAAAAAAAGTTTTTAGATAAAGTAACAAATACTTCTAATGAAGATCTAATTCAAATATTGTAGTTCTTTGTTGTATCTAGTTTTGTAACGGTATAATTAAAAATTATTCCCATTACTAGAATAACAAAAGCAAAAACACCATATATTATATAAGATGCCTTTGTTTTTATATAAATCTTACTTTGAAGTTTAAATAAAGTTTTCATTATTTATTTTCCTTTTCTATAATACCCAAAATAAGAGTTATTAGTTCTTCTTTATCCATTTCTTCTGCTCCAAAAATATTCATTTTTTTAGCTAATAAATAAAGTTTTTCATTAGGTAATTTCACTAATTTTTCATAATTTTGCATTCTTTTAGTAGCTAATTTATCTACTTTGTTTTTTTCTTCTTCTAAATTGTTAGATTCAATAATTTCAGCATTTTCTTCCTGTTCAGAAGAATTTTTAAATTCTTCATTTAAATTCTTATCTTTATTTTCTTGAAAATTTTCTTCTCCTTTGTTAGAATTAGATTCATTTTTTTGGTTTTCTTCTTCAGTTATTTTTTTAATAAATTCGGAAAAATTTAATTGACCATTTGTATTGGTTAATTCTTCAAATAATTTTGAATTTTCTTTTAATATTTGAATTCTTGAAATTTGTTCATTTACCATAATAAAAATTTTTATTTCTCTAACAACCAAAACATCAAAAATAAACATAAAGATAAAATACATTAAAGGTAATAAAGAAATTTTCCACTCTGAAAAAGCATTACCTTTACTTAATGAAACTATGTAATAGATAAAAATAATAGTCGCCAAAATTGAAACTACATTAGTAAAAATTAATGGTGTCTTATTTAAATTTAACAAACTTTTTGCTTTATAACTCTTTTTCAAACTAATTCCAAAAATAACAGCAAAAAAATTATTTAAGAAAAAGAAAATTGACAAAATAACAAAATAACCTTTTCTTAAAATAATAGCTTGAGTTTTAACTTCACTTTCAGAGATAGAAGTTTTTGCATTAGCAAGTTTTATTCTATTAGCAATCAGTTCTAATAAATTTTTATCTAAAGCAAATCATAAAATTTGTGCTAATAAAAATAAAGATAAAATTGCTAAAATAGACATAAAAGCAATAAAAAATGGTCTAAAATGAGATTTTTCATATTTTCAAAAATCATCCAAATTTTTCGCTTTTGTAAAATTTTTATTAAAAAGCATAAATTATTTTCCTTTCCTATTTAATTTTTTAGTTTTTTCAAATAACTCATAATCAAATTTAGTTCTATAAATATAATCATTGATTGCTTCAATTAAACCTAATTGTTCTACTGATGAAGTGTAATGTTTTGCATAAGACATTGTTTCCAAATCTGAATTTGCCATAGCATATGAATGACCAACGGCTTTTAACATTGCTATATCATTTTGACTATCACCTATAGCCATAACTCTATTAATATCAGCATTAAAATAATTATCACAATATCATTTAATACCTGAACTTTTATCAATATTAAAAGGAGTTATTTCAATATGAGAATTTAAATTAATTATTTTTAATTTAATATTTTCTTTAGATAAAACTTCATAAATGTTTTTTATTTCATTTGCATCACCATAAAATTCCATTTTATTTAAATCGTTTGGAATTTTATTGGTTTCTATTCAATTATCATATTCAAAAAAAGAAACTAGAAATTTTTTCATTTTTTCATCTGCGTTAAAAGTATAAAAATTATCTACTCCAAATCAATACATTTTAGCATTCATTTTTTTAGCAATATCCAAAACTTTTTGTGCTTCTTCTTTGTCCATATAAATAACATTTAAATATTTATTTTCTAAAATATCATATGTAGTTGATCCACCACAAGTAACTAAATATCTACAATTTAATGTTCTTGCTAATCTTTTTATTTTTTCAAAAGGGGGATTACCAGTATTGATAATAAATTCAGTATCAAATTTTTCTCTTAATGTTTCCAAATATTCTTTTGTTTTAGGGTGTAAATTTTTATTAGGAAAAGGGTATATTGTTCCATCCACATCACTAAAAACAATTCTTTTAAATTCCTTTACATCTTCATTTTTCATAATTTTAATTATATTAAAAATACTATATATATAAAATATATAGTATGTCTAATAGAGAATAGAAATAAATATTTAAAATTTAATTATTTTTGTTCATAGTAAAGGTCAATTATTAGGAGTTTCTTGTTCTTTTTTTAAAGATACAAGGTAATTTTTATGAATTTCTATTTCATTTAATGGATTTTCTATTTCATTAACAATTAATTTATTTTTTAAAAAAGGTATTTTTTTATCAACTATATCTATTTCGTTTTGAAAATTTTTACCCTTAAGAAAAACAAATCAACCATTTTTTTTCAACAAATGAAATGATGCCATAATTAAATTTTTTAATTCAGAAACCGCTCTAGCTGTAATTAAATCAAATTGGTAATTAGTATTAAAAACATTTTCAACTCTATCACATTTAATTTCTAAATTTGTTAAGTTAAAAATAGTTTTTAATTCCATTAAAAAATCAAATCGTTTTTTTAATGGCTCCAAAATAACTAATTTCATATTTGTATGTAAAAGCATAAAAGGAATAGAAGGCAATCCTGAACCTGCACCTATATCTAAAAAAGTTAATTCTTTTTTAACAAAATTATGTTGCTTATCTATTTCTTCCATACATAAAATAGAAGAATAAATACCTTCTGTTCATAATGTTTCTTCATCAAAACCAATTAAATTAATAAATTTATTTTTTTCTAATAAAATCTCAACATATTTTTCTAAAATTGAAAAATCATAATTTTTAGATAAACAATAATCTTTAATTTTTTGTTTTGATAATTTCATCTCTTAAATTAACATAAAGTTGAGAAATAGATTCACTTTTAGTAGAATATTCAATTACTTTAGATAAGGTTTCATCTAAACTAACAATTTCAATTTTTTTATATTTCGAAGTTCAAGAAGAATTGTCTATTGAATCTGTTATAAAAACTTTATCAATTACAGGATTATTTTCAAAAGCTTCAAACCCTTTGGTAAAAATACCATGAGTAGCAGCAATAATAATTTTTTTTGCCCCATGTTTTTTTAAAGTATCAGCTGCTTTTAAAATAGTTCCACCTGTATCAATGATATCATCAATAATAACAGCATTTTGACCTTCAATGTCTCCAATAAGTCCCATAACTTCTGTTTGATTAGTACCAATTCTTCTTTTATCAACAATACAAATTTTTAAATCATCAGAAATAAGTTCAGCCAATTTTCTAGCCCTAACTGTTCCACCATGATCTGGTGATACCACAGTATAATTATCAGCATATTTTTTAATTGCTTTTGCTAAAGTATATTGACCTCTTATGTCATCAATTGGAATATCAAAGAAACCTTGAATAGCCGGATTATGTAAATCAACTGTTACAATTTTAGTTGCACCAGCAGTTTGTAATAATTCTGCTACCAATTTAGCACCAATAGGTTGTCTTGCTGCTGCTTTTCTATCTTGTCTAGCATATCCATAATATGAAAGTAAAATAGTAATAGATTTAGCACTTGCTCTTTTTAATGAATCAATAAATAATAATAATTGCATAATATTATCATTAACAGGGGTTGAAGTACTACCGATAATATAACAATCTTTATTTCTTACAGTTTCTTCGCTAACAAGCATCATTTCACCATCAGCAAAAACTGTTTTTATGATTGGAGTTAATTCAACTTTTAATCTTTTTGAAATTTTATTAGCTAAATTTATTGCATTTGGCATCCCAAATAATATCATTTCATTTTTATTCATTTTGCTCCTAACATTAACATTAATTATTTATTTATAATTATATATTTTTATATCTATAAATAAAAAAACAACCTATTGGTTGTCTTATCATTTGGAAGAATATTATTTCTTTTCTTTATGAGTAGTGTGTTTGTTACATTTAGCACAGTATTTGCTAATTTCAACTTTTTCAGGGTGTTTTTTCTTGTTTTTTTTGCTAATGTAATTTTCCATTTTGCAATCAGCACAAACCAAAGTAAAACCTTCTCTTGCCATAACATTTCTCCTTTTCATAAAGCATATAAACTTTTTATATTATATATTAATAATATTTTTATAACTATATAATTTTACATAGAATAAGGAGCAACTATGAAAAAAGAAATATTCTTAGAAAGAGATGATAATTTTGGATGAAATATTCACCCAAAATTAAATGATGATTTTTCTTTCTATGGATGGTTAGAACTTGAAAGCGAACAAACTGTAGCATATCAAATCAGTATTATTAAAAATTTAACTTTTTTTAATATTCCCGTTTATAAAATGATACTTAATTTAGTTAATTTAAATACAGGAACAAACTTCGTTTTTAACAATTATTCTTTTAGTAATAAAACTATTTATAGTGATGATGGAAATTTAAAATTCGGAAAAGAAATGAAAATTTTGAAATTCCCAGATCATTTTAATATTGATTTTAAAAACGAAGAATTTAGTTTTGATATAGATTTATACTACAAAGATATTTTTTGATTATTTAATGAAAATTATTTTAGTTTAATTACAAATACTAAAAAAAATATAGAATGCAAAAACCTTTTTGCTAATTCTAGTTTCTTAAAAACATCTGGTGTATTAAGAATCAAAGGATATGATTTTAAAATTAATGGTTTAAGTTTTTATCAAAAAGGGTTTGGTCAATTTAGTGAAACTAAAATTATTAACCATTACCAAAAAATTAATCTTATTTTAGAAGATAAACAATTTCTTATTACACAATATACTAATTTAATTAATAAAACTATTGAAATTTTAAAAGAAAATCAAGAACATAAAGAAATTAATTCAGTTGTATATCCTTTAGATTTTTTTGTTTATCAAAAAAATAATTATGCTTTAAAATGAAAAATAGTAATTAATGAAAGTGAAGAATACTATCTTGAATCTATTTCTCAAGTTCTTTCAAATAGATATCAATTTGCTATTATAAAAGATAAAGAGGGTAAAATTATAGGAAGAGCTTTCATAGAAACATTACCCACATTTTATAACGCTAAAATACAATCACTTTTATAAGGAGAAAATATGAATAAAAATGTGTTAAATAAAAAATTTAAAGAATTAAAAATGGATGCTATCATATCTCAAGCACCTCAAACTAGATTATGATATTCTGAAATTCAAACAACGGATGGATATATTATTATTGAACCAAATAAAGCTTATCTTTTTGTTGATGGTAGATATATAGAATATTGTCAAAATAATGCTAAAAATGTAGAAATTCATTTATTAGCAAAAGGTACCTTACAATCTTTTTTAAATGAAAAAAAATATAAAAATGTGGCTCTTGAAAAAGATTATTTAATTTATGAAGATTACTTAAGTATTAAAAACATGCTTAAATTAGAAGAAAAAAACATTCAATGAATTAATGGGCAAGAACTAAGAATTTACAAAAGTTTAGATGAAGTTGCAAAATTACAAAAAGCAATAGATATCTCATTAAGTGCTTATGAAGAATTAATGACTAAAATTAAAGAAGGTCAAAATGAAAAAGAAGTTGCTTCATTATTAAATTACATTATGAAACAAAAGGGTGCAGAAAAAGAAGGTTTTGATGAAATAGTTGCTGCTGGTTCTTCCTCTGCTGAACCACATCATCATCCTGTTGAAAATAAAAAAGTTCAAAAAGGTGAATTACTAAAAATTGACTATGGTGCTCAATATTTAGGATTTACTGCAGATATCACTAGAACTTGTATTTTTGGAGGTGAAGATAAAGTAAATAACCCTGAAGCTTTAAAAATTTTAAATATTGTTAAAGCAGCAGCTAAAGCTGGTAGAGATGCTGTAAAACCTGGTATTAAAGCAAGTGAAATTGATAAAATTTGTAGAGATTATATTTCTAAAGCCGGTTATGAAAAATTCTTTTTACATGGGACTGGTCATGGATTAGGGATTGATGTGCATGAATTGCCATATGTAAGATCTACTAGTGATTATATTTTAGAACCTGGTATGGTTATTACAGTTGAACCAGGAATTTATATTGAAGGACTTGGTGGCGCTAGAATAGAAGATGATGTTTTAGTAGTAAAACAAGGGCGTTATGTTTTTTCTAGAAAAGATGAAAGAGATCCTTTAGAAGTTTAATAAATTTTAAAAATAGTGAAGTTTTTATTCTTCACTATTTTTAATTTCTTGCTCTTGATTTTGGTTTTGTGATAATACACTATTTATATTTTTTAATTCCTCTAAAATTTTTTCTTCAATAGATGGTTCTTTTGGTTTTTCAATAAATCTTTCTGGATATTTTTTCATTTGATACTTAATAACTACATTTTTAAAGATAAAAAAAACAAATAAACTTAGAAAAATAACTAATGAAACCAATAAAAATGAAATTAACGCTCCTAAAAATTTACCAATCAATATTCCATTAATTGAAATATTTTCAACAGATTTTACATTCCAAATTTTTGCTATCGCTTGCATTATTACATCATTTGCTAATGATGAAACAACAGAATTAAAAGAAGCTCCTAATAATAAACCAATAGCTAACATTAGCATATTTCCTCTTTTAACAACTTTTCAAGAATCTTTAAATGACTTTTTAAACATACTACTATTATAAATATAAAATTAAATAAAATCAAATTGTTTCCATTGACTATTTAGTCCAAATAGCAAAAATAGTCAATGGAGTAATAATGGAAATTAAACGTGACAAATATTTAAATGAATTAATAAATAAAATGCATAATAAACAAATTAAAGTAATCACTGGAATTAGACGTTGTGGAAAATCATATTTTTTAAATAACATTTTCTATAGGTATTTAATAGAAAAAGGAATAAATAAAGAAAACATTATTATTATTTCATTGGATGAAATACAAAATTGTTGACTTTTAGACGCCAACAAATTATATGAATTTATTAAATCAAAAATTATTGATAATAATATGTATTATGTAATAATAGATGAAATACAAGAAGTAAAAGATTTTATATATGTACTATAAATAGTTTAATAAAAACTTCAAATATTGATTTATATGTAACCGGCTCTAATTCTAAATTTTTATCTTCTGATATATTAACTGAATTTAGAGGAAGAGGTGATCAAATTCACATCTATCCTATTTTATTTTATGAATATTTTAATTCCATTAATTTAGATTTTGATGCTGCTTTTAATGAATATTTAACTTTTGGAGGGATGCTTTTTTAATAAATCAAAAGACTGATGAAGAAAAAACTAAATATTTAATAAATTTATATAATGAAATTTATTTAAAAGATATTAAAGAAAGATACAAAATTAAAAATGATGAAGAATTAAATGAACTTTTAAATTTTTTAGCTTCTAATATTGGTTCATTAACAAACCCAAATAAATTAATTAACACCTTTAATTCAATTAAAAAAATTAATATATCTAAAAATACTATTAATTCTTACTTAAATATATTAGAAGATTCTTTCTTGATAACTAAGGCCATTAGATATGATATTAAAGAAAAAAATATATTAATACTCCATATAAATATTATTTTACTGATGTAGGTTTAAGAAATGCCCGTTTGAATTTTAGACAAATAGAAGAAAACCATATTATGGAAAACATAATATTTAATGAGTTAATATCAAGAGGGTATTTAGTAGATATAGGAACAATAGAAATAAATGAATTAAATAATTCAAAAACATATTCAAAAAAACAAATTGAAATAGATTTTATTGCTAATTTAGGAAATAAAAAAATATATATTCAATCTTGTTATCAATTACCAACTAATGAAAAAATTCAACAAGAAATAAGACCTTTACTTAAAACTAATGACTATTTCAAAAAAATCATCATTGTAAGAAATAACATAAAAACAAAAATAGATGAATATGGAATTATAACAATGAGTATTCAAAATTTTTTATTAGATAAAAATTCAATATAAAAATATCAAGTGTTCAACTTGATATTTTTGATTACATTTTTTCAGCTATTGAAATACCTAATAATTTCATACCAATTTCTAAAGTAATTGTAGTTGCTTTAACTAAGGCTAATAAACTTGTTTCGTTTTCACTTCCAATAGTTTTTGGAGTGTTTGAATATCATGAATTAAATTCTTTAGCTAATTTAATCATATATTGAGTTAATAAATTAGTTAAATATAAATCAGCAGATCTTTCAATAATTTCAGGAAATTCCATTAAAACAGAAATTAATTTATAGTCATTTTCATTTTCGAATTTAAGTGCTTTAAATGAAGAATTCTTCTTAAGTTGAACTTTATTTAATAAAGCATGAGCTCTAGCATTTGCATATTGAATTAAAACAACAGGATTATCATTGGTTTTTTTAGTAGCAATGTCTATGTCAAAATCTAATCTAGAATTATATGTTCTATCTAATAAAATGAAACGAGCATTATCTACACCTACAAGATCAACAAATTCTCTTAAATAAAAACTTGTTCCTTTTCTTTTAGACATTTTATATTCTTCACCATTTTTTACTAAACGAACTAATTGCATACATAAAACAATTAATCTATTAGGATCTCAACCTAAATCTTCCATAGCACATTTCATTCTTTTAATGTAACCTGAGTGATCAGCACCCCAAACATTTATTACTACAGGAATTTCTTTAGTTCTACTAAATTTAATATTATGATAAGCAATATCAGGAGTAAAGTAAGTTAAATCCCCATCGCTTTTAATTAAAACACGATCTTTATCATCACCATGAATTGTAGTTTTTAATCAAGTTGCCCCATCTTTTTCATAAGTGTTTTTTAATTTAGCAATAGTTTTATTAATAGCTTCACGATTATTTGCATATAAAGATTTTTCACTAAATCAAATATCAAATTTCATTCCAAATTTTTCTAAGTCCTTTTTAATTTCACCTAAAAATAAATTTGTTCCTTCCACTTTAAAGAAATCTAAAACTTCACCTTCTAATTTAACACCTTTATATTTATCACCATATCTTTTATTAAATTCTTCCGCTGCCCAAGAAATATCTGAACCTTTGTAAGCTTCTTCTGGCATTGGATATTTTTTATCAAAAATTTGTTGATATCTAGCAAAAATACTTTCTGCTAACATATTGATTTGATTACCAGCATCATTGATGTAGTATTCACGAGTAACATGAACACCAGCGAATTCACAAATATTAGAAACTACTGAACCAATAGCAGCATTTCTAGCATGTCCTACATGTAAATAACCAGTTGGGTTAGCAGAAACTCATTCAACATTTAATTCTCCACCTTTGTTTCCTTTACCATAATTGTCTTTTTGTTTTAAGATGTAATTTACAGCATCAACAAAATATTTTTTATTTAAAAAAATGTTAATAAAACCAGGTTGAGCAATTTCAATATTTTCAATAAATAATTTATCTTTTTCTTTTAATAATAATTCAACAATTTCTTTTGCTAATTCCATTGAAGGTTTTGTTTCACTTTTATTAATAATTGCAAAATTAGTAGAAAAATCTGCATGTGTTTTAGGTTCAATTAAAAAAGGTTCTTTTGAAAGTTTTAAAGTTTTTGCTATTTTCTTTAAAATTGTTACTATTTTTTTCTTAATTTCTATTTTATTCATAATGTCTTAATTATATTACATTAAGCATTTTTTATAACCATTTACTAAATAAAAAATAAAAAATTTTGCATTTATATTTTTTTACTTTTTTAACTATTTTATAGAATAAAAAAGAAATTTTTTATTTTGATTTTTAACCCATTTTTAAAATAAAAAAATCAAGCAAAATTGCTTAATTTTTTCTATAAATTTTTATCTGTTTGAAAATACATTTCATTTAAACTCATTCTATTTTCTTTAAATAAAATTAACTTAATTTTTTGTTTTAAAGTTTCGTCAAAAATGATTTTTTGTTCCTCTTCATTTAACATACATAATAAATAATCTTTTTTATCTTGATATTTAATATGATAATTATCTAAAATATTTTTTGTTTTTTCATTATTAGAAGTATTTACTAAATAGTTATATTTATTGATTTTAATTTTTTCTTTTAAGAGTCCTGTATCAATCATTTTTCCTGATTGTAAAACTGTATAACTATCAATGTATTTTTCTAATTCTAAAAGAATATGAGAAGAAATAAAAATAGTTTTTCCTTGTTCATTTAATTCTTTAATAAATTCAAAAAATTTTAATCTAGCAGAAGGATCTAAATTTGCTGCTGGCTCATCCATAATTAAAATATCAGGATTATTTAATAAAGCTTGCATTAATAAAACCGTTTTTTTTTGCCCTGAAGACATATAAGCGGCTGATTTATTCATCTCTTTTGAATCGAAATGATAATGTTTTAATAACTCATTAACTCTTTTTGTTGCTTCTCTACTTTTCATTTTTGACATTCTAGCAAAATGAAGTAAATATTCTCTTACTGTTAATTTTCTAGGGAAAATTCCTATTTCAGGAATATAACCAATAGAATTTTTAGCATCTTTACTATCGGCATGAAAACCATTTAAATATATATTACCTATATGGTTTGGATAAAATCCTAGAATAGAACGAATTGTAGTAGTTTTACCTGCACCATTATCTCCTATAAAACCATGAAATTGTCCCTTTTTAACTTCAAAAGATATATTGTCAATAGCAGTTTTATATTGCCCTAAAGCATTTTTAAAAATCATACTTAAATTTTGAATAGAAATTGCTATATCATCATTTGGTTTATGATTATTATTTTTTGCTACTCTTTTTCTAGCTTCTATGTCTTTATGCATAAAATTAGAATTCTTAATGTTATCAGCAAAATTTCAAAATACTTTTAAAATTCTTGTACATTTTTTTAAATAACCTTCGGCTATAAGTTTTTTATAAAATGCTTTAAAAAATTTATTCTTGTGTTTCATAATTATTTATAGTTCTTTCTTTTTACAATTTCTAATCCTATAGCAAAAAGAGTTAAGGAAATAACTGTATGAAAAATAACTGAGAATAAAGGAGTAATAGGAGTATATCTATTGAATTTAACAAAATTAGATTCAACTTGTTTAGTTTTTTTATTGTAATAAGTTATAGGAGTTAGTTTTAGAAAACTCATATTATATTTTTTAATTAAATCAAAGTTATTGTCTTGCTTTAAAAAGTTTTCAATTTGACTTCTTTTATAAATTACACCTTGATCACTAATTTCTTTTGCTATAAGCATAAACATAGATGCTTTAATTAAACCTTGTTTAATTTCTTCTTTTTTAGTATTGTAAGTTATTCTTTCATAATTAGAAGCATTAGCACTTAAGGGAGGTAAAATTGCATCAATAACATTTTGTGTAATTTCCGCTATTTTTTTATCATTTGATAAAGCTAAAGCAATTTCTTGTAATTTTTGAAAATTAAATTCATAATTTTTAAATTTATTTTTTGGATCTTTAAAATATTCTTTTAAAACATATTCATCTGAATTACGGTATTTAATTAATTCATCAATATATAAATTATTAAAAATTTTAAAAGAAGAAAACAATTTACTAATGTTTAAAGATGAAGCACCACTTAAAACTAAACTTTGAATTTCTTCAATATCTATTCCTTTTTTACTTCTAAAATATTCATTAATGGTATTTTGATCATAACTTAATGCATAATAATTTAAAATTTTTTGTCCATCTACTTCTTCTTCTATTTTGAATAAGAATTTTGAATCTAAACCTAAATTATTAATATCTTGACTTTTATCCTTCCCAGGTAAAGATAATTTGTAATCATAATTAGGATTTTCAATACCTTTTGGTCTTTCGATAATATTAATTCTTGTGTGCTTTACAAAGTTTGAACTTTTAATAAGATTCAAATTATATGAAGAAAAAAGAGGTAAAAAGTATTCTTCAATGTTCATTCAAAAGATTTTCTTGTATAAACTGCCTTCTGCTTTTTCAGCAGTTTGGATAAAATCTAATCTTTTTTTTCTTTGTTTATCGTCAACATTAGGTTCAAGAAAATTAAAAACTTCTTTGTCATTTTTATTGTATACGACTAAATCATTTCCTTCTTCAACAGTCTTTTTAATTCGATTAATTTCTTTATTAGTAGGATCTTCCTTAGAAGATATTAATAATGACATTTTTTTATAAGCTGAATTTATTGTGCTTACATTGTCTACTTGCCCAGGAGATTTTATAAAACTTAAAACTAAAACGATAATAAAAGGAATAACCCCAGCAATTACTAAATAAACTTTCATTTCTACAAATGATTGAATTACTGAACCGATTGCTAAAATCAAAATAGTTGAAAAAAACATTGCTAATAAAAATGAACCTGTTCTTTTTGCTATTAATTCAAAATTAATAGCAGCTTTAGGATAAAACAATAAAGAAAAAAAGAAACCAGCGGTAATAATTAAAATTGAAAATAAAATACAAATAATTGCTGCTAATATATTTGCTATATAAACATTTGTTCTTGATAAAGGTTTTGAATATAAAAGTGGTTCAACCCCTTCAACTCTATATTTATAATAAATTGTTTGAGCAACAAATGTAGATATCATAAATGAAATAAATATAGATAAATTTATCATTCCAGTATGAAATACTGTTGAAGTTAAAATTCCAATGACATTATCTTCATCTTTAACAGTCATTTTGGTTGTAATTACAATAATAATATAAAATACCCCCATAATTAGAGGGAATATATAAGAAGATAATTGTCTAAAATGTATTCTTAATTGCATATGAAAATAAGAAAGCATTTATCACTCCCTTCTTGATTTTTATTCATTTACTAAAAATTCTTTAAATAAAAAAACAAAAGTTTTTGCTAAACCCGCTTTTTTATGTCCAAAAGGGCTAACAATATCTGCCGCTTTTTTTAGTTCCATAGATGAATTTCCCATAGCAACTAAATAACCAACTTTATTAGAAGCTCAGGCATCATTTAAACCATCACCTATATGAACACATTCTTTAGGATCAATTTGCATATAGTTAGCATAAAATAAATCAGCATCACCTTTTGAACAATTAGCAGCAGTTACTTCTAATAATTCATCTTTTTCACCTGAAATAGTAATTAATATTTTGTCTTTATACTTTTCTTGCAAAATATTCATTGCTTTGTATAAATGTCTTTTAAATGGATGCCATAAAATGATCTTAAATTGATCAAAATCATTTTTATAATCTCTATATTTCTGACATTTTTTACGCGCCGCTTTAACAACTCATCTAAATAAAAAATTGTCTGAATATGCATCTCCATTTACATTTGAGTTATATAAAAGATTTAATTTCAATTTAGACATATCATCGAAAAGTTCTTGGGTTATAGAACTATCAATAGCTTGAGAAAAAATTTCTTTTCCATTATGAACAATTTTGGTTCCATTTCATAAAATACCATCAGTAATATTCATATCTTTCATTAATTTTCAAGTATTTGAATAAGCTCCACGTCCCGATGAAACAACAACATTAATGTTGTTTTTCTGCAACTTTTTAATAGCATCAATATTTTCTTGACTTATTCATGATTTATGATTTTTTAATTTAATATCTAAGGCCGTTCCATCTAAATCGATAAAAACAATTTTTGGTTTATTTATGATTTTTTTATTTTCCATAATTTAATTATATTTATTTATTTATTTTTACATATATAATAATTATTAAAATATAAATATGAGAATAATTGTATTTATAAGAACTAATAACAAGGAGAAAAAATGAATATTACTGAAGATAAAAAAACCTCAGAATTAACTGTTACCTTAGAAATTGAATCTAAACAATATAAAAAAAAATTAAATGAAAAAACTGAAGAAGCTTCTTCTAAAATCATTGTTCCTGGATATAGACCCGGCAAAGCTCCAAAAGAAAAATTATTATCACATGTAAATTTTGAAAAAATTGCTTTAGATACTGATAATTATTTTGTAAATAAGCATTCACAAGAAATGTTTAATGCTGGTAGAGAAAAAAATAAATATATTTATCCTACACTTGTTGGTTTTTCTTTTTTACCTATCAATAAGGAAGATGAAAATTCTAATTTTGAATTAAAATTAACTTTTCCAATCTTTACCTACATTGAAAATATTAAATTACCAAAAACTGAATTAAAAATTAAAGTAGAACCTGTATCTCAAAAAGATGTAGATAAAATTACAAATGAAGAATTAGAAAAATTTGCTTTATTGGTTCCTTTAACAGATAAAGAAACTACTAAAGAAGGTGATACAGTTAATATTGACTTTGAAGGTTTTGTAAATGGTGAATCTTTTGAAGGTGGAGAAGCTAAAAACTATGAATTAAAATTAGGTTCTAAAACTTTTATTCCTGGCTTTGAAGAACAATTACAAAATAGAAAGGTTGGATGAAAAGGAAAAATTAATGTTACTTTTCCACAACAATATGCTTCTAATTTATTAAAAGGAAAAGATGCTGTTTTTGAAGTAACTATTAACTCTGCTAAAAAACAAGAACTAGACATTACTCCAGAAATTATTGAATCTGTTTTACCTAATGCTAAATCTCTTGATGATTTAAAAGAATATTACAAATTGAGAGAAAAAGAAATACATATTTTTGATGCTCAAAATGCTTTTATTGATAAATATATAGAAGAAGTTAAAGAAAAAAATAAAATAGTAGTTCATAAAGAACAAGTAAAAAATATTTATGAATTCAAAAATAAAGAATTTGAAAAATCATTAAAAAATCAACAAATTAAAAAATCTGAATATTTAGAGCTTCTCAAAAAATCTGAAAAAGAATTAGAAGATGAACTTTGACAAGATTCTTTTAATACATTTATTATGGAATTAATAATGGAAACCTTAAAAGATAAATATAAGGTTGAAGTTACACAAGAAAAAATTGATGCTCAATATGAAGAACTTTCAAAAATATACAAAATTCCACTTGAACAAATTAAACAATATGTAAAAGAAGATAACATTAAAGATGCTATTTTTAATGAACAATTTACTACTGAAATAGTAAAATCTTTAGATAAAGAAGGATATGAAAAAATAGAAAAAGATTTAACTAAAATTAAAGAAGATAGAGTTAAATTCCAAGAAAAATTAGAAAAAAAAGCTAAAGAAGAAAAAACAACAGAAGAATCTAAAAAAGAAACTAAAGAAAAGAAAACCGCCACTAAAAAAACACAAACCAAAAAATAATCCTAAAAATGTTGCTTGTTAAAACCAAGGCAACATTTTTTATTAAAAAATCGGTAATATAACCGATTTTAATTATTAGTTAGATTCACAAATTTCTTGTTCAAAGGTTCTATCATAAGGGTGTTTACCATCTTTTTTTAAACATCTTCAAGCAAAGTAATATTTACCATTCTTTTCAACTATAGTTAAACCTTTAGTATTGTTATTATAAGTGCCTGAACCATTGGCTATATTCGCTTGCTTTCCATGAGTATTAGCAATAGATTTATATTCATCGGCTATTTCCACACCAGGAAAATTGTTTCCTGATTTTTTACCCATTTTTAAAGAACCGTCAACTACTGCTAAAATTTTATTTTTATCGCTTCCTGATAAAAATTTCTTAATAGCTTCTTTTAATTTGCTCTTATCAGTTTCAGTTATTTTTAATAATTTTCCTTCTACTGAAGCTTTTCAAATTTCAGGAGATTTTATATCAGTAGGTGTTTCATCTTGAGCTGTTTGTTTTTTAAAGCCTTCAAAAGTTGCGGTGATAGTTGCTTTTTCATTTGTTGATTTTAAAGTAATTTCTGTAGTAACAGTTAATTTACCATTTTTATCATCAGCTTCTAATTTAAAAACTTTTAATTCTACTAATTCTTTTTCTTGATCAGTCAAACCATTTCATTTTATATTTTCATTTTTAACATTAGATGCTAAATCTTGTTTTAATGTGGTTTCTTTATCTAATGTTGTTTTAACCTTAGATTTTAATAAATCTAATGTAACTTCATTTTTCTTAAATCCATCAACTGTATATTCATATTCTTCTGATTCAGAACCTTTAGTTAAGGTTACTTTTAATTTTAAAACACCAGTCAAATCATTTTTTTCTGTAATGGTTTTATTTACTGCTATTCCATTAAAAGTGTATTCACTATTATTATCCTTATCGAATAATTTAAATTTACTTTCTTCAGCTTGTGAAGGTAATACATTATTTTTATTTTCATAATCAATTTTTAATTTTCCAAAAATTGAAGATAAATCATTTTATTTAAATCCGGTAATTTCTGTAGTAACTTCTTTAGAAGTTAAAGAACCTGATTTAACAACATAAGATACTAATAATTTTTTATTAGGTAAATCTTTTACAAATTTAGTGATAGTAATAGAATAAATTGGATTATTTGGTAATTTAACATCTTCTTGTTTTACTTTTGATAATTCAACATTAGAAGCATCTTTATAACTTATTTGTGATTTAATAGTATCTGCATAAGCATCTAATTTTTCTTGTGTTACTACTTCATTGGCAATAATATCTTCTGTAGTTAATTCTTTTAAATCTTTCTTTTCAGTGATTTTACCGGTTTTATCTTTGTTATAAAAACCTAAAATAAATTTGAAAGCATATTTTCCATCAGCTTTTTTAACAAATTTAACATCATATAAACTTGTTCCATAAGCTAAATCACCACCTTCATATTTAAATAATTGAGTTCTTGAAGCATCATTATATTTTTTATCATAAATGGCTTTAGTTTTAAAATCATAAAATAATGTTTGTTCATCAGATAATGTTTTTAAAACTTCTTCTGCTTTTGAAGTGTTAGCAAATTTTCAATTTTTAACAATTTTTTCTCTTTGTTGAATAATAGCAGTGTAACTAGTTTGATGACATTGCAATTCAATTCTTCAAACTTTTGTAAAAGTTCCTTTTTTAATTGTGAAAGTTACTTTACGTTTTCCAGAGTTATATTCTTCTTCTTTAGGAGTTTCATTTTCAAATTTAAGATCACTAATTTGATATTCAGAAGATATGGTTTTATCTTCTTTATCTGTTAATTTAACTTTAGAAATATCTAATTCATTAACATCTAATTTGGTTAAGTCCCCCCCCTCATATTTTCCTTTAATATTTTCCACAAATTCATTAAAAGCTTTTTCTTCTGGATTGGTTACTTCTTTTTTCTTAAAATCAGAAATAGTTATCGTTCTTTCCTTTTTAGAGAATAAACCTGATGTTTTATGTTTGATATTAATAACAGTTTTTAATTTTGTAGAATCAATTTTATCTACTGATATATCTTTAACAATAATTTCATATGTGTTAGCATCATAACCAGAAAATTTTAAATCTTTGGTTTTAATAGAATCAGCAGTAACATTAGCTTTATTTTCAACATCTGCTTTAACTTTGAAAATTTCAGAAGCCATTGCTTTAAAAATGGTTTCTTTTTGTTCATCAGTTAAATTGGGTTTTTCAGGGTTTGGGGTAGGAGTTGGAGTAGGAATATTTGGTTTGTTTTTATCATCTGAACATTTAGATGAAATAAAAGCAGGAGCAATTAAAACTGCAGTGGTTAAAACTCCAAGTGTAAGTAAAAATTTTTTCTTCATAATAAAATAAATTTCCTTTTAGTTTATATTAAGAATTAATAATTCTTATTTTCATTGTATAACTTTAAGTTGACTATTATAACTTTTACTTAGTTTTTCCATAACTAACATAAAAAAAGATAAAAAAATAAAAAAGTTGCTTATTAAAAGCAACTTCCAATAGTATAAAACTATTTAATAATTTTGGTAACTGAACCAGCACCAACAGTTCTACCACCTTCACGAATTGAGAATTTGGTTCCTTCTTCAACAGCGATAGGAGCAATTAACTTAACAGTTAATTCAACGTTTTCACCTGGAGTAACCATTTCTCTTTTGTCAAGGAATTCAATACCACCGGTAACATCAGTTGTACGGAAGTAGAATTGAGGTTTATAGTTTTTGAAGAAAGGAGTATGACGTCCACCTTCTTCTTTTTTAAGAACATAAACTTGTGCTTGGAATTCTGTATGAGGAACGATAGAACCTGGTTTAGCAAGAACTTGTCCACGTTCTACACCTTCACGGTCAATACCACGAAGTAATAAACCAGCATTATCACCAGCCATAACTTCTTTTAAGTTCTTTCTGAACATTTCCATACCAGTAACTGTAGTTTTCTTTGTAGGTTTTAAACCAACAATTTCAACTTCTTCATTAAGGTTTAATTTACCACGTTCAACACGACCTGTAGCAACAGTACCACGACCTGTAATGGTAAATACGTCTTCAACAGCCATTAAGAATGGTTTATCTAATTCATGTGTAGGAGCTAAAATTCATTCATCAACTGCTTTCATTAATTCCAACACTTTTTCTTCATATTCTGGTTTTCCTTGTAACGCTTGTAAAGCAGAACCACGGATAACAGGAGAGTTATCACCATCAAAACCATATTGGCTTAATAATCCACGTACTTCCATTTCAACTAAGTCTAACATTTCAGGGTCATTAACCATATCACATTTATTTAAGAAAACAACGATACGAGGAACACCAACTTGTTTTGAAA
The DNA here is from genome assembly GCF_045276895.1 of Mycoplasmopsis lipophila. Classification (NCBI taxonomy): domain Bacteria; kingdom Bacillati; phylum Mycoplasmatota; order Mycoplasmoidales; family Metamycoplasmataceae; genus Mycoplasmopsis; species Mycoplasmopsis lipophila. The sequence goes on from NZ_CP174165.1 coordinate 696,807, forward strand.
GTAAGATATGTTCACGAGTTTGAGGCATAGGACCATCAGTTGCAGCAACAACTAAGATAGCACCATCCATTTGAGCGGCACCAGTAATCATATTTTTAACATAATCGGCGTGACCAGGACAATCAACGTGTGCATAGTGACGTTTTTCTGTTTGATATTCAATATGTGAAGTGTTAATGGTTATACCACGAGCTTTTTCTTCTGGTGCATTATCAATAGCAGCATAATCTTTGGCTTCTGATAAACCTTTTTTTGATAAAACTGTAGCAATAGCAGCAGTTAAAGTAGTTTTACCATGGTCAACGTGACCAATGGTACCAACGTTTATATGTTCTTTACTACGATCAAAATCTAATTTTGCCATATAAAAAATCCTTTCATTTAATTTGTTTTAGCGCTAAAACCAACCAAAGTGTAGCCTTTCAACTACATCCTATCCATAATTTTCTTTTTAATTTCAATAATTAAAAAATAATGCTTATATTTTAACAAATATTAGTAAATAAATATAGTAATTATATTTTATGTATATTAGAAATATTTTTAAGTAAATATTCAAAATTTAACATATAAGTTAACAATTGTCATTTAAAATTATTTATTTTTAGTAAATCTAAATCTACTAAAAATGTTTTTTGTGTAGGATTGTGTGGATCTGTTATTTCATGTGTTGTAGAAGCAAAACTATCAATTTCATTTCTTATTGCTTCTAATTTAGCAAAACTTTCTTTTAATATATTCCCATTATAAATATATGAAATAAAAGTATTTTTAATTTCATTTGCAAAAAAATCTATATTTCCAACTTTAAAATTACTTAATTGCTTCTTTAATTCATCATTATCATTTATTGTTTTAAAATCATTAAAAATCTTTATTCAATCATTCATTTTATCAATAACTCATTTATTTTTAGGTTCTTGATAATTTACATCAAGATTTTTAATTTCATTTATTTTTTGAATAATTAAATCAAATTTAGATTTATCAATTGGATTTTGAGAATCTAACATTTTTTGTATCTCTAAAGCAATTTCTTCATTAACTTTTAAAATACTGTTTTTTTCTTTATTTAAAATAGATTCAAAAAGTGTTTTTCTAACATAAAACTCATCATTCATTAGTTGAAACAAACCCTTTTTTTCTAAATCATTATTGTCTTTTTCTTCATTAAAATATGATTTATAAATATTTTCCAAAGTGTTTTTAAGTAGTAAACCAGAATAATATAAATTATTTGTTTTATTAGTTAAATTTTCAGGTAATTCACTATTAGCAAAATTGATTAAACCAACAATTTTGGTTATTTTTTCAAATGTTTTGTTTTTTAATGTTTGTTGTTTAACCATTTCATCATAAACAGATTTATTAAATGATTCTAAAAAAGTTTTTTTAATTTCATAATTACCATTGGTATTTTTTTCAAAAATTCTTTCAAATAAAAAAACATTAGAAACTAATCTGTTTTTATTTGAATTAAAACTATTATTTAATTCTTTATTAAGCATAAATTTTTCAACAAATGTATTTAAAAATGGCATTAAAAATTTTGGTATTTCAAAGTTAATATCTTCAATCTTAATAATTTCTTTATTTAAAGGTTTAGTAAGTTCATCTAAATAACTTTGTGTCATTTTATTTATTAATTTTTCCAATTTCTCTATTCTCTCAAATGTCTTATCAACATTTACTGTTATTTTATTTTTAAAATATTCATCATAAAGATTTTGTATGTTATTAAATGTCGCTTTATCAGCTTTTTCAAATACATATTTTTTATCTTCTAAAATTTCTTTTGCTTGATTAAATTTATTTTGAACATTCTTAATAAAATTTTTGTTTTTAAAAAATGATAAATATTTTTCTAATTCATTAATTTTTTCATTTACTTCTAGCAAAATTCCAAAAAATTCATCATTTATAGTTTTATTTGTTTCTGTATCATAATGATATTTTGTTACCATTGTTTTTAAATCATTTTGTCATTTTAAATGCATTTCTTTTGCATTTGAAACTATTTTTTTATTTCAATTTTCTATACCTTCATAAATAGAATAATCGATTCTTGTTCTGTCAAGATTATTAATTAGTGAAGATAATTGCTTATTTTTTTGATTTATTAACAAGAAATAATTTTTTAATTTTTGAATATCTTTTAATATAGCATCACTAACTGTATGTAATTTAAAAATAAAATTATTTATAAAAATATCATTTTGTGTCTGAGTATAACCATTAATTCCAAATAATAAAACATCTGAATGATCTATGTTATTTATATTGTTTTTTAATTCATCAGTTAATTTTGTTTTATCTTCATCAGTTAAAACAAAAAGTTTATTTAATTCAATTTTATAGTGTGAAATTAAATCATTTATTAATTTAATATTAGCTTCCGTTTTTTCTTTTGGTTGTAAATCAATATTTGACATTAAATAATTCAAAATAGATAAAATCTTTTCTTTTGACTTTTTAATAATTTCTTTTTTAAATTCAGCATCTTTAAGAATATATTGAGTTTTTAGTTGAACTTGAACAATTTTTTGAATAAATTTATTTATATTAATAGGAGAATTTTCATCAACTTCAATTTCAAATTTAATTTTTGCTAACTGAGAAATGGTATTAGCTTCATTAACCCTTTTATTTATTATTTCTTTTATATGAGAAATTTCATTGTATATTTCTTTTTTTACACCAACTTCTTCAAAATTAATTTGATATTTTGTTAAAACATCATTTAATATTTTTTCATTGGCAGTTTTTAAAATTAAATTTTTAGCAAAATTTATTCCGTTTTTTGTTTCTCTAATGAATTTAAAAACATTTAATAATCTAGAAATTTCATTAAATTCCTTTTCAATAACGGCAACATCATAATTAGCATAATTAGAAATAATTTTTTGTAAAAACCCTTTCTTTTCAGAAGTTAAATATTTTTTAAAGTAAACATATTGATCTAAATATTCATTATTGTTTTCTATATATTTAAATAAATTTTGAAATTCATTATAAACTTTACTAAATTCAATAGCTGCTTTTTTACTATTTGAAAAACTAACATAAGTCTTTTCTTCAATTTTTAATTTATATGAATTAAGAACATAATATATTTCATTAATTGTTTGTAAATGTTTTTTAGTATTTTTAAAATCTGATTTGTTTTGAATATTTTCTGTGTATTTTAAAATATCTCTTCCACCATTATTTAAAAAATTTTCATAAAGTCTACCTATAATTGCATATTTAGAATTAACTTTTGAATATCTAAGTCCCAAAATTTTTAATAAATTAGTTTTTAACTCTAATTCTTCTCAATCATTTTCATATTCTTTTTTTCATAAATTATTTTCAATTAATGCAGAAATTAATTTACCAGAATATTTATTTAATTCATTTATAAGTTCATCAAGCTGTTGTTGTTCGACACTAGAAATGTTATAAATTTTGGCTTTTTTAGCTAGTTTTTCACTTTTTTTAATAGCTAATAATAACTTACCTTTATTTTCAAAATATTTTTCTTCTGCAGGAATAGAATTAAGAATATGTTTTGCTTCATCTATTTTTCTAGTTAATTTTTCAAAATTTTCTGCTGGTTTTTTAACACAAGAAGCGCTTATTAAAATTGGAGAAATAGCAAAAGCAAAAGTAGGTAAAAGTAATTTAATTTTTTTATTTTTCATAACAATCTCCATAACAAACATAATAAATATTTAATTAATTATATATAGATATATATTAAAAAATAATATATATCAAACTTGTAAAATGGTAACGATTACATATAAGAAAAATGCTTATCTTTATCACTGTATTAGATAATTTTCATTATGCTATAATAAAAAAATATTTATGTAATTATTTTGATTAAGGAGAAATATGTCTGCAATTACTAAAATTTATGCAAGAGAAATTTTAGATTCTCGTGGAAATCCAACTGTTCAAGTTGAAGTTCACACAGAATATGGAGCAAAAGGTGTTGCTAACGTTCCTTCTGGTGCTTCTACAGGTTCTAAAGAAGCATTAGAATTAAGAGATAAAGGAACAAAATACGAAAAAAATTGATTTGGTGGCAAAGGTGTAATGTCTGCTGTTGATCACGTTAACAAAGAAATAGCACCTGCTTTATTAGGTTATGAAGTTACTGACCAAAGAGCAATTGATTTAAAAATGATTGCTTTAGATGGAACACCAAATAAAGAAAAATTTGGTGCAAATGCTATCTTAGGTGTTTCATTAGCAACTGCTATTGCTGCAGCTAATGAATTAGAAATTCCTTTATATAAATACATTGGCGGAATCAATGCTCACACCTTACCAGTTCCAATGTTAAATGTTATGAATGGTGGAGCTCATGCTTCTAATACCGTAGATTTCCAAGAATTTATGATTATGCCTGTTGGTGCTAAAACTTTAAAAGAAGCATTACAAATGGCTAACAAAGTTTTTCATAATTTAGCTGCTTTATTAAAAAAAGCTGGTCATGGGACTCAAGTTGGTGATGAAGGTGGATTTGCTCCTAATTTAAAAAGTCATGAAGAAGTTTTAGATTTCTTAGTTGAAGCAATTAAAACTGCTGGTTATACACCTTCTACTTCTGGTAAAAATGCTGTTGCTATAGCAATGGATGCTGCCTCAAGTGAATTCTATGATGAAAAAACTAAACTTTATACTTTCAAAAAATTGAAAAAAGCTATTGAAGAAAAACGTCCTGGTTTTGAAGGTTTAACTGATATTAAATTTGAATATACTTCAAAAGAAATGACTGAATATTATGGAAAATTAATTGATAAATATCCAATTATTTCTATTGAAGATGGACATGCTGAAACTGATTGAGAAGGTTTTAAAGAAATGGTTTCTAAATATGGACACAAATTACAAGTAGTTGGAGATGATTTAACTGTTACAAATGCAAAAATTTTAGCTAAAGCTATTGAAGAAAAAGCTATTAATGCTATTTTAATTAAATTAAATCAAATTGGTTCATTAACAGAAACCTTAGATACAATGCAATTAGCACAAAAAGCAAATATGGCTTGTGTTGTTTCTCATCGTTCGGGTGAAACAGAAGATACTACTTTAGCTGATGTTGCTGTGGCTTTAAATGCTGGACAAATTAAAACTGGTTCAATGTCAAGAACCGATAGAATTGCTAAATATAATAGATTATTAGTAATTGAAGAAGAATTAGGAAATACATCAGAATTTTTAGGTGAAAAATCTTTCTACAATCTTAAAAAATAATTTAACTTATATTAAGTTAGGATAAACAAAAAATCCACTTTCAATAGTGGATTTTTAATTAATATGATTTTGCAAAGACAACATAACGATTAGTTTCTTTATGACACTTAGAAAAAATACATCTGCCTTTTCGCAAGGGTTTATCAAACTTCATAGGAATACATCTAGTAGAAGCTCCTGTTTCTTCTTTAATTTCAACTTCAGCATTATCTAAACAACAAAATGGGGCAATAACAAAATTATTTTTTGCTATTTGTTCTTTAAATTCTTCATAATTATCTACATAAACAGTTTTTTCTTCTAATCTTTTCTTAGCGCTTTCATATAAATTATTATGAATTTTAGTTAATAATGTTCCTACATAAGATTTAACATCCTTAAGATCTACTAATTCTTTTTCTAAAGTATCTCTTCTTATTATTAAAACTTTATTATTTTCCAAATCTCTAGGACCTACTTCTATTCTAATAGGAACTCCTTGTATTTCAGAATTAGAAGCTTTAAAACCGGGTTGATGGTCAGTATCATCTAATCTAACTCTTCATTTTCTTCCTAATATATCTTTAAGTTCTTTAGAAAATTTTTTAACTTTTTCACTTTTATTTGCAAATAACTCTAATATATCGACTTGAATAGGAGCAATTCTTGGAGGAATAACAATACCTCTATTGTCTCCATGAGTCATAATAATAGCTCCTAAAAGTCTTGTAGAAGCGCCTCAAGATGTTTGATAAACATTTTCATTTTCATTATTTTTATTCTTAAAAACTATTTCATAAGGTTTTGAAAAGTTTTGAGCTAGATAATGACTTGTAGCAGCTTGTAATGCTCTGCCATCTTTCATCATTGCTTCAATTGTATATGTAGAACAAGCACCAGCAAATTTTTCATGTGGGGTTTTCTTCCCTGCTATAACAGGAATGGCTAAATAATTTTTAATAAATTTTTCATAGCATGAAAGCATTTCTCTAGCAAATCTTCTTGCCTCAAGAGCATTAGAATGACATGTATGTCCTTCTTGTCATAAAAATTCTCTACTTCTTAAAAAAGGATTAGTAGTTTTTTCTCATCTAACCACATTTGCTCATTGATTATAAATAATAGGTAAATCTTTATGAGAAGTAATAGATTCTCTAAATAATTCAGCAAATAAAGTTTCAGAAGTAGGACGAATATAAACATCTTCTGATAATTTTTTATCCCCAACTTTTGTTACAGTGGCTAATTCTGGATTAAACCCTGCTATATGTTCTTTTTCTTTTGCTAATAAATTTTTTGGTATAAAAAGTGGTAAATATACATTTTGAACATTTTTATCTTTAAAAGCTTCATTTAAATATTTTTGTATTAATTCTCATATTCCATAAGAATTTGGTTTAAAAACCAAAGTACCTTTTAAAGGCCCATATGAAATTAAATTTCCTTGTTTAACTACATCAGTATATCATTTGGCAAAATCTTGCTCTAATGGTGTTATTTTTTCTAATTCTTTCATAAAAATAATTATATATAAATAAAAAGTTAAAAAGTCTATTTTTACTAAATATTTATATAAAAAATTAACTTTTAAGTTGATTTTTAGTTCGATATTTTGTTATAAATATGTAGCCAAATGGGTTAATCAAAACACGCCAAATGGGTTAATCAAAACACGCCAAATGGGTTAATCAAAACACGCCAAATGGGTTAATCAAAACACGCCACATGGGTTAATTTTGTTATAATTATTTTATGAATTTTTATAATAAACGAATAATAGAAAAAACTATAAAAACAAAATTTGAATATTCTGGTGGGCTTTTAATAAAAGGACCAAAAGCATGTGGAAAAACAACAACTGCTAAAAAATTTGCAAAAACTATATTAGATTTAAATGATACTAGTAAAAGAAATTTTTATATTGAACAATCTCTTAGAAATCCAAATACTTTAATAAATGTTAAAGAATATCCCTTGCTAATAGATGAATGACAAATAATACCACATATTTGAGACACATTAAGAGCACAAATAGACAATAAACAAAAAGAAGGATTGTTTCTTTTAACAGGTTCAAGCACTCCTAGTGATAAAAATAGCATTGCTCATTCAGGAATTGGAAGAATAAATTCAATAAATATGAGAACAATGAGTTTATATGAATTTGGTGATTCTAATGGAGAAATTTCTTTATTAAATTTATTTGATCCAAATTTTGAAATTAACAACTTAATTGAAAATAATAAAACATTAGATGATTTGTCATTTGTAATATGTAGAGGAGGATGACCTCAATTATTAAAATGAAATAGTCAAAATGTACAACTTAATTATGTAAAAGATTATTATGAAAGTTTAATACATAATGATGCAAAATACCTTAATGAAAATATTGATTTTTTAACATTGGATTTAATATTTAAATCTTATTCAAGAAATGTTGGTTCTGAATGTTCTAATAATGTGTTAATAGAAGATATTAAAAATAGAGGTATAAATAAAAATACTTTTTCAAAGTATATTAGATATTTAGAAGATTTATATGTTATAGAAGAATTAACTTCTTGAAATACTAAATTAAGATCAAAAGCAGTTATTAGAACTTCCAACACAAGATATTTAATTGATCCATCTTTAGCAGCAGTTAGTTTAAATATTTTGCCCACAAAATTAAAATTTGATATGAATACTTTTGGTTTATTATTTGAAAATTTATGTATTAGAGATTTAAGAATATATGCTGAAAGTTTTGGGGCAAAAATTTATAAATATAGAGATAAAAATGGATTAGAATGTGATGCTATTATTGTTTTAGAAGATGGACAATGAGGATTAATAGAAATAAAATTATCAAGTTCAGAGCAAATAATAAAAAAAACAAAAGAAAAACTAAACAAATTGGCTAATTTAATAGATAATGAATGATGACCAAAACCAGCATTTAAAATGATTTTAACTAGTGGAAATTTTTCTTACAAAACAAATGATAATTTTTATATAATCTCCATTTTTAATTTAAAAGATTAAAATATTTATATTAATATAATTAAGAAGGATTACTTATGAAAAATAAAAAAATATTTTTTACCTCTTTAGGTTTAGTTACTATATCTACTCCTTTATTTGTATCTGCTTCATGTTTAAAATCAAAAGCGCAAAGAGAATATGAAAAAACACTTAAAAGTGCTGAAGAAAAAGCTAATGAATTAACAGAAAAATTTAAAGATAATCTCATAAAAACAGCAACAATTACAGCCCAAAAGGAAATTTTAAACAAAATCAAAAATGCAACTTATAAAAATGATGAAGAATATGAACAAGCAACTAAAAATATAAATTTAGTAATGGCTGTATTTGATAAATTGATTTAATATAAAAAAATATCCCAATTTTTAGGATATTTTTTTATAAATTAATTTTTCATATACTCTTTTATTTCTTTTGTATGAAATGATTTAAGCATATTTATATCTTTTTCAATTTTATTTTTAAATTCATTAAATTCTTGTTTTGTTGCCATATTATCTACAATTGGTTTTAGTTTTTCATCTACAATTTGAATAACATTTTCTCTAGTAACCTTTTTTGTTTTATTAGAGAAATTTCATCTTGAATAGGTTGATTTTTTTCATCAAAAACTTTACTTATAATGTTAGTTAATTTTTGAATAGTTAAATTTCCTTCTGTCATATCAGGCTTCTTGGGTGGTTTAGGAACTTTTAAATTTCTTAAATCACAAAGTGCTTTGCATTCCACTAATTCCGAATTTTTTATATATCTAATTGTAAACTTTGGTTCAATAAATTCACCAATTTTTTTATTAAATTGTTGTTTAGTAACAACCATTTCTCAGAATTATTATCTATTGACAATTTTTGCACCCTTTTTTAGGATATTTTTGTTCTACTTATATATGTCCGTTTTTTACAAAAAATTCAAAAAAATTTTAATTAATTTTAATTTTAGGAATTTTTTATTTTTAAATTATTATTAAATAAAATGAAAGGAAAAAATGTCAAAAAAATTAAACAAAATCATCTTATCTACATTTTTTTAACTATTATTCCTAGTTTCTTTTTAAGTTCTAAATGTTATAAAAAAATAAATGAAGAAGAAAAGAATAAAGACAAAGAAAAATCACTCTTTAATACAAAAATAGAAGCAGATAAAGTAGCATTAATTTCTGTTGATGCTAGTTTAAAAAATAAAGAGGAAATTGAAATTCCTAATAATATTACTCACAATGGAGAAAAAGTATTTAAAGATTTTAAAAATTTAAAAAAGATTAATTTAGAAAATATTAAATTTATAGGAAAGGAAGCCTTTTCCAATACATTAGTAAAAGAATTAAATCTTAATTCATTAGTTGAATTAGATATTACAAGTTTTTTAGACTGTGTTTCTATAAGTAAAATAAATGCACCTAAATTAGAAAATACAGAAACTAAAATGTTTAAAAATTTCAAAAATAGGAAAAGTAAAAAAATAGGAAACAAAGCTTTTTCAGAATGTTATTCTTTAACAAATATAGATTTAAAAAATACAGAATATATAGCTAATGATGCATTTAATGATTGTAAAAAATTAACCAATATTTATATTAATCGAGATTTAAATGGTAATAATAAAATTTACAAAGTTATCAATGGAAAAAAATTATATAAAATAAGTGATAATAGTTTAATAATAAATAATAGATATAGAAAAATAATTTAATATGAAGGGAGATTTATGCTTTTTAATTATGTAGAAATTAATAATCTTAAAATTCCAATTGTTGTTGAAGATAAAAAATTAGATACAACCATTTTGTTTTTGCATGGTCTCAATTCTAGTAGTGATTTTGCTAAAAAATTAGAAGAATATCCAAAAAAATATAATTCTGTAATTATGAATTTTCCTGGTAGCAAATATTTCCAAAATGAATTAGAACCTTCAGAAATAACATTGGAATTTTGATATGAATGCGCTTTAAAAGTTTTAAAAGAAATTAAATCAAAAAATATTTATTTAGTTGCCCATTCTATGGCAGGAGGTATAGCAGCAAAATTGGGTTATGATCCAAGGATTAAAAAAATATTTATGATAGCTACTATTAATCCTTCAATGACAAAATCTCCTAGTTATTCTTCACTTAAATATATTGTTAGTCCAGAATCTAAAACCACTTTTGTTTGAGGAAAAATTATTTCTCTTGGAGCAAAAATGTTTTCTAAAGGTAGAAACTTGTTACAAACTTTTTCTAATAAAAGCAAATGGGTTAATTTGTTAGAAAAATATGTTTTAAATAATGATTATCTAAATTTATTGGATAAAGAATACCAAGATAACGCTAATAAAATGTTCTTTATTATTGGACAAAAAGATAAATTAATAGGCACCGATCAATTTATTGAATATGCTAAAAGTTTAAAAATTCCAGCAACTATTATTGGTTCAGGTCATTCTCCAATTAAAAATGAACCTCAATTAATATCTTCACTTTTAAATTCTTTAAGTCAAGCTAAAAAAAGAAAATTTTGACAATCATTTATAACTTTTGATAAAAACAAAATCAACATAAATGTTGATGGTGAAGATACTAATGAAATTGATAATGATATAATAAATGATGCATTAAATGAAATATCATAAGGAGTTATATGAATAAAAAAGCTGATGCCGCTTTTAAATATTTTATTATTGTTATAATCAATTGAATTTTAATCACTTTATTAACTTTTTTAGGTTTAATTTTATGAATGGCTACTTTTGCAGCAACTCTAATAACTTTTGCTGTTTTAGCTGTTATTGAAATAGTAATGAAAATAATTTTAAATATTTTCTATTTCAAATTATTAGATAAAACTTGTTTTGAAAGAGAAAGAAAAACTTTTATTTTATTAGTTATTGGTATCTTTTCTTCTGTTATTGGTTTAATAATGGCTAAAAGAATTATGAATGAAAACAAAGCATTAATAAAACAACAAAATGAAGAAAAAAAACTTGAAAAAATAGAAGAAAATAAAAAAGAAGTTGATGAAAACCCAAAAGAAAAAGTAGAAGAAAATAAATAATGAAACAACTTAAAATTTCTAGTTCTAACCTAGAAATTTTTTGTATCTTTAATCTCCATTTTTAAGAATAAACTTTACTTTAACTATATTTAATATAAAATATAAACATTATGAATTTATTCAAATTTAAATCAACTGAAATGAGAATTGCTGAAAAAACGCTTAAAAAAATCAATGAACTAGCACCTAAAATGTCATTACTTTCTGATAGAGAATTGCAAAATAAAACTTTAGAATTTAAACAAAAACTTACAGATGGATATTCTTTAGAATCAATTAGACCAGAAGTTTTTGCTGTTGCTAGAGAAGCTACAGAAAGAATTTTAAAAAAGAGACCATATGATGTTCAAATGTTAGGTGGAATTTTATTAGACTTAGGTTCAGTAGCAGAAATGAAAACTGGTGAAGGTAAAACTATTACTGCTATTGCACCTGTTTATTTAAATGCTTTAACCGGAAAAAACGTTATTGTTTCAACAGTTAACGAATATCTTTCTGAACGTGATGCTTTGGCAATGGGACAAGTATTTAATTTCTTAGGTATGAGTGTTGGAATTAATAAAGCCCAAATGCAATCCGAAGAAAAAAAACAAGCATATGCTTGTGACATTACTTATAGTGTACATTCAGAATTGGGTTTTGATTATTTAAGAGATAATATGGCAGTTTCTTTAGAAGATAAGGTTCAAAGAGGATTATATTTTTGTTTAATTGATGAAGTAGATTCTATATTAATAGATGAAGCTAAAACTCCTTTAATTATTTCTGGTGGAGACACAGAAGATACACAAATCTATTTTTCAGCAGATCAATTTGTAAGAACTCTTTCTCCTGATGATTATGCTATTGATGAAGAATCAAAAGCAATTACTTTAACTCATAATGGTATTGAAAAAGCTAATAGATTTTTCAATATTAATAATTTATATGACATTGAAAATTCAGAACTTGTCCATAGAGTTCAAAATGCTTTAAGAGCCCATAAAGTAATGAAGATTAACGTAGAATACATTGTTAGAGAAGGAAAAATTGAATTAGTTGATGCCTTTACAGGTCGTATTATGGAAGGCCGCGCTTATTCAGAAGGTTTGCAACAAGCCTTACAAGCTAAAGAAATGGTAGAAATTGAACCTGAAACTAAAACACTAGCAACAATTACTTACCAAAACTTTTTCCGTATGTTTAATAAATTATGTGGAATGACAGGTACTGCTAAAACAGAAGAATCTGAATTTATTAACATTTATAATATGCGTGTAAATGTAGTCCCAACAAATAAACCATTAGCACGTCAAGATTTAGAAGATTCCATTTATGGAAATGCAACAGCAAAATGAAAAGCGGTTGTTGAAAAAATTAAAGAACTTTATGAAAAAAAACAACCTGTCTTAGTTGGAACTGCTCAAATTGAAGAATCTGAATTACTACATAATCTTTTAATAAATGCTAATATTCCTCATACAGTTTTAAATGCTAAACAAAATGCTCAAGAAGCAGAAATTATTGCTCAAGCAGGACAAGTTGGAGCAGTAACTATTGCTACTAATATGGCTGGTCGTGGAACTGATATAAAACCTAGTCCAGAAGCAATTGCTTTAGGTGGTCTTTATGTGTTAGGTACCGACAAAGCAGAAAGTCGTAGAATTGATAATCAGCTACGTGGGCGTTCTGGGCGTCAAGGAGATCCAGGAACTTCTAAATTTTTTATTTCAATTGATGATCAATTAATGCAAAGATTTTCAAACTATGAAATTATTAAAGAAACTTATGGTGATTCTGGAGATGATGAAATAACTTCAAAAGCTTTAAAAATTGGTTTTAACCAGGCACAAAAGAAAATTGAAGGATTTAATTATGATTCTCGTAAATCTGTTCTAGATTACGATGATGTTATAAGACAACAACGTGACTTATTTTATGCTCAAAGAGATTTAATTTTATCTAACAAAGATTTGGAATTTGTAATTATTAAAATGATTATTAATGCTTGTTTTTCACTTGTATCTAATCATAGATTTAGAGAAAAAACTGGATTGTTCAAATATGAAGAATATATTAACTTTATCAATGATAAAGTTTTAGGTAGAGCAATTAAACCTTCTAACAAATTAGATATTAATGAATTTAAAAAAATAAAAGAAGATGAATTGGCTGAATATACAACAGAAAAATTAGTGGATTTATATAGAGATTGAAGACAAAAATTTATTCAAAGTTATAGTGATGATTATTGTTTTTATACAGAAAAAGAAATCATTTTACAAACCGTTGATGATTTTTGACAAAGTCATATTGATGCAATGGATAAATTACGTTCAAATGTCAATTTAGTTCAATATTCACAAAAAAATCCTTTCCAAGTTTATACAGAAGAAGGAACTAAAAAATTTGAAAAAATGCTTAAAGATATCGCATTTGAAACTATTGTTCATATTTTTAATGATGAAAGCCTTTCAAATGAAACTATTCCATACTCAATTAAACAAGATCCTTTATTTGAACAATTGAAAAATGCATTAGTGCTAGATCCAAATTTAACAGAACAAGAACAAGAAGAATATTTATTAAAAACTTTTAATGAATTAAAAAGCATAGAAAATCAAACTAAATAATTTTTCCTCCTTGCACTTAAACTAGTGCGAAATATTAAACAAAATGAACCACTCTAATAGTTTTTGAATATTATAAAAAATAATATATAATAATTTTGTGAATAAAAATAAAGATTACAAATGAATATAATTCACTAAAAGAAGTGTCTTTTTCAAAGATACTTCTTTTATTTATATGGAGAATTTTATGAAAAAATCAAAAATATTACCTCTTGTTTTTTCAAGTTTGTCATTACCTATTGCAATGTTACCAATGTCATTTATTAGTTGTAATAAAAATACTCCTAAACCTAATCCAGAGCCTCAAAAACCTAATAATCCATCTAATCAAAAAGATAAAAAATTAGATGAAATTAATAATTGATTAAAAAATGAATTAAATGAAAATTTAAGCATAATAAATGGTAAAGAAAAAGAATTTCATGAAGCTGTTAAAAATGAAAATAGCTTTTGATATGATAGAAATTCTGGAAAAGTTATTACCACTAAAAAAGGCGAAAACCCTGACTGAAAAAACAATAAAAATTATTTACTAGAATTTAAAGGAATAAATATTCCTAAAAATTATTCAGCAGTAAATGCTAAGGAGCCTACTTGAGATAATGGTCAAAAATTATCAAGTAAATTGGATTATGAAATAGACAAAGATAATAATATTATCTTTAGTTATAAAGCCGCTATATATGATGGAGCTAATAAAAAACACACCATTTCTACAGAAATTGGTAAAACTAATTTAGGGAAAATAATTGATGAAAATACATTGGCTAAAATAGAAGAAATGAATGAAAAAGCTAATAAAGAAACTTCATTTGATTATCTTGATAAAGCTAATACTTATTTAAAAGATGCAGATAAGGAAAAAATTATTAAAAATATTCCTGATGGATATGAATTAGCTACTTATAAAGCAATTAAAAATGAAGAAAAAGAATATTATGATATAACAATAATATTTAAACTTAAAATTAAAAATAGTGAAATTACTATGCTTAAAAATGCTTCGTATACCATTAAAGGTTGAAAAAAAACTCAAGAAATTTTGGATTTTGAAAATGAAGCCAAAAATAAAATCAATGAACAAATAAATAAAACAAAAATTTCAATTTTAAATGAAAAAGCATATCAACACATAATAAATCATCATACTGTTAATAATTTTGATGGCAAACCTAATTTTTTAGCTAATGGTTTTGACACTAATTTATATAATGTTGAATTAATAAATGTCAAAATTGAAGAAAATAATGGAAAGAAAATTATTAAAGTTTCTACAAAAATGTCTGTTAAAAATAATAATGATATTTTTGTAGAAAAAGAAATTCAAGTAGAAGATGAATTTACAAAAGGCAAAAATTTTCATAATCTTACAAAAGAACAAATTAAATCTTATATAAATGAAAAATTAGAAAAAATGGTTTTATATCCTAAATATTCAAAAGACAAAACTTATATTGAAAAATTAAATAATGGAAAAATTACAAATAATTCATTTTGAATTGAAAATATAGATCACAATTTAAATAACAATTTTGGTTCATTAACTAAAGAAGGTGATAACTACTATGTAGATATAAAGACTTCTATTCTTGATTGGCCAGATAGTCCTACCATAACTAAAAAAATAAAAATTGATTTAACTAAATTAGGTATTGAAATTCTTAATGAAATAAGAAAAAACAAAGGGCAAGATCCATTACCTGATCAATTTGCTCCTTCTTCTACAATTGAAGAAGAAGTAGAACCAGATTTATCACTAGATAAATTTATAGATACACCTGAAGATGTTTATACTGCTAAATCTGCTCCTCAATTAAATGATTTCTTAAGTAAAATCAATCATTTGTATGCTTGAGATGAAGAACAATATAATATTATGAAAAATAATTCAGATAAAAAACTTATTCAAGTTTATAAAGTATCAAAAGAATATATTAAAAAAGGTAACTTATATTTTTATGATAACAATGCTTCTATAAGAAAAGATCAAACAGTTTATGTATTTTCTAAACCTGAATTTGTTAATAATAAATTAACTGTAAAAATTACTGCTATTCCTTTGCAAGATTATAATGCTGGAAGTATTGATTTAAATAAAATTGCATCTAAAAGAATTGAAATTAAAAATGATAAATGGGGCAAAGATTTATTTGACCAATATATTAAATCTTTAAAATTAAATGAAGAAATAAATAAATTAAACTTAACATATGATTTTAAAGATAAAGGTAATTTAGCTACTAAAGATGTATATCAATGAACTGAAGAAAAAATTAAAGAAAATATAATTGTTAATAATTTATCATCTGATTATCAAATAATTAAAGTTAAAAAATCAACTAAAGCACCTTCTAATAAAAAAATAATATTTTTCTTATATTTTAAAAAAGATAATATTGAGTCTTCCGTTCCAATAAAAATAACAATTAGTGGATTTAAAGAATAAAAAAAAGAAAAAAATTCAAGCAATGGCTTGAATTTTTCTTATTTCTTTTTATTTGAATAATGATTCATTCTCATTCATCTAGTACCATAAACATAAGTAATTTTATTAGAATAAAAATTTAAAGTTGAATTTTGTTCCAATATTTCACTATTTGTTTTTTTATTTTTAATTTTTGTAACTAATTTTAAAATTTGATTTTCAACATATCTAATTCCAAAACCTAGCCCAGCAAAAATTGAATAATGTAAAGAAACAGCAACAACTGTAAATAAATAGTAGTAGAAAGCAAATAAAGCATTATTTTTTATTTCTCCTACAATACCTTTTGTAACATTTTGAAAACTTGAACGTTCTCTATGCGAAACAGTAAAAATAACTGGAAGTTCATTACCATTTGTAATAAGTTTATTATTTTTTCAAGCGTGATAAAGTGCTTCATTACCTAATGTTCCTAAAATGTATATTCCTGTAAAAATTACTGCTGAATATAAAAAGATTTTATATGAAAATTTAGGGAAATTTCTAATTGCTCCTCACGCTCCTAAAACAAATAATACTAAATGATGGAACATTGAATGATTAGAATAAATAATTTCATCAACTAATACATTATTTGGAAAATATAGAAGAACAAAACTGCCACATCAAAGATTATAAGTAGTTAATCAAGATAATGTAACTTCTCTTGTTTTAATAAATCTTTTAGGAAAAAATATATAAAAAGGAGCTACATAATAAAATAAACTACATAAAACTGCTGGAAAATTACCAGTTCTATATTGGAATTTTCACTGTTTAGTTTTAGGATCTATATCTCCTAGCGCTGCAATTTGTTTTATTATTTCAAAAACAATTAAAATAATAAAAGCAGATAAATAAACCTTATGAATAAAACTTTCTTTTGGTTTCTTACTAATAAAAACCAAAATCAATAAAGTTATAATAGCTAATGAAATTCATATTCAATGAAATCAAGAGAATGCTGGTGGCCTTCCATTTGGAAAATTAAATGATTTAGGTCAAGGAGTCATTCAAAAATTTAAAAATTTTGTCATTTCTTTTTTCCTTTAAAACAAAAATATTTATTTATTATAAATAAAAATTCCTAAATTATTTTTATTTACTTTATTTGACTATAAAAATGTTGGTTTTTCTATGAAAAAATTACATATAAAACCTTATGAATATTTAAAAAAGTATAATTTAATTCCCACTATAAATAAGGAGAATATTATGAAAAAGAAACACTTAATATCTTTTTATACTTTAGGAATTGGAATAACTGCTACTATCCCATTGATTTCTACATCTTGTAAAGATAAATATTATTTAGAAAAATTTGCAGAAAAAATTACTTTTAAAATTAAAGAACATTTAAAAAACAAAATTTTTACAGAGGAGGAAATTTCTAAATTAACAATAAATGATTTTAATTTCGAATATACAGGAAATGATAATAAAACCATTACTGAATTTTTAAATGTTAAAGTTTCATATGACAAACAATATAAAAGGGTAAGAATAGATTTTGTTCTTAAAGATAAGAAGACACAAAAAACAATAGATTGATATTATTGGCATGATGATTCAATAAAAGTAAATAGCACTTCTATACCTCCTAAACCTCAACCAGATCCATCCATTAGTGAAGAAGAAAAAAATAAAATTATTAATGAACTAAATCAAATTAAATCTAATTTAACTTTTGATGTAAATAAAACTTTATTACCTTCAAAAGTTTTAAAAGAAAACATCAATGTAAAAAATCTAAATGAAAATAAAGCTACTATATCTATCTTAAACTTAATTGCCAATGATAGTGAAGGAACTTTAAAAATTCAATATAGAATCATAAGTAAAGAACAAAATTCAATAGTTGTAGATGGAGAAATTATTATTAATGATTTACAAAAATCAACAGTTACTCCTCCTAACCCTAATCCTTCAACTACTTCCAAACTTAAATATGATAGTTCAAATAATTATTATGCATCATTGCAAGGTAAAAATGGAAAAGAACTATTTGATGCCATCTTAAGTTTGCAATCCAAATATAAAAGCGGAATAAAAGGATACAATGATTTATATGATATTTATAAATCATCCTTTGTAGATAAATATTTTGAAAATAATGGTACTGTTTTAGATGTTTATAGTGAAAACCCTAATGGAACTGATCCATATGAATTTCATTTTGGAGAAACTGACGGAGGTGGAGGACATCCAAGACCTGGTTCAGTAGCAAATCAAGAAGGATGAAAATATAATAGAGAACATATTATTCCTCAATCTTGATTTAAAAAAGTAAATCCCACAAGAAATGATGCCCATTTTATTTGGCCAACTGATAAAATGGTAAATCAATGAAGAGGAAATATGCCTCACTATAAAGTAGAGGGTTCTGCTAAAATTTCTAAAAATGGTACTAAAATAAGCAATGATTATTGTGAACCTATTGATTACTTTAAAGGAGATTTTGCTAGAGCTTATTTCTATTTTCAAGCAACACATAAAAATGCACAAGATGGTAGGGCTTCTGAAGTATTTAAAACTGTTTATCCTTATTTCACTGAAAAGTTTTTGACTTGTTATCGCGAATGGGCAAAAAATGATCAAGTTGATATTATCGAAGTTGATCGAAATAATGCAATAGCTAAAATATATCAAGGATTAAGAAATCCCTTTATTGACTATCCTGAATTACCCGATCTTATTTTTGGAAATTCATCAAACGTCTTTGTAAATAAAGGTGTAGCAATTGGAGTAGAAAATTAAATCACTCATTTTTAAAAAGAATACTTTTACTATATAATAGATATTATCTATTTTATTTGCAAATATAATATTTTGAAAGGAGAACCAAATGTCAAGAAGATGCCAAATAACTGGTAAAGGTCCTCAATTTGGAAATACCCGTTCTCATGCTTTAAATGCTTCTAGAAGAAAATTTAATGTTAACTTACAAAAAATTACAGTTAATATTAATGGTCAAAAAGTAAAATTAAGAGTTAGTGCTAAAGCAGCTAAAACCTTAAAAAGAAAATAATTAAATAATCATCACTGTTTTAGTGATGATTATTTTTATGATTTTAACAATTCTTGAATTTCTAAATCATATATAGGCCCTGTACTTGGAACAGGAGTCTCCAAAATAATGGGAATATTATCAAAATCAGGATCATGAACAAATTTTCTTAATGTTTCTAATCCTATAAAACCTTTTCCTATATTTTCATGACGGTCTTTATGAGAAGCTAATTGGTTTTTTGAATCATTTAAATGTATAACTTTAATGTGTTTTAATAAATTTCATTTATTAATTTCTTGTTTAAATTCTTCATAATTTTGAATATTATATCCAGCATCTCAAACATGACAAGTGTCTAAACAAATTTGAATTCTTTCATTATTTACTTCATTTAAAATATATCTCATTTGTTCAAAATTAATACCAACTTCTGTACCCTTACCAGACATAGTTTCAATGCAAATAATTACATTTTTAGTTTTATCTAATATTTGTTTTAAAGAAATAACTAAAGTTTTTAAAGCTATTTCTGGAGTATAACTGGTATAAGCTCCTGGATGTAGAACTAAATATTTAGCATTAATATAATTCATTCTTTCAATTTCTTCAACTAAAAATTGAACTGCAAATTCACTCTTTTCAGGATTAGAAGGATTTACAACATAAGGAGCATGAACCACTATATCTTCTTCTTTTATTAAAGAAGAATATTTTTCTTTATATTCTTTATATTTGTATAAGGCTGTTGAAATTCGATTTGTATTTTGAGGCGCCCCTAAATATATCATTGCTGTATTTGCCTTATTTTTTAATGATTCTTCAATAGAACCAACTAAATAATTTGGTGATTTAAAAGAAATATGAGACCCTAGTTTTATCATTTTTACTCCTTAAAATAAAAAATGTAGACAATCTACATTTTAATTATTTACAATAATTTCTGGTTTAACTACTTTTGATTCACATTTTTGTTCTTTATTATAATTTTGAATCATTCTATGTATATGAAAACCTATTAAAGCATAATCTATAAAAATTTTGGCTTTATATCTTTTTGCTCTATCATAAACAGAAGCAAAACCTATATCAGTTAATCTTAAGTTTTTAATGCCTGAAGAAACTAAATTAATGTATGAATCATGAGTGGAACAAACAATATTGGTAATTTTTTCATCAATTATTTTTTTAAATAAATATTGACATTCAGAAGAATTTTTACTATTTAAATAATAGATTTCATAAGGTATTTGTTTTTCTTTGCAAGCAGTTTCAAATCCTTTTTTTCTTTCATTCATATCATCAATATCTAATTTAGTATCTAAAATAAAAAAAACCTTTTGATTTTCTTCTACAAATTTAATAAAACTACTTGTTAATTCATAAAAAGATTTTTCTAAATCAATAGTAATACTATTGTAACCTTCTATTTCATGTCCAAAAATAATAGCAGGAACATCTAAAGGATTGCTTTTCAAATATTCTTCTACTAAATAGTAATTTTTAGGTAAAAATAAAACTATTGAATTAGGTTTTCATGATTTAACATATTTAATAGTGTCTATATAATCATGAGGATCATTAGTTGAATAAGTAGTAACTACTTTTAAACTTTTTTTTCTAGCATCTGAATCAATACCATTCATAATTTGGGTAAAAGAATTTTCAAATCATTCTGGGACGATAACAAAAATAGTAGTATCTCTACCTCTTATTAATCTAGCACCATGGTTAGGATAATAATTTAATTCTTTTACAACTTTTTCAATGAGAGCTTTTCTCTTCTTACTTACATAACCACCATTGAAATATCTAGAAATCGTTCCTATTGAAGCACCAGTCAATTCTGTGATTTCTTTATAAGTTATATTTTTCTTCGTTTGTTTAGTTTTTTCTATTTTTTGATCTAAATCATCATTGCTATTAAACATAAAATTATTATAATATATTTATAAAATTATAATAATAATCAAAAATGCTATATAATGAAGGAGTCAATGGAACAATAACCTTGTAACCTGGTCAGGGTAGAAATACAGCAGCCATATCGAGAAGTGTTGTGTCTATTGACTTTTTTATTAAAAGAAGGACAATATGAAAGTAGAAGCAAATAATAATATTACTATTTTAGGAACAGGTGCATGAGGAAGCGCTTTAGCAAATGTTTTATCAAAAAATAATCACAATATAACTATGTGAGGAATTGATGAAAAAGAAATTGAAGATGTAAATAAAGGTTTTAATTCTAAATATTTTGGTGAAACTAATTTTGTAAATGCTAGAAATATAACCGCTACTAAAGATTTAAATAAAGCAATTCAAGATGCAAACTATATTATGATTGCCGTTCCTTCTTCTGCTATAGTTAGTGTTTTAAATCAAGTTAAAAATATCCTTCCCAAAAATAAAAAAGTAAATATTATCAATGTTTCAAAAGGGATTGAAGCAAAAACTAAAAAATTTTTTTCAGATATTATTAAAGATGAAATGAAAGGTTATCTAAATAATTATTGCACTTTAATAGGTCCTTCATTTGCTGTTGAAGTGTTTAACAATAGAGTAACAATGATAAATATTGTAGGTCCCAATAAATCATATTTAGAAGAAGTTTCTAGTTTATTTAATAATGATACATTTAGATTAGTTGTAACTAAAAATGAAAAAGGTGCAGAACTTTTTGCTGCTTTAAAAAATGTTTTAGCTTTAGGAATTGGAATTGTTAATCATTTCTATCCTTATGCTAACACAATTGCTGCTGCTTTATCTATAGGGGTAAAAGAAATAGCTTATATTTATGAAACAGTTTTTAAATCAGAAAATAGTAGTAAAGATAATATAGGATTTCAATTATCAGGAATAGGCGATATTTTCTTAACTTGTTCCTCTACTAAAAGTAGAAATTTTAGTTTTGGTTTAGAAGTAGGACAAAAAGGATTTAACAAGGCATTTGAAGAAAACAGCAAAACCGTTGAAGGTTATTATGCTGCAAAAATCTTACAAGAAATAATAGAAAAAAATAATCTAATAGAAAAAACACCATTTTTATATAGTATTATTCAAATTCTATATTTAAATAAAGATTCTAATTTAATATTAGATTTTACAAAAAATTACTACTAAGATCAAAATAATAAAATTTGCAACCCAAATATTAGGTTGCAAATTTTTATCTTAATTTAAATTATTTTTTTCGTTTTCTTCCAATAATTTGATTTTTTTCTTTTTCTTATCAACATTCATTGCTACATAAATATAACCGTCAGCTTTTTTTACGTCTGTTAAAGTAAAAAAAGCATTTTCATCAATTTTTCTTACAAA
This sequence comes from Mycoplasmopsis lipophila, assembly GCF_045276895.1. NCBI lineage: Bacteria > Bacillati > Mycoplasmatota > Mycoplasmoidales > Metamycoplasmataceae > Mycoplasmopsis > Mycoplasmopsis lipophila. Next base: position 719,490 of record NZ_CP174165.1, read on the forward strand.
TCTCAATAAACTAGCTGCATCAAAAAATAAACAAGTAGTATTTAAAATTTTTTGTTCTTTCAATGAATAACCACCTACAACTTTAGAAATACTTGTTGTATAAATTTTATTAGTTGTTTTTAACATTTCATTTATATAATCAACTTTTTGAGAATAAATTTCAACTCTTACTAAATTATATTTGGGAAACAAAATATTTACAATCAAACCATTAACAATAATCATTGAAATACCAGCCACAAAGTTAGGGTTAAGAAAAATGGAAGGCGATCATTTATTGGTATGGGCAGTATTTAATACATCATTAGAAATTAAACTAGCAGGAATATAAGTTCCTAATAAATTAGCCAAAATTAAGCTAACTAAATGAACAATGGTAAAAATAGTTCCTACACTTTTAAAAAATTTTCTTGAATATGCTATTCCTACTATATCAAATCCTCCAGAAGAAGAATGAATAATGAATAATGCTGAAGCTAAAATAGCTTGTACTATTGCTCAAGAAATAGCATAAAGAAATAAAGAAAGCTGTTTAATTGCATCTCGTTCATAATTTCAAAAAACAATTTGAATATTAAAATTTTCTAATTCATCTCATAAAATAGTACTATTGCCTTTATCTTTTGGTAATAACGAACCAAAAATAAAGATTTTTTCCATTCCCGGAATAGAACTAATTGCTATCCCAAAAATAGTAGAAAAAACCATAAAAATAGTCGTTAATCTAAAAAATCTTTTACTTATTTTAAAATAAGAAAAAATTAAAAGTGGTATATTCATAATTAAAACAAATAATCAAAATAAAATGTTATACATTATTTTACCCAATCTAGGGTTTTTATATTTGCTAATTAAAAAAGCTCCTAAACGTGCTATGGATTGCCCTAATCCCTCAACTCCCATTCCATATAATCCAGTATTTTGAACTAAAATAACTCCAAAAAATGAAAATAATAAAGCCATTAAAATAGTTAAAATAACTTGGTATTTAAATTTACTAACTTGATGTAAAACGGAAAAATGTAAAAAAGATTGAGATAATTTTATTTTTTTAACTTGTATTTCTGTTTCTGATGTATTTGTATCTTTTTTCATATTGTTTACTATTATAAAAAAAGATACAAAAATTCCCTTAACTAAATAAGGGAATTTTAAAAAATTATCACAATTAAAAGAATTTTGCTCTCGCTTGTTCTTTAACTTGACTAGAAGCAGCAAAAGGAATTCTTGTTGTATAACCCATTTTAGCAGCAACAATCATTTTTGCAGGTCATTCTTGAATTGCTGTATTTCATCTTAAAACAGTATCATTATAAACTTCACGTGCTGCAGTAATTTCTTTTTGTAAATATTGATTTTGTTTCATAGCATCAGCAATAGCTTGATGTGCTTTTAATTCTGGATATGCTTCAATATGCATTGCTAAACCAGTCATAATTTTATCAACTGAAGTTGAAACTTCATTTCTATTTGTTTCAGCAATATTAGCACCACCTCTATATGCTGCAACAGTAGTCATAACATCTTTATCTAAACTAACAGCTTTTTCAACAATACCAACTACATTTTGCATAATTTGTACTCTTTGTTCTAAAAAGTTATCAATTTGTGAAGCATTATGTTGAATTTTTTGTTCTAATTGTCCTAAAAATTTTCTAGCATTTATTTTTTTAAATAAGAAAATTAAACCAGGAATAATAAAAAGAACTCATAAAATAACTTCAAAAATTTTTGAACCAACCCCAACTTTTATAGGAATTTGTTTATTAATAACATTAACATCTCTACCTTGTTCTAAAATTGGATCTTTCATTTCATCTAATTGATTAGCCATTTTTCTCCTTCATATTTTATTTTTATTTGTATATTAATTTTATCATTTTAACAACTTTATTTATATACTATAAAATCTTAACAATGGTTGATTTGCTTTGTAAATAAGAATCATTAATGATTTTTTTAGAATCTTCATTTAATTCAAAACCTGGGAATATTGAACTATATTCATTTTTTCATTCTTCATTTTCTCTATAATGATCAAGAGCTGTTATTTCTACTGTTGAATTTTTATCAACAACTATATATTCATATCAAACAACGGGAACATCGTGATAATTTCCATCACCACCTCTCACAGTAACATAATCAGTTCTTTTTTCTGCTTTATAACCTCATGAATTAACTTCTACTAAATCTGTGTATTGATCTTTTGATTGTATAAATTTTGTTTTAATAATATTTTCTGTAACTGATTCTAAAGGTTTAAAAAATGAACCTAAATTATTTAAAATATTTTCATATTCATAAGAATCTAATTTGCTTTCTTGTTTATCTCTATAAATATATTCATGAGTTGGCGTTTGCTGATAAATAGGAATTGATAATAAAGGGGCAAAAGTAAAATAAATATGTTTAAAATATTTTAAATTGCTAATTAAAAAGTTTCTTTGAATTTCCCCAAAATCATAACTAGTATAATCTTCTTCTTCATCTAATTCCAAATTTAAGTCCATTAAATGTTCAGGAATTATTAAGTTAATTTTTCCAGATTTTCCAAATTTAAAATCATCACCATAACCAATTGTTTTATCTTTTAAAAGTGTTGTTAAAGATTTTTGAGCTAAAGGGGTAAATAGCATTCTAAATCCTTTTTCATCATTTCTATTAAAAGCATTTCAAATAACATCAAAATCAGAATTTCCTAATAAAGTAAAATTATTATTTCCAATATTTTTATCAGCGTTTTTTGTTAATTCTTTTGTTTTACTTTTTATATATTTTTCCAATTCTTTATCTGTTTTTTTGTGAGCATATATTGGAGAACGTGAAAAAGATAATTTAGGTTCAACTTCTGATCCTAAAATAAGATAATTACATTTATTATAGTAAGGATAAGGTTTTTTAAGACTAGCTGTCAAAGTTTCGGTTCTTGTTCTGGTATGTATATGTCCTTGTGAATCTGAATAAGTTTCACTCCAACTTATTGTTAAATGCCCATAATAAATTTTTGTTCCCATTGTATGAGTAACATCACCAGCTATAACAAAAGGATTACCTTTAATTTCTCCAGATTTAACATAATAAAATGATTGCTCATTATTGTTATATTCATTTAAATCAAAATCATTTTCTAATCTTGATAACTTTTGTTTATCAAAGTATCTATCCAATTTAATTAAAGGTATAGATTGATTAAATAACGTTTCTCTTGTTCCGTGTTTAAATAAAGCATTTAATGGTTTCATTTGATCATTAGCTTCTAATAAAAAATTATTTAATTTTTCTTCTTCTTTATTTTTTAAAACGGTAATTTTTTTAATTTTAGGAATAATTATTTTTCCTAAAAGAGTTGAAAATAAAATAATAAAAAGCAATGACATAGAAAGAATAATTGCTAAAACTTTAGTAAATTTATTTTCTATGTGATATATTAATGCATCATATTGGTCATAAATATTTATAGGTAAAAATAAGGGAACAGTATAACCTATAAAAGTAAGAGAAAACAATACAATACATATAATCATAAAAATTTTTCAAAATGATAAACCTTTTAATTTGTTTGCCATTTTTGTTTTTTCTTGCTTAGATTTATTAATTTTTTTAACAGTTGCTTTGTTTTTTTCTACATCTATGTTTGATTTTTTTACTAAATTATTAAAATAATTTTCTACATTTTCTTGGTGCTTTTCAAGCAATGGTTGAAATTCATTTAATGGTTCATATATATCATTATATAAAACATTTGTATCCATTTATTTCCCCTTTATATTAGTTAATAATTAATTATACTATTTTAATTTTGTATTATAATTTTTATGCTATTTTAGCAAAGATGGAGGGGTAGCGAAGCGGCCAAACGCGGGTGGCTGTAACCCACTTCCTCACGGTTCGGGGGTTCGAATCCCTCCCCCTCCACCATTTTGCCCCATAGCCAAGCGGTAAGGCATTGGTTTTTGGTACCAACACGCGTTAGTTCGAATCTAACTGGGGCAGCCATATCATTAAATTGAATATAAAAAAATGACGTTTTTATTTACGTCATTTTTTTATTATTTTATTTTAAAAAATTTGCTGCATTTTGAATATGATGAGCTAATGTTTTATAAACTTCCTTTCAAGAAGTAAGTCTTGGTGGTATAAAAACATTTGTTTCAATAACTTTTTTTACCTCATCATAAACTTGTTTATATGAATTTATCATAGAAATCAATTGATTATTAGTGTTTAATATTTCTATTTTATCTATTAAAGATTTATAAATAGTTAATAATATTTTTGATTTTTCTTTTGCTTCATCTTCATTGATATCAATTTGATTACTTATTTGAGCAGTTGAAATATCTCTATTTAATGTTGCAATTCTAGTTAATAAATCATTATTAATATTTGTGGCATTATTTTGGTCTTGTAGATTTTGTTCTTTAAATTGTTGTGCTTCTTTAACTTTTTCTTCTAATGCTTTATACGAAGCTAATTCTTTATATTCAACTTTTGAAAGTAAAGTAATTTCAGAAATTTTTAAGTTTTCATCAAAAATATCACTAATTTTTGCTTCTTTAATTAAAAGTTCAGTTAAAGTTATAACTTCCAAAATACTATTTTTAGCATTATTAAATTTTGTAATTGTATTTGCTGTTTTTAATTCATTAGAAAATTCACTTAAGGCAGTTAAATTAACAGTAATAGCAGATATATGTTTATAGAAACTTGAATTTACTTTGTTTTTTAATTCATCAATTTTAGGTTGTAATTCTTTAAAAGTTTCTGCTACTTTCATTTTAATAGAATATTTATTAGCAATTAAAGCATTTAAATTAAGTTCGAATTCTTTTAATTTATTAGTATAATTTTTAATTTCTTTATCTTTTAATAATTGAGATTTAATTTTGTTTTGTACTTCTATAACAAAACTTACAAATTCTTTATATTCTTTTTCATTTGCTATTTCTTTACCATAATTAACTGGTGAATTATCTAATGTTTTTTTAGCATTTTTTATTTTTGAAATGAAATTATCTAAAATAAGATTATCTTCAAATCTGTATAAGGTATATCTGTTTTTTTGGAATTGTAAAGAAAATTTTCTCATTTCAGCAGAATTTTCTTCTTTAATTTCCAAAGCTAAAACTTTATTAGCTAATTCTACAGTTTGTTTATAAAATTCATTTTTAGTAATTTCTGGATTTAATGTTTCTAATTTCTTTTCTTTAAGAAAACTCAAGGCATCTAATTTAGAGCTTAAAATTTCTTTATATTTTTTAATGTGTAAAAAATATTTATATACATCATCTAATTCCTTAGATTTAGTTTCATATCTATCATTAAATTTTAATAGTTTAAAATAATTAGTTCTAAAATCCTTTAACTCTTTAATAATAGAAAAAGTTTTATCATATTTTTCAACTGTTAAAATATCATTAAATATTTGCTCTAAATAGGTAAATGAACCAAGATTTTTTAATTCTGAAAATTTTTGAAATGGGAATTTTGCAAAATCATTCGGTAAGGTTGATATCATTTCATCAATTTTAGTATTAACTTCTGTTGCTTTTTCTAATACATAAAGAGGCATTGATGACAATAATGTTTTATAAAAATTGGATAATTTAACTATTTCATCATATTTGTGATTAAATTCTTCATTATTACCATTGTTTCTATAATCTCTAAAATTTTGCAAAATATCTGTTACTCTATTCAAAAAATTTACAGAAAGATTATTATTATCATATATGGTTTTAGTTTTATCTATCACTTCTGTTTTTTTACATGAAGCAGATAAAGCTAAACTAGAAGTAACAATAGAAGTTGTTAGTCCTAAAAAAAATAATTTTTTGTTTAATTTATTCATATTTTCTCCTTTATATATAAATAATGTTTCTTTAGTTTTAAATTATTTTTGTTTTTTTCTAAATTCTTCAATTTCACTTTGACAATTATTTAAAATAAAATCTAAATCTTTATCACCACGTCCAGATAAAGTAACTAAAATATCTAAATCTTTATCTTTATTTTCTTTAGCTAATTTAATAGCATAAGCTAGAGCATGTGAAGATTCTAAAGCAGGAATAATTCCTTCTTTAGAACACATTAGTAAAAATGCTTCAATAGATTCTTTATCATCTATTGCTACATATTCACTTAATTTTTGTTCTTTTAAATAAGGATGTTCAGGACCTACCCCTGGATAATCCAATCCAGAAGCAATAGAATAAACAGAAGCAGGATTATTATTTTTGTCCTGTAATACTATTGATTTAAAACCATGAAGAATACCTTCTTTACCATAACTTAAGGTAGCAGCATTTTGTCCTTCTTTTGTTCCCTTACCTAAAGGTTCAACCCCAATTAATTTTGATTCAGTATAAAGAAATGGTATAAAAGTTCCAATAGAATTAGAACCTCCACCAACACAAGCAATTACATAATCTGGTAATTTATGGTAATCGGTTAAAAATTGTTCTTTTGCTTCTTCTCCAATTATTGATTGGAAATCTCTAATAATTTTAGGAAAAGGATGAGGACCTAAAGCAGAACCTATGCAATATAAAGAATCTTTATATTGTTCTTTATAAGCCTTGAAGGCAGAATCGACCGCTTCCTTTAAAGTTTGATTTCCTTCTTTAACTTCAACTATTTTTGCTCCTAATATTTTCATTTTTTCAACATTAGGTTTTTGTTTTTTAATATCAACTAAGCCCATATGAATTTCACATTCTAACCCAAAATGAGCAGCTGCAATGGCAACTGCAGAACCATGAGAACCTGCTCCCGTTTCAGCAATAAGTTTCTTTTTTCCTAACATTTTAGCAAATAAAGCTTCACCCATACAATGATTTAATTTATGAGAACCACCTTCATTTTGATCTTCTCTTTTTATATAAATTTTAGATTTGCCTATACTTTCACTTAAATTTTTACAATAATAAAGAGCAGTCGGTCTACCTTGAAAATTTTTTCTAATGTATTTTAATTCCTCTTTAAATTCTTTGTTAGGAGAAATTTTTTCATATTGAAGTGATAATTCTTCAAATATTTTTTTCATTTCTTCATCTAAATAATTACCACCATATTTACCAAAAAAACCATCTTTAGTTGGTGTATTTTCTAAATATTTTTCTAATTTAGTATTTTTCATTTTTCCTTCTTTAATAAGCATTTTCATTTTCAATTGTAGAAATTTTAGTATTTTCTTTTTCATTATTTAAAATTGAATTAAATTCATTAGTCATTTCTTGAACATTTTTCCCATATTTTCTAATACATTCATCTATAAATTTTGAATCAGTTTTATAATCTAAAATTAAACTTTCTATTTCATTTACTGAATCATCAAAAATTTCATTTTCTTGAGTAACAGTTAATGAATCAATTGTGACTTTATTTTGATTTTCGTTTTCTTCAATAACATTATTTATAATTTTTTCATTGCTATTTTCAGAATTTTTAATTCACTTTTTAATCCATTTAGAAGGCCCTATTAAAAAATGATTATCATTTATATAGTAAATATTTGAATATAAATATTCATATTCATTAAAATAAATATCATTAGCTAATAATTCTCGATTTTGCAATTTATGTTTTAAAAATGGATGGATAGGGTATTTAATAATTTCTTCAGTCTCACCATATTCAATTAATTTATCATTAGAAATAACATATAACACATCAAAGTTGCTAATGCTAAGCAAATCAACATCTTTTGTTAAAAAAAGTTGTGTTGTTTTATTATTTTTACATAATTCATCTACAACTCTTAAAATTTCTTTTTTTACATTTGGATCAATTTTATTTTCTTGTAAGTAATCTGTAATTATTAATAATTTAGGTGAATAAATCATTTTTGTAGATAACAATAATTTTATTTTACTTATATATTCTAATGTATTAAAAGGTCTAATTAAATTTTTATATTTAATAGAAGTTTTTTCATTTAATAATAAAATCTTAAAAATCAATTGATATTTAGATAAATATTCTTTAATCTTATAAAAATTATCTAAATTAAAAAAACAAGAATAAATAATATTAGAAATGAATTTAAATTTTTGATTAAACAAAATATTATTGTCTAAATTTTTTAATAAAAATTCTGTTTCTTTTTTTCATAACTCATCATTATTTTTATTTAATATAAGTTTTAATTTTTTAATAAATTCTTTTTTATAATTTTCTAATATTTTTTTATAACTTATCAATTTATTAAAAGTTTTTTTAATATCATTGCTATATATTTTTTTATTAAAAATATATTCTTTTTTAATTTTATTAGTATTCCATTCTTTGTTAGATTTAGATTTTTCTATATTGTCTTTAATTCTTTTCTTTTCAAAATCTTTATCATATTCAGGTCTAGAAATAGTTTTGTAATTTAACTCTTCTTTAATATTATTTAAATGTTCAAAAATTTTTGATTTCATTTTTTCATAATTATCTTTTGATCTAGCAATATAAATATCTAATGGAAAATAAAAATTATTATTTATGTCTTTTTTAATTTTTGAATCAAGATAAATTTCATCAGTTTTTGGATCAATTTTATTTAAAAAATTAACACTAAACATTTTTTGTTCAAACTCTAAATTTTGAACCATTTCTTCAATGTCTTCTATATTTAAGTAAAGCATTTTATGATAATATTTTTTTAATATTTGGTTGCATTTATGATTTAAATATGCTGTCTTTAATAAATATTTATGAACAGAATGAATATTTCTAAAATTATTAGCTTTTTCTAGAGAAACTCTTGTTTTATCAAAGAAATTATCTATTACATATTTAAAATATTTCTTAATAATTTTTTTATGTTCTTTCAAATTATTTTTAATTGTTGAAATAACATTTTTTTCATCTCTAATGTAAAGATTATGCTTTAAATTTTTTTGTGACTTTTCCCTTATAAAAGAAAGAAAATTATATTCAATATTGTTTGTCAACAATTCTAATTCTTCTTCTGATTTCTTACTATTTTCTATATTTAGAAATTCAATTTTTTCTGCTCATTTTTTTAAAAATTCTAATTCAGATTCAATTAATTTTTTTTCATATTCTTCAATTTCTTCTAAAAATTTTTTAATATTTTCATTAAAAATTCAATATTTTTTATTTAAAAAATTATTTTTTATATTTTCATTTAAAGGTTTCAAAATAGTGTCTAAATTTCTAAAAGTATCTTTTAAAAATAGGGCATATTCATTACAACTTTTTATAAATTCATTTTTAATAAAAAATTCATTTTTATTAAATAAATTTCATAAAATATTTTTTCTTTTTTTGTCTATTTTATAGGTTTTTTCATAAATTTTTAATTGATATAAAAAAGGTATTTCATTATCTAAAGAATCAACATTATTTATATCAAAATAAGCAATATTATTAAAATTATTTAATTTCATATCTGTTATATTAACTAAATTATTCTGATTATCATATTCAAAATAACTATAGTTAGCATTAGTATTATGAACTATTTTTTTTAAGGTTTTGTTTTCTAATATTTTATTTTCACCAAGTAAAAACAAACCGTTTTTTTTATTTTTTTCAACCGATAAATAAGGAATATTTATGTATTCCTCTATGTTTTTAAAATCATATAAATGTTCAAACTTAAATAAAATATCTTTCGTGTTTTTCATAAGTATTTTAAGTATACATTTTAATATATAAATAAACAAAATTATTAATAAAATAAATCTATAAATTATAATTGTGATATGAAAAAAAATGACCAAAATAAACCTGGTTTTAATAGAGTAAATATAAAAGATTCAATATTAAAATTTTCATTTTTGCATCGGGTTGAAAAACTTTGATTGCAAGTGTTATTAACAATTGTTATAGCAGTAATTTTTTCTTTCATAGCGATGCTTTTAATTCAAAATACTGGACTATATGGTTTTGGAGTAGATGCAATTAGTCATGGATTTGGAAGATTATTTGGATTTTTAACTTGGTATTTCAGTAAAAACAAAAATTTATCAAGGTATATATTTATTATTTTTTTCTGATTGGTTAATTTTTTAATTAACATTCCTTTATTCTTTTTTGCTTATAAAAAAATAAATAAAAACTTTGCTTTATTAAACTTTATATTTATGTTATTTTCAACAATAGCAGGTATTGGTTTTGGTTTTACTAAAGGTAGTGAAAATTGAACATTTTTTGGTAATTCTATCAATGAAAATCTAGCTAAAGACACTAATAATATTGTTCAATCTTTATTTTGGCAAAATGATGATGACTATAAAATGTATTTCTTAGTATTTATTTATGGAATTTTATGAGCTATTATTCAAGGTATTTTCGCTGCTGCTCTTTTAATTCTTAATTCTTCAACCGCTGGTTTTGACATTTTAGTTGTTTGATATACACAAAAAAAGATTGTAAATTTAGGATATATTTATACAATTTTTCACATTGCTTGTTTATTATTTGCCAATACTATTGGTACTTATATTCCTGCTTCAATTTCTCCAAATACTCCTCAAAATTGAGAATTTAAAGTATTTTTTAATCCTAATTTAATTAGTAGTTTAATTATGATCTTACTTAATGGTGTGATAATCGATATTATTTTCCCAAAATATAAGATTGTTAAAATGGAAATCTTTACTAACCAAATTGAACAAATTAGAAAAGAAATATATGAAATACCTCATAAAAGATTTCAAATGAGTATTATTAATACAACTGGTGGCTTTTCCAACAAAGAAGGAAAATTAATTGTTATTAAATGTTTTTATACTGATACTCCGGACATTATCAAAATAATAGAAGCATATGATCCAAATGCTTTTGTTTCAATAATAGATATTTCCAAAACTTTTGGTTATATGTTTGTTTCTCAATCTAACTCTTTAACAAAATAAATCCCAAAAGCCTTGGGATTTATTTTTTATTTAAATTTTTGTAATTGTTCATTCAATATATACATTTTGTTCTCATAAATATCAGTTTTAAAAGGTAATTGTTGTTGTGAATGAGCTCACATTACTACTAAAGAATTAACTAATATTCTATGCAATATTAAAATTTTTTCATCAAATTCTGGACCATAAGCATTTAAAAAAATATTTATTTGCTCATTACTTAATTCTTGGCTTTCAATAAAATATGCTAAATCAAAATGAATATCACCTAATGTAGCATATTCTCAATCTATAAAAAATATTTTTCCTTTTTCATCTTGAATCATATTTCTAGTTCATAAATCATTATGAAGAGGAATATTTTTATTCATATTAGAAAGAATTTTATTTATTAATCTATAAAAGTCATTCAATGCTTTAATTTGAATATTTTTTTCTATCAATATTTTTCTATAATGTTTAACTCTAGAAGCGTGATTAGAAGGTGGAAATTTTAAATTAGAAGAATGTAAAATTTTTAAATTATTAGCTATTTTCATTAAATTTTCATTATTTAAAGTTGGTGTATTTCCTTTTATTATTTCTCATTCTAAAAAATTATGTTGATTAGACAATAATTTTGGAACAAAATCAAAAACTGATAATATTTTATAATCAATTTTGTGATTAAAGCTAGTAAATATTTTTTCTTGAACAAACTTATTATTTTGAAAATAACTTATATTAGTTAAACCAACTTTTATATATTCTCTTTTATTTTCTTGATTTTGCATAACTATTTATTTAAAGTTAATAATTTAATAAATTTTTTAACATCTAAGCTTGCATTTCCTACTAAACAACCATTGATACCAGGAATTTCACAAATTTTTTGAATATTTTCAGGACAAACACTACCGCCATAAAGAATTTGAATATTTGGATTTAGTATTGAATGTATGTAATCAATTATTTCAGAAATAATTTCTTCTGTAGCGGATTCTCCAGAACCAATTGCCCAAATGGGTTCATATGTAATTATTACTTTGGATTCATCTATATTTTCAAGAACTTCTTTAATTTGTTTTTTTATAACTTCTTTTGTTTTCTTGCTTTCGAATTCTTCTAAACTTTCACCTACGCAAACAATAGGTTTTAAGCCAGCCTCAATAGCTAATTTAGCTTTTTTATTTATAATTTGATTTGTTTCATTACAATATTTTCTTCTTTCAGAATGACCTATAATTACATATTTAACATCTAAATCTTTTAACATTTCGGCACTAACTTCACCAGTTCTAGAATATTTTTCAAAACTAGAAACATCTTGTGCTACATATTGCATATTTTTAACTCTATTTAATTTCAATGCTGGTATATTAATAAATGAAGGAGCAATTCCAAAAATTATATTTTCATATAAATTTTTTTTATTTTGTTTGTATTCATAATAAAAATCTTCTATAAATTCTGCTGTTTCTGAAAAATTTTTATTCATTTTTCAATTTCCTATTATCATCAATTGTTTCATTAAAATACCTCCACCCAAAATTAAGTTATAAATAATATAATTTAATTATAGAATAAAGATTACAAAACAAAGAATATGCATAGAAAATCTAAATAAATTTTCATAAAAATGTAAATATCAAAAATAATGTCTAACATATTACTAATAGGAGAATCCCTAAATGGATAAAAAAGAAGACCTTTCAAATTGCTTATATAAACATTCTATAATATGACAACATCAATTAAATTTAGAATATGAGTATAAAAATAAAAATGTTTCATCTGCCTTTAAAGGAATTGGAGCATTTGGAGAACTATTTGCTGCTTTGTATAATGAAAATTATATGGGATCAGGTTCTGGTGGAATGGGATTTGATTTAATTAATAAAAAAGATAAAAAAGAAATAGAAGTAAAAACTTCAGTAACATTTCAATCAAATAAATGCAAATCTTGTGGATTCAAATTTTCTAAAATATTTAAAAATTGTTCAAATTGTAATTCTAATAATTTTGAAGAAATAAATGATAGTAGGTTTTCTATAAATGCAAAATCACTATTAGACGCATATGATAAAAATATATTGGATTCTTTATTTGTTTTTCACATTTTTGATAAAGAAGATTGCATAAATTTAAATACTGGTGAAGTTGTTTTTATAATCAATTGCTATAAAATAAAATTTAATTATGATAATTCTATTTATGAAAATAAAAAAATAGAATATTTTAAAAATCAAAGAGATAAAAGTAATAAAAGTAATTCTTGCAATTTATTACCATTGTCATATGATTTTTGATTATTATCTCCTAAATATTTTGACAGTTGAGAAGTAACTATTAACTTTAAAGAATTAAATAAAAAACCAATTATTAAAAACAATTGAAACCAAAAATTGGAAAATATATTTATAAAAATAAATATATGTATAAATGATGAAGAAAGACAAATATTTAAACAAGTAAGTGGAGGTGAAGATTTTCTTCCACTCATTGAGTTTGTAAAAAATTTCAATCATAGAAAAAAGAAATTTAATAAAGATAGAGGAAAAATAAAAAGCATATTGTAAAAAACTATGCTTTTTATTTTATTCATTTTAAAATTTTGTTTTTAGAAGTTTTATCATTAGGTAAGTTATAACAAATTTTTTCCTTTATTGATTTATATCATAAAATAGATTGATTATAAAAATTTTTATCTAATTCAATGCCAATAAATTTCCTATTTAATGAAATAGCAGCTATACCTGTTGAAGCTGAACCACTTGTAAAATCTAAAATTATATCTCCATTATTACTAAATACATTAATTAGTGTTTTCAATAATTCTTGGGGTTTTTGAGTAGGATGTATATTGTTAACATCTTTTTTAAATTCCAATACATTTTTGAAAATTTTTTCATTATTTGGAATATTAAAAATTGTTTTATTTTCATCATTTCACATGGTTTTTATTTCATCATAATGTTTAAAAAAACTAAATTTATCTATTCTGTATTCTTGAATAAGTTTATTATAATTTTCTTTTGTAGGTATATAAAAAGTTCTATTTTTAAATCTAAAACAATGGTCCAAACCTTGACCTAATTTATTAATTATTTCTTTTTTAGTATCTGGTATTTTTTCCAGTAAATTACCAAAATATTTTCTTAATTCTAGACTATTACTTTCATCTAAAGATTTTCTAATCAACAATATTTCTTCATAGTAATTTAATGGTGTGGTTTTTGAATTAAAGCCATTTGCATGGTTATTTTTAACCCAAATCATTTTATTGGATAAACTATATTTTTCATAATTGTTCATTTCACTAATTAATTGATAAGTAAGTGGTTCTTGTGAAAAAAGTAATATATTTGCATTAGGTTTAGAAATTTTAAAACAGGAATCAAACATTTTATGTTTATCAATGACTATATCTCACTTGGGAATTGATAATTTATTTTTTCAACCTTCTATAGATAATCCTTGAACTGTTCCATATGGTATATCAGTAATAATATGGTCAACAATAATACTATTATTAATAAGTGAATTCATAACTTCTATACATTCACCATTAATTAAACAAAAATCACCATCTAAGTAAAAATCTTTAATAATTTTATTTTCCTTTAAATTATTTAATAAATTTTCAGAAATATCATTTTTTTTAAAATTAAAATTTGTTTTATCAATTTTAGTTTTATTAGTTTTTATATTCATGATTTTAAAACTCCTAAAATATTTTTAATTTAATGGTGAATTTATATTTCATAAGAAATCTATTAAATATTATTTAACAAAAAACAAAATTTTATAAACATTTTTAATTTATTTTTTTATATTTTCATAATAATTAGCAATTATTGTATCTACAATTTTCGAAGCGGAAAGATTATATTCTTTTGAATCATTAATTATTTTTTCTACTAATGATTTTCTAATTGTATAATGAGTAGAAACTGTCAAATCTTTTTCTTGTTTTTTAAATAACTCTTTTTTTATCATAACATTCCTTCTATATTTATAGAATAATTATAGCAATATTTAGCATTTTGTAATTTAATAAAATTGTTTAAAATAAATACAATTAGAACATACAATTTTATTTTAAAAATAATCAAAAGGAGAAAAATGATATATTGCACTTCTAAAACTTTAAACATTAAACCAGAATTAAAAGATGAATTTAATAAATGAATATATGAATTTATAAATGAAGCTAAAAAAGAAGAAATGAATTTATCTATTGATGGTGGATGAAAAAAAGATAATATTTTTGTAATTTTTGAAAGATGAAGTAGTGAGCAAACTTGTAAAAATTTTTATTCTAATAAACAAAATAAAGAAAAATATATAAAAATTAATTTTTTTGTTTCATCTCCTATTACATATTTTTCTTATAACACTATAAATTAATTATTACCTAGTTATTAATTTAATTTAAAATAACATTTTCCAAAAAATGGTAAATGTTATTTTAAATTTCTTTAATCTAATGTTTTATTTTTTAACTCATTAAAAATATGTTTATTAATTTTTTTATTATATTTACATTCTTCTTTATAAGGAATATTTAAAGAAGAATGAATAATTTGTGCTATACCAGCTTTAGAAAATTTTGGCCCTATATAGTCAGCATATATTTTTAATTCTTTTGAAGAATTATTCATAGCTATTAATTTACCTACATATCCTTTTGTAGATAAATCCGACATAGAATCTCCTATATGTATCGTATTTTTTAAACTTAAATTTTTTAATTTACAATAAGCAACGACCGCTAAACCTTTATCAGCTTTTATATTAGTTAATTCTAATATAAAATTATTTGAAGCTAAATTCACTTTTAATTCATTACCAAAATATAAATTAATTTTTTTTAAAATTGTTTTAGCAGAAAATAATTTTGAAACAATAAGAGCTATTTTTAATACTCTTTTTTTAGAAATATAGTTTTTATAATTTTCAATTTCGTAAAATTTTTTTCAAGCGAAAGTTCTTCCTAACAAACGATAAAAATTATTTGAACCGTAAAAACTATCACCATTTTCATGAAAAGTTACAAAACTTGTTTTAGAAGTAATTGCATATTTAATAATTTCATTAACAATATTATTATCAATAGAATAAGATTTAACTAATTTTCCATCAATATAAATTTCCGAACCTGAAGAAGAAATAACATCTTTAACATTAAGAAGTAACATAAGTTCTTGTACCTTAGGATCGGAAAAATTTCTTCCCGTTGATATAACTACATTTGCATATTCTTTTAATAATCTAATGGCTTCAATATTTTTATAACTAATTAATTGTTTGTTTCTTTTATCAATTAATGTTCCATCTAGGTCTAAAAAATATGTTGTTATATCGTTATTCTTATTCATAAGTAATATTTATTATATTAAATAAATAAAAATACCTTGCTTTTTATAACAAGGTATAAATAAATGTTATTGAAATTTAGATACAACTTTTTTTAATTCTGGATAAGGCAAATATCCTTGATTTTGTTGAACAATTTTTCCATTTTTAAAAATAAATCAAGCAGGTATTGATTGGACTCTAAATTCAGCCGCCAAATCTTTTTCTTGATCAATATTTACTCTAAAAACTTCAATTCCATCTTTTTCATTTAATTGAGTTAAAGATTCTTTAAACATTCTACATGGAGGACATCATAAAGCATGAAAAACAAGTAAGTAAACACCTTCTTTTTTTTCTATATTTTCAAAAACAAAATCTTTATTAACATCTTGTAACATAATAAACTCCTTATTAAAATATTAAGTGGTAATATCATTATAGCAAAAAGTTATTTTTTTAATAAAAAAAAGGCTAAAAATAGCCTTTTTGTTTTTAATCTTCTAATTGAGCAGTGTAAATTTCAGTAGCATCTTTTGATAATTTATATTTAATTACTACTTTTCCATTTTCTAATGAAAAATAAGGTGTAGTTTGACTTCCTTTTTTTACAGAAGCTTTTATTTGAGTATATCCACTAGGGGCATTTTCATTTATTGTAAGTCATGAAGAAACAGTCGCTTTTTGTGCAGCTGATTTATTATTACCATATTTGATATCATTTTTACCAGCAATAATAATGTAACCTCATTTGCCAGATGTTAATTGTGATTTAATTTTTTCTATTTCTGTTTTATAGTTAGAATCTGATTTATTTACTTTAAAAAGAGTACCATTTTTAGCTAAATCTTCTAATGAATTACCTGGAGTAGGAGTAGTTTCTGTATGTTTTTGTAAATTTTCAAATGTATAAGTATAATAAGCAGTTACACCAGCGTTTGTAGAATCCTTAAATGTTTTATCTTTAAATTTAAATACTACAGGCATTTTCCCTTCTTTAGCTTGTGCTAAACTTTTATCATATTCAGTTTTTTTAGATTGATTCTTTGTATAACCTATAAATAATCCTGAATATTGAAAATTAGAATTTGGTAAAGAAGCATCTTTGTTTACAGTTATATTAGAATCTACAATTTCTCAACAATCTTTATTAGTTGGTACATTAACATTTAAAGCATCGAAAAAGGTTTTAGCCTCGTCTTTAAAACTTTTTCTTAAAGTTTCTTTATATTCTTTCACCACTTCTTTATTAGAAACTTTGCTTGTATATTTAACCTTTATTGTAATTGAATGGTTAGCATCATCAAATTCAGGTTCTAAAATTTGTACATTATAATCCTTTACATTATTTGAAGTTAATGCTTCATCATTGATATTTGTAAGATTGGTTTTATCTAATAATCTAACAAATTTTTTATTTTCAATTTTTTCTTTTTTGATTGTTGTTTTACCAGTAGTTACAATATCATAGTATGAATCTTTTGAAACATTTAAGGTTAATTTTTGCAAAAATGCTTCAATAGCTTTATCATCTTTATTTGGGTTAGTTCCGGGATTTGGATTAGGTTGTGGTTGAGGAGTAGGTGTTACTGAACCATTGGTTTTAAACCCTGATAATGTTTTTTTAATTGTATATTTTTTACCTTTGTATTGTGCTTCAATTTCTACGTCCAAAGTACCATAAGCATCATTTGGCGTAATTTTTGTTACTTTTAAAGTTGCTCCATCATATGAACTTTTAAGATGAATATCAGTAACTTTTACTTCTGAAGGTTTATATTGATTATTTGATTTTGATAAAAATGCTTTAATTGAATCATTTATTTGATTTTCAGAAACTGTTCCACAAGAAATTGTTGATGGTATAACAGTTGCTACAGTAATTATGGTTCCCATAATAGGAAATATTAATTTAGATTTTTTCATTTTTTCCTTTTTGAATTAAATTTATTTTTTTATATAAAACTAAAATATTATATATTTTTGATTTATATACATTTTAATAATGTAAAAATTTACATATAAAAAACCATATAGAAAATCTATATGGTTAAATTATTATTTTTTTAATCTTGGAATCCAGAAACTTCACAATCTATTGTACCTTCAAGTCCTTCTACAGAATCTTGAATTTTTAAAGTAATAATTATTGTTTTATTGTCTTTTTTCTTAAATGAAACGTATTCATATGTTAAATTATAATCTTCTAAATCTTTACCATCTTTCATTGTTAAGTCAAGGTTACCTTTAATAAACTCATCAGTAACATCATCTACTTTAGTGCTTTCTTTATCAGCTAAATCAGCAACAATTTGTGTTAATTTATCTTTAAATTCTTGTTCTTCATTACCTGTTGATTTTTTAAAACCAGAAATAGTAACTGTTTTTTTATTACTTTTAATATTTTCATCTTCATTTGCTATTAATTGAAAAGTTACATCAATACTTGTTCCATCTGCATTTACTTTTATTTCTACATTTTCTTCATCAATAGAATAAACGGTTTCATTAAAACCAGAGAATTCTAAAAGATCAGGAGTAATACCACTAGCTTTTTTATTTTCTTTATCTTCAACATCTACTTTTGTTTTTTGAAGTTCTTTATTTATATCTTCAGAAGTAGCAGTAACCTTCTTTTTAAACCCTGTTACTACTTCTGTTTTTGCTTTACTTTTATTTCCAGAAGCAATGTCTTTAACAGCATAAGTAACTTTTAAAGAAACATTATCAGAACGTAATTCAGATTTAAAATCAACAATTTCATATTTTTCATAATCTAAATCTTGTCCATTTAGTTTAAAAACAAATTCATCTGCTTTAACACCATTAAATGATTCAGCATATTTTTCAGATTTATCACCTACATCTGCTTTAATACCTTTTAATACTTCATCTAAATTAGTTGGATTTTGAGTAACTTGTTTAAAACCAGTTAAAGTTTTTCAAGTTTCAGTACTTTCTTTATTTGTTGCAATTTCAATTAACTTATAAAATACTTTTACAGACATTTTATCTGATAAAACTTCTAATTTAGTAACTACACATTTAAATTTGTTTTCATCAAAACCTTCTGGTGTTACATCATCTTTAGTTAAATTATTAGCAAAAGTTTCAGCAACATTATCAACTTTTAAAGTAACTTTTTTAAGTTCTTCACTAAAATTACTTTTGGGATCAATTGGGCCTTGTAAAGGTTGATTTGGTTTGTTAGGTGTATTCGGAACATTTGGTACTTGAGGATTTTTTTGTTTATTATCATCACATTTTGAAGAAATAAACATAGTAGGAGAAACAGCTAAAGCAGTTAAAGATATACCTAATATCATTTTCTTTTTATTTAATTTCATTTTTGCTCCTTATTTGAAATTTGAATTAAATACTTATAACTTATTAATTTTATAATTAATTTTATTATTTAAAAATGATTGATAATTTTTACAACAAAAAATCTATTTTTATTAATAAAAATAAGTATAAGTAAAATAATATTTTCTAAAAATAGTAAGATATTACTTATAAAAAATATTCTAAAAAAATAAGATTTTAAGGAAAAAATGAAGTTATATTTAGACACTGCAAATGAAGATTTTTATTTACAAATTCTTAAAGAAGATAAACCTATTTATATTAAGCATTTACCTAACTATGCTAAAAAAGTAGATTTAATTCCAAATTACATAAATGAAGCAATGCAATTAAATAATTTTGAATTAAAGGAAATAACTGATTTTTATTTAAATATAGGTCCAGGTTTTTTTACAGGGGTAAGAATTGGTTTAGTTTTTATAAGAACAATTGCTTTGATAACAAAAGCTAAAGTTCACACAATTTCTACATTTGAAATTTTAAAAAAACAATATCCAAATAAAGAGAACTTTAAACTTGAAGCAGCAGGTAAAAAAATCTATTTATATAAAAATAAAAATCAAACTTTTAATCCTAAAGAAATAATAGTTGAATTAGGAGAAAAAGAAGACAAAATCAATTTTGAAGATTTAAATAGTAACTTTATAAAATACATTCCTTTATTTAAAAAATGAAATAATATTTTAGATATTGAACCTATATACATCAAATTACCTCAAATAGGAGGAAAAAAATAATGAAAATTTTAGGTATTGAAACTAGCCACGATGATACATCTATTGCTTTATTTGAAGATAATAAGATTTTGGATATGATAACTATTTCTCAAATAGATATATTTAAGACATTTGGCGGAACCATTCCTGAGCTTTCTTCAAGAGAACATGTTAAAAATATTGCTTTAATTGAAAAAATGTTTTTAGATAAATGAGATTTAACAACATTAGATTACATAGCATATACAAAAGAACCGGGTCTAATTGGTACTTTACAAATTGGTTTTCTTTTTGCTTCCGCTTTATCATTAACTTTAAATAAACCATTAATTCCTATCAATCATTTAGAAGGACATTTTTTTTCTGCTGCTATAGAAGATAAAATAGAATATCCTTCATTAACTTTACTAGTATCAGGTGGACATAGTCAATTAATGCTAATAAACAATCCTTTTGATATTAAAATTTTAGGGCAAACATTAGATGATGCTGTTGGTGAAGCTTTTGATAAGGTAAGCACTAGATTAGATCTTGGATTCCCTGGAGGACCTATAATTGATAATTTATATGAAGCAAAATATCAAATGTTAAAAACTAAAATAATAAAATTTACCACCCCACACACAGAAAATATTTATGATTTTAGTTTTAGTGGTTTAAAATCACAAGTTATAAATTATGCTCATAATTTAGAACAAAAAAATCAATATGTTGATAAAGAATTAATAGCTATTAGTTTTCAAGAATGCGCTATTAATTACTTAATAGAAAAAACTAAATTAGCATTTAATACTTTCAAACCCAAATCTTTAATTCTTTGTGGTGGAGTTTCCGCTAATAAAGAATTAAGAAAAAAATTTTTAAAAATTTCCCCTTTAGCAAAAGTTCCTAACTTAAAATATGCTACTGATAATGGAGCAATGATTGCTTCTTGTGCTTATCAACAACTCATATACAAAAATAAAAAATAATTAATAAAATATTTCTTTTATATGTTAGAATAATGTTAATGCATTCATATGAATGGTTACTAGTCCCATAGGGATAGTTGCTTAAGAGTATAACCCTCCTTTCAGTTTAATAATTAAATTAAGCTGTGCGCGGTAAAAATTTATTAAAAAAGCAAGTACAACCTTGCTTTTTTAATTTTCAAATTTTTTAATTTTCAAATATTGGAAAATGAACATTACGTTTAAAACCTAATTTAACATATTTTCTTACATAATTCATTATTTCTGTATCAAATTCATCTAAAATTTCATTGTTTTTAGATTGGGGATCTTTTTGATTTATTTTTTTTACAATTATATGCAATAAAACATTAACAACAACTAAATAAATAAAAATAAAAGCAGTTATATTTATAAATACTAAAAATAGTACGATATTAATTTTTGATTTCTGAACATTAATGGCTTTGGAATTTTTAAATAATTGATATAAAACCATACCAAAAACAACAAGAAGAAAAATTATAGTCATAATTCCCATATTAATATTTGAACTTGCTTTACGAGCATTCATTTCTCTATTTAAGTTAATATAGTTGTATCAACGTTCATATTTATTTAATTTGCTTAATTTTTCTTTTTGTTGAAGCATTTCCAATTCAAATGCCTCTTTTTCATTGACCTGATCATCTTTTTGATTTGAATCCATTAATTCTTCTGAATTAGAAGATTCTATAAAAACTTGTTCATTATTTTGAGCACCTTTTTCTTCTACTACTTCATTTTTTAATTCTTCACTATTTTTTTCTTCCATTTTTACCTCACTAATCAAAAGTTATATTTTTTAATTCTTTAACTCAACTAATTATATAAACACATACACGATTATAGTCAATTTGTTTATTAGTATTTAAAAACATCATTTTAAGAGCTATAAATTCTAAAAGTTTTTTTGCACTTAATTCATCATTAACAATTTCAAAATAACTAAAATCTCTTTTTATAATTTCGGGATAGTATTTATAAACTAAAATTAAAAATTGAGTAGCTAAAAACATTTTAGAAAAAATTTCATTACTTATAGAATTTATAGCAAGTAATTTTATTCCAGTTTCATTATCTTCTATTTTAGGTAATAATATTCCTGGTGTATCCATTAAAAATAAATTATCAATAGCAACTCAATTTTTGATTTTTGTTACTCCTGGATAATTTGCAACTTTTAAAGTTTTTTTATTAGCTAAAAGATTAATTAATGTTGATTTGCCAACATTAGGAATACCTACAACAAAAATTTTAATTCTAGGTTTAATTAAACCTTTAGATAAATCTTTTTGCTGTTTTTGATAAGTAATTTTATTTATTTCTTTTTCAATTATTATTTTAGAATTTTGCTTTCTTAAATCTAACCATAATAAATGTTTATCTTTGTATTGTTGAGTAACTAAATCTTTTTTAGATTTATCCATTAAATCACTTTTAGTTATAATGAATAATCTAGGTTTATTAGGAGCTATATTATCAAAATCAGGATTATAACTACTAATAGGACAACGGGCATCCAAAATAACTACAATTAAATCAACTAAAGAAGAATTTTCTTTTAGTTCTCTCATTCCTTTAGCCATATGGCCAGGATATCAATTTATTTTGCTTATAGTTGAATCTAATTCATTTTTAGAATTCATTAGTTTTATCCTTTTGACTCTTATTTGCTTCCTGAGCTTGTTTTAGCCTTTTATTTTCTTTAGTTAAATTATTAATTTTAGTTTTGCATACGGTTATTTGAGTTCTTGTTTCATCTAATTGTTTTTGTAAAAGATCTTTTGATAATTTCAAATTTTCTATGTCATTTTGTAATTCTGTTAAAAAACCATCTACTTCAATGGGAGTATAACCATTAATAAAATTAGAAAAATTTTTTAATGCAATTTTATTTTTTAACTCTTCAAAATCTGAATCATTCATATTTACTCCTTAATTATTTTCTATTTTATTTAAAATAATAGCTGCTGCACAAGCAACATTAATACTTTCAAAATTTATTGGTATATAAATTTTAGAACTTGATAATTTTAAAATTTCCTTTTGTATACCTTTTCCCTCGTTGCCAAAAATTAACACTTGTTTTTCATTTTTATTAAATTTAAAATCATTGAATGAATATGAATCTTTTTCTAAACTAGTGGAAATTATTGAATAGTTTTTATGTTTAAAATCTTGAATAAATTTTAAATTATCAATATTTTTAATTTGAAAATAATTTATTTTTAAAATAGCCCCTTGTGTTGATCTAATTAATTTATTATTATTAAAGGCAACATTACCTATAACAGTATCAAAATTAAATGCTGCTGCTAAACGAATAATAGTTCCAACATTACCTGGATCTTGAACATTATCTAAAAAAATTATTTTTTTAGATTTATAAATATCTTTATTATTTTGTAATTCACATAAACCTATAATTCCTTGAGGATTTTGAGTAGATGAAATTGATTTTAAAACTTCATAAGTTACTTGATTATATTCAATATCATTTGGTATTTTTTTATAGAAATTATTATTTTCTAGTTCATATATTTTTTTAATTAAATTTATTTTTAATGCTTCTTCGACTAAATGATAACCTTCTAAAATAAAAAAATTACTTTTAGAATCTCCTTTTAAAAGTTTTCTTAAAAATTTAATTTGAGGATTAGATAAACTTTTTATAACTTCAAATTGCATTTTATTCATTAGTTCATTTTTTCGAAACTAAGTAATCCCTTCCTTTTTGAACTTCAAATTTACTTAAATTTTTAAAATCAAATTGTCTTGCTACTTCATAACCTAAAATAGCTACACAATTAGCAAGATTTATTGATCTCATAGTTTCAAACATTGGAATCCTTAAACAATGTTCTAAATGTTTAAATAAAATATTTTTATCAATTCCTGTAGATTCTCTACCAAACATTAACCAAACATCACTATTAGGATTTTTTTTAGACTCTAAAACATAATCAATATCTGAATATGTTTTGTTACCATATCTAGTAATATAAAAAACATCTATACTAGAATATTTTTTATAAAATTCTTCATAACTTTCATGAACTTCATGCTGAATATCACTTAGAAGTCTTCCAGCACCTGAACGAGCCATATGCACCGGATCTAAATCAAAACTTATTGGTTTAATAATATGCAATTTTGCATTTAAAGCTACACACGTTCTAATAATATTACCTGTATTAGGGGGTATTTCTGGTTGAAAAAGTACTATATTTAACATTTAATTATTATACTTAAATGTTAAATAATAAAATAACAAAGTTAGAACAAAAGTGTTATAAAAATATTATTTTATATTATTTTCTTCATCCAAAATTTTAATATCTTTAACAATGTGATTATATAAATTATCAAATAGCTTAATAATATTTTCGTTTTCGCTTAATGTTGTCATATATGTTTCTATATCTTTATATTCAATATTTAAAAATTCATTGAAAAAATGTTTTCCTCTTTTAATGTTTGTCTTTTCCGGTACATAAATATTACCTTTTAACTTTTTATTTGTAAAATAGAAAATAATCGGAATTAAGCTGTCATATTTATTAATTTTTAATTTATTCAATAAATAAGCATATGTTTTAATAAATTTTCTATTAATATCTACATATTTTCCAGAATCATGATCATCATTATATTTAATTTCTAAATAATAAAATTTATTATTTTCTTCATCTTTAAATAACAAATCAACATCATGCTTAATTTCATAAATAGGTTCTTCATCTTTATGTTTGAAAATTTCTTTTAATAAGCTATCAAAGTCAATATCTAAATTTTCTATTTCATTTTCTTGACATTTAATAATATATTGATCTATTAAATTATTGTTATATTTTGAAATTTGAAATTTATTATTTTTATTTTGAGATATACTATCAACAATTTTATATTTTGAATTTTTACTAATTAAGGTAAACATTAATTCTTCAATAAAATTACCAAATTGAATATTTAAAGATTGCAGCAAACCATTAAATATTCTATATTTTTCAGGAATAAAATGAATTTTTTTACTATGAATATTTTTAAATTTTTCAATTTTTTCTTGTGAACTTAAATTTTTTAAAATTTTTTTAACTGAAGTAAAAATAATATTTTCAATATTATTGTTCATAATTATTATTTTTTTTATCCTTTCTATATTGATTTCTAATTTCTGAAATAGAAATCAACTCTTGATTATTTCTTTTTACATAAAAATAATCAAAACCATTTACCCTAATATTTTTACCCATCATATATCCTGCTATTTCATGCATAGAATGTATTTCTTCTCCATATTTTAATTTTCCTGTTTTATCAATTAATATTGCTTGTTCTCCATTTTTATGATAAAAAATTTCTCCAATTTTAAAATAATTTTTTCCTATCATATCTTGCATTTTTACTTTTTCAGGTTTAATATCTAATTCTGAACTTTCTATTTTGCCTATTTTAGGTATTATTTTATCTAATCTTTTTTGACCATATTGTATATACTTTAAATCTTGTTCTATGAGTACGTAATTTCTTCCATATTTTTTTGCCACTACTCCTGTAGTCATTGTTCCACCAAATGGATCCAATATTAAATCTCCTGGTTTAGTAAATAAAGTGACAATTCTATAAAGTAATGCTTCCGGTTTTTGGGTATTGTGTAATTTATTTCCTTCATCATCTTTTAATCTTTCATTGCCAGAACAAACAGGAAATTCTCAAATTGATCCCATTTGTTTATTATTATTTAAAAATTTACCTGTTTTGTAATTAAATACGAATTTTGATTTTTTAGATTTTGCTGCCCAAATTAAAGTTTCATGGCTGTTATTTAATCTTGTTCCTGCAAAATTTGGGGTTGGATTTGTTTTTTTTCAGATAATATCATTTATTATTCAAAAACCAAGTTCTCTTAAAATTGAACCAATTTCATATATTGATTGCATTCCAGAAATAACACAAAGAGTTCCATTATCCTTTAATAATCTTTTTACTTCCGATAATCAGCTTTTAGTAAATTTTTTGTATTCATCCATAGAAAAAAAATTATCTCAATAATCATTACAACCTTTAAATTCAGTTCCTTCTACTCGATATAATTTTTTATTTTTTTCTAATTGCATAAAATATGGTGGATCAGCAAAACAAAAATCAAAAGTTTTCTCTGGGATTTTTTTCATTACCTCTGTTGTTTCACCTTGTAAAATAACATTATTTTTCATTTTAACCTCCAATAATATTTAATCTATTTTGCTAAATTTTGCATATTTATTAATTTTTTTATGTTCTTCTTTTTTAATTTTTAAAACTAATGTAAATTCACCTTTTAAATTATTTTCATTTAATTGTTTCAAAATTTCTAATGGAGTTCCTATAAAACTCATTTCATAAATTTTTGTTAATTCTTTAACTAAAAATATATCTGCTTTATCTTGAAAAATTAAATGTATATCATTTAGAAAATTTATTAATTTATGTGGTGCTACATAAAAAATATGAGCATATTCATCATTTAATTTTTGTAATTCTTTTTGTCTTTGAACACTGGTTTCTTTAGGGAAACCATTAAAAGTAAAGGTATTAGAAAAATTTGCTAAAGCAAATGCTGTAATCGCAGCATTAACTCCAGGAATAATAATAATTTCATGATCGGTCAATTTAACTTCTTTTAATAAAATGAAACCGGGATCAGACAATAATGGCATTCCGGCATCAGAAACTAAAGCAATATTTTTATTCTGATCTAAAAGATTAATAATTCCTTTAGTAGATTCTTTTTCATTAAATTTGTTGTAAATTAATAAACTTTTCTTTATATTATAATGTTGTAACAATTTTGATGTTACTCTAGTATCTTCACAAGCTATAAAATCAACCAATTCTAAAGTTTCAAGAGCTCTTAAAGTAATATCTTTTAAATTTCCAATAGGAGTTCCTACAATAAATAATTTACTCATGATAACACTCCATTAAATTTATTAAAACTTTTTCTGTTTGCAAACTAAATAATCCATTAGCATTTAATCTTTCATTTAGTTCTCCAAAAGATTGAATAAATTTATCGAAATTTAACTTATATAAATTTAGGTTATCTATTAATTCTATAAATTCTGATTTTTTTGAAAAAATTTCTGGTAGTTTTTTAAAATTAAGATAAATTAATCAACTTAATAAATTAAGTAAAAATAAAAACTCTTTGCTTGTATTTTTATCATTATATTTTGTTAAAAATATATAAAGTTTTTGTTTTTTAGTAAAACTTTGATTTAATCTTTTTAATAATTCAACTACTAAATCAAAATAATTATTAGGTACTAATTTTTTAACATTTTCAACATCTTGATAAATTAAAGCAAATAAATGAGCATAAAAAATATTAAAACCAACTTGTTTTAACTCATTAACCAACATATTTAAATCATTTTTAAAAACATTTATAACAACTGATCGAGATAAAATAGTCTTTAAAATTTTTTTTTCATTTTTTGTAGTCAAAATAAAATAAGTATCATTTGTGGGTTCTTCTATGGTTTTTAAAATAGAATTTAAAGCAGCAAAATGAATTAATTCTATGTCTTTTAATACTAAAATTTTTTTCTTATCTTTGTTTATAGTTGTGTAATTATTTTCTTCAAATACATCTTTTATGTTTTCTTTATGTAAACTCTCGTCATCACTAGTTAAAATTTTTACATTAAAAAATTTTTCTTTTAATTCTTCAATACTTTTTGATTTTGAATTATTTAACTTATTAATTATGTAAATTAAAGTATCATCAAGATCTACTCTTGATGAACTTTTTATTAAATAACAATGAGATATTTTATTTACCAATAAGGAATTTTCAATAATTTTTTTTACGTTTTCAGAAACCATTATTTAATTTTCCTTTCATCATTTTTTGAATAGAGGATTTTTAAATAATTTTTCAATAATTTCTTCCAAAACTTTATCAACACTTTGATATGCATTTATAACAATAAAACGTTTTTTATTTTTAGAAATAAGTTTTTGATAAGCTTCATAAACTTTATTATGAAATTCTTCTTTTTCCTGGTCTAATCTATCTTGAATTAATCTGCCTTCAAGTCTTCTTTTTTTACCTTGTTCTGGAGTAACATTCAAATAAAAAGTTAAATCAGGAAAAGTTTTATCAATAACTAATTCTGTCATTTTTTTAACAAATTTAAAACCTAGATTTCTAGCGAAACCTTGATATGCATAAAAAGAATCGATATAACGATCACAAATAACTAATTTATTATTTTTTAAAGCAGGTCATATAACTCGTTCTAAATGAATTCTTCTACTTGTTGTATACAATAAAGCTTCAGCTACAGCAGAAATATTTGTTTCTTTGTTTAAAATAAGTTCTCTTATTTTTTCAGCTTCAGGAATATCTTTACCACCGGGTTCTCTAGTTTGTATATAACTTAAATTAGGTTTTAACTCTAATAATTTTTCAATTAATTTAGAAATTAAAGTTGTTTTTCCTGATCCATCTAATCCCTCAAATGTGATAAACATATTTATTCCTGCTTTCTTTTTTTTATTTTTCTTGTCTGTTTTTTATTGCTTGTTCTAGAGTTAACCCATCTAAATAATCAATATTAGAACCGATAGGAAGACCAATTGCTAATCTTGAAACTTTAACATTATGTTCTTTTAAAAGATTCATAAGTCTAATCGTAGACATTTCACCTTCTAAAGTTGGACTTAAAGCTAAAATAACTTCTTCAAAATTTTTTGCATAATTTAATAACTCTTTATACATTTTTTCATTGATAGATAAATTTAAATTTTTAGAATTAATTAAATAAGGCAAAACATAATATTTTCCATGATAAAAATTTAATTTTTCAAATTTAATAATATTATTAAAGTTTTCTAAAACCAATAACACATTATCTCTTGAAACATCAAAACAAATTGAACATTGCTTTTCCTTTTTTAAGCCATGACACAATTCACAAAATGAATATTTAGATTTAATATTTTGCAAAGAGTTAATAAAAAAAGCAAAATCTTTATCGCTAACAGTTAAAATTTCTTCTGAAATTTTTTCTGATTGCTTTTTGCTTATTTTGGTTAAGTTAGTAAGAATTTTTTGAAATTCTTCTAATTCATCTAATAAAGCCATTAAAAACCTAAACCACCAGGCATTTGTGGCATCATTTCTTCTTGTTCTTTATCTATTTTTTCATAAAGTTCATTAAGTGCTATAACTAAAACGTCTTGTAAAAGTTCCTTATCATCTGGATCAATTAATACTTCATCAATATCAATTGATTTAATTTTTTTGCTACCTAATGCTGTAATAGTTAGACCTTGCTTTTCAACAATAAATTCTTTTTGAGCAAAAGCTTCTTGTTTTTCCATTAATTCAGCTTGCATTTTTTTAAGTTTTTTCATCATTTCAGGATTCATTATTCCACCTCTTTATTTTTCATCATTTTCATCAAATAAAATATCTAAAAGTATTTGATTAGGAGTTTTTGATTTTTTAATTTTTACTTCACCCAAAGGTTTTAATTTAGGAGTTTTTCCTGAATCAATAATTTTTTTAGCTTCTTTAACTAATTCTTTATAAGTTTCATTGTCTACAATTACTAAATGTAAATACGTACCAAAAACTTTTTTAATCAATTCTTGAATATTAGAATCATTATGAAAATCTTGCATATAGTTTAATTGACTACTATTATAATTTTCAGAAGTTAAAAGCATAAAATCATTGGAAGCTGCTCTTAAAGTCATATATCTTAAACTATCTAAAAATGTTTGATGTGCATCTGATTTAAAAACTTTCAATAAATAATCGATTTTCCCTTGATATTTTGAAACCATATCATTTTGACTTTGTAAAATTATATTTAATAAAGACTTCATATTGTAAGCACATTTGAAAGCTTTTTGATGTTCTTTGGCTAAATTAGCTTTAGGATTATTAAATAAAAGCATTTCATCGGATAAATCAATTTCTCCAGTAGAAATTAAATTGTTTTCCCCTGTATTTAAATCTGAAATAACTTCTTGATCTAAATCTAGAAAATCACCACTTAAATCATTGTTATCTAAAATTAATTCTTGTGTTTCGCTTAATAATTCTTTAGCTTTATTGTCATTTTTTTTCATATTTAACTCCTTATTAGTTTCAATTTTAATATTATTTTTAGCATTTAAATTTGATATTTTAATTAAAAATATTTCTATTTGTTGAAAGGGTATATCTGTATACATTAATTGTTTGCTTAATTCATATAAAATTTCATTTGTTTTAATAGCAAAATCATAATCAATTTCTAATTTTTTTAATTCTTCCAAATCAATTAAATTTAAAAGATTTACATCTAATGTTTTTTGATAAACTATAAAATCTTTTATTATAGTTAATAATCCATTAGCAAATTGATTTGGATCAATCCCAGCATTTTCTAAGTCTTCAAATTTTGCTAAAACAGTTTTTAAATCACTTTTATAAAGTAAATTTATAATTTCTATTAAATTATCATTGCTAGTTATTCCAAAGGCATACATCAATTCTTTTAACTCTATTTTTCCATTTCCATAAGCGCTAGCTTGATCCACAATAGAAAGTGCATCTCTCATCCCCCCTGTTGCTAATCTTGCTATATAAGAAATCGTTTTTTCATCACTTTTAATATTTTCTTTTTCTAAAACATCCGTAATTTGTTGTGTAAGAATTTTAATTGGTATTCTGCGAAAATTAAATCTTTGTACTCTAGATAAAATTGTAAGAGGAATTTTTTGTGGATCAGTTGTAACCAAAATAAAAATAGCATGTTCTGGAGGTTCTTCTAAAGTTTTTAATAAAGCATTAAAAGCTGCTTTAGAGAGCATATGTGCTTCATCAATAATGTAAATTTTATAATTTCCCATTACTGGAGAATGTTGAATTTTTTCTTTTAATTCTCTAATTTCATTAACTCCATTATTAGAAGCAGCATCAGTTTCAATAATATCTACATTTTGATTTATTAATGCATTACATTTGGCACACATTTTTGTTACATCTTTATTATGATAACAATTTAATAAACCAGCAAAAATTCTAGCAACTGATGTTTTCCCTACACCTCTAGGACCATTAAAAAGATAAGCATGTGAAATTTTTCTATTTAGAATAATGTTTTTTAAGGTAATTACAATGTGATCTTGACCTAAAACTTCATCAAAACTTGCGGGACGGTATTTTCGATATAAAGCTTTATAACTCATCATTGCTCCTTATTTTTTATACCTTTATATTATATATATCTATATTTTATTATTAGGTAAATTGTTAAATATTAAGCAATAAAAATAATTCCTATTTTAGAGATAAATTATTTTTTATACATTTTAATATCTTCAATATGAAATGATTTTAGCATTTTAATATCATCTTCAATTTTGTCCAATTTATTGTTAATATCATTTAAAAATTATTAAATTCTTGCTTTGTATCCATATTGTCTAAAATGGGTTTTATATTTTATTGAATTTTTTCATCAAACTTTTTATCAAAAAAATCAGAAATAATATTTGCTAATTGTTTGATAGTTAAATTACATACTGTCATATTAGGCTCCTAGTTCTATTACCTTTAATTTATTTCATTTACAATCAATAAGATATCTTCTAATTTGCTTATCATTTTAATCATATAATATTCAATATCTTCATATTTAGAAATTTTTTTAAAGATGGGAGTTTTTGTTAATTTACTTTTATCTATTTTTCTCCTTTGTTATAAAAGTTATATAAATAGAATTACTAGCTACCTATATATGTCTATTTTTTGCAAAAAAGTCAAAAAAATTTTAATTAATTTTACTTTTAGGAATTTTTTTAAATATAAAAAAATAAGACAACAATATGTCTTATTTAAATTTGAAAGTAACTCCTAAATTTCCAAACAATGTTCCATTTCCATGAGAATGAATAGAAAGAATAATTGCTGACAGCGCTATTCCTAAAACTACAAAGATTAAAATAGAATACTTTATTTTTAATTCATATTTTTCAAAAGCAAATTCTGGCAAAAATTCAAATATAGATGTAAAAATAAAGATACCCGCTATAAAAGCTTCTATAAAGGCTGCCAATTGTCAAAGATTATTAATTGCTTCTCCTGAATATATTCCAAGAAAAATCGCTGGAAGAAACAAAAATAACAATCCGATAGAAATTCCTATTGATTTTTTCTTTGAAAACCCCATTTCTCTTTGGCGATAATAAAATACTAATTCTTCTGGAATTAAATGTAATATAAACGAAATTAAAAAAGCTAAATTCATATTACTTGTACTTCCATTATATATAGCATTTAAACTAACACCTATTAAAAAACCTTCTGGAATTCTATGAGTTAATAACAAAATTAAAGCAACTAATTTAGAATAATTTTTAGGTTTTTCTTCTATTGTTTCATGGCTATGTGCTTCATCTTCACTATGTTCATGATTATGAGAGTGCAATAAAAAATTATTTTTTAGTTTTTTGTTTATTACTTTTTCTATAAAAAACTTAATTCCTAAAGCCAAACCTATACCAGAAATAATTCCTAACCCTATTAATAAAATATTTCATAAATATACTTTATTTGTACTATAGCCTTTCCCTTGAGCGGACAGACTTGATATTTCTAAAGATTCTCTTAAGAAACCAAATAAAGCCATAGTAAGGAAAAAACCTGACATAAAAGCATATAAATAAGTAGTTGCTTTTTTAGAAAGTTTTTCTTTAAATAAAGGAAAAATTAAGGCAATTAAAACTGGTAAAATGAGTAATAAAAAACTAGCTATAATTACCAATCATAATTTAGCTATTATTTTATTCCAAGGTTCATTTTCAGGAGAAATTGATTTTATAAAGGATATAAAAGATTCCATTTGTCTTTCTACGAAGCTAGAATTTTTATTCTTCTTCTATATTATGAATAACTTCTTGAACGTCATCATCATCTTCTAATTTTTCAACAAAATCCATTAATTTTTGATATTTTTCACCACTAAAAGATACATAAGAATTTGGAATATAAGAAACTTCACATTGTAAAAAATCGCTAATATTTAATTCTTTTTCAAGGGCAGTTTTACATTTAGCAAAATTTTCAGGTTCAGTAGTAATTAAATATGATTCATCTGTATTTTCTAAATCCATAGCACCATTATCAATAGCAACCATTGTAATTTCATCTTCCCCAATTAAATTTTTAGATACTTCAATAATTCCACGGTGATCAAATTGGTATGGAATTTGATTTGTTTTACCTAGGGTTGCGTTTTGTTTATTAAAATACGCTTTTAAATTACTTGTCGTACGATTGATATTATCAGATAAAGTAATCACCATAAAGGTTGCTCCACCGCTTAATGTAGCATTAAAAATAGTTTCAACAAAAGTTGCTCCATTTTTTCCATCTCCTCTAGCTTTTGCTAAAGCTTTTTCAATATTTGCTTTAGGCATATTTTTAGATTTTGCTTTTGCAATTGCTAATTTTAAAGATGGATTAGATTCAGGATCGGGACCTCCATTAGCAGTAGCAGCTACATAAATTTCTTTAAAAAGTTTTTGAAAAACTTTTCCTCTAGCCGCATCATTAGCACCTTTTTTATGTTTAATACCAGCTCAATGTGAATGTCCTGACATAAATCTCCTTTGGAATTAAATTATTTATTTTCTTGAAAAAACTCTTCAATAGTTAATGGTTTTATAGGAACATTACGTTTATGTTCAGAATTGATATGCATTCTTTCAATTTTTTCTTTTGTATTTTTATTAATTTTATCATAGTCCATAGCAATGAAATTATCTAAATCCTGGTATGAAAAACCTAATTCATCTTCATCATTTTGACCTTCTCAAAGACCAGCAGAAGGTTTTTTATCAATAATAGATTGTGGTATTTCTAAATATTTGGCAAGTATTCTAACTTCTGATTTAAGTAAATGTACTATTGGCAAAAGATCTACACCGCCATCTCCATATTTTGTAAAATAACCTATAAAATATTCATCTTCATTATCGGTTCCTACAACTAAATAATTTAATTCTTTTGCATAAGCATATAAAGTTGTCATTCTTAAACGAGGTTTTATATTTGATAATGCTAAATTATTTTTTACCTTAATTGCCTTATTTATAGTATTAAAAGTTAATTTTAAATCAATAGTTTTGGTTGTTAAATTAAATGCTTTAATTAATGAACTAATATCACTATCTTCATGTTTCATACTGTCAATAGGCATAATTAAACCTAAACTATTATCAGGAAAAGCTTTCTTACATAAAACTGAAATTAATGCTGAATCTATACCACCAGATAAGCCAAATATTGTCCCTTTTGCATGTGCTAATGATACTTTTTCTTTAATTCAATTAACTAAATAATTAATGTATTTTTCAATATGTTCCTTACTTGAAAAATCATTGAGTATACCTATTCTTTTATTTTTACTAAACATTTTTATTTTCCATTAATTCATTGTATTCAATTTCATTGTTTGATTTCATTAATAGTAACGAAACTTTTCTATCCAAAATACCTTTATTCATTCTTTCTTCATTAATGTTTCTATTTTCAATATCATATTTGTCATACATTAAATGAACGAATTTTCATTCTTCTTCTTTATCTTCATTTGAAGGTTCAGTAATATTTTTTGTAGTTTTAATAACTCAAATAATAATATCTCTTCATATTGAAGCTCTTAAATCATTTTCTAATTTTTTCATTCAACTATACAATTTATCTTTATCTTCATAAGTTTCTTTTCTAAAATCAGCTTTTTCTTTTTCAGATAAAGAATTGATATATTTATCAAAATTTCTTGATTTTAAATTTTCAAAAAGTTTTTCCGAAAATTCAATCTTATTTTCTTGATTAAATATTTCAATATATTTATTAAAATATTTTGAAGTTTCCATATGATTATTTATCATTAAATTATCATTTATAAAACTTGTCTTTACTTCATCTAAATTTTTAAATGAACTTAAACCGCATTCTTTTAAATTATCATTTGTTAATTCTTTATAAATTATTTCTTGAATAGAAACTATTTTAATTTGAACTTTTTGATGTACATCTTCTATATGATAAAAAACATCATTTAATTTATGATTCATAACATCTTTATTTATTAATCCATCTTTTTGAGATGAAGCTTTTATGGTAATAATATCTTTATATTGATCTAATGGTTTATCATCTAAAAAAGGTAAAATTTCACATCTAACTATATTAGATTCACTTACTATATCTGCATCTTGTAAAACTTCAAACTGTTTACTAAATTTTTCAAAACTTTTTTCTAATTTTTCATCAGTCAAAATTAAAGGCTTAAAATCAATTTTTTTAAAATTATATAAATTTTCAATTTTTAAATCATCTAATAAAAAATATTCTAAATTAATTTCAAATTCACATTCCTCAATAGTCATTTTAATGTCTTTTACAACAGGAGAAAATAAATAATATTTTTTATCATCATTTAAATTTTCTTCATCAACAAATTTTTGAATTTCTTCTCTATTAATTAATTCATAAGCATAATCTAAAATTTCATTTTGATTAATTTTTGTTTTCTCCTTAATTGCATTCATAACAATGTGATTTTGATATTTTAATCAATTTTCTTTAGAACAATGTATTTCTTTAGTTTTTTTATAAAGTTTGTAATTCATAATTTTCTCCTTAATTTAAATAAATTATATTTTTTAATTTTTGTTTTCTCAAATGTGTTTTACATTTTTATAACTAATTCTATGTTCTTCAATGACCCCATATTTTTCCATAGCATTTTGATGTTCTTTTGTACAATAACCTTTATGCTTTTCAAAACCATAATCAGGAAATTTTTTAGCAATATCTATCATATAGTCATCTCTAAAAACTTTCGCTAATATAGAAGCTGCTGCAATAGAAATACTTTTTTGATCTCCCTTAACTAAATTAATTTGTTTAATATTTGAATCAATTTTTTCAAAATCAGTTAAAACTAAATCAGGTAAATTATTAAATTTTTTAATCACTTCTTGCATTGCATAAATAGAAGCTTTTTTAGGGTTTAAATTATCAACTAGTTTTGAATCTACAACAAAATATTTAAATTCTAAAGCATCTTTTTTTATTATATTTACTAATTCTCTTCTTTTTAAATCTGACATTTTTTTAGAATCATTAATTAATTGATTCTGATAAAAAGGAGGAAAAATTACAGCAGCTACTACTAAAGGTCCAGCACAACAACCTCTTCCTACCTCATCACATCCTAAAATTTTATTATAATTATTTATTCAATAATCTTGTTCAAAATCTAACATTTTTCTCCAATTTAACTATAAAACAAAAGAATAAGTCAAATTATAATAATTTGACACCTTCTTTTTTTAAGTCTTCAATAATATTGTTTGGTCAAAATCCAACTTGTACTTCACCTATATGTTTTTTTTCTAAAAGAAACATTGATAATCTGCTTTGACCTATTCCACCACCTATAGTAAGAGGTAATTTATTATCTAATATATCTTTATGATATTGTCTTAAATCTTCATTTTTTATATTCATTAATTCTTTTTGTTTTGATAAAGATTTTGCATTAACTCTTATTCCCATTGATGAAATTTCTAATGCTTTATTCAATATAGGATGATAAAAAATCATATCGCCATTTAAATCTCAATCATCATAATCAAAAGATCTTTTTGAATGTGGAACATTAGATTTATTTAATTTATTACCAATACCTATAATAAAAACTGCTTTATGTTTTTTAGTAATTTCTAATTCTCTTTCATCAATTGATAAATTAGGATACATATTTTCTAAATCTTGTGCTGTTATAAAGAATATTTTATCTGGAAGTTTTTTGCTTAATACTGGAAAATTAAAATTTAACTTATTTTCTACATATCTAATTGAGTTATATATTTTGGTAACTATCGCTTTTAAAAAATCTGTATTTCTATCCTCTTCTCTAATTACTAATTCCCAATCTCATTGATCTACATAATATGAATGTATAGAATCTAAATCTTCTTCTCTTCTTATAGCATTCATATCTGTATAAATACCTTCATAAATATCAAACATATATTTTTTTAAAGCTATTCTTTTTCATTTTGCTAATGAATGAACAATTTCAAAAGAAATATTAGGTTCATTTTTAGGATTAAATGAAACTGGTTTTTCACCAGAAAGTCCATCATTTATTTTTGATTCTGAATCAACAAATAAGGGTGCTGAAACTCTAACTAAATTCAAATTTTTATTTAATTGTTTAGTAAAAGCAAATTTTAAATCCTGTATTGCTAATTGTGTTTCTTTAATATTTAATTTAGATTTATACATATCCCCTCCATTTAATATTTATTATTATAGAAAATAAAAAATATTAAAATAAAAATAATTATTAAAGACTTAAATTTTACTTTTAAAAATTGTTTTTAGTTTTTTATATATTTGTATATTATCATTATTAATTATGGAATATTTAATTGATAATTTCTTAAATTTAAAAAAAATAGATAAAAATATTAGTTATCCTAAATTAGAAAAAAACACCACTATTGGTATTGCTATTGGAACTTTAATTATGGGCCTTGTTATAGCTTTAACACTTTTTATTATTATTCAAAAAATACTTAAAAATAAAAGCAAAAATACCGCTGGTTTCATTTTTGAAAAAAAAATAAATGGAAAAATGTTAAATTTTGCCAAAGAAAATGGATATAAATACTTTAATGGTGGACTATTTAAGTATGGGGAAAACCAATATTTTGAAATAGATGGACTTTTAGCAACTAACAAAGCAATTTTTGTTATAGAAGCTAAAAATTATTATGGTAATTTAATTGGTGATTTTAATAGTCCTGAACTAAAATTAAAAATCAACAAAAAAGAAATTAAAATGAAAAATCCTTTTCAACAAAATTTAAAACATATTAACCATATTTACAAAATGTGTGGTTTTAGTTTTCCTGTTTTTTCTCTATTGGTCTTGCCGGAAAACACTAATGCAAATATTGAAAATGAAGAAAGTTGATCAGTAATTGTTAATGAAAATAATTTTTCTAATAAAGTAGTTGAAATAGTAAATGAAACTGAAGATATTATCAATGGAAGAACATTAGCGGCATTATCAGAAATAATTGAATCATCAAGAACAGCATCATTGAAAGATATTAAAAAATTTGGAAAAATTATTAATGGTGGAAATAAAAATAATCAAATATAGGAAGTACTTATGAATGACAAAATTATCTTACCTTTAATAAAAGAAATTTTTGTTAATAATAAAAAATGAATTTTAGAATTCAGAAAAAGTATTTTTGAAAATGAAGAAGTAAAAATTAAAAATTATGTAAATAAACCTGAACATATTTTTATTTTTGTTCCACAAAATATAGAAAATAAATTAAGTGAAAATTTAATACGAGGATATGAATTTGATGCTAGAAAATTTATAAATAAGCTTTCTAGCAATGAAGAAATAAAACCGTTTCATAAAATAAAAGAATTTATTTTTTTAAACAAAAACTCAAATCAAATATTGTTTTTTGGAAAATTACTAAATTTAAAATTTAAAGAATCAGTATTTAATGGATGTGTTTTAGGAGATGATAGTATTAAAGTTTTTTACAAAAAAAATAAAAACCAAATGCAAGTTTTAAAAGAATATTTAATTAAAGAATTAGACAATTTTATTAAACCTGTTTTTAATAAATATTTATTATCAATGAATAAATATAAATTAGAAGAAATCCCTTATCAAATTGTTTTTGCAAAAACATATTGAGGAATAAATATGAAAAGAGGTTTAAAATATTTAATTAAATATAATGTTTCATTAATTTTATTAGAACCTAAATCTATAGAAGCGGTTATTGTACATGAATTGGCTCATCTTGAACACAGAAATCATTTTAAGGCATTTAAATTATATGGCGAATCATTAATGGAAAATTTTATAAAAATTGATGCCAATATAAATAATAAAATATATGTACTAAATTTTAAAGATTAGCCTATAAAATAGAAAAATAAATAAAAAATCAAATAGCATTTTGTGTTATTTAATTTTGTTTAAAATAATTAATTTGTGATTTTTAAAGTCTATCCCATATGTTTGATTTTGTTCTAAATTTCATTCATATTTTTCTATTTCAGGAAATACATCAGCAACGATTTTTTGCACTAAATCATATGCTTCTATCATCATCATTACATCATTATGACAATAAATTTTTAAATTATTTGATGTTTCTTCTCATTCTTTATCGCCTATTAAACCTTGATGTCTATTAATAGCTTTTTCTAAAGCAAATAATCCATTTTTAACTTCTAAGCTAGCATATGATTTGATTTCATGTTTTAATTTTATGTGATATTTTGTAATTAACTTTTCTATTTTTTTAATAGAAGAAAAACCTCTTAATTCAAAAATATTTAAAAAAATTCCTTTGTCCAAAGATTTAAAATTATCTTTTATTATTGTCTTAGGCAAATCTAAACTTAAATTATTTTTATTATAAAAATGATATTTAATTTGACTTCTTTTATCTCCAATACTAATTGGATTAAATTCTATTAAAACATTATTATTTAAATAATTAATATCAAAATTTAATTTTCATTTTTTTAAAATTTCATTAGTTGAAGAAGAATCTGATTTAGTAAAAGGCTTGAATAAAATATTTAAATCAATAGTCTTATTTTTTATATGATTAACTATTTCTCTAAATTTTAAAATTGTTAAATTTGCATTATCAAATTTTTTTGTAAAATTTAAATCCTTCCCATAAGATTTTTCTACCAATTCTAAAAGTTGTTTATTTTTACTATTTTCATATCCTTGATTATAAACAACATAGTAATCTGCTGCATTTGCATAAACATTTACAACATTGTCTACCAAATCAAATAATTCTAATTTTGCAGGATCTTTAACAATATCTTTTGAATAAATTTCTTTCCCATTTACTGTTTCTATAATAGAAACTTGTGGAGTTACTTGTTGATAATGTTTTGCCCCATCTAAAATAGGCGTAGGTGTAGCTATTCCTTCATAGTCATATCAAATAATCCTTTTATCTTTTATATGTAAAAGAGATAAAAAATATAAAACATCTATTGTAAAAAAATCTGGAATAGTTCTTTCGTTATCAACAAGTGATTTTCAATTATCAAAATCTTCTTTTGAAAAAGATTTTACTATATTAAGATATTTACTAGAAAAATAATAATCTTCACCTAATTTATTTAAAAAATATTGTTTAATTTTATCTTTATTCACAAAAGTATCAATAGGATTTCTATATAATTCTGAATTGTAATTTTTCTTTTTAGTTGAAACATTAGATAACTGATCAACATAAGTATTTTCAAAATCTAAAAGAATCTTTTCATCAAATAATTTTTCAATATATTCTATATTTTCATCATAATCATTTAAAGACAATTCTTTATTAAATATAGAATTGTCTTTATTCATAATAAATATTGTGTCATTTGAATCTTTTTTTATAGAAGTACCTTTAAAAATTTCTCTTTCTTGAATCACATCTAAATAAGTTAATTTATCTATTGATTTATCATTTAAGTTTTTTTTAAAAAGGGGGCTGCAAAAATTTCATCCTTTATTTTCAATATCTTTATATGGTCAAAAATTGTTATTTATATCTAATATTTGATTCTTAGAAGCACTAGGACTTTTTTTAGTTAAAGAAGCTTCAGTTAAACAAAACGAAGCAATGTTGGCTTTTGTATCGACATTATTATCAAAAATTATTTTTTTAATTGAAGTTAAATTAATATTTTGTGATCTTTTAAAAACATTAAAAATATAGTCAGTATTTATATAATCTAAAACTTTAGTTTTAGATGTAAAACCATTGAAATATGCAATGTTTCTTTTTTTATCATAAGCAAAAAATGTTGTCATAACTAAAAAATCATTTTTTGTTTTATAAGCAAAACAAGGATTTATTATTAAAGAAACATTTTTATTGTTCATAGCATCTTTGGTAGTTATTATTTTCGTTTCTAAAGAATCAATATTTTTATTAATAAAAATATCTTTATTATCATATTTAGTAATAGATTTTAAATACTCTAATAGTTGTTTATTAATAT
This sequence comes from Mycoplasmopsis lipophila, assembly GCF_045276895.1. NCBI lineage: Bacteria > Bacillati > Mycoplasmatota > Mycoplasmoidales > Metamycoplasmataceae > Mycoplasmopsis > Mycoplasmopsis lipophila. The sequence continues at coordinate 760,909 of NZ_CP174165.1, forward strand.
TAACTCACATTTTTGTTGACTTATCATTATCATTTAAAGTTTTTAAATATTTTTTTTGATTTTCATCTCATCATAAATGAATTAATTTTTCTTCATCATCATCTTCTTCATCTAAATTTAAAAACTCTTGATTTTTGGAAGGTAATAATTGAGATTCTTCAAATTCATTTCAAATATAAAATTTTTGTTCAGTAAATAAATTTAAATATTGTTGATATTTAATAATTTTTTCTTTATTCTTCATAATCTAAATCTACTTTTCCTAATGTTTTTCATTTAGCGATTAATTCTTTTCATTCTTGTTCATTATGGCACTTTAAAAATTCAACTTGATCTCTATCTCTAATTGGATCATATTGTGGACTAATGCCTAGAACAGAATATTTTTTATAAAAATCAATTGTTCTTTTTATGTCATCTTCTACAATATTTTTATCAACTTTATACACATATTGTCTAATAATTCTATTTTCTAAATTACACTCATCAGGTTTTGTATAATCTTCTTCTTTTATAAAAGCAGCAACAATTGAATATCTATCATATCCCAATAAATATGCATATAATTGAGCTTGTTTTCTATAATCAAGAGGGACTGATAAAACATCTTTTCCGGGTTTCCCTCATATTTCTGCTTTTTTTTCATTAACTGTCTTCATTTCTAAAACAACTTTATCATTGGGCATAATTCCATCAGGAACCCCTTGTATAAATTCATATTTTCCTCTAAAATAATCATAGTTATAATCTTTTGCCTCTAAGTGTTCAATAACTTTATTAGGAAAATTCTTTTTCATTAAATCAAAAATTTTTGGTTCAATTGCTATTCCCGCTTTTACATATTTTGCAACCAAAACAGGCATCTTTAAGTTGCACATATGACAAAATGCTCCAAAATTAGATTTAAAAGAGTCTGTTTCTAACACATCAGCAATTGATGAACCCCCAAATTTTTTAAAACCTTTCCCATATTCTAATTTTTTGTTTAATAATTTATTATGAAATTCTGAAGTTAATTTCAACACTTGAGATTTTTCATCTAAAAAATAGTGAACGCCATTATAATATTTTCTTTTTGCAGCCATATTTTAATCATATAAAAATATAAAAATATAAATAGTAAAAAAGCATAAAATATAGCAAAAATTAAAAATGTAAAAATTTTTATTATTTTTATAAAAAATTTAAAAATTAATTTATTATTTTATATAGATTTTATGCGAGTATAGTTTAATGGCAGAACTTCAGCCTTCCAAGCTGACCATGAGGGTTCGATTCCCTTTACTCGCTCCATTTGTTTAAATACTCCAATCTAAATTGCTATTCCAAAAATAGCAATTTTTTTGTTCAATAGTAATAAAATAATATTTATGAAAAAACAAAACTCTTTATATTGAGATGGTTATTTTATGGGTTTAGCAAAAATATCTGCTTTAAGATCAAAAGATCCATCTACAAAAGTTGGTGCTTGTATTATTAATTCAAAAAAAAGAATTATTTCCTTGGGTTATAATGGAATGCCAAAAGGTAATGATGATGAATTCCCATGAGCTAGAGAGGGTTCACAAACAGAAACTAAATATGCTTATGTAATTCACGCAGAAATGAACGCAATTCTTAATAGTCAAGTAAATTTTGAAAATTGTACTATTTATACCTCTTTATATCCTTGTTCAAATTGTGCTAAAACCATAGCGCAATCTGGTATTACAGAAGTGGTTTATGAAGACGATAAATATCATAATACTGAAGACGCTCAAATAGCAAGAACTATATTAGAAACTAGTGGAATTAAAACTAGAAAAATTGATATTGATACAAAAGTTTCTATTGAAGTTGGAAATCAAAAATTTAACATTTAATTATTAAAATAAAAATGTGTTTCAAAAATAACACATTTTTATTTTTTACTTTTTTATCTATTTTATAGACTTATTCATTAACTAATTGTGAAAGTTTGTCATCATTATAGAAATCATTATAATCTAAATTTATATCAGGATATAAACCTCCTTCAGTAGACATAAAGGTATTATTTTTTTTATGCTTTAAAGCGCTATTAGAACTAATAATAATTGAAGTTCCATCAACTAAAACCATAGGTACTATAGAACACATTCCACCACCAGTTTTTTGTCCAATAACCTTTGCTATTTTCATCTCTTTAACTATATTTACAAATTGATTAGCAGCACTAAAGGTATTTATTCCTGCTAGCACATATCAATCATATTCTGTATATGCATCATCATCTTCATAATCACCATCACCATTTGCATCCACATCAACTCCAGTAGTATGAATAGTATCGTTTAAATTATTGTAACTATGATGCAATAATTTTTTATTAGTTAAGAATCCCAATGCTTTTCACATAGCAGCAGTATTGCCACCACCATTTAAAGATAAATCAATAATAATTTTTTTAATATTCTTATTATTTTTAATTTCATTCATTAAATATTTAAATAATTCATATGTATCATATTTATATGCTTCTGAACTAGAAATTTCTTCTTTTGTTCCAGTTAAAAATTCATCAAAAGAAATTACAGCAGTATTATTACCAATATATCTTAAATATCTATTACCTCATAATTTTTCTCGTTTTTTAGACAATAAATTATGTTTTTCATTATAAGCTTTTTTATAAGCACTTTGAATTTTTTCACCCAAATCTTTTATTTTTGCTTCCGGTTTATCATAAAAAGATAACATTGACATACTGGTATGTAATTCATTTAAATAACCATAGAAAAAATCAGCATAGGCTTCATTATAAACACTTGATTTTCTTGAAAGAATTTTTTCTTTATATTTTTTTAAAGAAAGAACATCTTTAAAATCATCAACATTTTTATATTCTTTTAACCCATAAAAATAATTCATTACTAATGATAAATGATTAAAAGTGGCCTCTCTAACATCTTTGGGTGCTTCTGTATTAGCAATTTTGCTTTTTCTAACATTTTCTATATATTTCATTCTGTCATTTAAACCAAAATCTGCTCCTATAATTTTTTCACTATTAAAATAAAGATTGTAATAATTAGGGCTACAAAATAAAGTATTAAATAAAGCAAAAGGAATTAAAGTTTTTTTATTAAATCTATAAACATCAAAATTATATTTATTTAAATCCATTACTATTTTTTCAGGTGAAAAATCTTTATAAAATGTTGTTGAGTATTTTATATTTCTTGAATAATCAGTTTGTTGTGTATCTTTAGTAAAATTGGAAAAATAACTACTATAAAATGAAAGTTTATTTTGTTTCCAATTAACATCTAAAGAGCCATTCCCTGTATAATAGGAAACTTTTGGAGAAATTCAAGATTCTTTTTTATAATAATTTTTTAAATCAAATAACCCTTCCAATTTTCTAATAGTTTCATTTATATCTACATATGGTACATTACTATTTTTATAGTAATAAAAACTAAATCTTTGAGTAGGAATATCATATTCATTGGATACATTATAAAAACTATAATTTTTTTTAGAAAAATCAGCTTCTTTATCCTCTTTATACAAATTAAAACAAGAAGTTGAAAATATTGGAACTATTAAAAGACTTGATAATAATAATGGTTTAATTTTTTTCATAATTTAATTATATGATTAAAAAAAATACCATACAAATGGTATTTAAAGTATTTGATTTTCTTCTTTTGTATTTAAATCATTAAAAACTTTTTTTGTTTTTTTATCAAAAATAAACAAAATTATTGATAGTGTAATATTAAAAAGAAAAATTCCAATATACCCTGTATATAAGACTATTATTAAGTGACTAATTGAATCCAAATTTTTAGCTATAAAAATAGCATCAATATAATTTCCAATTAGCATCAGTATAAAAATCAATATAAATGTATTAAGAATTGAAAATGTAATAACTGTACTTTTTCAAAACTTATTAGTTTTAAATTCTTTCGTTCATATAAAAGTAATTATTCCTAAAGTTGTTTCTGTAACAAAAAATGCTAAATATAATGTATATTTTAAAGCAGCAACTTTAAAAAGCAATCCCCAAAGAAAAAACCCTACTACCCCAAGAATAGAATTAATTAAACTAAATATTGATGCTAATAATATAAATAAATGTATTTTCTTTTGCTTATTCATAAAATTTCTCCTACTTCGTTTTTAAAAGAAAAACTTGTTTCTTTCCCTTATGCAAAAAAGCATATTTTTTAGAATAAAATTGAGGACTAAATAAATAATTTTCATCTATTTCTTTTCCATCAATTTTTAAGGCATTGTTATTTATAAATTCTCTGGCTTCTCTTTTTGAAAGTAAAACTTTTTCTTCAATTAATTTATCTATTAAATTAACATTTAATGAAACTTCTAATAAAGGCAAATAAATTTCCATTTTTTCTAAAGTTTTTAAATCTAATGAACTTAAATCATATTTTTTATCAAATAAAATGTTTGTAACTTTTTTAGCAATTTCCAGTTCTTCTTTATTATGAATATCTTTAACTACTTCAGAAGCTAAAATTTCTTGTGCATAATGTAATGAAGGATTTTCATTGTGTTTAGAAATTATTGTTTTTATCTTATTTATAGGTAAAAAAGTTAATCAAAACAATAATTCTTCAATTTTTGAATCGGGTTGATTAAATAAAAATTGATATAAATTATATGGAGAATTCATATTTTTATCTAATCACAATGAACCACCACCTGTAGATTTACCATATTTTTTACCATTTTCATCAACTAATAAATTAGAAGTTATAACTACAGCTTTATGATTATCACCTTCTAATTTTGAAATGACTTCTAATCCAGTGGTTATATTCCCCCATTGATCAGAACCGCCTAATTGCACAAAAATATTATGTTTTTTATATAAGTTATAAAAATCCCAACCTTGTAATAATTGATAAGAAAATTCTGTAAATGATAAACCATTATCTATTCTATTAGCTACAGAATCTTTAGATAGCATATAAGAAATATTTACAAGTTTACCTACATCTCTTAAAAATTCTAAAATATTCATATTTTTGTAAAACTCATAATTATCAATAACTTCTAAACCAAAATGTTCCAATTGTTTTTTAATAGCATTTTTATTCATTTCTAATGTTTTTTTATCTAGCAAAGATCTTTCAGCATCTTTAAATGATGGATCTCCTATCATTCCTGTTGCCCCACCTAAAATAGCATAAGCTTTAAATCCAGCATTTTTAAATCTTTTTAAAATTGATATTTGAACATAATTACCTAAATGTAAACTTTTAGCAGTAGGATCAAATCCAATGTAAACACCTGTTGTTTTAGGATCTAACTTTTGAAATTTTTCTAAGTTACTAATTTGTTTAAAAATTCCTCTTTGTTTTAATTCTTCTAATACTTGCATAATGTTCCTTAAAATTCAAACTCTTGTCCTATTTTATTTTTATATTCATTTTTATCCAAAAGAATAATTCCTTCTTTTTCTTGAATTATATTTAAAGATTTATAAGAGCATAACATTGCTTTACTTTTAAAATCCATTATTTTATTTGGTTTAATTTCTAATCCATTTGGCATCATAGCACCTAGTCTTGCTATAACTACTAATTCATTTTCTAATGAATTTAAAGTATTGGTTACTATAGGGATATATTTTTCTTCTTTTACATCTATATCTAATAAAAATAATTTATCTGATTTAGGATGTTGATATCTTTTAATAATTTTTCCAATTGTAAAATAAGTTTTTGCTTCTTTTTTATAAATAAAATTATTTTTTTGAATTAATTGATTTAGTTTTTCCTCATCTCGATTAGTTAAATGTGTCATTGAATAAAAACCTGTTTTATTAAGAGTTGCATTAAAATATTCACTATTCAATAAATTAATAGAATGAACATTATTTTGATTATCAACTAAAAAAATAAAATTTTCTCTTATTATTTTTTTAGTAATTTCAACATTTGAATTAACTAATACAATTGATTGATTTTTAAAATTATTATTAATATTAAAAAGTAAAGCCATAATAATATTATTTTACATTAATATATAATAAATATATAAACAAGGGTGCCTTATGGCTGAGATTATACCTTTTGAGCTGATCATAGTAATTTATGCGTAGCAAGTTTATTTATTTTAATTAAACATAGGTTTAATCTCTTTTATTATATAAAAGGAGATTTTTTTATGCTTTTTCACAAAAATACAAAAAAGAAATTATTTTTTTCTTCTCTCATAGTTGGAATATCTTTTTTTAATTTATCTTCTAAATGTAACAATAAAGAAAGAAACACTATAACCATTGGATATAACTATGATAATGGTTGAACAGAAGAATCAAAAAATGCATTTTCTAATTTATTAGCTAAAAAATATAAACAAATAATTAAAAATGATTCACAATTTAAAAATTTAAATTCAAATGTTATTTTTAAATTTAAAAAAATAAATGATAAAAATCAAATTCTTACTGATTTAATAACAAATAAACAAAATAATTTGGATTTAGGTATTTTATCTTATGGGCTTTTTGCAAATAAAATAAAAGAAAAAAAAGATTTGGAAAAATTTGAACCACAATTTATAGCTCAAACTAAAACTTATAAATTTATTTGAGATACTATTAATAATCCGCATTATTCTAATGGTTTAAAAAATGATAAATTAAGAAAATTAGCCGAGTTACAAAATAATGAATATTTTGATAAATATGGTGAATTTAAAAATTGATATTCTAATATTAATTTAAATTGAGATGGATCAAAATATAAAAATTTCTATAATGAAAACGAAACAACAGAATTTTATAGAGGTAATATTTTAATTTCTGGAAATGAAGCGATTATAAATCAAATTACAAAAGCTTGAGAACAGAGAGATTGAGAAAAATTTAAATCATTTGGAATCATACATGATAAAAATACTAGTGGCAGTAAGTTTAAATTTCAATTAAATTTACTTTCAAAACATTTTAATATTTCATATCAAAAACTTATAGATTTTTTTAATAGTCAAGATAATAAACAACATATACTTGGAAAAGCAAAAAAAATATTGGGTAAAGAAAATTATTATATTGCTTTTTCAGAAGAAGGAATTTTTAATTGAACCAAATCTAAAAAAGATAGTAATGATTTTAATCCTAATAATCAACAACATAAAATTAGAGTACTAACAACCACTGAAAATGCACCTTATGATGCTCTTTTAGCAAGATCTAAAATGTCAAAAGAATTAATATCATCTTTAAAAAAATTATTTAATTCTATAGAAACAAAAGAAAATGATTTTGGGATATATACAGGATATAATCAATTTTTATCTGGTGACAATGAATTGTTTTGAAAATATATTAATATGCAAAATAAAATTGAAAACAACTAATTTATAGGCAAATATGGAAAATATTATAGAAATAAACAATGTAAATTTATCATATGAAAAAAATATAAATATCCTAGAAAATTTAAATTTAAAAATTCCTAAAAATAGTATGGTAGCCATTATTGGAAAAAGTGGCGTTGGAAAAACCACATTATTTAATTCTCTATTAAACGATTTAAAAATACAAAATGGAGAAATAAAAATTTTTGGTAAAAATATAAAATCATTAACAAAAAAAGAATGAAAAAATATAATAAATAATATTGGTTTTTTGTCTCAAAAAAATAATTTAATAGAATTTGAAAATGTTTTTAGCAACATAAAAAAAACATTTTCAAATTATAAAAACTGATTTTATAGATTATTTGAAATATTAACTAAAAAACAAAAAGAAGATATTTTTGAAAAATTAAATGAATTAAATATATTAGATAAATTATTTACAAGAATAGATCAATTAAGTGGAGGACAACAAAAAAAAGTTGAAATAGCCAAATTGCTTTGCAAAAAAGTTGAAATAATTTTAGCTGATGAACCAACTTCAAATTTGGATTATCAAAGTTCAAAAATAATTTTTGAAACTTTGAAAAATATTAATTTAAAATATAAAACTTCTGTTTTAGTAATAACTCATAACTTAGATTTTTTAAAAAAATATTTTGACTACATAATATTTGTTGATAAAAAAAATACATGAATTAAACCAATTGAGGAAATAGATATATGAAAAATAAAAGAAATGATGAATTAAAAAAATTTTCTTATGTCAAAAAAATGTTTTTTTATCAAATAAAAAGTAATGACTTAATAACTAAAAAAACAATTAGACCATTTTGAAAACATCTATTCTCCATTTTATTAATATCAATAATAATTTTTTCATTATCTACATTAAATTTTTCATTTAATTATGAAGGTTTTAAATTATTTTGACAAAATATAAAAGATTTTTTTAAATTTTCAACAAATAGTACTTATTTTCAATTTGGTATAAAAAGAAATCTTTTTATTTTAAGTTTAATTTTTTTTTATAAAACATTTTCCTTAACATTAGTAGGTACTTTTTTAGGATTTGTATTAGCATTATTAACTAGCTATTTTGCTAATAAAAATACTTATAAATGGTATTCTCTCCCAATAAAATTATTAATTCTTTTATTAAGAAGTTTCCCTGAACTTTTATATATTTATTTGTTTTCAGGTTCAAAAATATTTTCAAATTATCTATCATTATTATTTATTTATGCTTGGTTTACTTGATTATGACTTCATAAATATTTTTTAGAAATATATGAAAATATTGATTATTCTTTTTATTTTATTTCTATTAAACAAGGAAATAATAGAATAAGAGCCTTTTTAAAAGAAATTTTTAGTAGAGTTTCTAATAGATTTATTTCATTATTTTTCTTTTCATTTGAAAGCAACATAAAATGAGGCACCATAATTTCTTCTCTTGGAGTTTTTGGTATAGGTTCCTTGATTGATTATGCCAATTATTCTCAAAATTTTACAGAAATGGGAATACCTATTGCAATACTTTTTTCTTTTTTAATTTTCTTAGAAATCATTTTTTATTTTATTAATAAATATTTATTACAAGCAAATACAAAAATATTAAATTCAAAGGAATATAAATATTTGTTAAAAAAAGACATTCCTTTTAGATCAATAATAAAATCAATATTGTTTTTTTCAATCGTTATATATTCAATAATTATTTTGTCCAAATTAGACTATAAAATAGGAAAATATGGAGAAATTAAAGAAATTTTTAAATATTTTTTTAATCCAAGTTTTATCAATGTTAACTATGCTATATCCTCTATATTTATAGAACTTATTCCATACTCTACATTAATATCTTTTTTAAGTTTTTTTGTCACCTTATTACTTTTACCTTTAACTTCTAGAAAATTGTTTAATAATAAAACATCAATAATTTTTAAAATAATAAATACATTTTTTAGAATTCTGCCTGTAATTTTTATTTTCTATTTGTTTTATCCAATTTTTAATTCCTCTTTATTTTTATTAATAATTTGTTTAATTTTTCATTCGATTTTCAAAAATATTAAACAAATAAATGAATTAATAGATAATGTTGATTTGAATATAATCAATAATTTTAGAAAGCAAGGATGAAATAAATTTTGAATATATACTAAATTTATAATGCCGTACATTAAAAAAGATTTAATATCAATATTTTTATTTAATTTCGAATTAAATACTAGAAATTTAATCACGTATTCTTTTTTAACTAAAGAACTCACTTTAGGAAATTTATTAAATGATTCTTTAAATGAAAAAAATTTAAAAATAGATGAAGCATTTGGATATATTTGAATTATTTTTATTTTTATATTTTTATCAAATTTAATTTTTTATTTTATAAATGAAATTTTAATAAAGCAAAAATATTGAAATTTATTAAAAATAATTATAAAGAATAAAAAACTAAGCAATTAAATGTTACTTTATTTTCAATGTCTTAAAATATTCTTTCACTTCTTTAGAAATTCTATTACTTTCAATAGCCTTTTGTAAAGATTTATTATGTATTCATTTATCTAAATTTCTATTTACAAAATATTCAATAGCTATGTTATATTGCTTTATTAAAGCAATTGAAAAATATCAAGCGATTGACATTTGTAAATAATATTCATTAGTTTTTATATTGGAAACTTTATTAAGAAATTCTTTTTTAAATTTTTTATCTAAAAAATATCTCATAAGTAAATTAATAGCAAATCTTTTTATATATAAATGTTCATTATCAATCCATACATTGATTTGAAAAATCAATGTATCTAAATGATTTTTAAAAATTTTAGGATTAAAAGAATCGCAAGTTGCTCAATTATCTATTTCAGGTAAAAATTTATTTATAGTTGTGATTAATGTTTCATAATTAGTGATCTGTTCAATAAAATATGTGCACAAATTCTTTTCTTCAAAATAAAAATGCTTATTATCAATATAATTCAAACAAAATTCTTTATCTTGCTTCCATAATTCTAAGGATATTTTTCTAAGAATTGGAATTCTGACTCCTAAAATTTTATTTTTATCAATAGTAGGTATTAATTTCGAAGTAAAATCTTTATATTTTTCATCTATGTGTTCTTGTAAAAATAAGAAAACCTCTTGCTCTGTCATATAAAAATTATAAAAAAAAACCTATATTTAGGTTTTATTTAGTCATATCAAAAGAAAGTTTACATATTTCTTTTTGTTTTTCATTAGGAATTTTGGTAAACAAATTTTTAGCAAAATCTTTAACTTTATTAGAAGAACCGAATGGAAATTCAAGATTATATAGATTATTCATCTCTTGCATTTTAACTAAATATAATTCTCTAGCTAAAATAGAAGCAGCAGCAACTGCTAAATTTTTTTCTTCAGCATGTTGAGCTAAAATTATATCTTTCTTTATTTCTTGTAAATTTGCTCAATTATTGTTAATAATTATTTTTTTATAATAACCATTGATACTATTAGTAGTTGAATATTGGTCAATAAAAACATAATCATATAAATTATTTGTTTTTACTTGAACTTGATTAATTGCTTTCAAATGAATAAACATTTTTAATTCATTAGCATTATAAGCAGTTTTAATAAGTTTATTATAACCACTAGGGTTTAAATGTGCTAAACCATAAATAACCAATTTTTTTAATTTAGGAGCAATTTCTAATATTTTATTATTAGAAATTTTTTTTGAATCTGTTACTCCCAAATTTAAAACTTTTTGATAATTATTTAATGGTATTAAAACTGCTGCTGCACATAAAGGGCCAAAATAATCCCCAACCCCTGATTCATCTACCCCAATAATTAATTTATTGTTTAAATCTAAATCAAAATTTTGATTTGCATCAATAAACTTCATTATTATTGTTCTTCTTTATCTAAATTACTTTTAACAATTTCTCTTGCTTTAGCAATCATTTCTTCTGGATGATCTAACAATTTATTTATAAATTCACCAACTCCACCTTCACGGTTAGTTTTAGTTAATTTAAATACTGCATTTTTCTTAACTTCTTTAGAAGGATTACCAACAGCTGCTGAAATAGTAGCAACTTTAAACATAGGAACATCATTAAATCCATCCCCAATAGCTACTGTATGATCTAAATCGACTTTATAATATCTTGAAAGCAATGATAAAGCTCTACCTTTATTAACTGCTACATTGGTAATATCAAAAACAGGGGTTAAACCTTCACCTTTTGATCAATAAGAAAATTCACCTAAATCTCCATATTTTGCTCTTAAATATCTTCTTAATTCTTCAACATTGGTTGTCTTTTTAACATCAAAAATAATACCAGTTGGTCTTAAAGGAATTCTATTAATATCGATTCCTACAATAAATTTTGCACTAGTAGCAAATCCAAAAACTCTTTCTAAGTCTTCATCACGGTGTTGCAATTGAACTCATCCAGGTCCTTCAATAGCAATATTTGAAACTTCTTTAGCAACAACAGGATCACCTAAAACGTATAACATTTCATTTAAATTTAAATAATGTATATAAGGAATAAAATTTTCATCCTTTGGATGATGAATTTGTGCTCCATTGTAATTACATACAACTGTATCTAATCCTAATTCTTCATAAATAGGTTTTGTACTTCTTCATGGACGTCCAGTAACTGCACAAACAATATGTCCTTCTTTTTGTGCTCTTTTAATAGCTTCAAAAGTTTTATCATGTATAACTCCAGTTGCGCTAGAAGCTAATAAAGTACCATCTAAATCAATAGCAAATAAAAATTTTTCTTTTTTGTTTTCCATATATTCTCGCTTTCTTATTTCAATATAGAAAGTAATAATTAATTAAAAAAATAAATTAATACATATAAAATATGACTTAATTTTATCATTTTTATAAAAATATATAAAAAATGTCTATGACCTATATTACCTTTTTATAGTTAAAAACTTAAAAAAGTAGAAAATACCCCTTATTTTTTTATTTTTTAATAAAAATTTAAAAAATAGACATATATAAGTGTATGAGAATAGGAAAACAACAAGATGTTAGAGATTGTGGACTAATTGTCTTGCAATCTTTTATAGATTATTACTATGATAAATGAATAGATATAGATTATCTAAAAATGCAAGCCTCATATGGTTCTAATGGAATTAGTTTAAAAAATTTAGAAGATATAGCTAATAAAAACAATTTAAATTTTGAGTCTTGTGAAGGAGATATGGAAGCATTAACTTCTCTCAGAAATAAAGAATTACCTATAATGATTCTTATTTTAGAAGAAGGCATTTATCATTATGTAATTTTAAAAAAAATAAATAAAAAAGAAGCTTTACTTCTGGATCCAGCAAAAGGAGAAAGAATAATAAAAATTGAATATTTAAAAAATATATACAAAGATATAGCGGTTTTCATTACAAAAATGAACAAGAATGATAGAAAACCACTAGAAAACAATGGACAATTAACAAATAAAATGCTGGGTATACTAAATGTTAAGAGTTATACAATTGGTTTAATTATTTCTTCGTTTTTAGCAACTATTTTATCTTTTGTTTCAACATTTTTTATAAAAATAATTTTTGATTTTATACTTCCAAATAATTTAAAAAAATTATTAATACTAATGTTTATAGGATTTTTATGATTAAACATTATCAGGTTTATTAATGACTATATTAAAAGTTATATTATTAAAAAATCCCAAAATTCCATTGAAATAGAACTAAATAAAAAGTTCTTTTATAAATTACGATATTCAAAAATTGTAGATTTAATGAAATTAAACAATGCAGATTTAATTAGAAGAATGAGTTATATAGAAAACATTTCTAATTATCAAGCAACCTTCACTTTTGCTATTTTATCCGAAATATTTACACTTATTAGTTCAACCATTATGCTTTTATTAATTAATTATTGGTTATTTTTAATTGTTTTAGGAATAGCTTTAATTTCATTACTAATTAATTTTTTATATCAAAACATTATTAAACAAAAATTTACTAGTTTTATATCTAAAGGACTTAAAAAAGGTATATCAGATTTAGATCATATTTTATCTATTAAAGAATTGGGTAATATAGATTACAAAAATTTTATAGCTTCAAGACAATTAATAAATCAAAATGAATATAAAAAAGAAGAATATTCTATATTTACTTCAACCACTAAAAAGAATTTAATTGATAATATCTTTTTAGATAATTTAAATTTAATTATTGTTTTTATTTCATCTTTATTTATTTTTAAAAACAAAATGACACCAGGAACATTAATGATGTTTATGTCAGGGACTGCTTTCTTTTTATCACCGTTTCATAATTCTATAGATTTATTATTAAGATATAGCATTATTCAAGAACAAATTAAATTAATTAATTTTGTTTTTAATTTTAAAGAAGAAGAATATTTTGAAAATGGAATTTTAATAGATAAAATTAATAAAATTAATTTGCAAGATGTCACTTTCGGTTATGAAAAGTACAAAAATGTACTTGAAATAAGCAATTTAAATATTGATCAAAACATTCAAATTATTGGAAAAAATGGAATAGGTAAAAGTACTTTTTTGAATATTCTAGCTAATAATTATGAACCAAATACAGGGCAAATAAAATTTAACAACATAGAAAAGAAAAATCTTCATATACCTTATTTAAGAAATAATACTTTTTATTCTAATCCTGGTATTTATTTACCCGAAACCACAATTTTCGAATATATAACTTTAAATAATGATGAATACATCAATACATTTAATAATAATTTAGAAAAATATGGTATTTATAAAATATTAAACGATATCAAATTAGATTTAAAAACTCAAATGAGTAATAACGGAAATAATTTTTCTAGTGGCCAAAAACAAATGATCATTTTATTAAGATTGTTTACTAAACAATATTCATTAATATTGTTAGATGAAGCATTTGAAAATTTGGATACCAATATTACTGAAAAAATATTTAAAGCTATTAAAGAATATCAAAATGAAAGCTTATTTATAGAAATTAGTCATAGCAAAAAATTCATCTTTAAAAACAAGGAGGTAGAACTTGAACAAATTAACCAAATTAAATAAAATGATTTGATTTTATATTTTAATTCTTATTCTTTTTTCAATTGTTTTACTTTATTTTATCTTAACACATAAAATTAATAAAAATGCTAATGTAAGATTAGAAGTTTTAAAAAACGGAGAATTCAATGTCTATTCAAATCAAGAAATAAGTTATTACATTAAGAAAAATCAAACAATTAATGTTAGATTTAATGAAAAATTTTATGAATTAAAAATTAAAGATTTTAATGTTACTAATGGTATTTTAAAAATAAATTTTTATAAATTACCAAAAGAAATGAAATTAATTCCTAACACCATTTTAAATGGGGTTTTCTCATATGATAAAACAACAATATTTAAACAATTAATTAATTTTTAATTTATAATAACAAATGAGCCGACATCGAGATTTTATCTAATGTCAAACTACAGTCTTAAAAGGCTGTTTTTATTTTTCTCCTATTTTATAGATAAATAAATAAAAAAAGAGGTTCACACCTCTTTTAAAGATAACCCAACTAAAGGTAAGATACAATTCTGTAAAAGCTATCTACTGTTAAATTACCTTTCCATATCTATCTAAGTTAATAGATAATAAAAATTAATTAATTTGTTTGAGTTGCTTTTTGTTGTTCTTCGAATTCATCAACCATTTTTTTAGCTTCTGAAAGCTTAACACTAAAGAATGAAGTTACCCCTCTATTTTGCATAGTAGCACCAAATAGATTGTCCATTCTACTCATAGTTCCATGTCTATGAGTAATAACTAAAAATTGAGTTTTATTTTTTAATGCTTGTAAATATTCTGCATATCTAACAACATTAGATTCATCAAGTGCTGCTTCTACTTCATCTAAAATACAAAGTGGTAAAGGTCTTGCTTTTAAAATACCAAATAATAAAGAAATGGCAATAAGTGATTTTTCACCACCAGAGAATAATTTAAGATTTTTAATATTTTTGCCTGGAGGTTGTGCTTCAATATCAATTCCTGATTCTAAAATATCTTTAGGATTTGTAAACAATAATTTAGCTTGCCCACCACCAAACATTGTTTTAAATACATTATTAAATTCTTCATCAACATCATGAACAATGTTTGTTAATCTGGTAATAATAATCTTATCCATATCAGCAATAGCGCTTTCTAAAGTTGCTTTTGCCGCTGATAATTCAGCTTCACTATCTGAATATTCTTTGAAACGTTTTTCTTCTTCTTCTAACATTTCTAATGATTCTAAGTTAACATTTCCTAATGCTTCAATTTCTGAACGTAATTGATCAACAATTTCTTGTGCTTGTTCACGATTCATTTCTAATTTAGCTTGTTGAGCTGCTATTTCATAAGTCATTTTGTAATGTTTTGCTAAACGTTCTCTTGATTGAGCAAGTAAAATTGATGCTTTCTCTTTTTCTCCAATTTTTGTAGCATAAGCATTAATTAAATTTCTTAATGTCTTTTCATAGTCACTTTTTAAAGTAGTGGTTGAATTAACTTCACTATTAACTGCTGCTAGTCTTTCAGATTTTGCTCTTAAAGAAGCTAAAATAGCATTCATTTTGCTTTCTAAAACTTGACGATCAAGTTCTGTTTGAGGAGCATTTTCTATAGAAAGTTTTAAATCTTCTGTAGAGTTTGAAACTTGTTTGATTTGTAAAGTATAATCATCAAATTCCCTTTGGGCGGTAATTCTATTAGAATTAATATTTACAATTTCATTTTTTAATTGTGAATCCAATTCATAACATTCACGACGGTAATTAGAAATTTCATTTAATTTAGTTTGAGTGGTACTAATTTTAGCTTCAATACCTGGAATAAGTTCTTGAATTTTATTCATTGTTTCTTCAAATCCTAATAATGATTGGTTAGTACTTTTTGCTCCACCGACCATAACCCCACCGGCTCTAACAATATCACCATCAGTGGTTACAACCATATATTTTCTTTCAAGTACAGCTGAAATTTTATTTGCTGCCGAAATATCAGAAGCAATAACTACATTACCTAACAAGAATTTATTTAAAATTTCATATTCTGGTTTAACAGAAACTACTTCATGAGCAATAGCAACAAAACCAGGATGACTTTGAATAGCTAAAACATAATCATCTCTAATAAGTTTTGGTTGAATAGATGTTAATGGAATAAAAGTTGCTCTACCACCATTATTATCTTTTAAGAAATTAACTGCTTTAACTGCTGTTTCAGCGTTATCTACAACAAGGTGTTGAGTAGCGTTTGTTAAAACTGCATCAATAGCAGGGATATATTCTGGATTAACTTTAATAACATCAGCAACAGTGCCTTTTAAACCTTTAAAGAAAGATTTATTTTCTAAAATGGTTTTTGTACCCTTAAATACTAAAGTATTATTTTCTTTTTGTTCTTTCATTATTGAATAACGGGTTTCTAATTTAAACAAATCACCTTTGTTTTTATTTAAACTAATGTTCAATAAATTAATTTCACTTGTATATTTTTCAATAACTTTATTATTTTCTTCAATTCTTACATTTGTATTTTTAATTTCTTGTTCATAAAAACTTAATTTAGCACCAGTTGAATTCAATAACTCTTTTAAAGTAGAAAGTTTTTCAGCATTAGTTGCTTGAAGTTGGCCAGAAGCTATCAATCTTTGACGTTCAGAGTTCTTAGCAATTAAAATATCTAAATTAGTGATTTTCCCTTTTAAAAATTCTAATTGATCAGATAAAACTCTAACTTCTTTTTCAAGGTCAACTCTATAAGTTGAATTTTGAGAAATTTTAATTTCAGATTCATGAATTCTATTTTCTAAATCTTTTCTAGTTTCATTAACTCCATCAAGTTCTTCAATTAATTTTCTTTCAATATCTCCAAAATATTCAATATTATCAACTAATAAACCTAATTCAACAGATTTAAGTTCGTTATTCTTTTCAATATAAATTTTTGCTTTTTCTGCTTGTTTTCTTAAAGGTGTTAATTTTCTCTCAATTTCAGAAATAACCAATCTAACTTGTTCTAAACCTTCTTCAGTACGTGCTAATTTTGAAAGAGCTTCTTTTTTTCTAAACTTATACTTAGAAACTCCAGCAGCTTCTTCAAAAATTCCTTTACGATCTTCAGGTGTTGCTTCTGCAATATCACTAACTGTACCTTGAGAAATAATTGCCAAAGAAGATTTTCCGATACCTGTTTCCATCGCAATATCTCTAATATCTTTTTGACGACAAAGCTGTCCATTCAAAAAATATTGGTTGTTACCATTTCCTCTTTCCAAAACTCTAGAAATTGTTACAGTTTCGTGTGGAATATTGTTATTACCATTTTTGTTATCAAAAGTTAAAGTAACAGTTGCTTTATTCATTTGTTTTGCAGTTTTTGAGCCAGCAAAAATAACATCATCCATGTTATCTCCACGTAATTCTTTTGCACTTCTTTCACCTAAAACTCATTTAATAGCATCATTAATGTTACTTTTACCCGAACCGTTTGGTCCTACTATACCAGCAACTCCACCATCTAAATTTAATGTAATAGGATCAGCAAATGATTTAAAACCGTGGGCTTCGATTTTAATTAATTTCATCTCTCCTCCTTATATAAATATTAATATTTATATTTTATTAAATTAATAAAATATATTAAATAAAAACTATGCATAGTTTCCATTATATTTTTTATCTAAAATTAATTGAACATACTTATTAAATATCTATATCATTACCAAAATATTTTCATTAACATTAATATCTAACAAAATTATTTTCACTAAAATTGTTCTTTTAATGATTATTAAATATTTTTAAATATGTTTTATATAGGACTTAATTTAAATTATTATTTTTTAAATTTTTTCTTTAATTCTTTTTAGAATAATTAATTTAATATAATTAAAAATAACATATTTAACTGTTTTATAGGTAAATATGTTATTTTTTTTAGTTATTATCTGTTGAATTATTAATAATTTTCTTCGTAAATCTTTTATTAATTAATCTTCTTTTGAAAGTTAAAATCATTTCATAATCTGGTTTATTTACAAATTTTTGACCATATCAATTTGGTTTATTTTTTTCTTGATTATGTTTAAATCATAATTCTTCAAATTCATCAGGGTTGTTATATTGTTCAACATAACTATAAGAAATATTTTTCTTCATATTTGTTAAAACTAATATTCAACCTTTTTTAGCCATTCTATTTAACTTTTCTTCAGTGTCCTCATCATTAAAACTTAAAACTATTTTATATTCATACATATTATTTACCTGCCAATTTCTTTAATGCATCTAATGCAGCATTTTCTTCTGCTTCTATTTTTGATTTACCTTTTCCTATCCCAAAAACATTATTATCATGAATGACTTTGGATTCAAAATAACCATCTTTTAAATTTAAATTTTCATAACGAATAGGGTTTTTGGTCATTCCATTGCCTTGAATATATTCTTGAAATTTACTTTTAGGATCTTTTCCATCTTGATCTTTTAAAACTAAAATAGTTGGTTCTAAAGTTTTAATAATAAAACTTTTTGCTTTTTCTATTCCAGAATCTAAAAAAATAGCTGCTACAAAGGATTCATAAATATCTGCTGCCACTTTAGACGATTTTAATACGTCTTGATGCATTAATCCATATCCTGTTAAAAGATATTTTAATAATCCTAATTCTTTAGTGATTTTTTCTAATGTTTTTGTTTTAACTATTTGGGATCTTAAAATGGTTAATTGTCCTTGATCTAAATCAGTTATTTTTTTAAACAAATATTCCGAAACTACAAATTCAATAATAGAATCACCTAAAAATTCTAAAGTTTGATAATTATTTTTTTGATTCTTTTTATCAAATGAACCATGAGTAAAAGCTTGTCTATATAAAGAAAAATTGTTAATTTTTATATCATATTTTTCTAATAATTCAGAAATGGAGTTTTCTTGATTAATTTGATTCATTATTTTCTTCTTCTATTTTATTTTTATTCAATAATTCTTCTTTAACTTTATCTAAAATTTTATTTTCAAGAGCTAATTTAATTTGACCTAAAGCACCTAAATATGCTTTATCATCGCTTCCACCATGACTTTTAATAACAATTCCATTAACTCCTGCTACTCAAGCAGCACCAACATTTCTATAATCCAAAGTTTCAGCAACATCGACAAAAGCACCTTTAGCTAGTAAATATCCTAATTTTCTTATGCTTTTAAGCATAATTTTAGATTTTAAAAGATTTTTAAAGCTAAGCATCGCTCCTTCTAAACTTTTTAAAACTAAATTACCACCATATCCATCTATAACAGCAACATCACACAAACCATTCATTAATGCTCTTGGTTCTATAAAACCTTGATAATTTAAACTTTGATCTGCTTTAATAAGCTCTGCTGCTTCTCTAGTTACTACTGGTCCTTTATAATCTTCAGTTCCTATATTAACCAAAGAAATTCTGGGATAATCATTATTTAGTAGAACTTTGGCATATACATTTGCTATTTTTGCTCATTCATATAAATAGTTACTTTTAGTTTCTAAATTAGCACCAACATCTAAAAGTAAGAATTTTCTACCTAATATTGTGGGCATTAAAGGCATAAAAGCAGCTCTTGAAACTCCTTCTAAACGTTTAACTCTAAAAGAAGAAGAAGCTAAATATGTTCCACTATCCCCTGATGATAAGCAAGCGTCAATTTCATTATTTGCCAACATATCTAGCATTTGATTCATTGAACTATTTTCTTTTAAGCTATTTCTTAAATTGGTAGTATCTAAAACACTATTGGAATTGTCTATAATTTGAAAATTTAAATTTTTATCTTTTTCAGTTATAAAACAATCAATTTCTTTTTTATTTCCTATAAGAAAAATTTTGTAATTTTGATTATTTCTTAAAAAAGTTAAAGTAGCCTTAACAGCTGCTTTAACTCCATTATCATTACCATTTACATCAAAACCTATTTTGTACATAAAAACCTCAATTCTTATTCAAAACCAATAATAAAGTTGTAATTTGGTTGATTACCATTTACTATATCAATTTCAATATCAAATTGTGATTCAATAAAATTAGCTAATTCATTTGCATCAACTTTTGAAGATTCATTACCATAATAAATTGAAATTAATTGAATATCGTCATTAACAATTTCTTTGATAGCATTTTTTGTAGTAACAATACAATCATCATTAGAAAAAATAATTTTTCCATCTAAAATAGCAATATATTGTCCTTCTTTAATTTTTACTCCATCAATTTTAGTTGAACGAATTGCTTTTGTAATTTCTAATGTTTTAGTCATTTGAATGGCTTCTTCTATCATTTCCTTATTTTCTTTAACAGTATTATCTTCAGAAAAATTCATCATAGCAGTAATACCTTGAATTTGACTTCTAGTATTAATAATATGAACTTTCTTTTCTTTAATAACTTGAGCCGCTTGTTGAGCAGCTAAAAAAATATTAGAATTATTTGACAAAACAAAAACATTTTTAGCATTTACGCTTTCAATAGCAGTAATAATATCTTTGGCAGAAGGGTTTTGTGTTTGACCACTTTCAATAATTTCATCACAACCATATTCCTTCATTCTACTAATAAAACCTGAGCCTAAATTACATGATACAATGCCACAATTCTTTTTAGTTTTTTCAATTTCTGGAGATTTTTTAGAATTATCATTTTCATTTAAAAGGTTGTTTTTATTTCTAGATTCATTGGCCTGTAAAACCATATTTTCTGATTTAATTTTTACAAACTCACCATATTTTTGAGCAAAATTTAATAAATTACCAGGTTTAATTGTATGTCCATGGACTTTTAATAAATTATCATCATTAACTACAACTAAACTGTTAGCATATTTACTTACTTCATTAACAAAACTATCTTTATTAAATTTCTTTGGTTTTGTTAAATCAACAATAAATTCTGTACAATAACCAAATTCGCCATCATAAACTTCACTATCATTAATTCATGTCGAAATTTCATTAGAAGTATTTGAAATTTGAATATCTTCTCCTTTTAATGAAGAAAGCATTCCTTCAAAAATTGAATACAATCCCTCAGCACCAGAGTCAGTAACTCCAACTTCTCTTAAAATTTTTAATTTTGTAGGAGTATTATCACAAGAAATTCTTGCTTGTTTTGTTATTTCTTCAAAAGTATCTAATAAAGTTTTTTCTTCAAGTTTTTCAACCATTTCATACACTTCTCTAATAACTGTTAAAATGGTTCCTTCAACTGGTTTTAAAACCGATTTATAAGCACGTTCATATGCTGATTTGATTGCTAACTTAAATTCTTCCCAAGATAAACCTTCTTTATTTTCACAAGCAAGAGCAAAACCTTTAAAAATTTGACTTAAAATAACACCCGAATTACCACGAGCTCCTAAAAGCATATTTTTAGAAATCTGACTAGTTAATAATCCAATGTTATTTTCATTATTAGGATCACTTTTAACAACTGAAGAAGCTGATTCAGCAGTAGAAGACATATTACCACCAGTATCACCATCAGGAACAGGAAAAACATTTAAGGCATCAATCGCATTTTTATTATTAAATAAATTATTAGCACCAGAGATGAAGATTTTTTTAAACTGTTTAGCACTTAAAAAATATGTGTTCAATTCCATTGTTTTAGTCATTTTCAATTCCTTCAATAAATATATTTAACTTATTAACTTTAGCATTTTGCATTTTCATTCTGTATCTTAAAGCTTCTCCAATTTGAGAAATTAACTCTTTAACATTGGTTCCCAAAATAACTACTAGAGTAGCTATAAAAACAAAACCATTGATATTTTCTTCCACTTTTAACACTGGTAAATTCTTTTGTTCAAGTATTTCCTCTGATGACAAGATAATTTTTCTAATTCCCGGCATAGATTCAAGAACATCAAGAAAGATCTTTTTTGCTTCTTCAATATGCATATTATTTATACCCCTTGTATTGTTTTAATCAAAAATTGGTTAAATAAATAACAATATTATATATTAATACATTTTTATTATTAATATAATATAAATATATGAGTTTTGAAAGCATTACCAACGTTATTTTATTGTCCCTAGCCCCATATCAAGAAGAACCAAATCATAGTATTTTACAAGTCTTTACTAGCAATGGAAAAATATCTATGATAGCACAAGGAGTTAATAAACCAAATTCTAAAAATAAAAGTAATTTACAAGTTGGAGGAGTTATTCAATTTACTTATTTTAAAGCTCGTTTAAATGGTAAAATGAGTAAATTAAAAAAAGCAAATCTACAAAAGCAAATTGACATATTAGACTATAACAATGCTTTATTTGTTAAAAAAATCATTTTATATTTACATCATATTGAAGAAAAATTTTATAATGCTTATAGATTCTATAATGAGCTATTTGATTTTATTTCATTAAATAAAAATAGTTATTTAATGACATTCTTTGTTGCTAATACCTTAATTTCTTTTGGGCTGCAAATTTCAATAAAAGGTTGCGTTGAATGCAAAAGTATAAATAATATTTGTGATTTTAGTTTTAAAGAAGGCGGATTTTTATGTGATATACATAAAATAAATGATAAAAAAATTGGATTATTAAAATCTCATTTTTATTTATTTACTAATTTAGCAAACTATATTGAAAATACGACTCCAGAAGAGAATAAGCAAATATATTTAGAACTTTTAAAATTATTAATGAATAATGGTATTTTTGTCGATTGAGAAGAATTTAAAAAATCTTAAACATTATTTTGCTTAAGATTTTTTAAATTATTTTTCATACAATTCTTTGGTCTTTTTAGCTATCAATAATTCTTCATTAGTTCGTATTACAAAAACCTTAACCTTAGATTTTTTAGAACTAATTATTTTATAATCATCATAAGGTAAAGAAATTTTTGAATCATCTAATTCAAAATAATTGAATTTTAATTTTTCTATTAAGAGTTTTCAAATAGTGGGTTGATTTTCTCCTACTCCAGCAGTAAAAACAATAGCATCAAGTTTATTATCTAATTTATTAGCATATGAAGAAACATAATCAGCAATTTTTTGTATATATATATTTAATGCTAATGTTGCTTTTTGATTATTTTTTGCATAAGCAAATAAAATTTCCCTCATATCTGAAGAAATTTCAGAAACACCTAAGAGTCCGGATTTTTTATTTAATATATTTGTTACTTCATCAATATCAATATTCAATTGTTTTACTAAAAATTGATGAATTGAAGGATCAACATCACCGGATCTTGTTCCCATCATTATTCCTGCTAATGGAGTTAACCCCATTGAAGTATCAAATGATTTTGAATCTTTAATAGCGCAAATAGAAGCCCCATTACCTATATGCATATTTATATAATTTAAATCTTCTTTTTTTAACAATTCTTTTAATTTTAAAGTTATATATTCATGACTAATTCCATGAGCTCCATATTTTTTTATATGATATTTTTTACTTAATTCATAAGGGATCGGATATAAAGAATTTATTTCTGGAATAGTGGTATGAAATGAAGTATCAAATTCTAAAGCCATTTTAGCAAAAGGCATTACTTTCATAAAACCTTTAATACCTTTAACTGCACCTGGATTATGTAAGGGAGCATAAATTGATAAATCTTCAATTTGTTCAATTACTTTTTCATTTAATTTTGTAGTTTTTGTAAATAGAGGACCTCCATTAACGATTCTAAAACCTATATATTCGATCTCTTTAGGATTTTTAATTAATTTAATTTCTTCAATAAGTTGTAATAATTCTTCTACAGCAATAGCATGATTTTCCATTTCAACTATTTTTTCATAATTTTTACCATTATATTTTAAATTTATAAATCCACCTTGAATGGTAATTTTTTCAGCAGTTCCTTTTGCTATTAATTCATATGTATTTTTATCAAATAAAGAAATTTTTATTGAACTACTACCAGCATTAACAACTAAAATTTTTGATTTTTCCATAACAATATTTTCCTTACAAAATAAATAAAAGAGTATAAAAAAATGGCGATCACGAGAGGATTCGAACCTCTGACAACAAGCTTAGAAGGCTTGTGCTCTATCCTACTGAGCTACGCGACCACACATATATATTTTAATACATTTTGCTTTATTTTTATTATTTTTTTTATATTAAATTTTTACATTTAATTAAAATTTAATTTTTCTTATATTACTATATATAAGGTAAATAAATAAAAAATAATTTTAATTTTTCTTAATTTTAAGATAAAAAAATAAGTTAAAAAAACTTGTAAATAATACAAGTTTATCTAGACCAATTTTTTACTTTTGAAAATATTTATCATAAACTAATTTTCTATTAGTTCATAATCAAACATAATTTGATAATTTAAATTTTTGATTATTATAAATAATTTGATCATAATTACAAATTATTAAAAAATAAAATTCATTTGAAAATTCTTCAAAGGATTTAGTTAATTTTAATATCTTAATAACAAAATTAAAATCAAAATTTTCAAAATAATTAATATTAATATTTTTTTTCTTTTCAAATAATTGAAACATTTTTTCTTCTATTTCTTCTTTATTATTTTCAAATAAAAATTTATCTTCTTTATTATCGTTCCAGTTATTAATTTTTAAAATTATTTTTTTTACATCAATAAAAACTTTAAATCTATAAAAAGAATTAAAAATATGAATTAATCACAAAATAAATATAAATAAAAAATATTTTCAATATTGTTTAATATCAAAATAATGTTTCAAAAAGATGATTAAATAAAATAGGAGATTTATAAATAATGAAATAAATAAAATAACAAAAGAACTAATAATATATTTCATTACCATTGATTGCTTACTTTTAAAAA
Source organism: Mycoplasmopsis lipophila (assembly GCF_045276895.1). NCBI lineage: Bacteria > Bacillati > Mycoplasmatota > Mycoplasmoidales > Metamycoplasmataceae > Mycoplasmopsis > Mycoplasmopsis lipophila. The sequence continues at coordinate 786,177 of NZ_CP174165.1, forward strand.
AAGTTAAATAATCCTTATGAAATTTAATATTTTTTCTATTATCAAAACTAATTGTATTTATTTGTTTTAATAATATTTTTTTATATGAAAAAATATTATATTTAGGATTGGAATGAATTATTCAAAAATGTAAATCGGAAAATATAATTAAAATTAACATCAATATAAAAAAATAAGTCATTTTTTTCAATTCTTCATTTTGCATACAAAAAATTTAGCCTAAATTATCAAATTTATATTTATTTGGTAATGTTCTTATATATCATCCGTCTCTTTTACTAAAAATTTTAGTTAATCCTCATGTACTTAATTCTAAATTTGTATAATTTAACATTTCCATTAACGTTTTAACTTCATTTGTTTCAATATTTAAAAAATGTAAATTAGTACCTCCTTTTCCTCCTTTTCAATATGGTTTGTCCAATGGAGATTCATTTATTACCTTTCATTTTACTTTCTTTAATTTAGTTATAGTATCTACTAATTCTTCAGTAAAATTTGTAAAATTCTGCATTTTTTCTTCGAATTTTTTATAATTTGAAATTTCATTTATCAAATCATAAATATTAAAACCAGCTCCCAATATTGCTAAAAAACCTAATGCTTTAGAAAGATTCTTAGATATTTTGTCTAATGAATTACTTATAAGTTTTGAAAATTTAAAAATATTTAATGATGATTTAATACCAAATATAGAAGATTTATAAGCTAATCATATGGTTGACTTGTCTTCTATATTTTTTCATTCATCTATTAATTTCAATATATGTTGATGTTTTTCTTGAATACTATTAATTATTAAATCTAATAATGTAGAAGTAGACCCGAAAAGAGAAGCAGCAAATGAAGTAGCTAATGCAGGAGCGGTAGTTGCACCTCCTGAAAATGGAATTGCTACATAAAAACCAGCAGAAAGAATTCCAGCCGCTGCTGCCCCTCCCTTAAATATCATTGAAGCTATTTTTAAATTTTTAATTTTATTCAAAATAGGTTTAATATCGTTTTCTATAACTGACAAAAGAGATTTAAAATTTTCTATTTTTTCAAAAATATTTTTGCTATTTTCTGTTCCGTCATCATTAATAGCAAATTTATTTTTATAATCAGTTACTATTCTTTTATAGTAACTTTTAGTTTCAATATTTATTTGTCTTTTTTCTTCTTTCAATAATCTGTTAGAAGATAATAATGTTTCTCGAAGTTTCAAAAATATTTGCTTTTTAAATTCTTTTTTTTGATTTTTAATTTTTTCTATAGTTTCTTGATTTACTAATTCTTCTTTTTTGTATTTTTCAATTAAAATATCGCATATTTTTTCTTTTTCATCTTCACTTATGCTTTCTAATATTTTTTTTGACGATTTATTAGAATTTATTTTAGAAGTTATAGATTTAAATAAATCTTTATTTTCATCTAAAAATTGATTAATTATAGATGAAAACTTTTTTAGAGTTTGTTCATTATAAATTTCATTATTATTTTCTTTAATTTCATATGGAACCGATAAATTAATAATTTTTGTAATTTCTGTCATATTATTTAATAAATTAAATAAATTTTTCATATTTCTTCCTTTTTAATACATTTTTAAAAATAAAAAGTGTATACAAAAAACCACCAATTAAAATTTAGTATAAATTTAAAAAGATGATTTTTATATTATTTTATATTTTATAAAAATATCTCTAAACATATTAATTGAAACTTTTTCTCCCACATAATTAAGTGTATTATCAAAATCTAAAATTGCATTTTGATAAATAATTTCTTGTTGTTTTGAAAAAGATAATTTATTTAAATTTGAAGGGTATTTATTATAAAACTTGGTATTTGTTCATTTATCTACGAATCAATATCAAATTTTATTATCAAAAGAATTTAATTCTATTTGTTTTTCTGTATTATTCAAATCAATTTGATTTTCTAAATATCTTTCATCTGGTAAACTTTCATTTAATTTCTTCCATTTTCTAAGTTTATGAATAGAGAATGAAGATTTAAAGATAAGATAAAACAAAAAAATAGGAGTAAAAGGAGCAAACATAAGTCATTCATTTTCTGTAGATATTTTAATAATGATACCTAATGTATTTCCTACTAATACAATAGGTAAGGCAAGCGAATATAATAAAATGCATATTAAATAAAATTTAATATATTTTTTTATATAAGAATCTCTAACTTTAATTTGTTTTTCTACATAATATTTCACTACATATTTATGTATATAATAATGTTTTCAATATATATTTAAAAATAAGAAAAGTAACCCTAATAAATCTATATTTAATGAAAAAATAAAAATTACCAACACAAAAATATACATCTTAATTTTCCTTATTTATTATTTTATATTCTATAAAAATATCTCTAAACATATTAATTGAAACTTTTTCTCCCACATAATTAAGTGTATTATCAAAATCTAAAATTGCATTTTGATAAATAATTTCTTGTTGTTTTGAAAAAGATAATTTATTTAAATTTGAAGGGTATTTATTATAAAACTTGGTATTTGTTGATTTGTCAATAAATGAATATCAAATCTTATTATCAAAAGAATTTAATTCTATTTGTTTTTCTGTATTATTCAAATCAATTTGATTTTCTAAATATCTTTCATCTGGTAAACTTTCATTTAATTTCTTCCATTTTCTAAGTTTATGAATAGAGAATGAAGATTTAATTGTTAAATAAGTAAAAAATACAAAAGTTATAACATTTAATGCTAAATACATAACTTTTGTATTTTGTTTAACAAATAAAGAGTGAAAAAATAATATTGAGCCCAATAATTCTGATGGTAAAAATATTACTCAAATACATAAATCAATAATATTATTTTTAATATGTTTGTTAATTACAAAATATCTAACTTTAATTTGTTTTTCTACATAATATTTCACTACATATTTATTTATGTAGTGCATTTTAATATAAAAATTTGCAAATATAAAAATTATTAAACAAAAAATATAAGGTAATATAGTAGCAGATATTGATATTCATGTTAAAAAATAAATCATTTTTCTCCCTTTTATATTATTTTATATTGAATCATTTCATCTTTAAACATATTAATGTTTATAGGAGAATAAGAATCTATTCAAAAATTATTACCAAAAATTTGCTGTGTTTTTTCATAATTTAAAACTATGTTCATATAAATTATGAATTGTTGTTTTTCAAATGGTAATTTATGAAAATTTTTAGGTAAATAATTTTTAAAAAATATATTTCTTACAATTTGAAAATTATATTTACGACAACTTATATGCAATTGTCTTTGACTTAAATTGATATCAATAGATTTTTCTATTAAATGTTTATCATCAATTTTATTATTTATCTTTTCTCATTTGATTTGTCTTTTTAGTAAAACAATAGAAAATATTCAAATTCAACAATAAAATGGAACAAAAATTAAAACATTATTTAATGTTCAAAATCAAAATATAAACTTTTCTTTATCTTGAAAAAAAGTTATTGCATTATGAATTATATTTTTTACAAAATAAGCAAAACAGATTGAAGAAACAATGAGAAATATTTTAGCTACTTTTTTATAGTGGATAATCAATTCGGATCTAACTTTATATATATATATATATATTTTCTGCAATATTGATTTACATAACTCAATCCTTGCCAATATCATCTAAATTTAATAAAAAAATGCAAACCTATAAAAGAAAAGAATAATAATAACAATATTGAAATATCTATAATACAAAATATTAAAACTTTCATAAAATCCTATCTAAATTTAACCATTAATTATTTTATATTTGATTGCTTCATCTTTAAACATATTAATGTTTATTGGTATTCCCACCGCCGATCAATAAGATTTACCTATAAGCAATTCTGTTCTCTCATAATTTAAAACTATGTTCATATAAATTATGAATTGTTGTTTTTCAAATGGTAATTTATGAAAATTTTTAGGTAAATAATTTTTAAAAAATATCTTTAATAATACTTGAAATTTATATTGTTTATAACTAATATATAACTGTTTATCATTTGCGTTTATATCAATAGATTTTTCTATTAAATGTTTATCATCAATTTTGTTATTTATCTTTTCTCATTTGATTTGCATAATATATCAATACAATACAATTATAAAAAATCAAATAAAAACAACAAAAAAGAATAAATCTATTGGACCGATTATCAATAATAAAATACTCCAATTATTAATAGAAAATTCTATTATGCACAAAGCTAATAATGTGATTGAAAATATTAAAAAAAGAAAAGAATACAAAAAAGAAAAAGTCGATATTTTTTTATAATGATAAATTAATTTAGGTTGGACTTTATAAACAAATTTTCTACAATATTTATTTACAAATTTTATTCCATACATATATCATCTAATTGTTGGAAAAAAAATTAATATTCACACAAAAAATCACAATAAAACTATTATTATGACATTAAGAATAGATAAAATAAAAATAGTTTTATTCATATTAACCTAAATTATCTTCTAATATACCATTTTTAATAGTTCTAATGTATGTCCCTTTTTTATGATCTCTAACTCTTTGTAAATTTCATAAACTTAATTCAAAATCAGTATATTTTAACATTTGTTCAAGTGTTTTAATTTCTCCTGTTTTTAAATTTTTAAAAATTAAATTTTTACCACCTTGCCCGCCTTCCTCATAATGACCTTCTTGTTCCGTTTCATGAACAACTACTCATCCAATTTTTTCTATATCTTTTGCTTGAACTAAAAAATTTGCAATTTGTTGATTAATTAAATTTGTAGTTTCATTAAAATAATTTAGTTCCGTAACTGCTTTATATAAATCATATGTTTTTGAAACAGTTTGTCTTGCAGCTAATGCTGCACCACTTACAAGAGATAAAGCAGAAAAACTTTTAACATGTTTAATTAATCCATATAATTTATCTATTTTGCTTAATAAAATGGGTGTATCAAAAAACATATTTCATAGTGGTAATGAATAATCTTTTGAATATATACTTTTTACCAAATCATTTGAATATTTAATCATTTTTTGTAAAGTTCAAATTTTATCAGATATTGTACTAATAGCAATGGACAAACCATATGTAGTAGCAGACAAAACCATTGCTGCTGTTGCAGCTGGAGGACTAAAAAACGCTCCTATTCAACATGCTGCTGATCCTGCTGCTGTTGCAGCTGATATAGTTGTGCAAGCAATTTTTCATTTTTGCAAAAACAATATATGTTCATTGGTTTTTTTAATAATCTCATTTCAAAAATAAATTTGTTTATTTAATTCTTCATATTTTTTCAATAAAAATTTAGAAGATATTTTTCCATCATCATTTATCTTTCAATCTGGATATTTACTAGAAGAAGATATTCTTTTTAAAATATTATTAACTTGTTTTTTTGTTTCTTTTTCTTCTTTTTTTATATTAAAAGAAGTTTGTTTTATTCTTTTAATAAATTCTTCTTTAAAAATTTGTTTATTTTCCCTAAATTTTTTTAAAAATATTTCTTTTTGTTTAAAATTTGATTGTTTAATTTTTTCATTCATTAATTTAAAAATTTTGTCTATTATTTCATCATTTAGTGAATTCAAAACATTTTTTGTTGATTTTGTAGTAGAAAGAATATCTTTCGAAAGATTATTTAAAAAATCATCTTCTGAAAAATTAGAAAAAATATTTAAAAATTCTTTAACTTCTTCATTATTTGTTATATTTGTATTTATTTGTGTTGGAATTGTAGAATTTGTTATTGCATTACCTATGCTTAAAACATTTATTAAATTTAAAATTTTCACATTGTCTCCTTATAATAAATAAATTTATTATATTGCTTAATTAAGTAGAAATAATCCAATAGAAAAATAAATTAAGTTTTTTGTATTATTTTATATTTAATTGCTTCATCTTTAAACATATTAATCTTTAATAATGTAAAATCACCAGAATAATTTAAACTAGATTCAGCAAAAAAGTTTTATCATAATCCAAAACTAAATTCATATAAACTATAAATTTTTTCTTTTCAAAAGAAAAAACATTAAATTTTTTAGGTAAAAAATTTATAAAATGAAAAACACCAATAACTTTGTATTTATATTTTGTGGCAGAGATATTTAATTGTTTTTCATGTATATTAACATCAATGTTTTTTTCTATTAAATATTTATTGTCAATTTTGTTATTTATCTTTTCTCATTTGATTTGTTTTATATATCAAATCAAAGATACAATAAAAAAAACATTGGTAAAACAACAAAAATTGCCGCAGCATTTAGAGAAAATAACGGAATAATTAGTTTGTTTTTTCTATCTAAAAATAAATTAGAAACACAAAAATAAATCCTAATAAAGATAAGAATAACATACTTAATATATAAAGAAATATTCTAAGTGTCATTTTTATAATATTTTATTAACTTGGGAGAAACTTTATTAACATGTTTTCTACAATATTTATTTATAAAAGTTAATGCATATGAAAATCATTGCAATTTATAAATGCAAGCAACTACAAAAATTGTCTGTCATAAACATTAAATAAAATAATATATTGATTAAATAAGAAAAACTATTAATACTTGCATATATCTCCTATATTAAATAATTTTAATATAGGAGCTTAATGGTCTTACTTTTCAATATATTCTTTTAATTTTTCTTTAGCAAAATCTATATCTATATCTATTGCTTTAAAACCCAACAAAATATCATTAATTGCTTTGCCTTGCAATTGAATAGTTCCTCTTCTATTTATTCCAGATCAATGATTTGTTATATATGAAGTATATAGTAAACTTTTATCAAATAAAGGGGCTAATTTAGTGGATAATGTTTTTTTATTTTCATCTATACCAACAAAATAAAACAAAAAAATAGAATTTTCTTTTCCTAAAAATTCCAATAATTTATCTAGATTGACTCCTTTAGGAGCAGAATTTAAATTAATCACTTTTATTTTTATGTCAATGGAGCAATTTTTATTATTTTTTACTATTAAAAAATCATCTAATCTATGATCATTAATATTTTTTTTGTTTGTTAAAAAATTATTCATTGATTCTTCAAAAGTTTTTTCTTCGCCTTTTACTATTAAATTTTGTATGTATTCGCCATATTGTTTTGGATTATTACCAGTACTTACTATTGAATCTAAAATATTTGACCTCGTTTTTTCGACTCTTTCATTAAGCAATTCTTCAATTTCATTAAAATATTGTGAATTACAAAATTCTTGATGTAAATTAGGAGAATTTAAAATATTTAATTTCATTAAATCATTAATTTCTACTTTTTTCAAAATAGGTTTTATATTCTTTGTTTTTTCAACAATATTTTTTAAATTTTCTTCAAATGAATTATTACAATGAAATGTAAAATAAATTTCTTCAAAATTTTTAGGTTCATTAGATAAAAATTCACTACATGATGAACATTTATCTATCAGTATTGTTTTTAGAATATCGTGCCCTAAAATTGAACCTTTTATGTTGTTAAAATCTAGATTTTTACTAGAATGTGAGACTTTTTTTATAAAAGAAGAATTTATTAAATAATAAAAATTTTCATCAGGTGTTATTCTAGCACATATAAAAGGTATTTTGTCTTTGTCAAAAATTTTAGATAAAGATATTATGGTATTAGAAAAATTTTCATTCTTATTTTTTGTATATGAAACCCTTATTGCAAATTCATTTTCTTTAAAAAGAATAGAATGATCTTTAATCATTTTGTATTCATTCATTAAAATGTTTACACACTCTGGTTTTGAATGTATATCTTTTAATCTAGATACTATTTCTGTAATGGTATGAAATACATTAATCATTTTTTTCTCTTTTCAAAAAATGACTTTGTTCTTTTAGTGTATTTCTATCCCAAAACACATTATCTACATAGCCTTGTATATTTTTATTGTTTTCAGCTTTATTCAATCGTTCTATTGAATATGCAATATATTCTTCTTCTTTTTCTATACCCGAAAATCTTCTATTTAATTTTTTAGCAACAACACAGGTAGTTCCACTCCCTAAAAAACAATCAAAGACAAAATCCCCAACATTTGATGAGGCTAAAATTAACTTAGCAATTAATTTTTCTGGTTTTTGAGTAGGATGACTAGTATTTTCTTCCATACTTCAATAAGGAATGGTAATATCATTTCAAAAATTAGAAGGATATGTATCTCTATAATTAATTCCATTTATCGTGAATCAATCTTTAGCCACATTATTTTCTTTATATGGAGCAACCACTACTTTTCTTTGTTTTATTTTTTCTACATTAAATACATAGTTAGTTTTTGAACAAGTAGCATATCAAATATCCTCAATAGAATTTTTTCAATTTTTTAAAGAGCCTCTACCTTTTTCTCTTTGCCAAGTAATTCTATTTTGTATAAAAAATAATTCATTTAAAACATTAAAAATAATATTTGAAGATTTTCAATCACAACAAACATATATTGAAGCATTTTTTGTTAATTTATTTTTAATTTTAGATAATCATTCATAAGTAAATTTATAATATTCATCATTTTTCATTTCTTTGAATTTTGATGAACCATAAGTTTTTAATAAGTTATAAGGTGGATCAACTATTAATAAATCTATAAAATTATTTGGTAATTTTTCTATTGTTTTAAAAGTATCGCCAAAAATTATTTTGTTCTCAATATTTTGTCTACTTAAAATATTCAAATTTTTATTTACTTTTAATATCAATTCATTTTTCAATAATTGATTTTTATCAATTTTAGTAAGGTTTATAGACTTATTTTTATTGCTATACCCCCCCCCGGTTATTATTTATTGTTTGTTCCATTTTACCTCCATTATTTTTAAAATAATAACATTTAAAAATAATCATAAGCAAATTTACCTATGATTATTTTTTGTTATTGAATAAATTAAGTTTTTTATATTATTTCATATTTTATTGTCTCATCTTTAAACATATTAATGTTTAATAATGTAAAATCACCAGAATAATTTAAACTAGATTCAGCAAAAAAGTTTTATCATAATCCAAAACTAAATTCATATAAACTATAAATTTTTTCTTTTCAAAAGAAAAAACATCAAATTTTCTAGGTAAAAAATTTATAAAGCGAAATTTACCTAAAATTTTATATTTGTATTTTGCAGAAGATATATTCAATTATTTTTCATTTGTGTTAGCATCAATGTTTTTTCTATTAAATATTGATCATCCATTTTATTATTTATTTTTTCTCATTTAATTTGATTAATATATCAAATAAAAGTCTTACTTATAAATGCCGGAAACAATAAAAGAAATGTTAAATCTAATCCAAATAATTTATAAATAAATTTATTCTTATTATCTAAAAAATATACAATAAGTTAAAAAACAACACCTAATGTAGAAAAAAATATCATTAAAAAGCTATAAAGCAATATTAATAAAGCTATTTTTTATAAAAACTTATCAATTTAGGTCAAACTTTATAATTTTGTTTTATGCAATATTTACCAGCGGTAGTTAAAGCATTTAAAAATCATTCTAATTTATAAGAAAAACCAATAATCATTGTTATAACAAATAATAAAAGAGCTAAAGCATCAAAATTAAAAGCAGAAATAACTAATTCATTCATAATATTTTCTTATTAATCCAATTGCAAATTATCAGGATGTATTGTTTTTTCATTATTAATAATTTTTGAAATAACACCATTTTCAATATGAATAACTTTGTCAGCAATTGGCGCTAATAAAGGATTATGTGTAACCATAACAATAGTTACTCCTTGTTCTTTATTGGCTTCATATAAATATTTTAAAACTATTCTTGTAGTATTTTCATCTAAAGCACCTGTAGGTTCATCAGCAAAAATAATATCAGCGTTTTTAGCTAAAGCACGTAAAATGGAAATACGTTGTTGTTGCCCTCCTGACATTTGTGAAGGATATTTATCAATAACTTCTTTCATTTCAAATCTTTCAAAAAGTTGTTCAATATTAACCTTTTTAGATTTATCTTTTTGTAAATAAGCACCGGTTTCTACATTGTCATAACCATTTAAATTAGTTAAAAGATTGTAATTTTGAAAAATAAAACTTACATTTTTTCTTCTAAAACTAGTTAATTGCACATCACTTAAATAAGGAAGATTTTGATCACATACAATTACTTGACCTTTTGATGGACGATCTAAACCAGAAATTAAATTTAATAATGTTGATTTACCTGAACCAGATTTTCCAAATATCATTGATATTTCACCTTTGTTTAATGAAAAAGAAATATTTTCTAAAATTCTTGAAACATATTGGCCATCTAAATAATATTTGTTAACATTTTTAACTTCAATAATTTTTGATTCTTCATTTTTTAAATTCTTATTTTCATCAGCTTTTCTATGATGTTTAGCAGCTTTGATAAGCATTTTTTCAATTTTTCTATCTACTTTAAAAATTTTATTTTTAATGTTTTTTTCTATAACATCAAATAGATTCTTAATTGTAATTTTAGGTTTAATTTTTTTAGAATTTAAAAATTCAATTTCTTCATTTTTATTTTCTAACAAAATTTTTTCATCATTTTCCATTAATCACGTCCTTTTAGTAAATCTACTGGTTTCATTTTGTTAATGCTTAGTCATACTAATAATGCTGTAATTGTAAAGATAGCAAAAATAATTAAAGCAGCTCCACCCATATGTAATAAATTGAAATATATAGGTAATGAAATTCCTTGTCTTATTAAAATAAATGATTTAAAAGCATTTATTAATCCATATGTTATTGGAATTGAAATTAATAAGGTAATAATAATAAATGGAACAAAAATGCTAAAGAACATTCCTATTTTTTCTTTTTTGTTATATCCAAGAATAGATCATATTGCAATATTTTTTTCATTTTCTGCAATGATAATATTAGAAATAATTACCAATACAATTGTTGAAATTACAAAACTAATACCAATAATAATAGCAATAATTTTTTCTGCTAAACTGGCTATTTGATTAGTAAATCCTACTTCAATAGTTTTAGCATAAATAGAAGAGCCTAAAGCAGTATACATTGTTTTGTTATAAATTTCCGCATATCTTTGTAAAGCTTCTTTAGGTGTTGATTTAACTATTTCATATTTATCTTTTGAATAAGTAGCGTTTTTATCATTTGAAATAAATTTCATTATTTGATCTTTTGAAAAACCAATCCTTTGTAATAATCCTTGTTCTTTTAAAGGAGCATTAGGAGTTTCATTATATTTAAAAATACTATCAAAAACTTCTTTAGCTTCACTATTGGTCATCTTATCAAAATTGAATAAATCATTTCCTGATCAATAACCTGAATTAGAATAAATAGAAGTTGAACCCACTAATTGTTGTGGTGCTTTTCCATTAGTCATAACACCATTAAATCCATTTACTTCATCTAATCCTGTAATTCAATTTACTATTTTTCTAGTTGTAATTAATTCAGTTCCTATATGGGTGTTACTTATTCCAATAATTTTGAATTTATGTTTTCTTAAATTAGTTTTTGTTCCTATTTGATTTAAAATCTTATCTTTATATCTTTCAATATGATTTAAGATATCTAAATCAATTACATCATTTACATTTAATTTATATTTATTAGCTACAACATTATTGATTAAAATTGGATAATATTCATCATCTTTATTAACTTTGGTTGCTAATAATTTTTTCATTAAATCTTCTTTTTTGTAATTTAATACCTTTAATTGACTATTATTTTCATCAAAACCATATAAATTATTAGCACCCAAAATTTGATTATAAGTTTTTGCATATGAATACTTTTGATCAACAGTTTTATCTAAATAAACACCGCCAAAACTAATAAAATAATCATTATCAATTTTTTGAGTAAGTTTATTTTGTTGTTTAGGATATAAAATAGCGTTTAAAATAGTTGTAGAAAGTTTTGCTAATTCTGAATATTGTTCTGATAAAGATTTTTGTAAATCCTTTCTTATTGGTGAAAGAGTTACATTTTGTAATCTTTCTTCAATACCTTTAATTTTTGAATTGGTATTTTGTTTTTGAATTTCTTCACCAATTTTTTTATAACCATTAATTAAAAATTTTCTATATAGTTCACGTGTTTGATCACCTGTTTTGATTTCTTGAATTTCTTCACTATTATCTAAATAATTTTGTTTTACATAAACAAATTTTGATTCTTTTAAAGTATTGCCTAATACATATTTAAAATAATCAGCTTTTTTAACTTTATTATTTTCGTATTGTTCTATTAATCATTCTTGATTTTTATATTCAGATTCATTTTTCTTTAATTGATTTATTCAATCTTCTTTTTTAACTCATACATAAGTTAAAAATCTACGGTTTTCATCATATTTGATTTCATATTCTTGGTCATAAACTAAATTATGATAGAAATATGAAATCAATTTTTTAACATAACCATTTTCTTCTTCACCATCTTGTGTAGCCATAAGTTCCGCCGCAACTTTATGACGCAATTGATCAACTCTTGCTTTTTGAGTATCAGGCATTGAATTATAAGCTGTTTGTCAAGGGTCTATTGCTACTCCTGAACTTACATTAATGTTTACTGAAAATTGGGTAAGAATATGTGAATCTCCAAATTTTGGATTTCCATTTTTATTATCGCTATTAATAATTGAAGAATGGCCAGGAGCAAAATAATCTGCCTTATGTCTTAAAGCTTCATTTGATTGACCAATAGGAACATATAAATTATTTTCTAATCCAGTATTTTCTGAATTATAAAAAGTTTTATATTGTCCTCCTTCAACTGTAGGAGTTTCTAAATCTGCTCTAAAAGTATAATTGCGGTTTTCATAAGTGTCTTTCAAGGTGGTTTTAAAAACTGAAGCACTTGCTAAAGCAAACATTGAAGTAATAGCAACTAAAACAATGCTTAAACCAAAAGATAAAAGTTTACCTATTCCATTAAAAATTAAAGAAATAGAAAATCTTCTTTTAATATTTCATTTTTTAATTGATTTTTTAACTTTATTATAAGTGTTACTTTGCAATAAATCTGCATTACCAGAAATTAAATCAATTGGTTTATGATGCATAGAAGCTAAAGAAGCAATAATAATAAGTGAACTAATTCCTATAAATGGAACTATAACAGTGAATAACATTGAGAAAATATTAAAGTTCACTACTTCTTGAGGTAAGGTTCAATATGAACTAAAAAGATTTAAAAAGGCAATTTGTAACCTATGACCTACAACATAACCTAAAACTCCACCAATAATAGAAGTGACCATTGCAAAAACTGTAAAGGAAAGAACAATTTTAAAAGGTGAATATCCTTGAGCAACTAATATTCCTAAAACTTTATATTTAGAATTCGTATAACGTCTAATAACAAAAATAGTTGAAATACCAATTAAAACTACTAAAAATGAAATACTTAAAACTGTAACCACATTAATAGCATTAATAATAGAATTAATTGTAGAAACTCTTAATGATCTTTCAGGATTAATAGGATCAACTTCATTGTTTTTAAACACTCTTTCCAATTTGTTATTAGGAATGTTTTCTTTAATAATTTGTTGCAATTCTTTTTTTAATTGTTCATTATTTTTATCTTTTAAATTAGGATTTTTAACTAAAAGATAATTTTTAATTGCATTAGCAGCATATGCTAAACGAATTCTTGCAAAACCTTCATTATTGACATATGCTAAGGCTTGATTTTTAACGTTAGTTTGAATATTATTTTCATCAACTACCGGATATAAATAATCAGCAGTAGTGTCGGCACCTATAATTAAAAACTTAACACCATTAACATTTAAAATATATTTTTGATCAATTTTATTCAAAAATTCTTCCATTGCAATTGGATTGGTTATTTTATCAATTGGGCCACTATAAATAGCTTTATTATTTCTTTCCAAATAAGCATAATTTACTTTTGCTACATAAGAAGAAGGAGAGGTATAAACCACTTCATTATGTGCGGCAGAATCTAAAATACTATCTAATGCTTCTCTAACTAATTTTAGAAAGTCAATTCCAAAAAATGAATAATCTTCTGAAGTATTAAACTTATCAAAAAACGGTTTATCAAAACCTAAGGTTTTTTTATTTTTGAGAACTTCTTCATCTTGATAAATATTTTCTTGTTGATTATTTAAAGAATATTTTTTCTTAATAGAAGTTATTAAAGTATCATAAATTAAAGAATTTTTATAAGCATTTTTATCATTTGCTAATTCTTCAAAATTAAGTATTCTTCTTTCTAATAAATATTGTAAATTGGCTAATTGATCATTTGGATCTTGTCTTAAATTTCCAAAATAATACAAAAGAAAATGAGGAAACATTTTTCTATATACATCATTTAAAACTGCTGAGTTAATGCCTAAATAATCTGAAACTCTCGCTCCTAAATTATTGTATACATACTCTGAAGCAATTTTTCTAATATTCCAAAAATCAGAAGTAGATAAATAATTATTAATTACTTTATTTATAACTTCATAATATAGTCCATTAGTAATTCCGGGATTATTTTTTCCTTCTGTTAATTCATAGCTTGCTGCAACAAAAGCTAAATTTCTAGTTATTTCTACTTTATTTAAATAAAGTCAATTATTGTTTTTTAATTCTGGATATTTTTCTATAAATTGTTGAATAGAATTTACTTTATACTTTCCATCACTAGTTAATTCAAATAATTTTCTAGTAGCATCTTGAACTTTAGCCAATCCTAAAGTAATTCCTAATTTCGTATCTTTGTGTAAAGTTATATTTTCATTAGAAAAATCATTTAAATCTTTGCTATTTAATATTTCTTTTACATCATTTTGAATTGCTAAATTTAATAAATCATTTACAAAAGCATTTGTTTTATCTTTATCATTAAATGGAGAATTGGCAATCATATCTATTCAAAAACTTAATAATGAAATATTTTTAATTGCAAAATCTTTAGATAAATTAGAAGGTACAAATAAATTTAATAATTCTCTAATAGTGTGTCATAATTCACTATTTACTTCACCTTTTCAATCATTTAAATATTTAATTCATTCACCTAAAGTTCAAGAATTTTGATCACTTGTATTGTAGTCATTTCTTATATTTAGCTGTTTAGCAAAATTTTGAAAATCTTTTGCTATTTTGTAAATAGCATTTATATTATTTTGTAATTGGGTATTAGAATTAGTTTTAAAAATTTTCTTTAATAAAACTAATTGTGTAGTATTCAATTTAAAATCATCAAAAGTTATCTTTTCATTTTTATTATTTTTATCATCAATAACATTAATTATTTTGTCCATTAATTGATTTAAAGATTCTAAATCATTAAAAATTGTTTTTTGTGTTTTAGAACCAAAAGATAAATTCATAAGTTGAGTTAAATCTAACAAACTTAACTTATCTGGATCAGTATTAGGAATATATAATTTTTTACCATTACCAATGTTAAATTCTCTTCCAGCAGAAGATAAATTTAACATATTAATTAAATTCTTTTTAAACTCTCTATTAGAACCAGGAACACTAAACATTGCTTTAAAAAAGGCATAAATATAATCTTCATCTTTTATATAGCTAACTCTTAAAGTTTTATATGTTGTTGATAAATCATTATATTTTTGTGAAACATATTTAATTTCTTGAAAAATATTGTGGAAAATATATTTGTTATTATCATTAACAATTGATTTTTTAATTTCATTTAAAAATGCATTTAAATCAAAATTATTAAGGATGTTTATTAATCCCTCTTTTACATTAGTAAAATTACCATCTTTATTTTTATCTATTTTAGTTAAAAGAGATTTAAAAGCTGTGTTAGAATTAGGGATATTTAAAGATAATAATCTAGTTATAATGCTTGATTTATTATCTAAATCAAATAAATTTTTAAAATCAATATTATTTATTAAAATTGAAAACGCTTCCTTAATTTCCTTTTGATTAATAGAATTTAAGGTTCATCATATTCAATTATCTTTTGTTAATTTAGTTTGAAATTTAGCTTTAATTTTTTGATTTGTGTGTGGATTAATTTCTTCAGATTCTACATTTTGATCTTGGTAAGTATCTAATCAAGTTTTAGCTTGATCAAAGATTTTTTTCAAATCAATAGCATCAAAAAATTTGTTAATAAAATCAATAACTTTAACTGGGTCTTTGGAAATTTTAACCAGTTCTTCTACAGATAAAAATTCTTTTAAATCAAAGTTAAAAATATTTTTTAACATTTTATAAATTTTATTCAATTCATCTATTAAATATTTTTGCTGATTTTCAACACCAGAATTTAATCTTATTAATTCTGCTGAGCGATTAAAAATTTTCTTAATTATAGATTCAACAATATTTCCATTTTTATTGTTTGTTAATTCATACATTAAATCTATAACAATTTTTTCTATTACATTTTTATCAATTTGAGAATTTAAAAGAACATTATAAAATTTATGTTTATTTAAAATTTTAGTGGTACTTTTTACCAAATCATAAACTTGTTGTGTAGTTAAAAAATCATTTTTAACTAATTCAGAAGTCATTAAATATTTTTCTAAATTAGACATAAACAATTCTATAGAATTGGTATTAACAATGTTTTGAATAATTTCTGATTTTGGACTTTGGAAATAAATAGGAATATATCAAATACTATTAAAATTAGAATCAACTTTAATCCAACCTGTTTCTGTATTGATAAATTCAGTTCTTATTGTTTTTTTTGAACTAATTAATCATTTTTTTAACCCCTCATAATCAAAATTATTTTTAAAATTCTTTGAATCAGGATAATTAATTCAAGTTAATTTACCATCTTTTTTAGTTGAATAAACTAATTTATATTGTTTTCCTAATAAAGCGATACCCATATTAACATCATCTTTTTCAAGTTTTTGCTTTAAGTAATTTCCATTTGCATCTTTTTGATTTTCTAATCAAGTTGCTAACTTCACTATCTTTGTATTTGGTCTTTCAACATAAACATTTTCACGATAGTTATAATCTATCATTTTTCCATATGAATATGAAGGTTTAATATATTTTTCATCTGTAAAAAGATTTTCTCCAAAGGCTTTAATCAATTGAGAAGCAATAATAGGATTGACTTGTGGAGATTTATAAAATTGTGCTGTATCTCAACCATAAATTTTAGTTGGGTTATTTTGTTCATCATATAGTTTTCCAATGTTCAAAGGAATACCTAAAACTTTTTTATTTTTATCTCCAATATTAATAAAATGATAAATTTGTTTCTTGTTATTTTCATCTATTCCATCAACTGTACTAGTTTGTCTTAAACCAATATATTCTTCTGGTTTATCAGTATATTTTGATAGAACTTTTAGTACTTCTTTAATAACTTTATTTCTAGTTCTAGTAGAAACTAATTCTTTCATTTTACTTTGATGTTCTATTAAATTTTTGTCATTAGAGATATTTTCAAATAAAGTTTGATTATCAATACCTTGTGGATATTCAATATCTTTAATAGATAAATTACCTTTAATTATTTTTTCTTTTAGTAAAAAATAATTAAAATCATTTGTAATATTAGTAATTAACTCTTTGCTATCTGTTTTAGAGTAATCTAAATTACCCACTGAATCATATGGGGTAATTAAAGAGGTTTTAATTTTTTTTCAATAAGAAAAACTTCAAAAATATCTTTTTAATCTTTTTTTGTCTTCATCATTTGGATTAGATTTAATACTTTCTTCTATATCTTTCATAAAAGATTCATATTCATCAGTTCATTTATTTTTATCTTGATCTTTATATGTTGTCTCATAAAATCATCTACCAAGTTCAACTTTGGTTTTTTGATTATAAATTCATTCTAAAGGAATTGAATATTTTTTATTTTCTTCTAAGGTAATATTTTGCTCTACACCTATAATTTTTTCTTCTAAATTCAACAAATTAAAATCAAATTCTGATTTCAAAATATCTTCTTTTGAATAAGAAGAATTATTTTTTAAATTTAATAAAGTTTGGGCTTGATTTAAATGAAAATTATTGTTTTCATATATATATTCAATTTGCTGATTTTGTTTATTTTTAAAAATTCTAAAACCTAAAATTTCCATTAATTTATTTGTATCAACTAATTTTCCTTGTTTGTTATCAACTCAACTTTTTCCTTTGGCAAAGTCAAAAGTTGCTTCATTTGTTTGATAATTTACAAATAAAGAAGCTACTTGAGAAGCATAATAAATTGTTTTTTTAATAATTGAATTATCTGGTTGTACTTCTTCAATTTCTTGTTTAGATAAAGTTAATATATCTTCTAATTTATATTCTTTATCTAATTTTAATTTTTTGGTTTGATCAATAATAGTATCTTTTGTATATCTAATATATTTACCATTTTCTTTTTTATATAAAAAATATGATTTTGAATATTGGTTTTGAATTAAAGGGTTATTTATAAATTCGAAAAAACTATTTTTCACATCATCAAAATTAAATTTAACAAAATTATTGTTTTCACTAAATTGTTGATGCAATTTATATAAATTAAAAAGATTTAATATTTCTTCTTTTTTAATATATAAATCTTTATATTCATTAGGAATTGGATGTGAAGAATCTTGATCTAATTCTCTTAATGCTATATATTGATTATCATTTTTTATTTGAATAATTTTTGAATCTTCTTCATTTTTTAATTCTTTAATAAATTTTTTTAAATTATCTCTATAAAGGTTCCCTGAAATTTTATTTCCTTTATCATCAAGATAACTTGAATCTTTAAAATTATCTTCAATATATTGATCGGTTCATTTAGTTAAATCAAATTCATATTTATGTGGATCATTATATTTTAAATCATCATTAAATTTACCATTATTTGTATATCCATTTTTGTAAGGAGCTCCTTGATTGGCTAAATTTAAATCTACAGTTGCATCATGAAGTTTAGAAATTTGTTTATAACTATTATATTGATTAGTCATAGTTGTTTTCAAATCATAAAGTAAGGTAAAAATAGTAGAAACTAAAAATACTAAAATACTTAGCCCTACAATAACAACTTTATTTTTTCTAAGCGATCTAAATGCTTCTTTAAATAAATTCCACATAGCTCTCCTTATTTGTTTTTATATATTATATAAAAAGTAGATTTTACCAAATTTAATACATAATCAAAAATCCGCTATTGTTTATAGCAGATTTTGTAATTATTCAGTTTTTGTTTTTTTAGAAGTTTTAGTAGATTTTTTAAGTTTTGTTTCTTCTTGATTTGGAGTGGTTGATTCTGATTTAACTTGTTTATCTAAAGGTTTAGTAATAGATTCTTCAAATTCTTTTTCTACTTCAGAAACATTTTTAGTTGTTGGTTGCTTAGATTCATCACTGATTTCATCAAGCATTTTATCTAAATCAATTTCTTCTTTATCTTCCTTCTTTTGTTCAACTTTTTCTTCTGGAGGCAATTTCATATTTTTTTCAATATATTCAATTTCTTCAGCAACAATAGTTTCTTTATTTAATAAGGCAGTTTTAATAAGTTCTAATAACTCTCTATTAGCTAAAATAATTTCAGTAGCTTTCTTTTCAGCTTCCAACATTATTTTACGAACTTCTAAATCAATTTCATGACCAATTTGATTTGAATGTGAAGATTTTGCATAATCTCTTCCTAAAAATGGATTTGATGTGTCTTCTTCATATTGAATAGGACCTAAATCAGACATACCTCATTCAGCTACCATTCTTCTTGCAATTTTAGTTGCTTTTGCTATATCATCAGCAGCGCCTGTTGAAACTTCACCTTTTCCATAAATAATTTGTTCACTTGCTCTACCACCTAAAAATGAAGTAATAACAGCAATAAGTTCTGATTTAGAAGCATTATATTTTTCTTCTTCTGGAGTCATTAAATTATATCCACCAGCGTTACCTCTAGGAATAATAGTAATTTTTTGAACTTTATTGGCACCTTTTAATTTAAGACCTACAACAGCATGACCTGCTTCATGATAGGCAACCATTGTAAGTTCAGCTTTTGTAATAACTCTATTTTTCTTGGCAGGACCTGAAACAACTCTATCAACTGCTTCATCAATATGACTTCTTAAAATGAGATCACTATTTTCTCTAACTGCTAATAAACTAGCTTCATTAATAACATTTTCTAATTGAGAACCTGAATATCCAGGAGTTCTTTTAGCTAATTGTGCTAAATCAACATCTTTAGAAATTCTTTTACCAGTAGCATGTAATTTTAAGATTTCTTCTCTTTCTTTTACATCAGGTAAAGCAACTGTTATAGTTCTATCAAAACGACCAGGACGAGTTAAAGCAGGATCTAAAATATCAGTTCTATTGGTTGCGGCAAAAAATAATAAACCATTATTTTCTGTCATACCATCCATTTCTACAAGCAATTGGTTAAGAGTTTGTTCTCTTTCATCATTCCCACCACCAATACCTGAACCTCTTGTACGTCCAATGGCATCTAATTCATCAATGAAAATAATTGCGGGGGCATTTTTTCTAGCTTCATTTACTACAGAACGAACACGTTTAGCACCTAATCCCACATACATTTCTACAAAGTTAGAAGCTGAAATAAAGTAGAAAGGAACATTAGCTTCACCAGCAGTTGCTTTTGCTAATAAAGTTTTACCTGTGCCTGGAGGGCCTCCCAAAAGAATACCTTTAGGCATTCTTGCACCAGCAAGTTGGTATTTCTTAGGATTTTTTAAATAATCAACAATTTCTTTAATTTCTTCAATAGCCTCTGAATTTCCAGCAACATTTTTAAAAGTTTTATCGCTTTTAATTTTAATAGCAGGATTAGATTTTTCACCAATAGCTCCTGTACCACTGTACATATTCATTTGAGCTCTATAAACCAAATAAATAATTACTCCAAAAATTAAAGTAGGTAATAATAAAGTAAATCATTTCATAAAAGCAGATTGTTCTTTAGGAATAACTGAACTATAAGTCCCAGATGCTTCTGCTCCTTTATTATTTAAATACTTTAATGCTTCTTTTAAAGATTGGTTTTGATTAGTTCCAGCTTCAAAATATTTTGAAATAGTTGAATATGGAATACCAAATTTGTAATATTCTAAAGTTCTACCATTAAAATAATTCATTGTAGCCACTCCAGAATTAGGGTCAAATTCTAATTTTTCAATATAAATTTTATCAGTAGCATCATTACTTGCTGCAGAAACAATATTTTCAAAATCA
The DNA here is from genome assembly GCF_045276895.1 of Mycoplasmopsis lipophila. Classification (NCBI taxonomy): domain Bacteria; kingdom Bacillati; phylum Mycoplasmatota; order Mycoplasmoidales; family Metamycoplasmataceae; genus Mycoplasmopsis; species Mycoplasmopsis lipophila. Next base: position 807,379 of record NZ_CP174165.1, read on the forward strand.
GAAAAACTAATTTGTGTTGGTTTTACACTAAAAAGTTTAAAAAGCAAAACAGAAATTAAAATAGCAGCTATTGTTGTTAAAACAGCTATTCAAATAATTTTTGATTTGTTTAAAGGTGCTTTTTGTTTCATTTGCGTCCTTCCTTATAATAATAAGTATTATTATATAATAATAAAAATTGATAAAAAAGTTTGTTTTGTGTCTTGTTTTTCCATAAAAGTCAATTTTTTAGCTATTTTTTATTAAAAAAATAACTTTTTATAGTTTTTAATAAATTAAACTCTTGTGCTTGAAAAAGCAGCTTTATATAAAAACAGAAGAATATTACTATTAATTTCTTTTAAACATTATCTTTTAATTTTCCATGTTCCTTTTCTAAAAAAATATTATCTTTTAATAAATATTTACTAGTTCGTTTCTTAGATAAAATAAAATCAACAATACTTAAAATTTTTTGTTTAGTTAAAGAAATATTATGAAATTTGTCATTTATGTATCTATAAACCAAATCTTCTTTATTTTTCATTTTCTTAAAAACATCTTGATTGAATTCTTTTTTTTCTCAAAATTTATATTTTTTTTCTTGCCGTTTTTGTTTAATCGATAAAATAAAATTTTTTAATCTAAACTTAATTATCATTAAATTTTTTCATAATTTAGATTTTTTTTGAAGTAAATGTCTAACAATATTCCGTTGATATTTATCTAAATTATTTGTATAATCAATAGCATATTTAATATTGTTTTTTATATTTATTTTTTCTAATTCATCTTTAAAATAGGCAAATAAGTAAGGGCGCTCTACATTCATACCAAATAAAAAACTTTTTTCTTTTATTCCATAATAATTAACTATCTTGCCCTTTTTAATTTGCATTAATGCTGTTTCAAGATAATCATCTTTATGTTGAGCAATTAACAATTTTTCACAATTATTTTCTAAATATACTTTATGAAAAAAGTTATATCTTTCTATTCTTGCTCAATCTTGAAAATTAGATTTTTTATAATCTTCTTTTTTTAATTCTAAAATTTCTAATTTAATATTATTTATCTCACAAAAATAAGTAACAATTTCTTGATCAATAAAAGAATCGTCACGTTGATGATAGTTGACAAAAGCTACTATAATATTTTTATTTGAGTGTTTTTTTAATTGGTCATTCAACATAAACATTGAATCAGGACCACCACTTATCGCTAATAAAAACATTTATTTCTCTTTTCTTCGGTTAACATTAAACCTTTCAATAACTACATTAATATCATTAAAAGCAAAAGAAGCTGCTGCTTCAGCCGCTTTATCACAAATTATTTCTATAAATTGCATTTGTTCAGGAGTAAATTTTGATAAAACATCATCTTTTAATTCCTTTTGAGTATCTCTACCAACCCCTATACGCATTTTTTTAAAATCATTAGATTTCAATTCATTGATAATACTTTTTAACCCATTGTGTCCAGCAGGAGAACCCCCTATTTTGATAGAAGCTCTGCCTATTTCCATATCTATTTCATCATGAATAACTAAAATATCAGGAGTTTCTATTTTATAAAATTTAACTAAATCTCTAATAAATTCACCCGATTTATTCATATAAGTTAAAGGTTTAGCAACAATAACATCATCAACTATTGCAAATTCACCATTAAATTTTTCTTTATTTAAACTTATTTTTCAAAACTTACATAATTTATCAATAACTAAAAATCCTGCATTATGTTTTGTAAATTTATATTGAATACCTGGGTTACCTAATCCTACAATCAATTTCATAATGTTATTATTATATTTTTAAATATAGATATAAAATATTTTTTTAAAAATATTTATCTTCCAATAAAAATTGCATATTTGTTAAGATTTTTTTTTGATTTTCATCATCAACAATTTTAGATACATATAAATTTCTATCACCAACAATAAATAATTTTTCTTTAGCACGAGAAACTGCTGTATAAATCAATTTCTTAGAAAGCATAAAACCAAAATCAGGAAAAACTACAAAAATAACCACCTTTGCTTCCGAACCTTGAAATTTATGAATTGTGATTGCGTAAGCTAAATTGATATATTCTCTAAATTCTTCTTTTGTATAATCTACGAATTTATTGTTTGGAAATTCAATTGTAAAAATATCATTTTTATATTTTCTTATATATCCTATTTCACCATTAAAAACATTTTTATCATAAACATTTTTTAATTGAATAACTTTGTCTCCCAAATAATACTTAATAGAAATATCTTTATAAGATATTTCATAAATAGGCTTATCATCTTCTCCAAATAAATATTTTTGAATAATATTATTGGTAAGATAAATGCCTTTTTTTCCTTTATAAGTGGGAATTAAAATTACCACATCGTCCATAGAATATTGATTTACTTGTGAAATAAAAATGTCTTTTATTTTTGTTAAATATTCTTCTGAAATAATTTTTATTGTTTCTACCGATTCTGATTTTAAAAGTGGAATTTCTCTTTTATTTATGTCTAAATAATGAGAAACTAAATCCATTTTTTCAGTTCTAAACACTTCTTTTAATGAAACTTTTGCAAATAAATTAGAGTCATATATATCTTGTAAAATATTTCCAGGACCTATACAAGGTAATTGATTATAATCACCAATAAAAATAATTTTTTCTAATTTAACACAATTTAATAGTAATAAATAAAATAATTCAATATTTACCATAGAAAACTCATCAATAATAAGTACTTTTGTATCAGAAGAAAAATTATTATATGAAACAATAGTTTCTTCGTCATCACTCAATTTTAAAAAACTATGTATTGTTCTAGCATTAATATTTGTTTTAGTAGAAATAATAGTTGCTGCTCTTCCTGTTGGAGTTAATAATTCTATTTCATTTTCATATGCATATTTTTCTAATAAACTTTTATTAATCAATTGAATTAAATAGGTTTTTCCTGTACCTGGATAACCTGAAATTATTGAAACATTATTTTTTAAACAATTTAAATAAGCTTCATTTTGTAAAAATGATAAACCTTCTTCTTGTAAATTACTATACATAAAATCATCTCTTTTAGAATTTAATTCTTTTAATCTTTGAACAATAAAATGTTCTTTCATATACATATCTTGTAAGGTAAAAAGTTTTTTATCTTCAATAAATTTTAAAATACCTTTATTTATCATTCGTTCAATAGTTTCAAAAAATAATTCTTTATCTAGACCCATAATTTTTTTATAGATTTTAAAAATTTCATTAATCTCAACTAGTGTGTTATTATTCATTCACATTTGTCTAAAAGCAAAAATAATTGTAGCTTCATATCTTTCAGCAGAATTTTTATTTTCTTCTTTTAAAGCGATTGCAAATTTATCAACTAAAGTAAAATCAATATTATAATCAATAAAAAGTTTATATGGGTTTTCAGTTTTATATTTTTCAATAAAATTTTCATTAAGTCCAAAAATTTTATTCATTTTTCTATAAAGAAGTACTAAATCATTTTCAATAAAAAAATTTAAAGAATCATTATTAAATTCATTTATAAATTTTTGAAATGCTTCTTTTTGCTTATCAGTATTTAAATTATCAATTATCTTTTGTGAGTTATTTTTAATTAAATTAAACAAATTGTCATTTAATTTTTCTTCAATTTTTTGTAATGTAGTAGAACCTATCCCTATTTTTTTACTAGTGATCATTTTATGCAAATCTATATTATTATCAGGTTTAATAGTTACTAAATTTTTTACATAAAAAGTATCGGGATATTTAGAAGATAAATCTTGGTAAATCTCAATTTCATAAATATCAGTAAAGTTTATCATTATATTTTTTAAAAAAATTTTAATTAAAGAATCATGTTCAATTTTAAATAAAGCAACTGTATATTTTCAGGATGGTTCACCACCAGATAATATTCTTGTAAATTTTCCTCTCGCTTTTAATATTTCTTTCATAAAACCTCTTTTTATGTATTTTATATGTTTATGTATTTTAAAAAAAATACTCTTTTAATTGTGGATAACTTTTATTACTAATAACCATTTATTAACATTAAAACTAACAAATTTTATAAATTGTTATTTTTTCCTTATTTCTCTATTTT